>CP016211.1:15227500-15977500 GCA_001931535.1 Minicystis rosea
TCGCCGCCATGAGGCTCTCGGCTGTCGCCCGTGTGGCAGGGCCGAGCGCCGTGAGCGTCACGCCATCCCGACCCACGCGCCATCGCTGCGTGAGATTCCCCCCGCGAACGGTCGTCGTGATCGTGCTGCCGGGCCTGAAGCGTAGCCGTCGCGAGATTCGCACGACGGGCTTGGGGCGACCGGGAGTCGCGTGTCGGCGTTGCCACACGGTCTGTGGCGCGTCGCCCGCCGTCGCACCACTCGGCATCGGAACGCTGGGCACTGAGCTGCCCGGCATGGGATCGCTCGGCAGGGCACCGTCCGGCAGCGGGCCACCTGGCATCTGCTCGCCCGGCATCTGCTCGCCCGGCACCGCGCCGCCGGGCAAGTCGTCCTCGCCTGCGATCGGACCGCTCGGCGTTCGGCCGTCGAGCATCGCGCCACCGGGCACGTCATCGTCGCCCGGCATCGCGTCGCCATCGCCAGCGTCTTGACCTCCCTCCATCGGGTGCCACGTGGTGCCGTCGTCGTCGGAAACCTCCCACCCGTGGGACGTAGGCCGGCGCTGAAGCATGTGCGTGCGGTTGTGCGGCGGGAGATGGCCCAGGCTCGAGTTGGCGATGCTCGGGTCAGCGACGAGCCACCGCCCCGCACTCTCATCCAGGATCTCGGCGCGCACGTGTGGGAAGCCGTCGACGCCCTTGAAGACCGGCGCGAGGCGCGCGGGTACACCGCACACCTGACAGAGCGCGAGGAGGAGGCGCGTCTTCGCGTCGCAATCACCGTAGCCGCGAAAGAGCACGACGGCGCTGCTGTCGAGCACTTCGATGCCGTGTCGATTGCCGGAGCGGTCGTACCAAGCTGGGTCGCGCTGGTACCGCACGGCGAGCTGGCAGAAGCGCAGGATCGCTGCGCCGCGCCGCTCAGGCGGCAGCTTCATGAATTGGCGCGCCCAGGAAACGACCGCGGGGTCGCTGGTGTCGCGCGCTGCGGCCTCCACCATGTAACGGGCCTTGGCCTCGCGCCCTAGGAAGGTAACCCACAGCGCGCCGCCGCGTTGCTCGTAGCGCGCGCCAGCCGGGAGCTCTGGCCCCGGCGGCTCACCGTGCAGGAGGAGCCGCTTCGCCGCGTGGCCGATCCCGCGATCGACGTCGCCTTGCTCGACGTGGCCATCCCCGTTCTCGTCGAGCGCCTCGAACACGTCCGTGCGGCCGTCCCACGTGTGGCGGGAAACGGCATCGCCTGCTTCGCCTGCCAGGAGGTCCAGCCCACGGGGCCGAGCGCTTCGAGCAGCTCGTCCACCGTCAAGCGGTCGTCGCGGTCCCCGTCGAGCGCGTCCCAGATGACGGGGCTGCCGCCCCATTGCCAACGACGCATGCCCCAGCCCCAAGGGCCTCGCGGCCGCTCCCAGCTTCGTGCGCCCGCGCCGCGCCAACCGCCCGCGCTGCCGTGCCTGACGCCGTGTCCGCCGCCTCGCATGGCGTCACCGTACCAAGGAGCAGAGGCTTGCCCCTGCGCTCCTCCTCCGATTCGCTGGCAACGCCAGCATCGCCAGCACGGCACCGTCGGCACCCCCGGTGCCCTGGGGCGCCCGGTGGCCCCAGGAGCCCAAGGTACCCTGGGGCTCGCTGCGACGGCATGCGCAGCATCCGCGCCGCCAAGGTCGCCGTGCATCCACGTGGCGGCGTGCCAGCTACAGCGAGCCGGCGGCCAGTGCGCGCAACGCGTCCGGCGGGAACATCTTGAGCGCGAACGGGAGCGCCTCCCGCGGCAGCGCCCGAATGGCTTCAGCGATCCCGTCCGCCTTCGGGCCGATCTTCTTGCGCACGAGGCTCTCGATCTCGTCCGCTTTCATCTGGGTCAGCTTCGCCATCACTTCGTCCGAGATTCCCGGCGTCGCTTCCGGCGGCGGTACCTCGAAGGACTGCGGAAGTCGGATCGGCTCCGGGGGAGCTTCGCCAGCATCGACGACGGTTGCTTCGATGCCTCCCACGACGATGGTTCTCGCTCCGGCTTGAGGCTCTGCCTGCAAGGGCGGGGGCGGTGCGGGCACGGGGGCCTCCGGCGGCGGAGGTGAAGGCGGCGCGAGAGGCTCTTGAGCCGCGGCCTCGTGCGGCGGTGCCGAAGTCGATGCGGACTCGTGCATGGCGACAGACGTGGATGTTGGCTCGCTCGGCGTCGGCGTGGCCTCGTGCGGCGGCTCGACCTCGTGCGGCGGCGCGACAGCGTGCGGCGGCGTGACGTTTGCGCCCGGCCGTCGTCGCGGTCGCGCTCGGCGGTCTTGCGGCGGCGCCTCGGGTGCTGGCGCTGCGACCGCCTCCGCAGGCTCGGCCGGTGCATCGCGAAGCAGTTGGGCGAGTCGGACGCTCTTGCTCGGGTCGCTCCGCAGCTTCGCCGCGAGCTGCGCCAGTTCCTCGTCGTCCGAGAGCGGCGCTGGGAGCGCTGCTGTGACCGTCGACGGCGCGGGCGGCACCGCAGCGAGCGATGGTGCTGCGGGCGTCGCCGCGACCGATGGCTGCGGGATCGGTACGGTGGGCGTCGGGCGCGCGGGCGCGGGGACCGGAGGCGCGGGAGCGGGTGCGGCGATGACGGGTGCAGGGCCGAGCGCGAGCGCGGGCGCCGGCGCAGCGAGCTGGCGAAGAAGCTCGGGAGACGGGTCGACGACTTCGATCAAGCCCATCGCCGTCCGCATGACGATCCGGTTCTTGCGCGGCTTGGGCGGCTGTTCCTTCTCCGTTTCCTTCTCCTTGGTGCCGCCCTTGTCGAGGGCCGCGAGGCTCGTCACGAGCGACGTGACCTCGCCGAGCTCGCTGCCACCTCCGGCGACTTGGGCTGGCCCGCTGATCTCCCTCACCGCCTTGATCGTCTCGATCGTGTCCTTGATCCCGCTCGTGGGTTGCGGAGCTCCACGACCGAGCTTCGTGAGGACCTCCGCCAGGTCGGCGAGCCCCGGCTGCTTCTGCGTGAGCACGGCGGTGAGAAGCGTGTTTTGCGCGGCGGCCTGCGCCCTCGTCGTCTCCGCGCTCGCGTTGAGCACGGCGACCAAGCTCGAGTTGTCTTGCTTGTTGTCCTTGCTCAGGAGCGCCACGAGAACGTCGCTCGTGGCCTTCGTGCTCGCTGCCGACTGCGCGGCCATGTTTTGCATCATCGCCACGGCGAGCGTGTTATCGGGCGCGGGCGGTGGTGGCGGCGCCGGTCGGTTGATCATCGCCGTCGCCACCGACGAGAGCACGCCTCCGAGGGCTACGATGGCCTCGGCCAACGTTGGACCGCTCTGCACCGGCGGCGTTGGTGGCGCCGCCGCGGGCACCGCCGGCGCCGCAGACGTTGGCGCAGAGGGCATCTCTACCGGGTTGACCGCGAACGGCCTGCTCGCGCCGTCGAACACGATCCAGTCGTTTCCCCCCGGCGACTCTGCCTGCCACTGCATCTTGGCGTTGCGGCCCTTCGCCCGGTACTTGCCCCCGCCGAAGCGTCTGTAGACTTCGCCCCAGTTCGGCAAATCCGCTGCTTGGAACTGGTCCGGGCAGGTCTGCACCGTGCCATCCGGCATCACGCGCAAGAGCTGGATCCAGACGATGTCGCGTGTTTCGGGGCCGTCGTCATCGCGCGGGAACATCGCGTGGGGCTTGAAGGCGATCGGCTCGTCTTCTTCCTCGACCTCATCTCCTTCGACCTCGGGCTCGGCTGCTTCGTCCGCCATGTCGACGACGCTACGGAGCCTACAATCGCGATTTCAACCCTCACTTGGACCCGGTTTCGTGCCGGCTCGGTCCCGGCTCAGTCCCGGCGATTTGCGGCATTTTCCGGCTACCGGCCGCGAACGCGCCCGAGGCGGGTCGCCAACCCGGAGCGAGGCGCAGGTGGTCAGACAGGACGAGCCCGCGACGCCTGTGCTTGGCACCCAGCTTCACACCGCTTCCGGCTTGGCATTCGAGCTCGATTGGGCCCGGTTTCGTGCCGGCTCGGTCCCGGCTCAGTCCCGGCGATTTGCGGCGTTTTCCGGCTACCGGCCACGAACGCGCCCAAGGCGGGTCGCGAGCCTCCGAGCGAAGCCGCCGAGGCGTCCCACGGGTGCATGCGTTACGCGCTCGCGCCCCGGCTCCGCTCCAAGAACAGGCGGCCTGAGATCGTCGTCGTCCTCGTCATCGTCGTCGACGACGCGGCGCACGTTGAGCCGCACGCCGCCCGGGCGGTCCCGGTACCGCTCCCAAGTGCTCTCGCCCGACCAGCGGCACTTGCCCGTCCGAATGGCCTTCTTCTCCACGAAGATGCTCGCGTCCCATGCGCGCTCGAGCAGCCCCGCGCCGGCGACAGAGCCATCCGCCTTCGCGGCCGCGATGACGAACTTGAAGCGGCAGCCGTGCATGCGCAGAGCGCGTAGCAGCTCGCCGCGTGCCTGGTCGCTGCGCGGTGCCCACGTCTCCAGCGAGTCGACCACCATCACGAGCGCATCCTGGGGGACGAGCTCGAACGCACGTTGCCACGGAAGATCCGCACCGTCCTCGGCCTGCGGTACCCGCAGGTTGTGCGGCTCGGACCTGGCGAGCGCGAACGACCGGAGCACCAAGCCCATCGAGTTCTGATCGCCATCGAGCCACCAGAGCGGAGCGTCGTGTCTGCGGGCGATGGCGGACGCGGCCTGGGCTGCGAGGGTGCTCTTACCGGCGCCCGCGCTGCCGAGGATGGCGTGGATCTTCCCGTGCGCGAAGCCGCCGACGACCGTCGACAGGATGGCGGGGTACTCGGTGACAACGAGTTCGTCGGCGTCGTCCGCGCGAAGGATGCGGATCCCTGGAGCGCGCGCGCTGCCGTCGACCACCGCTGGCGCTGGGGTCGCGCGACGAGCAGCAAGGGGCGGCTCGTACACGTCGCACGCTGGTCCTCCGTGTCCGCGAGCTTCATGCAGTCGCTCCGGTTGGCCACACGACGTGCACGGCCCGCGCTCCCGAGCGCGGTCCCACGCCTCCTCGTCGTCCTCCATCGCCGTCGCGTGCGGGAGCACCGCCGGGCCGGATGTCTGAACGCGGCGCACCGGCTTGCGAGGGCGAGCACGCGGCGCAGGCGCCGCGGTTTCCGCCCAGTTGAACGCCCCGCACGCGCAGCGTCCTCCGAACTTGGGGTCGTAGAACTTGCCGCAGATGCGGCCGCGGACATCCGTGGCTTGGCACTGGCACGTCTTCGTGAGGCTCGCGCCCATGCCGGCGGAGCGTACAACAGCGACGCCGGTCTGCCGCTGCTCTCCTTCCCGAGCCCACCGCAGGCGCAATGCGGAGAGCCCGCGCGCTTCACTCCGCGTTCCGCTTCGCGATCCATCCCCAATCCACATCTCCAATCCCGATCCGATCCGGATCCGATCGGCGCTGAAGCCCGCGGCTCGTGGGCCGACACTCGTTCGTCACGCGCCTGCGTTCGCAGCTCTTACGCCGGTGCCCGCAGCTCGCAGGAGCAGGCCCGCACGATGAGCGCCGGGGGCCGCGCGTCATCGAACAGTGCTCGGCGTGTGATCTCGTGTAGGCGCCCGCCGGCGGCGCCTCAAAGGCGCGCCGTGCGTGCTTGATCGGTCGCGGCGGGCCCAGGAACCTGCGCCGAGGGACAAAAAAGGCATGGCCCGCCCTTGAGCCCGCGATAACGGGTTCAAAGACGGGCTTGGATGCGCTGCGCGTGTCGGCGCGGGCCGCTACTTCGGCGGGCCGTGCTCGAGCAGCTCCGCGAGTCTCCGCTCCGCTTCAGCCCGCTCGGCTTCCAGCCCCGCCTTCTTGGCGGAGTCCGCTTCGGAGAAGATGCGGGCGCCAAGAAGGCCGAGCCGACTGCGGAGCTGGTTCACCGCCTGGTCGTGGGGTGTCGGCGGAGACGCAGGCGTGGGCGGGGCCTTCAGCGGCGCAGGCGTGGGCGGGTGGGCGGTGCCGATGACAGCAGCGAGATTGCTCCCGCGGCCGAGTGCCGCTCGCGGAGGCAGCCCTCGCCGCTCACGCTGCTCCTCGGTAAGGATAGCCTCGTACGCCTGCTCTCGTGCCCTCGCGGCGTCGCGGGCCTCGTAGACGTCGCCCTTCTTGTCGAGCCATCTCCTCTTGCCCTTCAAGTACCTGATGAGCAGAGCTCGAAGGCCGGCGCGCCCGCCGCGGATCTTGGGTGGCGGCTCGCCCATCGCCTCGGCGCCGCGCCGCTCCTTCATGAGGTCCTCGACCAGCTCGTTCAGCGCGTCGGCCGCGTGCGAATAGTCAACGTCGTCGAGGTCGATGAGCCCGGCGCGTTCGGCTTCGTCCGCGACCCACTCGACGGATCCGGTGGGAAGGCTGACCCCCGTGAACAGCGACAGCGCCGCCAGCGGTTCGACCAAGCAGCGGTGCTCGGGCGCCAGTTCGCGCACCATCCTCTGCACCGCATCGCCAGACGCTTCACGACGGACGGTGGAGGCTTCGGTGTGGGCCTCGCGTTCGCCGTCGTCCTCGTGGCGGGTGGTGGGCTCGATCGCCATGGGACGCTTCTCGCCGAGCGCGATCATGTCGAGGATCTGATCCTCACCGAGCGTCTCGACCATCTCGCACGTGACGGCGAACACGGGGCGGATCGTCGTGCGGGTCATCGCGAGTGGGCGCTTTGCGCCGCCCACCTTCCGATCGTCCGCCTTCAAGCGCGGCAGCCGGAGCGCGTGGCCATGCTCCACGAGGTAAGCGTGCACGGCCCGGATTTGGCTCGGCGAAGCATCGCACTTCTCCGAGAGGTAACCGAGGCTGGCCCAGCTCCCGAGGTCGTCCTCGTTGAGCTCGGCGAGCGTACTCGCCACGCGCATCAACATCGCCATCGACACGCCGACCGTGTCGGGCGGTGAAATCTCTCCGCGCGTGATCCGCTTGCGCAGGCAGTTCTGAAGGTGGTGCGCGGGGCTGCGGGAGATGACGCGGCCGTCCTTCGTCCTCTGCGGGAGCCTGTCGACGTCGAGGATCGGGGCCAGGCGTTCGGGCGGAACCTGGTGGGCAAGGGCCTCCGCACGCGCGCTGGCGTGCGCGTTGGCGATGGAGATCAGGTGGGCGGAAAGCAGCACCCCCCGCAGCAACCCCAGCGCGCTCACGGTCACCCCACCTCCGCGCGGCGGAGTGACACGAGGGGACGCCGCGCAACCCGCACGGACGCGAGAGGTCGCGGGTCGGGCCGGATCAGAAGCCACCTCCATCCGCGAGCAGCTTGAGCTGCGCACCGCTCCGATCGCCCAGGGCTCTCGGCTGGAAGCGTGCCCGCGTCCACTCGGACCACGAGACGCGCTTGTCGTAGGCGCCCACCACCCATCGCTGGTACCCCACCAGCTCGGGCGTGCGAACGAACGGCATCGGGTACGGCCTCGCTCCCCAGGCCCGGAGCCGCCGACGCCGGTAGTCACGATCCTCGTGCGTCTCGCCCGGCCAGTAGCCGACGAGGCAGTAGACCATGATGTGATCGGGCTTTACGCCAGCGGCCGCCAGGCGGTCGAGCCCTCGAAACAGCGTCGACTCGTCGTCCTTGCTGTCCCAAGCGGTGTAGATGCGCGGTCGCGTGAAGGAGTCGTCGGCGTAGTCGATGCTCGCGAGCGCACGCGCAGCCTCCTGGCTGATCATCCGGGCGTTGATCCCCTGTGCGAGGCAGACACGGAAGGCGCCACCGCGGATCTCGTCGATCCGCGCACGCCACGCAGGCACGCCGAAGAAGTCGTTGTCGAGCAAGAGCAGGTGCCGCTTGTGGGGCTCGCCTCGCCAGATTTGCGTGATGGTCTGTTCTTCGCGAGGGCCGCCTTCCTTTGCGGGGACGACGCAGAAGGGGCAGCGCAAGCGGCACCCACGCTGCGTGAAGCCGATGGAGAAGCTGCACCGCGGGTAGACCGAGTAGTCCTGCGCCAACGTCGTGACGCCGATGCTCTCCAGGGTTCGCGCCATGTCGACCCCGGTGCCACCGAGGATCGCATCGGGCCGCACCTTGAGGAGCCGCTCGGCGATCGGGCGCGTTCGCTCGAAGATCGCGGACGCATAGACGCGATCGAAGTTGTCGCCGAGCTCGGGCTCCACCGCGGCCATCGTGGGCGTGCGGCGGAGCGTCACCTCGTCCCCGAGCGCCCGATGGTGCGCGGCAAGGCGCATCAACGCCACGTTCGGGAGCTTCCCGTCCAAGTGGAGCAAGAGCACGTTCACGCGCGGTGCGCTCCGCTCGACGAGAGCAGCGCAGCGGCGCCGAGCAGTTCAGCCGACGGAGACGCATGAGGCATTGCGGCGCGCTCGTTGGCCCGAGTGAACACGCACAGCGACAGGAGCCGCCCGCGCAGAGCGGGCGCCGCCGCGTAAGCGAGCAGCTCTTCCGCCGCGACCGTCTTTGCCGCGTGCTCGATCTCGGCCAGGAGGCGATCGGCGTCGGCTTGCGACCCAATCTTGTTCCAACGTTCCGAGAAGAGCTCGATCAGCGACTCGACGGTGTTGGCGGTGGCCTTCTTGGGCGACTCGGCGATCGCTTCGGTGGCCTGGGCGAGGGCGTCTCGCTTCGCCTTCCTTGCAGCCCTCGCGTTCGCCAAGCCCGCGAGTTGTGCAGGGCTACGCGTAGTCTCGGGTTTCGCTGCTACGGCCGCCCGCTTCGCGGCGGCTGCGGACATCCCGGTGTTGTTCCTGGCCGCGGACATTCCCACCTTCTTCATCGCAACCTCCTGCGCCGCGGTCGATTCGCGTCACCCACGCGTGCAACGACCACGGTGACGTTGTCGGGAGCCCCCTCCGCGAGCGTGCGGCCGACCAAGCTGTCGACGGCGGCCGCGGGGGAGAGCTGTAGGCACTGTCCAATCGCTTCGGGCGTGAGCACCAAGCCGTCGGATGCCACCAGGAAGGTGTCTCCAGGCAGCACGGCCACCGTTTGGACCGCGATATCGACGGCGTCCCGTGTGCCGAGGGCGCGCGTCAGGACGTTGCGGTGGCGGTACGTCGCAACCGCTTCGGGGGCGAGACGTCCCTGGTCGACGAGCTCGTTGGCGAGCGAGTGATCCCGCGTGAGCTGCTCAAGCGTGTCGTGGCGCAGCCGGTAGACGCGACTGTCGCCGACGTGGGCGATGACGAACTGATCGCGAGCCCAGAGAATCGCGGCGGCCGTCGTGCCTGGCTTGCGCTCGTTGGCGCCGAGGCCAAACACGCGCCGGTTCGCCGCCCGGATCGCACCGGTCAGCAACTGTCTCGCAACGCGCGCGCTGGGGGACGGCGGCCGCGCCGCGACCCAGTCGCGGATCGTCGCGCACGCTGTGGCGGAGGCGACCTCTCCCGCATCGTGCCCGCCCATCCCATCGCACACGACGAAGAGGCCGCGGCCGGGATCCACCGCGTAGCAGTCCTCGTTGTTCAAGCGGACCGCGCCGACATGCGTCTTCGCATCCCACACGTGCGGCATGCTCACCGGGACCTCCGCGAGCGCGCCGAGCGCACAACCTTGGCTGCATGTGCTGCCCCATCACCCCCGAGCGAGGGTCGACGGGCACGAACAGGGCGTTTGCGTTTCCGAGGAGCCGACCAATCGCCTCGTACGTCAGGCGAACGGTGGCGATATCGCCCCTGGCGATAGCCTTCCGCATCTCCTCCGCGAACTGGAGCAGAAGCGTGCGCCACGTGGACGAAGCGCCCCTCGTATCGTCGGCAACCAGGTCGAAATCGTCGGCGCGTCGGGCGAACCGTTGCGATCGGTCGTCAGCAGGAGGGGGTTTTGGTGGGGGATCCGTCGAATCGTCGGTCGGTTGTTCGGCCAGAAAATTCCTGGCGGAACTTCTGGCCGACGGCGCTAGATCGCTTGCCCATGCCGGCCGCCCCGAACACCGGATCGCTGAAGGCCTCGCTCGCCGAGCTCACGCATCTCACCGCCCTCGATCTCGCCCCCGAAGAGCCGGCGCCCGCCGCCGATCTGGATCCGATCCCGTCGTTCGACGTGCCCATCGATCGCCGCGTGGTCACCGCCGCGGAGCTCGCGACGGCGATCGCCGGCGCGGGGGCGCGCGCGCATCACGCGACCGGCGCCTTCGGAGGCGCGACGGGGCTCGTGCTGCGCGCGCTCGCGCAGCGCACGAAGCGCAGGATCGTGGCGCTCACCGCCGACGTCGACGCGGCCCGCGCGCTGGCGGCGGACACGTCGTTCCTCCTCGGCGAGCGCAACGCCGACGACGCGGAGGCCGAAGGCGCCGACGTGTTCGGCCGCGTGCTCCTCTACCTGCCGAACGAGCAGAGCCCATACGCGGACGTGAGCCCCGATCGCAAAGGCGCGCAGATGCGCCTGGCCACGCTGTTCCATCTGGCGGTGGATTTGCCGTGGTCGATCCTGGTCATGCCGATCGCGGCGCTGTCCCGCAAGGTCGTGCCGAAGGACGAGGTCGTCGAGCACGCGGAGCTGATCATCGCCGAGCACGAGATCGATCGCGACAAGCTCGTCGCGCGGCTCGGTCAATGCGGCTACGTGCGGAGCCCGCTGGTCGAAGATCCGGGGACGTTCGCAGTGCGCGGCTCGCTCCTCGACGTGTGGACGCCGACCGCCGAGCTGCCCGTGCGCATCGAGCTCTACGGCGATCTCGTGATGAGCATCAAAGCCTTCGATCCCGAGACGCAGAAGACGGTGCGCGATCTGCGCGAAGTCTGGGTCTCGCCGGCGCGCGAAGCGGTGATGACGCCCGAGGCCGTGGAGCGGGCCCGGGAGCGCGTGCGGGCCGCGTGCGACACGGTGGATTGGCCCTCTTCCAAAGCGCGCGCGCTGGTCGACGACGTGGCCTCGGGGCGCGCCTTCTTCGGGGCCGAAGGGTTCTTGCCCGCCTACGTCGATCTCGCGCCCTTCGCCGAATACCTCTCCGAAGATGCGGTGTTCGTCCTCGAAGATCCGGCCGCGATCACGAGCGCGCTGCGCGACGAGCTCGGGCGCGTGACCGCCGACGAAGGCCAGAAAGGGCGGGAGCCGCGCTTCCCTCTGTCCTCGTTTTACGAGCTCGAGGGCAAGGTTGCGGGGCTCCTCGGCGCGCGCACGGTGCTCGCGTTGCATCGCACCGGTGTCGAGGGGACGGCGGCGGATCCGGCCTCGCTCGAGCGCTTCGAGGTCACGCCCGACGACGCGGCCACGCTGGCCACGCACGATCAAGCGGACCTCGAGCGCGCCATCAAAGCGGCGCGCGCCTCGCACGGGAAGACGGGCGCGCTCGATCCGCTGGTGCGCCGGGTGCAGGCCTGGCAGGACGCGGGGCTCCGGGTGATCCTCGCGGCCCGCGCGGCCACGCAGGTGGAGCGCTTGACGACGCTCCTCCGGCACCGCGATCTCAAGGTGAAGGCGCGCCTCGGCGCCTTCGATACCAAGCTCCTCGATGACGCCGATCCGGCCGTTCGCGGCGCCACCCAAGTCGTCGTCGGCGCGCTCGCGCGCGGCGTGGTCGCGCCGGCCGAGGGCCTCGTGCTCGTCACCGAAGAGGAGATCTTCGGCGCCCGCGCCCACCGCCGCTCGGGCCGATCCTCGGGCAGCGCCGCCAACAAGGGACGCGCCTTCGTCGAGGATCTGAGGAGCCTCTCGACGGGTGATTTCGTGGTCCACGTGGAGCACGGGATCGGTCGTTATCTCGGCCTCCAACACAAGCAGGTCGGCGCCCTCACGGTGGATTTGCTGGCCGTCGAATACGCGGGTGGAGACAAGCTCTATCTCCCCGTTTATCGGCTCAACCAGATTCAGAAATATGCGGGCGGCGAGGCCGCGCCCAAGCTCGATCGGTTGGGCGGACAGACCTTCGCCAAGACCAAGGCGCGGGTGCAGAAGAACCTGCGCAAGATGGCCGACGAGCTGCTCCGTCTCTATGCCGAGCGGCGCGCGGCCGTGGGCGAAGGGGTGCCGCCGCCGGACGACGATTACCGTGCCTTCGAGGCCACGTTCCCGTTCGACGAGACACCGGATCAGGCGCGGGCCATCGTCGACGTGGACGCCGATCTGGAGGCCTCGCGGCCGATGGATCGGCTCGTCTGCGGCGACGTCGGGTTCGGCAAAACCGAAGTGGCCATTCGCGCGGCGTTCCGCGTGGCCTCGGCCGGCAAGCAGGTCGCCGTGCTCTGCCCCACGACGGTGCTGGCGCAGCAGCATTTCCGCAGCTTCGAAGCGCGCATGTCGAGCTATCCCATCAACGTCCGCGCCATGTCCCGCTTCCAAACCAAGCAGGAGCAGGACGACACGAACCGCGGCCTGCGCGACGGGAGCGTCGACATCGTGGTGGGGACGCATCGGTTGCTCTCCAAGGACATCCATTTCAAGCGCCTCGGCCTCCTGGTCGTCGACGAAGAGCAGCGCTTCGGCGTCACGCACAAGGAGCGCATCAAGCAGCTCAAGACCAACGTCGACGTGCTCACGCTCTCGGCGACGCCCATCCCGCGCACGTTGCAAATGGCGGTGACGGGGCTCCGGGACATGTCGATCATCACCACGCCGCCCGTCGATCGGCGGGCCATTCGCACCGTGGTGACACGGCACGACGAGAACGTGATTCGCGAGGCGGTGACGCGCGAGCTCTCCCGCGGCGGGCAGGTGTTCTACGTCTACAACCGCGTCGAGGGCCTCTACGAGCGGGCGGCGCGGCTCGCCGAGCTCGTGCCCACGGCGCGCATCGCGGTGGCGCACGGGCAGATGACCGAGAGCGCCTTGGAGCAGGCCATGCTCGATTTCGTCGAGGGCCGCTTCGACGTGCTGTGCGCGACGGCCATCATCGAGAGCGGTCTCGACATCCCCCGCGCCAACACCATCATCATCGATCGCGCCGACATGTTCGGCTTGGCGCAGCTCTACCAGCTCCGCGGGCGCGTGGGCCGCTCGAAGGAGAGGGCGTATTGCTATCTGGTGGTGCCGCCCGTCAACGCCATGACCGACGAGTCCCGATCGCGCATCGAGGCTTTGGAGCGGCACACGGAGCTGGGATCGGGCTTTCAGATCGCGTCGCTCGATCTCGAGCTGCGCGGCTCGGGCGATCTCCTCGGCGGCGAGCAGAGCGGGAACGTGGCCCAGGTCGGGTTCGAGCTCTTCTGCCAGATGCTCGACGAGGCCGTGCACGAGCTGCGCGGCGAGCCGGTGGTGCACGACGTCGATCCGGAGCTGTCCTTCGACGCCGACGCGCTCCTGCCGGAGGACTACATCGCCGACGTGGGCGTGCGCCTCTCGCTCTACAAGCGCCTCGCGAGCGCCTCCTCGGCGGAGGACGTGCAGGATCTCGCGACCGAGATGGAAGATCGCTTCGGCCCGCCGCCGCCCGAGGCGCGGCGCTTCGTGCATCTCATGCGGCTCAAGACGGAGCTCCGCCGCTTGAAGGTGCTCGGCTGCGAGGCTACGGCCAAGAGCGTCACGCTCCATCTGCGCGACGACACGCCGCTCGATCCGGCCAAGCTGACCAAGCTGCTCGGCGGCAAGGCGTCGGCGTACAAGCTCTCGCCCGACATGCGCCTCACCCGCAGATCGCGGGAGGCGGAGGCCTTCACGAGCGGCCTCGAGGCCGCCGACAAGCTGCTCTCGGAGCTCGTGGGCTGCCTCAAGGACGCGGCCTGATCGTCACATCCCGGCGAGGTGCGGCGCGAGGGTCTGCGCGATCCACGTGAGCACGGCGCGCGTGCGCTTCGGCACGTTGCGCCCGTGCGCGTGGACGAGGTGCACGGGCATCGGCTCCGCGGTGTGCTCGGGGAGGATCTCCACGAGATCGCCGCGCGCGATGGCCGCCGCGTGCCCGTAGCGCGGCGCCTGGATGATGCCGAGGCCCGCGAGGCAGGCGGCTTCGTAGGCGTCGGCATTGTTCACCGTGACGAGACAGTGCATGGGGCGCTCTCGGTAGCCCTTCCCGTCGTGGAACTCGAAGGTCGGCGGGTCGGCCCCGAGCCCGAGCGAGTAGTGGACGAGGACGTGCCCGTCGAGATCGGCGAGCGTTCGCGGCCGGCCGTACCGTCGCAGGTATGCGGGGCTCACGTAGTTCATCATGGCGAGGGCGCCGAGCCGCTGGGCCACGAGATCCGAGTCGCCGAGCGCGCCGATGCGGAGCACGCAGTCGAAGCCCTCGCGCACCACGTCGACGCGGCGATCGGTCGTGCTAAGCTGGATTTCGAGCTGCGGATGCGCGGCGAGGAGCTCGGGCAGGCGCGGGATGATGACGGCGCGCGCCAGGCTCACGGGCAGGTCCACGCGGACCTTGCCGCGCAGGGCGCCCTTCGTTTGGAACATGGCCCCGAGCTCGTCGGCTTCGGTCACGAGCCGCTTGGCCCGGGCGAGGAAGGTCTCGCCGTCGGGGGTGAGGCGCACGCTCCGCGTGGTGCGGTGGAGCAGCCGGACGGAGACCTCCGCCTCGAGCGCGCGCACGTGGAGCGAGACGCGCGCCTTCTGCATCCCGAGCTGCTCGGCGGCGCGCGTGAAGCTCGCCAGCTCGGCCACTTTCACGAAGATCCGCAGGGATTCGAGCTCCATGCTCATTGTTTCGCCTCACGAAACAGTGTGTCGGAAACCGCTGCCTTCCGAAAGAGGGGGCAGGGGCTTATCGATAGGGAGCGACACGCGCCCGACGCGCGAAAGGAGCTTTCCCATGAGCACGCCCACCCGTCCGTTCACCGCCCCGTCCCGTGTCTCGATCGCCGTCGTCACCGGCGGCAGCCGCGGGCTCGGCAAGAGCATGGCGCTCCACCTCGCCGATCACGGCATCGACAGCGTCATCACCTACCGCTCGGCCGCGGACGAGGCCCGCAACGTGGTCGCGCAGATCGAGGCCAAGGGCCGGAAGGCCGTGGCCCTGCCGCTCGACGTGGCCGACGCGTCGAGCTTCGGCGCCTTCGCCGAGAAGCTCGCGGCCGAGCTCGGCCGCGTGTGGCAGCGCGATCGCTTCGACGCGCTGGTGAACAACGCCGGCATCGGGCTCCACGCCTCGTTCGCCGAGACCACCGAGGCGCAGTTCGACGAGCTGATGAAGACCCACCTCAAAGGGCCGTTCTTCCTCACGCAGAAGCTCCTGCCGCTGATCGCGGACGGCGGCCGCATCCTCAACGTGTCGACCGGCCTCGCGCGCTTCAGCTTCCCCGGATATTCGGCCTACGCCACGATGAAGGGTGGAATCGAGGTCCTGACCCGCTACCTGGCGAAGGAGCTCGGCCCGCGCGGCATCTCGGTGAACGTGATCGCGCCCGGCGCCATCGAGACCGACTTCGGCGGCGGCGTCGTGCGCGACAACGACCAGATGAACAAGATGATCGCCGCGCAAACGGCCCTCGGCCGCGTCGGTCTCCCGGACGACATCGGCGGCGCCGTGGCGCTCCTTCTCTCGCCCGAGGGCAAGTGGATCACCGCCCAACGCATCGAGGTTTCGGGCGGAATGATGCTTTAGCGAGCGCAGGTGATCGCACCCTGCCGTCGAGGGCCTGCCGTCCGAACCGCATCGTCGGGTGGCAGGCTCGCCGCTTCGTCAGAGGCTCGTGGATTCGGTCTTCTTCACCTTCTGAAGCCTCGAGATCGTTTGCTGCACATCTCGAATCCGAGACTCGATGTCACGCCGCTTGGCCGGGTCGGTGGTCTTGGCGCGCTGGTCGAGCAGGCGTGACAGCTCCTGGGTCTGATACGAGAGCTGGCGATTGACGTTGGGCGGCGGAGCCACGCCGGCAGGTACGACATGATGTCGGGGCTCGGCCGGGGCCGCGCTCTCCACGGGGGCCGCGGTCACCACCGGGGCCTCCGTCACGCTCGAGGAGGCCGGCGGCATCCTGCAGCCCACGGGCGGTGAAGCGGCGGGGTGCATCATAAGGAACGCGCTCGAAGACGCCACGGCACCGCCGACGACCGCGCTCACGAGCGCCAGGCGGCGGCGCTTCTTCTGGACACCCACGGGGCAATCCGAGGTGAGCACGGTGCCATCGGCGCGGCGGTAGATGCGGAGACAGACCTCGCCGACGACGCCGCCGAGGAAGGCCTCGGCCTCCTCGCGGGTCATCCCGGCCAGGTTGTGCACCTCCTTGTCGCATTGGAGGCAGAGGCGGGTGCGCTCGTCGCCGATCATGCTGTTCCAATCGGCGGGGCAGGGGCTCGCGATCCGCGCGTCGTCGAGCATGGAGACCTTCGGACCCGCGACCGCCTGCGCGAGCTTGCCGCGCACGTCCTCGATCTCCTGCTCGATTTGCTTCTCCACCTCCGCGAGCGCCGTGAGGCTCTGGGTCTGGGCCCGCACGACCTCGAGCTGCTCGAGGAGGGCTTGGAGCCGGAGCGTCAGGGCGTCGGTCTCGTCACGGTAGGGTGCGGTCATGACCCGCTGTCGACGATCACGCGGGCCGAAGGATCTTCAGGAAAACGGCGCCTCGCCATTTTCCGCCTGGGCAAAGCCCATTTCGCCGATCCCGCGCGGGAGCGGCCGGCAGCGCGCACCTTTCGTGACGTGTGCCGCCGGCAGGTCGGTCGAGGCCCATCGAGGAGGGCCTGTTGCTCGATGCGACGAGGTCGGTGATTCGTCTCGGTCACATCGAGATGGATGCGCTCATCACACGTGACATGCGGGCTTCGGTCCAGAATGGTTTGCCGGAGCCCACGGGATCATCGATGGTTCGAGGGCCGCTCGGGGGGCGGCCCCATCGTGATCAGCGCCGGCTTGTCCGGCGCGGGGTTTGGGGCCGCTTGCGGCCCCATCGTGATCACTCCGCGTGCGCGGCCACCTGCTCGTCGATCCAGGCTTTGACGAGGTCCACGCGGGCCAGCACTTCGGCGCCGCCGCCGGCGCCGGAGTTGACGGCGACGATGGTGTGGGTGCCATTGGCCATGTCGGGACCACCGGAGTCGCCCGACTCGATGATTTCTCGAGCCATGTAGTCGAAGGGGAAGCCCATGCGCGCGCCGCCCGTCACGGCCATGGGCTGGCTGACGAAGAGGTGATTGTCGTAGCGGACGCCGTCCTGGATGCGGCCGATGTTGACGATGGCGTCACCCTCGTAGAGAGGCGCGCTGGCCAGCGTGGGATAGGCATCGAGCTGGATGGGCGTGCTCAGGAAGACGAGCCCGATGTCGTGGCGATTGGGATTGACCGCGTGGGCGTCGGTGGCGCTGTAAAGCGTGGCAGCCTCGGCGGCGGTGGCGCGCTGGGCGCCCGCGTACGGAGCGCGGATGTCCCAACCATCGAAGCCGACGACGCAGTGACCGGCCGTGAGCACCACGGTGGGCGTGATGAGTGAGCCCGAGCAGGCCGCGAGAGGACGGCCACCGCGCTTCATGTCGATGACCACGGCCTCCGGATAATCGCTGGCCACACGACCACCGCGAATTGCGGCACCGGCGGCGCCGATCTCGCCGTCGTCAGGGAGGGAGTCACGGTCTCCATCGACGCAGGCCGCTTGGGTGGCGGCGAGGGCGGACAACAGCACGAACACGAAGGCCTTGCGAGTCATGGGCTCTCTCCTGCTGAGGGGGGCGCTCGGGCAGCACGCGACCGGACGACGGCCGATGGCGGACGTCGCACAAGGATCGTTTGCGCGTTACGACGTGAGCCCGAGGACCACAGGGCACGCCTGTGGACCCCGGGGTATACCGGGCGCTCTCGGCTCGTTCAACCCATTCATTCCTCAACCAGGGCAGAATCGACGCGGAGTGTCGGGCAGCATTCGTATCGACCGGATACCGTATGATTTGCCGGCCTTCTGGCATCGAGTCGAGATTCGGTGCGCGGCGCGAGCGCGATCGAGAATGGTTGTCGGAGCTGCGGTCAGAGAATGGATGTTCGGCGACGCGCTCATCGCGCCTCACAGGCAGGCGCGCGAGCGCTGGAATCGAGGAAGGTGCGGAGGAGGGGCGGGCACCGCCACAAAATGCGAGCGCCGCGTGTCAGCAGTCCTGACGACGCGGCGCGAGTGGCTGTCTCGGTCAGCCGTCCGAAGACGTCACTGTCCGACGGGATCGAGCATGTCGTAGAGCTCGCGGGCCTCGGCCTCGGAGGGGGTGTATCCGGCGGAGGAGGCGCGGAGCATGCGCTCCACGAGGAGCTTGGCGTCGTTCACCTTGGCGCGCTTGAGCGGCAAATACACGTCCGGATTGCCCGCGAAGTTCGCCATGCCGTCGAGATCGACCTCGAGGTGCGCGTTGGTGAGGTTCACCTCGACCTTCTTCACGTGACTCTTGTTGTCGTGAATCTTCTTCAGGTACGTGTAAAGCTCGTCCGGATTCCTGGGCATGGTGCGCGTGAACGACATAGAGCGACGCTCCTTGGGTTGGGGGCGCGAGGCCCTCGGCCCGGAGTAGAGCACGGAAGAGCACGGCGCTGGCGCACAAAGAGGGCCCGCTCACCGTGCCGTCATCGAAACGGCGCGGCGCGTAACAAAAGCGGAGCAGTGGAGTTCGGAAGGGGCCCCCGGACGAAGCCAACAGGTGGTTTCGTCCGAGGAAAGTCGTTGAGGGGATGAATGGATGGGGGAATGGGCGCGGCGCGCGACGGCGTGTGCCCTACTTGATTTTACCGAGGCGCTCCAGGACGGCCCGGACGAGGAGAGGCCAAGCGACGGTGGCGTCGGCGTAGACCTCGGCGAACTTGCCACCTTCGCTCGGGGGCACGAACTTCCCCCAGCTCACGCCCTCGGAATAGGTGCAGCCGGAGAGGCCGCCCCAATGCACGGGCTCCGGGCAGATGCGCACGCCGTATTGGAAGCGCGGGTGCTCCATTTCGACGCCGAGGCGGTGCTGGACGATGTCGTAGAAGGGCGCGACCTGCTGGGCCCAGTTGCGCGGCACGCCGCCGCCGATGGTGAAGATGCCAATCCGCTTCTTGGTGCGGATGAGGCGCGCATAGCTGAGCAGATCGAGGAAGGGATTGTAGGACGGGGGCGCGGCGTGCTTCCACACGTCGAAGTCGGGCGCGTTGCCGTGCTGCGCGTGGATGCGGCGGAGCATCCACGTGGCGACGTCGAGGCCCATCTCGCTGTCGGTGAAGGCCGGGACGTAGACAGGTACGTTGTTGAGGTAGGCGCTGCGGAGGATGCCGGGGGAGTCACCCATCTCCGCCAGGGCCTTGCCCAATTGACGACAGATGATCTCGCTCGACCAAGGCTCCTTGGGATCGAGCTTGTCGAGCTGGGCGCGGACGAACTCGTCGATGGTGTTGAGGTTCGCCTCCATCTCGAGCGTGTCGTAGACGCGGTTGTAGCCCTTCTCGAAGAGCTCCTCGTCCGACTGCGCGGGGTTCACCTTGTAATGGGTGAGGCCGACCGCTTCGCTGAGGCCGTGGGCCATGAGCGCGCCGGTGCTGATGACGCAATGGATCATCCCGGCTTCGATCATGCGGACGATCACCGTGGCCATCTTGGCGACCGTCATCGCGCCGGAGAAGGTGGCGACGATGAGGCAGTCCGGATCCTGCGCCATGGTGGTGAGCACGTCCGCCGCCTCGCCGAGCGCCCGGCCGCTGAAGGCCGTTTTCGACATGGCGCGCACGAGATCGTCGAAGGTCTTGATCTCGAGCGGATCGAGCGAGACGAGCGGCACGAGGTGATCCTCTCCACCGTCGGAGAGGCTGCGGACGGCGCCCGCATGGTGGTGATGATGGTGCTTGTCGCGGTCGGACATGCGCGCCCTTATAGCCCACTCTTTCACGGCGTCCCACCTCACCGCGGCCGGCGCCGGGCTTGGCCGCGCGCCGCGACCGAGAGCGATCGAGCACCGCCGGAGCCTTGCGCGCGACTAGGATGGCCCGCATGTCGGAGGATGCTCGCCGAAGGCTCGCGGCCTACTACCCGCTCTCGCTGGCGGCGCTGGTCATCCTCGCTTACTTGCCGGCGCTGGGCGCGTCGTGGGTGTGGGACGACGACGTCAACATCGTGACGAACGGCGCGCTGCGCGACGCTTCGGGGCTCGCGCGCATCTGGACCGACGTCACCGTCACGCAGCAGTACTACCCGCTGACGCACACCACCTTCTGGGCGCAATACCAGATGAGCGGGCTGTGGTTCCCCGCGTACCACGCGGTCAACGTCGCGCTCCACGCGGCGACGGCGGTGCTCCTCCTGCTCGTGCTGCGGCGCCTCGCGGTGAAGGGCGCGGAGCTCGCCGCCGCGCTGTTCGCGCTGCACCCGCTGCAGGTGGAGTCGGTGGCGTGGGTGACGGAGCGCAAGAACGTGCTCTCGGGGGCGCTGGGCCTCGCGTCGGTGCTCCTGTATCTGCGCTTCGACGAAGAGGAGGAGCGCGCGAAGCGGTGGCGCTTCTGGGCGGGGGCGCTCGGGCTGTTCGCGCTCGCGCTCTTGGCGAAGACGGCCGTGGCGGTGATTCCGGCGGCGCTGCTCGTGGTGCTCGTGATCCTGCGCGGGAGGCGGGGGATCGGCGTCATCGGGCCGCTCGCGCCGTTCTTGGCCGTGGGCGCGGCGGCGGGGCTGCTTACGGCGCACCTCGAGCACGGCCGCGTGGGCGCGCATGGTGTGGAGTTCGCCTGGACCTTCGGCGAGCGCGTGCTCGTGGCCGGGAGGGCGTTCTGCTTTTATTGGATGAAGCTTTTGTGGCCGAGCCATCTGGCCTTCTTCTATCCACGCTGGGACATCGATTCTCGGTCCGCCGTTCAATGGTTGTGGCCGCTCGCCGCCGCGGCGTCGCTCATCGGCGCGCTGATGCTCGTGCGCCGCGGGCGCGCGACGTATGCGGCGGCCGCGCTCCTCGCGTATGCGGCGCTGATCTTTCCGGCCCTCGGGTTCTTCAATGTCTATTTCATGCGCTTCGCCCAGGTGCAGAACCATTTTGCGTATCTGGCGAGCATGCCGGCGCTGGCGTTGATCGGCGCCGGGATTACGCGCCTCGCGGAGCGCGTGCCGCGGCGAGAGATCGTATTGGGGGCGATTCCGCTGTTGTGTGGGGCGCTCTCCGCGCGGGAAGCGACGGCGTTCCGCGATTACGAGACCTTGTTCCTGCGGGCGCTGGAGGCGAACCCCGAGGCGTGGGTCGCGGCGTACGACCTCGGGCTCCATTATCAAAAGCAGGATCGCCGCGCGGACGCGATTGCGATGTTCCGGAGGGCGCGGGCGGCGCGGGCGGGGGACGCGGAGATCGCGGGGAGCCTGGGATCGGCGCTGGCGGAGGCGGGGGAGCTCGACGAGGCGATACCGCTGCTTCGCGAGGCGGCCGACGGGAAGCCGGAGCAGGCGGATGCGCGCTTCAACTACGGGCTCGGGCTGGAAATGGTGGGGCGGGCCGCGGAGGCGGCGGCGGCGTATCGCGAGGCGGTGCGGCTCCGGCCGGATTGGCCGAGGGCGCAAAGGCAGCTCGCGTGGCTGCTGTCGACGACCGACGATCCGGCGGTGCGCGATGGGCGCGCGGCGGTGCCGCTGGCGGAGAGCGCGTGCGCGCGGACGAAGCAGACGCTCTCGCGCTGTCTCGACACGCTGGCGGCCGCCCACGCGGCGAGCGGTGATTTCGAGAAGGCGAGGGCAACCGCGCAAAAGGCGGTGGGCCTCTCGACGAGCCCGGGAGAGAAGGCGACGTACGAAGGGAGGGAGAAGCTCTATGCGCGGGGAGAGGCGCTCTGGGTGAAGCGGGGGACGCGATCGAAGTGAAGAGGGCGCTTCACGCGGGATTGCGGTAGCCGCCCGTCGGGTGGCCCGCGATGTGGGCGGCGAGGCGATCGATGATGCGGAGCGTGTCGGCGAGGGCGTCGCCGGGGACGACGCCGTCGGCGCGCAGGGTGATGGTGGGGCCGGCGATCTCGCCGCCCCAGATGGGCTCGGGGAGATCGAGCAACGCGGCGCGGGTGACGTCGTCGAGGACCGCGGCGCTCGCGGCGGCCGTGCGCGCGCTGGCGCGGAAGCGCGCGTCGAAGGCGGCGTCGCCGGTGGGCGTCGCGACCTGGCCCAGCAAGGCGAGAAAGGCATCGGAGCCGTCGTGCTTGCGGCCGAGGGCGACCTGGCCGCGCGTGGGCTCGCGCAACGTGAAGGCGAGGACCGTTTGGAGCGAGGCGCTGTGCTCGAGGGAGGCGTCGACGTCGAAGCGATCGGTGCGGCCCCGGAGGCGGGAGGTGCCCGCGTCGAGCGAGAAATGCTCGCGCGCGGCGACGTCGGTCCACGCTTCGGCGGCCTGTCGTTGCCCGGCGTCGGGGCCGAGGACGGCGAGCGCATCGAGGAGGCGCCGGCGCACGGCGAGGGCTTCGTCGACGAAGGATTCGATTTCGGCGCGGGTGCCTTCGGCGCGCGCGTCGATGACGACGCCGGTGTCGTCGATGGTGAGATCGCGGCCGTTGTCGGGATAGTGCTTCAACGTCTTGCGCAGGCGCGCGAGCAGGGCTGTCGCGCGCTCGGCGTCGTGGGCGAAGACGCGAAAGCTGGGCAGGGGATGGGTGCGGATTTCGGGGCCGCGCAGCGCGTGATCTTGGGAGGAGGGGCGGGTCGTGGCCGAGAGGCCGAAGAGCACGGGCTCGGCGAAGCATGCTTTGGCGTGGAGGGAGCGCTCGTCGCCGGCGAGGCTCGACCAGACTTCGATGCGGGTGCCGTCGCGCTCGCCGATGAGCACCTCGAAGGCGACGCTGAACATGGGGAGCACGCGGCGCTCGAAGCGGAGGCCCATCGCTTTGCCGGCGGTGATCCAGGCGCGGGCGCGGATCGCGTCGCGCTGCTGTTTCCAGAGGAGGAACCCGACGGGGCCGATGGTGACGGCGGCGAAGGACAGGACGAAGAGGAGCTCCATGGTTTCAGCGCGGATCGCGCTTGGGCTCGAGCGTGCACTTCATGCGATGAACCTCGGCTTCGGGGAGGAGACCGCGATTGCCACCTTCGGCCTTCTTGCCGGTCAGATCCGCGCGCACGAAGAGGGTATTGCCGAAGTTGGGCGGCGGCCTTCCACCCTTCGGCGGCGTCGCGGGCGGTGAAGCGCCCTTGGGCTTGCTCACGGTGAGCGTAGCCGAGAGGCCTTGAACGCAAATGTCGTTGCCATTGACGCGGACGGCGTAACGGGTGGTCGCTCCCGTCCCCGAGATGCCGTCGATCTCGGTGCGGAGCACGCTGCGATCGAGCAGGAAATCGTGGCCTTTTCCGCGCGCGGCGCAGACGGGGAAGGAGCCGAGGTTGCGCCGGATCGGGGGCAATCGCGTCCAGCCGTCGAGCGGGAGCACGATGGCTGCAGGGGCCTTGTCGGGAGCGGCCTTGTCGAGCGGGGGAATCGGGAGCGTGCGGAGCAAAGCCCAATCGTTGGCGCCGACGAGCAGCGGGACGCCCGCCGCGGTGGGCGTGCCGAGGGTGCGCGCGGCGTGGGACGAGAGCTCGGCGATCACGCGCGGCTTCTCGCCGGCGAGCCAGGCGACGACGCTCGAGTCGTGCAGCCAGGCGATGGGATCGCCCTTGCCGGTGCCGAAGACGACCTCGCCGCTGGGGATGAGATCCTGCGCGACTTCCATGGCCTCCGCGGCGCCTCCGGGCTTCACGCGGACCAATCGGAACTTGCCGCCGGAGCGCACGGCGAAGAGCGCGCGCGCGCCGTCCGCGGCGGCGAAGCGGAGGTTGGGGCCGCCTGCGGCACCGGGCGCGAGCTTCACCGTCGCGGTTCGGACCTTACCGCCGATCTCCCGAGGGTCGTGCCAGCGCAGGGTCCACACGATGGGGCCGCTGCCCTTCTTGTCGGGGGCGTCCTCTTCGACCATCGCCACGGTTTCGAGCGCGTTGATGCGCGCGGCCCAGATGCTGGTGTCGCGCTTCGGTGCGGGCTTGGCCGAGGTCGCGGGAGCGGGCTTGCCGACGAGGAGGGCTTTGGCGTCGGCCATGCCGAGGAGCGGCGGGACGCCGGGCGAAGGGCCGGTGCTGGCGCAGACGAGCACGAGCTCGGATGCCGGCGGCGCCGCGGGCGCGGCGAGCGACGCGAGCGGGGCCGGTGCGGGCGGCGCATCCGCGGACGCGACGCTGTCGGATGGGCCCCAGCCGAGGCGCAGCACGGGGCCGAGGCGCGCGCCGATGTCGCTGACGGAGAAGGTCTCGGGCCCCTCGGCGCCGGTGGCGATGGCGCGCGCCGCTTCGAGCGCGGCGGGCGTGGTGGGTACTTCGTTCCAGGTCGTGCCGTTGTCGAGCGTCGCGAGCACGTGATTCTCACCCACGGCGAGGCCGCGGCCCGCATGGAGGCGCGCTTCGGCGGCGTCGGGGATGCGCGTGAGCGTGGGCGTTTCGCGCGTGGGAGGGACCACGACGGAGAAGGGGCCGTCGCCGTCTTCGATCACGAAATGGAGCGCGTGATCGGTGTCCTCTTCGATGGGGCTCTGCACGTGCACGTAGCCGCGTGAAGCGACCAAGGGGATGGGCGCGAGCGCGTGCTCTTTGCCGTTCGGGCCGAGCAGGGCGACGTGCAGGCGCTTGACGGGGCCGGCATCGTCGTCGTCGCCCGGTGCGGCCGCGCCGCCTTCGTCGTCGCCGTCGAAGAGGCCGCGGAGGAAGGCGACGCGACCATCGGCGAGCGGGCCCGGGCCGCGCTCGGTGAGCTCGACGTTGGCGTTGATCGACTTCCACTTTCCATCGGGTTGGCGCACGCAGGCTTGGCCGACGTCATCGGTCGCGCACTGGCCGGTGAGCAGCACGCCGCCGCTCGCGGAGACGCGCAGGTCGGCGTCGCCGTTGCGCACGAACACCGGGCGATCGGGCGCGAGCTTGGGCTCGCCGAGGGGGACGTGGAACACGCCGAAGGGATCGAAGAGATGAATGCGCGTGGGGACGTCGCTGCCCGGGGTGCCTGCGGTGTCGGGGAGCGTGCACGCGACCCACGCGGTGCTCGCCGCGCGACCCGCGCTGCACGGGACCCACTTGCCGCGCGAGATCTCCACGAGCTCGCCGATGACGCCGGTGCGCGCGTCGAT
Organism: Minicystis rosea; assembly: GCA_001931535.1. Taxonomy (GTDB): domain Bacteria; phylum Myxococcota_A; class Polyangia; order Polyangiales; family Polyangiaceae; genus Minicystis; species Minicystis rosea. The sequence continues at coordinate 15,252,267 of CP016211.1, forward strand.
ACGCGCGATCATGCCGTGGCTCGCGATCAAGGCGCCGCCGTTGCCGGTCGGGAGCTCGAGGCCGGCGGAGGCGGCGGCTTCGAGCGGATCGCGGCCGCTCGCGCGGATCCAGCGCAGGAGCAGGGGATCCGACGCGGCTGCGGCGGGAGGCTCCATCGCGCCGAGGTGGGCGCGATCGAGATCGATCGCGGCGTCGGGGCCGTCGGCGAAGCCGAAGGCACGGAGCGTGTCGCCGCGACGACGGAGGCCGCTGACGGCGAGCGACTCGCGCGCGGTCCCGCCCGCGCTCGCGCGCCACGTGGCGCCGCCGTCGGTGGTGACGGCGAGGCCGACGGCCTCGAAGACGCCCGCGCCGCGCTGCGCATCGAGGAAGGAGATCGCGCGGAGCGGCGGATCGGGGAGGCCTTTGAGCGGGCGCTCGTTGCCCGTCTCCACGTCGATGAAGCGTGGGAGATCGTAGCGCGCGCTCCACAGCGCGACGGCGCCGGGCGCGGTGCCGAGGCGCACGAGCGCCGCTTCGGATCGCGTGAGCAACACAGGGGCGCCGAGCGGATCGTCGAAGCGATACACGTCGTGCACGCCGCGGCCGACGAGGCGCGTGCCGCCGGCGATGGGGACGAGCGCGATGTCGAGCAGCGCCTCGGGCGTCGGGACCCTCTCGATCTGCACGGTCCCGTCGGGGAGCACGAGCGCGCGCCGGCCGCCGAGGAGCACGAGCGTGTCGCGCCCGATTTGCGGGCCGATCGTGGTGGTGCCCGCGCTCTCGACCCAGCGCGCGGGCATGGGCGGAGGCACGGCGGCGACCGGCGCGGTGGGCTCGCTCTTCGCCACGGTGGGCGGCGGAGGGGGTGCTTCGGCGCACGATGCGCCGGCCGTGCACGCGATCAGCGCCGGGACCAGGCTTCGTCGGAAGGCGGCGATCATGGGTCGCGAGGATAGCCCACATTGCGCGCGCGGCGACCGCGCCCGCGGACACGGCGCGGCCTCCGTATGCGGCCTTCGCGCGCGTGCTGTCCGGGAGGCGGTTGCACGGTCGGCAAAGCGCTCCCTGCACGTCGGGGAGGCGGTTGCATGGCGCGGTAAGCGGCTCCATCCATGTCGGGGGAGGCGGCTGCACGCTCGGTAACCGGCTCCCCTGACACCCGGGGAGGCGGTTGCATGGCGCGGCAACCGGCTCCCTGCACGTCGGGGAGGCGGCTGCACGCTCGGTAACCGGCTCCCCTGACATTCGGGGAACGCTTTCCCGGCGATGCAACCGGCTCCGCGGATGCGAAGAGGGCGTTTTCTCCGAGATTCAGCCGTGACCGCCGGCGACCAGCGCGAGCACGACGGCGCCGAGGGCGATGCGGTAGAAGCCGAAGGGCGCGAGGCCGATGCGGGGGAGGAACCGGATGAAGGCGGCGATCACCACGATCGCCACGAGGAACGACACGGCCATGCTCACGGCCAGCGCGATGGTGCCGCCGGGGGCCGCGATGATCTCGTGACCGTGCTTGTAGAGATCGAAGACCGTGGCGGCGCCGAGCGTGGGGATGGAGAGCAGGAACGAGAACTCGGCCGCGGTGGCCGTGGAGAGGCCGGCGATCTGGCCGCCGACGATGGTGCTCATGGAGCGCGAGGCGCCGGGCCAGAGCGAGAAACATTGGAAGAGGCCGATGATCAAGGCGCGCTTCGGGGTGACCTTCTCGAGGCCGTCCTCGCCTTGCACCTTGGCCTTCCGGCGCGAGGCCTCGATGGCGATCATGACGATGCCGCCGACGATGAGCGCGCCCGCGATGGGGCCCGCGCTCATGAGCACGGCCTTGATCTTCTTGTGGAGCGCGAGGCCCACGAGCGCCGCGGGAAAGAAGCCGATCGCGAGCGCCGCGAGGAGCCGCAGGCTCGCGGGATCACGCGTGAGGACGCCGCGGATCAAGGACCAGAGGCGCGCGCGGTAGAAGACGACGACGGCGATGACCGCGCCGAGCTGCATCACGATGTCGAGCGCCTTGGAGGCTTCGTCCTCGTGCCCGAGGAGCAGGCCGAGGAGGAAGAGGTGGCCGGTCGACGAGACCGGGAGGAACTCGGTCAGCCCTTCGAGGATGCCGAGCAGCGCGGCGTGGAACCAAGTCATCGAGGCGGCGGAGCATAGTGCCGGCCTCCGCGAAGGGGAGCGGAATCGGCCGCGGATCTGCGGATCTTCAGCCGGCCTCGCGCAGCGCGATCGCGGGCGCTTCCGCGCTCGGCTCGACCGGGACGCCATCGCGGTAGGTGACGCTGTTGGCGAGGTGCGCGGGCACACGCGCCCCGGGCGTGATGATGCCGACGAGGTTCAGCGGATCGCAGGCGGAGAGGCGCACGACGTCCTCGGTCTTGGCTTCGCGGCGGATGGCGCGGAGCGCTTCGAGCGCCTCGGGCAGAGCGAATTGCTCGCCGACGAAGCCGGCCACCATGCGCCCGCCGCGGATCTCGCCGCGCATCTCCAGGTGGCGATAGACCCGCACCAGATCGCGCCAGGGCGGAGCATGCGCCTCGCGCGCGAGCAGGTCCTTCGTGATCACGCCGTAGCGCCGGAGGTACTGGCGAGCCTGCGCTTCGAGCGCGGCGGCCGCGTCCGGGACGACGGGCGCACGCAACAGCGCCCATCGGCCGGTGGCGGCCTTGGGCGCACCGCCGCGGAAGCGACCGACCTTGAAGCCGTCGTTCCAGCGCGCGCTCTTCTCGATGAGCGCGCGCAGCCCGGCGAAGCCGTCGCCCGTCACGCGGCCCGCGCCGACGAGCTCCCACAGGCCGTCCTCGACCTCGGCGCGGCTCGGCAGCGCGACGCCGACGAGCTCGTCGAAGAACGACGCGCCCATGGATCGCAGCGAGGCGAGCACGGCGCGCGCGGCCTCCGAGAGGCCCTCTTCGCCGTCCTTCGCGTCGCGCGCGGTGAGGAGCCACGGCAGATCGCGTCGCCGGGCCAGCGTGATCGGCGCGGCCTTCGTCGGCGTCGTGCCGGCGTCGCGCGCCGCGAGGCGGCCCCACACGACCTCGCCCGAGAGGCAGAGCTCGTCGAGCCACGCAGGATCGTAGCCCGGCACGCGCGCCGGCAGCACCTCGTTCTCCCACGCGCCCGCCGCCAGCTCGAAGCCTTGCAGTTGCTCGATGGCGCGGAGCACGCCGGCGCGCCCGTGGTGGCGCGCGCCGCGCACGCCTTGCCACGAGAGCAGGAAGCGCATCAAATCCGCGGGCGCCGCCGGCTCGATCGCGCGCCGCAGGCCGGCGACGGTGAGCCGATGGATGCGCGCGAGGAGGCGGCGATCGCACCACTCGATGCCCGCCGCGCCGAGCGCACCGCTGCGGAAGCGACCGCGGAGCACCGCGCCCTCCGACTCGAGGCGCGCGAGCGCGATGCCCGCGTCGTCCTCGGCGACGGCGAGATCGCGCGCGAGCTCGGCCGCGGTGATGGGCCCCGCGATCGCGAGCCGGCCGCGGATGACCTCGGCGAGCGCGAGATCCCGATCGATCTCGCGGGCGCCGCCGGGATCGACGATGGCCGGCTGAAAGCTGCGCGCGGGCCAGATGGCGGCCGCCTGCGCGCTGCGCTCGGCTGCGACCCAGAGGGCGTCGCCGTCGCCCACGAGGCGGGCGGCGCGCCGCGTCTCGCGGAGCTCGGCGAAGAACCGATCGAGCCGCGCTGCGATCCCTTCGCGGTCCGGCAGCGCGCCCAGATCGAGCAGCAGATCGTGGAGCTCGTCGGCCGTGCGCACGTCGGGCTGCGTTTCGCGCACCACCGTGGCGATCGCCTCGGGATCGAGCGCGCCGTCGCGCTCCACCATCTCCGCAGGCAGGCCGCGCCGCACGGAGACCATGCGCGCGCGCCGCTCTTCCAGCGGTGCGTCGTCGAGGAACGCATATGGATTGGCGTTGAGGATCTCGTGCGAGAGCACCGAAGGCTCCGGCGTCTCCGCCGCCACGAAGCGGATCTCGCCGGTGTGAAGGCGGCGCAGCACGGCCGCGAGGCCCTCGGCGTCCATCAGCTCCGTCAGGCAATCGCGGAGCGTCTCGTTCACGAGCGGGTGATCGGGCGCCTCGATCGGGCCGCCGCCGTGGTTGTCCTGACAGCCGACTTGTTGCGGGAACACGGCCGCGAGGAGATCGTCCGATCGCATCCGGAGCAGCGCCGGCGGCACGCGCTTGCCGCCGCGAAAACGCAGGAGCGACAGCGAGCGTGTGGCGTTCCATCGGAAGCGCGTGCCGAACATGGGCGCTTGCAGGGCGGCCTGCTCGAGCACCTCGCGGAGACCGTCGGGGCTCAGCAGCTCGAGGATCGCTTCCAGCGGGAACGAGTGCTGCGGGCCGAGCGAGAGGAGCACGCCGTCGTCGGTGGCCGCGGCCTGGAGCTCGAAATCGAAGCTGCGGCAGAATCGCTTGCGCAGCGCCATGCCCCACGCGCGGTTGATCCGCCCGCCGAAGGGCGCATGCACCACGAGCTGCTGCCCGCCGGCTTCGTCGAAGAACCGCTCGGCGACGACGGTGGTCGTCGTGGGCACCGCGCCGAGCGCCGCCACGGCGGCGGCCACGTAGTCGCGCAGGAGGCGCGCGCCGGGCTCGTCGAGCGCGCACGCTTCGCAGAGCCAAGCGATGGTGTCGGCCACCGCCTCGCCGTTCTTGATCCGCGCGGCCACCGCCTCGCGCAGCTCGCCCACCTCGTCGGAGAGCTCGCGCGTGCGCGCCGGCGCTTCGCCGAACCAGAAGGGCACCGTCGGCGCCATGCCCTTCGCGTCCTCGACCCAGACCTTGCCCATCTCCACGCGGTGGATGCGCCACGACGCGTTCCCCAGCAGGAACACGTCGCCCGCGCTCGAATCGATGGCGAAGTCTTCGTCGACGGTGCCGACCTTGTCGCCCGCGGGCAGCTCGAGCACGTCGTAGTTGGCGTTGTCGGGGATGGCGCCGCCCGACGTGAGCGCCGCGAGCCGCGCCCCGCGCCGCCCGCGCAGGCGTTTGTTGACCCCGTCGCGATGGACCAGCGCGCCCGCGCGCCCGCGGCGATCGGACACGCCTTCCGAGACCATCGTCACCACGTCGTCGAACGTCGCGCGCGGAAGATCGGCGTACTGCGCTCCGCGGCGCACCAGATCGAAGACCTCGTCCTCGCCGCGATCCTCGCACGCCGCGACGGCCACGATCTGCTGCGCGAGGATGTCGAGGGGCGCGTCGCGGAGCGCGATGGCATCCATCACGCCGCGCCGCGCGGCCCGCACGATGGCCGCGCACTCGAGGAGCTGATCGCGCGTGAGCGGGAAAAAGCGGCCTTTCGGCGTCGCGCCCAGCGTGTGCCCCGATCGCCCGATCCGCTGCAGCGCGGTGGACACCGATCGCGGCGAGCCCACCACGCACGTGAGCTCGATGGCGCCCACGTCGATCCCCAGCTCGAGCGACGCGGTGGCCACCACCACGCGCAGCGTGCCGGCCTTGAGCCGCTCTTCCGCGAGCAGGCGCCGCGCGCGGGAGAGGCTCCCGTGGTGGGCCGCGACCACCTCCGGCCCGAGGCGCTCGCCGAGGTGGAGCGCGAGCCGCTCGGCGAGGCGGCGCGTGTTCACGAACACCAAGGTCGATCGATGCTCGCGCGCGAGGCTCGCCAGCCGATCGTAGAGCTCGGCCCATTGCTCGTTGGTGCACACCGCGCCGAGCTCGTCGCGCGGGACCTCGATGGCGAGATCGAGATCGCGCCGCTGCCCCGCGTCGATCACCGCCGGCAGCGCGCCCCGCGATCCCACGAGGAGCCGCGCCGCCACCTCGATGGGCCGCACCGTCGCCGAGAGGCCGATCCGCTGCGGCCGCGGCCCGCCGGCTTGCACCACCAGATCCTCGAGGCGCTCGATCGACAGCGACAGGTGCGCGCCTCGTTTGTCGGGCGCGACCGCGTGGATCTCGTCGACGATGACCGTGCGCACGTGCGCGAGCGCGGCCCGCCCCGAGCGCGACGTGAGCAGGATGAACAGCGACTCCGGCGTGGTCACGAGCACGTGCGGCGGCCGTTTTCCGGCCTTGAGGCGCTCCTTCGCCGTCGTGTCGCCGGTCCGCACCGCGGTGCGAATGGCGCCGGGCGACAACGGATACCCGAGCTCCGCGGCCAGCGCCGTGATCTCGGTGACCGGCAAATCGAGGTTCTTCTGAACGTCGTTGGAGAGCGCTTTGAGCGGCGAGATGTAGACGACGTAGGTGTGATCGCCGAGCGCCCCGGCGCACGCGTCGGTGACCAGGCGATCGAGGCACGAGAGGAACGCCGCCAGCGTCTTGCCCGAGCCCGTCGGCGCGGTGACGAGGGTGTCGGCGCCCCCAGCGATCACCGGAAATGCGCGCTCCTGCACGGCCGACGGCCCAGCGAAGCGCCGCTCGAACCACGCGCGAACCACGGGGTGAAACATCGAGCCGGCAGGGTAGCTCGAATCGAGCGGACGGCGCGCCGGCGTTTCCGGAAACCGCGTCGCTGCGCCGGCGCTCACCATGCCCGGATCATGTCGTGCAGCCGTCGCCCGTCGAGGGCGGGGCGTGCGCTCGCTCACGTCGGCGGCTTGAGCGGCGCGCACGTCGACACGCCCGCGCCCACGATGATCTGGGGCACCGTCGTCATCTTCGTGGTGGTGTTGTCCGAAGGCCGGTAGCGGAACACGTCCGTCGACGTGCCCGGCCCCACGAACAGCCAGAAATCTCCGCCCCAGAACGCGAACGCGAAATTGGAGCTGCCCGGTGCGTAGTTGATCGCGCTCTGCGGCGCCTGCGAGAGGATGTGCGCCGAGCTCTTCTCGATCTCGGCCACCACGTACGGGCTGCCCTCGAAAGCGCCGTAGAGCCGCGCATCGCCGGTGCCCGTCATCTCCGCGCGCGCCGAGACCTTGTCGTAACCGGACACCGGCGTGAGCACCATCGTTTGCGTATCGATGGTGGCGAGCCCCTGCGTGCTCCCCGACCCAGCCGCCGAGTCGCTGACGAACAGCGTCTCGGCCGTGCTGCCGGGCGCGTTCGCCGAGAAGCCCATTCCGAACGTGAAGAACCCCTGCTGTCCCGGAACGAACGAAGTCGCCGTGCAATGCGCGTTCTTGGTGTCGAATCGAAACAGGTTTCCGTCGGTGAAAATCGACCACGCCTGTCCGTCGCGATCGACCGCCATCGAATACGGCGACGCGAAGACGGTCGGGCAATCGAGGGTTCCAACGAGCGTGAATTCGAGCGTCGGCGGGTTGAAGCGATAGAGCTCGTTGTCCGACGTGAGCGTGTAGACGAACTGCGTCTCCGCGGCGCACCCGGGCGCGGCGCCGCCTTGCCCTTGGCCGCCGAAGCCGGCATCGAAGATCCCCACGCCCGTGCTGTCACCCGCGCCCGTGCCGCTCGTGCTCGCGCCGCCCGTGGCCATGCCCGAAGCGCCTTCGCCGCCGCTGCCGGTGAAGCCGTTGTGAGTGGTGGATGCGCTGCACGCCGCGAGCGCGGCGCCGGCGAGCAATACGGTGACGAAGACGCGAGGCGAGCGGAGCGCAATCATCGATATCTCCTCTCCGCGTAGGCGGGAGGCCGAGACTACTCGTCTCGTGTCGCGATGGCGAGCATGTCTTTCGTCACGAGGCTTGCACGCATGACCCGATCACCGCACCTTGCTTGCTTTCCTCTCCTCGCGCGGCGTCCGCCGCCCAATCTGCGTCCTTCGTCCTCACGATATCCGTGCTCGCCGATAGGCCCCACATCGGCCAGCGCGTCACCGGCCGACGGCGGATCTCCCAATCCACCTCTCGGCGCGAATTCAGCTCCGCACAATCGCCATCTCAATGGACCTCGTGATGGTGTTCATCAACGCAGCGGCAACTGGCACCCATCGGATGACGTCTCATGCAAGATGGCCGGTGCAGCGGACACGGTGTGCGGCACTGGACGGCTGAGACCAGATTGTCTATGCGCCTTGCGCATGTCGCTGCACAGGCTCGGTTCGACATCGCTAGGTATTCTTGGGATCCTCACCTTCGCCGGCGCCTGTGGGACCGCTCCTTCGCCGCCCGCGACCACCGCACCGCCGGTTGTATCCACGGCGCCTGCGCTCTCCAATGCGCCCACGGCACGCGCGGACGTGCCGGCAGCGCCCGGTGTGGGTGAGCCGCGCGCGCTGCTTCCGGGCGCCGATGCTCCCCAAGGGGAGAAGCTGCGTTTGATCGCCGCCGCCTTCGGGAGCGCGGGTGTCGGGACGCTCGTCGGGTTCGACGGTGCTTGCCGGCTCGCGGGGCCGGTGGATGCGGGCTGCACGTTCTTTCGTTTCCTGTCCCGGCGAAATGGCGGCTCGGCCCTCGCCCCGAGCGGGCCCATCGTCGCCGCACCGGCGAAGTGGAGCAGCCTCGATGCGGCCGGCGCCGGCTTCCTCGCCGCGCGCGGGAAGCCCCTCCGCATCGATCGCCTCGACGATCGCGGCCGCGCCGAGACCCTGTTCGAAGACGACGACTTTCGCGCCGAGGTCGAGCACGTCGTCGAAATCGACGGCGGCCTCGCCGTCGTATCCATCGATGGTGGACGACGATTGACGATGACGACCCTTCTGCGCGGCGCGGACGGTCGATATGCGCGCGGCGCGACCGTGCCTTTGCCGATGAGCGCCGTCAACCCCGACAATGCTCCTTTTGCCACCGCGCGCACCCTCTCGGCCCCACTCGTGAGCCGGAGCTTCGATGTCCTCTCGGCCTCTCCCGAGACAGGCAAAGGCCTGATCCTGGCGGTGATTCGCCTCGTCCTGCCCGCGAGCGTGCCGCCGAGCAAAGCTCATGTGCCCATCGGGCTCCAAGACGGCGTGCGCCGGTCGCTCGTCGTCATGCACGTCAGGCCCGATGGCAAGGTCGCCCGCGAGATCGATTTGGGCCGCTTCGACGCGCCTGGATACACGCTCTCGCGACAGCCGGGAGGTGGCTATTCGGTTCACCAAAGCGTGCTCGATGCCAAGCTCTCGGTGGGGAAGGGGAAGGCGGAGCCCCATGTCGACGTGCCGGCCGGCACCGTCCCCGCATGGGCGCTCGAGCAGGTGAAGGCTGCGGCCTTCGATGTCAGTGCACGTGAAGGTGTGGTGATCGCAGGCGACGCCACGGGGCGCGCCTTTGCAGTGCCCATCGACCCTGCGGGCGCGCCCGTAGGGACACCGACGCTCCTCGATCGCAAGGACCGAGCGCTCTCCGCCCCTTCGGCGCAGCTCGCGCGCACGAGCTCCGGATGGGTGCTCGCGGACGGCGCCGGCCTCATGGTGCTCACGGGTCCTTCGGCTGGAACGATGGTCGATCGCACCAAGGACGAACAGGGCAGCCCAACGGTGGTGATCGCGCGCGGTCAACAGGTCGAAGCGCTCTTCCTCGCGAGCGCCTCCGATGCGGATCTCACTGCCGCCGGCGTCGCGCGCCCCGCGCATCGCGGGCCGGTCGTGCATCGCTTCCTGGCGCGCTTGCCCGAAGGCCGCGGCGCGCCGTCGATCGAGCCCACGCGCCTGCTCGCGGACTTCTACACGCAAAGCCCCGATGGTCGCACCGTCGCGCGCGTCCACGAGCCCACGGTCATCGCCGCCGACGGCGCCGGTGGCATCGTGGTGAGCGGCTATGCCGAGGACGGGGCACCCATCTTTGCGCGCCGCAGCCCAGATGGCGTGTGGAGCAAGCCAATCACCTTCAAAGGGGGGGCCCCGTTCGCCGCCGCCGGTCTCGGCTTCGGCGTCACCTTCGACACCTGGCAACCCGATACGGGGCCGCTCATGGTCCGCTTTGGAGACGACGGATCGATGACCGAAGTACCGAGCAAGATCGAGCGCTCGATCGTAGGGCCCATCCTCGGTGGACGCTTCGTCGTCGGCCCGGCGCACACCGTGTTTCCGCTCCCCGAAGCGCTCACTCCATCGATCCTCGATCGGTGCCGCTTCGCGCTGGCCACCGGCCCACGCGCCGTCACTCTGCTCTGCCAGGAACCGGCTTCAGCCGAGAAGGCCGGCCTTCGCGCGGTCTCGCGTGTCGTGCATCATTGATCTCGTCGACTTCGATCGCGCCGCGTTCAAAAGAAGAGGGCTTGTGCTCCCGGGGGGAACCAAGCCCATTCGTGCTTCGGTCGATGGCCCGTCGCTGCGGGCGGGCCATCACCGATGTTGCCAGTCGTGAAAGCGCGTATTGGGTGACCCGTGTGTCACCAGGGGAGGCGATCACCCATGTGGATGAAGGAGCCGGTGGGGCCGTCGGCGGGGAGCGTCGCGAGCGCGACGGCCGTCTTGGCGCCGTCGACGATCTCCATGGGAGCAGCGTCGCTGCCGAGATCCGTCTTCACCCAACCGGGGTGGGCGGAGTTCACCTTCACGTTCGTCCCACGCAGGCGGTGCGCGAGCGCGACGGTGAAGCCGTTGAGCGCCGCCTTCGAGGTCGTGTACGCCGGGTTGACGAAGTCACCGAACATATCGGTGGTGGTGATGGTGCCGAGCGAGCCGAGGATGCTCGAGTGGTTCACGATGCGGCCCGCGGGGCTCTGCTTGATGAGCGGCAGGAGCGCATACGTCACCGCGACGACGCCGAAGAGGTTGGCCTCCAAGGTGCGGCGGAAGGTGCCGAGATCGTCATTCATCCACTCGGCGACGCCGGCGTTGTTCACCAGCACGTCGAGGCGGCCGAACTTCTCCTGGAAGAAGGCGGGGAGACGGTCGACGTCCGCCTGCGAAGAGACATCGACCTTCACGAAGTGGGCATCGATGTCCTCGCCCTTGAGCTTCTCCACGGCGGCGTTGCCCTTGGCCTCGTCGCGGGCGCCGAGGACGACGGTGAGGCCTTTCTTGCCGAGCTGACGGGCAATCTCGAGGCCGAGGCCCTTGTTCGCGCCCGTGATGAAAGCGACAGTCTTGCTCACGCTGGCTCCTTCCGACCATGCCACCAGGCACGGTGCTGGGGTGGCGCTACGTAAACACGACTTACGGCCCGGTCAATCCTCGGCCGCACACCGTGTTCGTCATACTCCCGGAGAGGCCGCGTGAAATCACGCTTGCTGCGAATGCGAATGTCTTGCGCGGAGAGGGAGCGAGGCGAAGCGGCGCCCTCCCTCGCTGGGACGCGTCTGTCGTCGCAGGATTGTCATCGAGCTTGCAGACCGGGGGCGTCAACGAATCTCGGTCAGCATGTGTCGAGCATGCTTTGCCGTCGGACGATGTATATGTCGTGCCGAATCCGAGCAGGCCAATGGAGAGGTCTCGATTGCCGTGCTCGGTGGAATTGTCGTCCAGCCTCGCGATTGCAGGCTGGACGAGAGTGGGTTTGGTGGGGTGGAGGCTTTGCGTGGCCCGAGCGTGAATGTCGAGCAGCTTGGGGCCGCTTGCGGCCCCATTGCGAATCAGTGCATCACCGCGGCGTCGCCCTGGTGCAGCTCGACGGCGCTCGAGCCGGGCATGCGGCGGAGGGCCATCACTTCGTTGACGTCACAGCCCATCGCCACGCTCGGCGAGGCCGTGGTCACGATCCATTGCACGCGCGGGAGCGCGCGGCGGAGGAGGCTGGGAAGCTCCTTTTGCGAGCGCGGATCCTGCTCGACCTCGAGATCGTCGATGAGCACCACGCCCTCGCCTTCGCGCGGATCGCGCCCGGGATACGCGGCGGCGAGCGCGCGCAGCGGGAGCGCGGCGAAGGCCACGCGATGGCGCAGGCTGCGCGGGAGATCGTCGAGCTCGACCTCGCGACCTTCGTAGGCGAAGAGAGGCTCGAGCCGCGCCGGGCTCGGGCCCAAGTAGGTGGCGCCCGATCCATCGAGCAGCACGTCGAGCGCCTCGCGCACCGCGTGATCGAGCGCGGTCGCGCGCGCGGCCTGCGCGCCGCCGGTGGTGCGCGCGAGCGCGGCTTGAATGCCGGAGAGCGAGAGCACCTGTTTCGTCTCTCGGGCCAGATCGGCGCGCGCCGGATCGTCGAAGACGGCGCTGCTCCGCACGTCGTAGCGGAGGATGGTGCGGTCCGGCGCGGACAGGAGCACGGGCGTCCGCGAGAACCAGCGCGCCCCCGAGAACGAGACCATGACGAAGCCGTTCTCGTGCGCGCGTCGATCGAAGAGCGCCTGCTCGCGACGGCGGATGATGGCGGCGTCCTCGCGCTCGCCTTCGAGCTTGGCGTTCGGGCTGCTCACGCGCAGCGGGTGCGGGCGCAGGGGATCGTCGTCACCGAGGAACCAGTCTGCCACCACGAACGGCGGAGCCGCGTCCGGGCTCGACGCTGCGCCCTGCGCCACCGCATGACCCGGTCGGGTCGCGGCGACGGCGGAGAGCAGCGATGTCTTGCCCACGCCTTCTCCACCAAAGAGAACGACCAGCCGGCGCGGCGCGCCGGTGCGATCGTTCATGTTCAGCAACATGCCGTCGAAGCCGACGGCGCCGCCAAGATAGAGGTGCGAGAGGAGCACGCTCGCAGCGTAGCCGAGGCAGGGCAGAGATGCTGCGGTCGTCGATGGGTCTCGTAACGTCCGATGATGTGCGGCGCACCGAGGACGGGATAGCGGTGAAGGCGCGGTGTGTCGAAGGACACACGGCAATGATAAGGACGTGCCATGTGTGCGTGTGCGCCGTGACGTGAGACCTTCTCACGACGTGACGGCGCAAGCCGCCGTCGCGCCCGCGCGGCGCGACGAGATGGACGGCGCGGTGGTTCGAGGTGTGGGAATCCACGGGTATTGCCCGCGGAGAGAGAGCTTCAGTAGCTCACGCAGGAGATCATCGTGATCGACGAAGGCGTCGGAGCGCCGGCGCCGACGAAGCGCAGCAGGCGCTTCTCGTTTTCCGGGCAGCTCGCGACCACGGCCGGATCGCCGAGCGACGGGGTGACCGACGCATCGACGTAGCACCACCCATCGACCGGTTTACCGTCGAACGTCGGCTCCGCGGAAGGATCGCACTGGCATGCGCCGAGCTCGCTCGCGATGGGCGCGCACCCGCGCGGCCCCTCGAGCTGGGGGATCTCGCAGGCGCAATCGGCGCCCTGTGCCTTGGCCGCGACGCTCTCGAGCACGGCATCACGCACCGCTGCATGCTCCGCCGTCACCGCGATGCGTCCGGGCTGCGATGCACAGAACGCGTCGCACGCTTCTCCCTGCAGCCCATTGGTCTTCTGGGCCTCGATGATGGCGCACGCCACTCGACCTTGGGCATCGGGCGAGAGCTGCCGTGACAAGCACCCGCCGGTGACGATGGGCGCCAGCCGGTCGACGAGCGCTTGGATCACGGGCCGATAGCCGAACGTCGGCTGGCTCGGATCCTCGATTTGCACCGGGCAAATCGAGCCCGCGATGCCCTGGGCGCCGAGCGCCTTCACGAGCGCGAGCTGGCGGATGCCGGGGTACGCTTTGGCGCGCGTCTGCTTGGTGCGCGTGCTCGGATCGCCCGGCACCACCGGCTCGCACAGCGGGTTGTCGTTCTGTGGATCGTTGCAATCGCACGAGCCCGGGAGGCTCGTGCAGTCCCGCGGCTCCGGCAGATCGAAGATGCACGCATACTGGAGATCGTCCGCCGCCACCTGCACACCGTTCTGGGTGCCGGGCGTGTACTCGTGACCGTTGATCGGATTCGGCCCCGGCCCCGGGGCGTTCGACGGCGGCGCGAGGGCGGCGCCGGTGATCGGATGGACGCCCGTGCGCGGCGCCGCCGACTCGATCATCAGCGGATCGACCGGCGGTACGTAATTCGTCGGATCGCCGATCACGTAATTCCACGTCGAGTGACCGTTGCTGTCGAGCTTGCTCATCTCGCTGTTGTTTTTCAGCCCCTTCTCGGGCTGCTGCGGATCGCGCGCCAGATCCTGCCAGGGGACGCCGACGATGTACGTGAGGAGCACCATGCTCGGATCGCGCGTCGTCGTGTCGCCGTCGGTGAGATCGAGATCTGCGAAGATCGGATTCGGCACCATGTTGCCATCGCGGGTCGGCACGAGCGGTTGCGTCAGGCCCGTCACGTAGCGATCGAGCGGATAAAGGAAGTCGATGCCGAACCTGCGCTTCTGATCCCAGCAGCGCAGGTTGATGTCGTCGGTCTTCGCGTCGAGCGACCCCGTACAATTCGGATCCGGCGGGCAGCCCGTCTGATCCTGGCCGCAGGAGCGGCAGCACGTGTCATTGGGGTTCGTCGCGCACTCGCTGCGCGCCTTGGGCAGATAGAAGTTCTTGTTCGGGTTCATCGGATCGCGCGCCTGCGCGGCGAACCAGAACTGGCCGAACTCTTTGATGGAGCAATCGTTCTCGTCCGTCAGGCCGATGATGGCGAGGACCGAGCTCGGCCTGAGGAAGTCTTTGCGCTGTTGGAGCAGCACGTTGTCCACGCCCTTGGGCGTGGCCCGGAACGTCGCGGGATCGAGCTCGAGGGTATCGTAGGGATCGGGATCGACGAGGAATCGATACCAACCCTCGAGCGACGCCTCGAAGCCGCAGCCGATCTGCCCGGCGCCGGTCACCAGGTCTTTGAGCGACGGCACGAGCCCGGGTGTGCCCGTCGTCACGGCGCCCGTCGACGTATCGATCGTCAACGTACCGATGCTCGACTCTCCGGGCGGCGTCGCTTTGCCTAGCGGATCCCACGCGAGGAACCCCTTGCCCTGATAGCTCGGGACGCTGCCTCCGGCGCAGGGATCGAGCCTCGTGATGAGGTGCCCGTGATCGTCGTTGCTGGTGTTCGTCACGCCGCCGGGGCACGAGAACGTCTCCGCGCCACCACAGTTGTCGGAGCCGTGCCCGCCGATGCTCGACGTGACGACGCCGATGTGGATGTCGTTGAAGGGCGGGAAGATTCGATGCGCGCCGGCCTGACAAGCTTCGGCCGGGCCTGTTGGCTGCATCGGGATCGCGGCGCCGCCGTCGTCCACGCACGGCGGATTCACGAGGCCGCGGACGAGATCGGGGAGGGTGGCCGAGAGGACCTGCGCCTTGTCGGCCATCGATCGCGAGTTGTCGATCATCAACAACACATCGATCTTGTCGGCCTTGCCCGCGCGAATTCCCACGGGCGGCTGGTAGGTCACGCCGGCGTCGTGCTGTGGTTTGCCTCCTGTCCCCGCGTCCGTTCCGGCATCGACATGGGTTACGTCGCCGCCGCAGCCCGCGGCGAGCGTCGTCATCATGGTTACCGCGGTTGTCAGCATCGCCTGTCGCGGGTCGCTCGACCCGGCGGCCCCTCGCCGTTTCATCATCTCCCACCTCCGTTCACGAAGAATGCGCCGCGCCCGAATGCGCCGCGCTCGTAGGCAAGCGACGGGCCGGCCTCGATGAACGGCATTTCCCTCCGCGCGCGCGATCGTGTTGCCGGCTTGTGCCAACCCGATGCGGCGCCGCGCCCGGTTTGAACGGCGTTGCTCCTGCGGCTCGGTGGTTTGCGTTCACGACGCGGGATGTCTGCTACGCTGCCGCATGCCCACGAACCCTGCCGACGTGATCACCGACGCTGCGACCCGCGCCCGCAACAGCTGGGACGAGATCCAGACCGCTTATCGCGATGCCTCCGTTCGCGGTCGCGACACCTATGCCGCCATCGAGGAAGAGCATCGCCGAGCCGCGACCCGCTCCGCCGAGAGCTGGGCCGTGATCGAGGCCGCGGGGCGCGAAGGCGAAAAGCGCCGCTGATTCCGCGCTCTTCGTGATCGGGGCCGCGGCACCGCGCGCCCCGGTCGATTCACGCGCGCGCCCGCACGCGTCGTGATGATAGAGATCATCGTTCGTCATGCGGCCCTCCGCGCTTCTCCGCACCTCGTCATCCCGCGCTTCCGTGCGTGACCTCACGCTCGTCACTGTCGCCCTCGGCGTCGCATTCGCGGCCTGCTCTTCGGACGGCGGGACGACGGGCACCGGCGGCTTCACGTCCGCGAGCAGCGGTGGCGCCGGCGGCGCGACGGTCAGCTCCAGCAGCAGCAGCGGTGGCGGCGGCATGGGGGGCAGCACGTCGTCCAGCGGCTCGGGGGGCGCCGAAGGGTGCGTGCCTTTCGCGATGGAGCCTTGTTATACGGGCCCTCTCGGAACGCAGGATATCGGCATCTGCAAAGGCGGTATGCACACCTGCAACGCCACCGGCATCGGATATGGCCCCTGCGTCGGTCAAATCATCCCCAAGACCGAGTCCTGCAACACGACCGACGACGATGACTGCAACGGCCTCGTGAACGACGGCTGCATCTGCACGCCTCTCGAAAAGGCCCCTTGCTACACCGGCCCGGTGGGCACGGAGGGTGTCGGCTCCTGCAAAGGCGGGACGAAGACCTGTGATTTGACCGGCAAGGCTTATGGCTCCTGCGTCGACGAGACCAAGCCTCGAGTCGACAACTGCGCCAGCGCCGCGGACGAGGACTGCGACGGTCAAACCCCACCTTGCACGGGCACGCTCGTCTTCGGCAAGTCCTTGGGTGGCCTGCTCGACGAGGAGGGTTTGGCCATCGCGTCGGATCCGGCGAGCAACGTCATCGTCGGCGGCTACACCATCGGCACCGTCGATTTCGGCTGCGGCGCCATGCCCGGCGGCACCAACGAAGGGGCTTTGGTCCTCAAGGTCGACCCGACGGGAGCGTGCTTGTGGAGCAAGCGATTCGATGATGGATCGCGCGTCACGGGCGTGGGCGCCGATCTCGATGGCAACGTCTATCTCACGGGGACGTTCACGGGCGCGCTCGATCTCGGCGGCGGCCCGATGCAGAGCGCGGGGCAGAGCGATGTGTTCTTCGCCAAGCTCGATTCCACCGGTGCTTTCGTGTGGGCGCGTCGCTTCGGCGACGGCGCGCCGCAGACGGCCACGGGGCTCACGGTCGATCCGCAGAGCAACCCCATCGGCGTCGGCTACTTCCAAGGCACCCTCGATTTTGGCGGCGGCGCCATGACGAGCGCCGGCGGCAACGACGTCTACTTGGTCAAGCTCGACACCGCCGGCACGCTGGTGTGGGCGAAGAGCTTCGGAGATGCGTCGAACCAAGTGGGCAACGCGGTGGCGGTCGACGAGGCTTACAATCCCATCATCACTGGATCGTTCTCTGGCACCGTCGACTTCGGGGGCGGCCCGCTCGCGAGCGCCGGCCTCGGAGATGCGTTTGCCGCCCGCTTCGACTCCACCGGCAACCACGTTTGGAGCGCGCGTTGGGGCGACGCCAAGGATCAAGCCGGATATGCGGTGGCCGCCTATGGATCGGGGGACGTCTACATCGCCGGTTCCTTCGACGGAACGCTCGACGTGGGCGGCGCCACCCATGTTTCGGCGGGCGGCCAGGATGCCTGGATCCTGGCGCTGGATCCCGCGGGAACCTACCGCTGGAGCCGGCAGATCGGCGGGGTGAATACCCAAGTTGGATCGTGTTTGGCCATCGATCCCTTTGGCAATGTGGGTTTGGCGGTCACGCTCTCCGGGACGGCCGATCTCGGCAGTGGCCCGCTCACCAGCGCAGGCACGAGCGATGTCGCGATCGCCAAATACGATCCTGCGGGCGCGCCGCTGTGGAGCCGCCGCTTCGGCGACGCCGCCGCGCAAACGCCCAAAGGCGTGGCCTTCACGCCTTCGGGGGCATTCGCGATCACGGGGATCTTCCTCGGGACCACCGATTTCGGCGCCGGCCCGGTGACGAGCGGTGGGGGCGAGGACCTGGGATTGGCGCTCTTCGGCCCGTGAAAGAGGGTTTGGGTAACGGTGTTACGAGGGCCGTGATTCGCGATCAGCGCCGGCCTTCTCGATAAGGACGGAGCACGCTTTCGAGCGCGTCCCAGGTGGCTTGTCGGAGATTGGCAATCGCCTCCGGATCACGGGCGTCGCCCTCGGGGAGGAGGGGCGGTTGGACGAAGAAATCGAGCGGGACGCGGCGCGGTACCAAGCTCTCGGGGATGGGGAGATCGTAGCGGTCCGAGCCCAGCAGCGTGCGGCCGAAGAGGCGCTCGCGCCGCGGGACCTCGAAGAGATCGTCCACGCCCGTCGCGGCCACCGGCACGATGGGCGCTCGGGCGCGGAGCGCGACGCGCGCGAAGCCTTGGCGATCACCCCACTGGAGGGTGTAGGCGTCTTTGGAGAGCTTGAAGGAATCATCCACGCCGCCGGGATAGACACAGACGAGCTCGCCCGCTTCGAGCAGGGCGACCGCCTCGTCGGGGCGGCCGGGGATGGCGCCGAGCGCGGTGAGCGCCGGGCGGACGCCGGGGAAACGAAAGAGGTTCTTCTCGGCGAGGAAGCGCGGGGGACGATGGCCGTCGGCGACGAGCACCGCGGTGAGCGCCACCGAGTCGAGGCCGAGGAGCGCGTGGTTGCCGACGAGGAGCGCAGGGCCGCGGCGCGGGATGTGATCGCCGTCGTGGAGCGTGGCGCGGAGGCGCTCGGCGAGGACGCGGGCGAAGCGCACACCGGAGTCGCTGCCGGCGAAGATGCGAAAATACGATGGGCCCAGCATGCGGCGCTACAGCACCTTCGTCATGACGATGCCGCGCTGGCCGCGCGCGTACGCATGCTCGAGCACGAAGAGGCGCGCATAGCCGGCCGACGTGAAGAGGCGGCGCGCGCGGGTGTTGGTCTCGGCGGTCATCAAGGTCATGGAGATGGCGCCCTCTTCGTCGCGCGCGACGCTCTCGGCGTGGTGGAGGAGGAGGCCGCCGATGCCGCGACCGTGGAGGCCGGGGAGCACGCTGATGGCGTTGAGGCGCGCGAGGACGGGGCGCTGCCACGGGCCGAAGGGACGGTCGCGCCGCTCGAAGCCGAGCACGTAGAAGCCGACGGGCGTGAACGCCTGCTCGGCGATGACCACGCGCGCGCCGCGCTCGCCGAGCATCGAGGCCAGCGAGCCCATGGGGTGAATCGAGTAGGGCGCGAAGACGCGCTCGCTCAGTCGATAAATGAAGTCGTCGTCCGACGCGCGCCGGGGGCGAAGGATGACATCCGTGGTCGCCTTGCGCATGGCCACGCCATGTTGTTCGATCCGCGCGCGGGCGTCCACCCGCCGCCGCCGAGCGCTCGTCGTTGTGCGCGCGCCACCGAGCCGAGCGGAGGGGACGTCGCGTCGCGGTGGAATGCGACGCGACGGCCCTACACCGAGGGCGTGGTGAGCGCTTCGGTGATGCGCGGGACCTCGCGCGCGGGACAGCCCAGCCAGCTCGCGAAATGCGCCGTCTCGGAGGCTCCTTCGGCGAGCGCGCGGCAGACGCGCTCGGCCACGTCGGCGCGGACGGCGCGCGTGCCGAAGACGGGGAAGCCGATGGCGGCGTAGGCCCGCGGATCGGCGCCGCGCGGGAGCGCAAGAGAGACGGCGGCCGGCTTCGGCGGCAGCGGGCGCGGATCGAAATACGCCGAGGCGAGGGCGAGGCGCTGCGCGGCCGCAGACCCGCGGAGGAGGGAAGGGACGTAGAGCACGCGCGCGCCGAGGCGCACGCCCTGTGCTTCGAGGAGCGCGCGATCGGCGGCGGCGAGCTCGGCGATCTGGGCGCCGGCGCGATCGGTGAGCGCGGTGCCGAGGCCCTGCTCGAGCTGGTAGATGACGCCGCGGCCGGCCGCGGAGAGGGCGCGCAGCGCGGGCGCGCGGAGCGGGGCGAGCAGCGCCTCCACGAGATCGCGCGCGAAGGCGACGAGGCGCCGGAGGATGCGGGAGCGCGCGCCGGCGCCGAGCGCGTCGAGCTCGGCGAGCTTCACCTCCGGCACGAGGAGGCCCGGGCCGCGCGTGAGCTTGCCGAGGAAGCGATCGTCGAACGAGATGCGGCCGCCGCCGTCGAGGACGAAGCGATCATGCGCGGCGGCGAGGAGCGGCTCGATCCAATCGTCCGCGTCGCGCGAGGACGGCGGCGGCGGCGCGAGCGCGTCGCGCAGGGCGGCGAGGCCGGCGAAGGGATGCGATCGGTTGGCCTCGCCGGCGCCTGCCTGTGAAGCGCGCGGGTGCTCGGGGCGCGGTCGAGGCAAGGGGGCCGAGCGTGCGCGCCGGCCGCTGCCCCGCTCGACGAAGCGTTGCACGAGCCGCTCGTGGAGGGCGTCGCTGAGGCGATCTTCGACGTCGCGGGCGCGCTCCTGCCACGCGGTCGCGTCCTCGACCCAACGTGTCTGATGCGTGATGTACGTCCACACGCGGACCGCGGCCATGCGGGCGATGAGCGTGTCGATGTCGCCGGCCACGTCGTCGAGCTCGACGAGGTGGGCCGCGATCCAGTCGCGATCCAGGACGCCGCGCGGACCCGAGAGCATGGTGAAGACCTCGCCGAGCAAGGCCACGTGCGACTCCAGGAGCAGCTTGCGAAAGTCCGGGACGCGGCACACGTCCCAGAGGAGGCGCACCGCCTCTTCGCCGCGGGCGCGGGCGCGAATCTCGGGATCCTGCGCGAGACGCGCGAGCGCGGCGGCGTCCTCGGCTTCGCCTTCGAGCATCAGGCTCGCGTGCCGCGGGCGTTGCTTGAGCGATCCGAGGAGCGCGTCGATCGAGCTGAAATCCAGGTCCGCGTTGCGCCAGCGCAGGCGCCGCACCGCGGGGAAGCGGTGCATCTCCACGGCGGCGGCGACCGTGTCCGGCAGGCGCAGCGGCGCCACCGTGCCGAAGGTGCCGTCGCGCAGGTAGCGGCCCGCGCGCCCGGCGATCTGCGACAGCTCCGCGGGATCGAGCTCGCGCTCGGCGCGGCCGTCGAACTTGCGCAGCGCCGCGAACGCGACGTGCGTGACGTCGAGGTTGAGCCCCATCCCGATGGCATCGGTCGCCACCAAGTAGTCGACCTCGCCCGCTTGGAAGAGCGCGACCTGCGCGTTGCGCGCCCGCGGCGAGAGCGCGCCCAGCACCACGGCCGCGCCGCCTCGCTGCGCGCGCAGCCGCTCCGCGATGGCGTAGACCTGCGGCATGGAGAAGGCGACCACCGCCGTCCGCGGGAGCAGCCGCGCGAGCTTCTCCGGGCCCGTGTGGCCGAGCGTGGAGAGGCGCGCGCACGTCGGATGAACAGCCGTGGGGACGAGCTCGCGCACGAGCGGGCGCATCGTGTCCGCGCCCATGAACCACGTCTCGCGCCGCCCGCGCGCCGCGAGCAGCCGCTCGGTGAAGACGTGCCCGCGTTGATCGTGCGCCGCGAGCTGGATCTCGTCGACGGCGAGGAAGTCGACCTCGCGATCCATCGGCATCGCCTCGACGGTGCAGACCCAATAGTCCGGCCGCCGCGGCACCCTCTTCTCCTCGCCCGTCACCAGCGCGACGCGCGCCTCGCCCACCTTGGTGGTCAGCCGATCGTAGACCTCGCGGGCGAGCAGGCGCAGCGGCAGCCCGATCATGCCGGACTCGTGCGTCAACATCCGCTCGAGGGCGCGGTGGGTTTTACCCGTGTTGGTGGGGCCCAAAAGGGCGGTGATCGAGGAGCCCTCGAGCATGACGGCGGGAGCAGCGTAGCCGGCCGCGGCCGTGGTTCACGCCGAATCGTGCGCGCCTTCGCCCGGGGCGCGGAGCGGCGGCTTCCCGTGCTTCCGGCGAATCTCGTTGATGGCGTCGAGCACGCGCGGCCTCGCGGCCAGCGTGCGCACGTACCGCTGGGGGATGGGCCCGCCGATGACCGAGAGCCCGAGCAGGATGGTCACGATGCCCGGCCCGGGGAGAAAGAGCAGGGCGACGCCCATGGCGGTGAGCGCCACGCCGACCACGATGCGGAGGATCCGCACCGTCATGCGCGGAGGCCGCGAGGGACGCGAGAAATAATCGATCGGGAGGCGCGCCAGGGCGATCGGGATGGCGAGCGCGGCCGCGACGTAGACCGCGATCGTGAGCCCCGCCGACACCAGCCACGCGGTGTGATCCTGCGACCAGGAGCGGAGCAACGTCTCGTACATCGGAACGCGTTCAGCCTAGCAGCCTGCGGAAAATGCGCCGCGCCGCCGCGGAGCTCGATCCTTCGTCGCGCATCGATCGCAATGGAGCCGGTCGCGTGGCTTCGATGCAGGCGAGCGATCGCCGTCACCGCTCGTTGCGGAGCTCGGCGGTCGCTTTCGGTTTCGGGGCGAGCGGACGAACGGCCGGCGCCGCGCTCTTCGGTGTCTTCACGTCGAGCTGCACCTTGGCCGGCACGGGGCCGCTCTCGGCGATCACCACGCGCTGCGTGTCCTCGTCGTCGCCCGCCGACACGCGCACCTCGTGCACGCTGCCGAGCGCGCCGCGGAGCTCCACCACGCCGTCCTTCGTTTGGACGCGCGCGCCGTCGACCATCACCGACGCGCCCTCGGGCAGGACCACGAGGCGCACGGTGCGCGGCGCGGGCTCGGCGGCGACCGTCGCCGTCGCGACGATCGCGGCGCCCGCATTTCCCACGGGCGCGCTCGCGCCGCCGGGGGCGAGCGCCTTCACGGCCAAGACGGTGCCAGCTGCCAGCGTGATGATCCCGCCGCCGATCATCACGCCCCGTGATGATCGATTCGGGCCTCCACCACCGCTCGTTTTCGTGGCACCGGCGCCCAGCGTGCGGCCGAGACCATCGATCGAGGCGCGCGGCGCCGGGATCTCCACGGGGGCGCGCTCCACCGCGCGAGCGACGTCGACGATGGGCGCGACCCGAGGGAGCGGGGCTGCGGGTGGTGGCGCTGCGGGCGGCGCTTCCGGAATCAGCGAGGCGCGCGCTTCGATGCGGCTGCGCTCTGCTTCGTCGAGCGGTCGCAGCATGCTGTCGTCGATGGCCCAGCCATCGGGGAGCAGCGGCTCGATGGCCCGGAGCATCTCCGCTGCAGACTGGAAGCGATGGGCCGGATCGAAGCGCATCGCGGCGTGCGCCACGGCCGCGACGCGGGCGGGTACCCACGGCGCGAGCTCTTGGATCGGCGTGGGCTCCTCGGTGCAGATGGAGATGATGAGCTCACCGAGCGCGTCGCTGCCCTGATGCGGCGTGCGGCCGGTGAGCGCTTGGTAGAGCACCACGCCGAGCGACCAGATGTCGGAGCGGCGATCGATCTCCTTGAGCCCGCGCGCCTGCTCCGGCGACATGTAGAGCGGCGAGCCGAGCATGCTGCCCGTGCTGGTCAGGCCGGCGGTCTCGGTCTCGGTGTCGTCGGGGTCGCGCGTGATCTTGGCGACGCCGAAGTCGAGCAGCTTCACCGTGCGCGCGGTGCCGCCGTCGCGCGCCAAATACAAGTTCGCCGGCTTGATGTCGCGATGGATGATGCGCGCCTCGTGCGCCTTCTGCAGCCCGAGGCACGCCTGCGCCACGATGCGGAGCGCGAGGCTCGGCGAGAGCGGGCCGAGGCGCTTCACGAGGTGGCTCACGTCCTCGCCGTCGAGGAGCTCCATCACCAGGAAAGGCAGCCCCGTCGTGGTGTCGGTGCCCGTGTCGAGCACCTTGACGATGTGGGGCGTGTCGAGCGTCGTGGTGGCGCGCGCCTCGCGCTCGAAGCGGCCCACCAGGGTCGCGTTCCGCGCCGTCTCCGCGGTGATGAGCTTCATGGCCATGTGCACGGTGCTGGCCACGTGGACGGCCTCGTACACTGAGCCCATGCCGCCCGCTCCGACGAGCCGCACGATCCGGTACCGCTGACCGATGATCGCGCCGATCACACGCAGAGCCTATCAGGTCCGGGCAACGAGGGGCGGCCGGGCCGTGAGCGCTTCGGACGCGAGCCCCATCTGCTCCGCGATCTCTTCGGGCAAAGCAGGCGACTCGACGATCACCGGGATCGCCTCCGGCACCCAGGCCGCAATCTTTTGGAACGCGGTCACCGCCGAGCGGCTGATGGGATCGTGCCGCCCCGAGGCGGTCACCTCGCTCGCGTGGATCTGCCCGAGCCGCGCGCCGAGCTCGCGGAGCAGCGCCCAAGCGTCGTGCATGGTGCGATCGATCTGGTGCGCATGGCCCACGTCGAAGCAGAACGCGGCCTCGGGCAAGGCGTCGAAGACGCGGCCGAGCTCGCGCACCGTGCGCCCCGAGGGCTTGCGCTTGTCCATGTTCTCGATCAGGAGTCGCGCGCCGAGGCCGCGCCACACGCGCGGATCGTGGATGGTGTCGGGGTGCAGCACGATCGGCCATCCCTCGGGCACGCCGGCGGCCAGCATCTCGGCGACGCGCGGCTCGTCGGCGGCGCCGAAGCGGCTCGGCGCGTGCACCGAGACGTGCGTGTAAGCGGAGACGTCGAGCGAGGGGATCTGTGCGATCAGCGGCTCGAGCTCGGCGAGGCGCAGCGCCGAGAGCTCGACGGCGCGCGCGCCGCGGCCTCCGAGGAGCGCGAGCGCGCGGGGCACGTCGCCGGGCGTGATCGCGCCGGTGGAGTAACCCACGATGGCCATCAGAACACCCCGTACGCCAGGATGAGCCGGCGCAGCTCTTCATCCTCCACGAAGAACAAACGATCGAGCGCCTCCTGGAAGCGGCGCCCCACGCGGCTCGTCTCGCGGAAGAGCGCGTCGCCGCGATCGAGATCGGCGAACGTGATCTTCTTCAAGTGGCTTCGCTTCTCCTCGTCCTGGAGGATGCCGAGGAACGTGTCGTATTCCTCGAACAGCGCCCGCGCCGTCTCGCGGCTCACCGAAGGCCGCAGCGCCGCCTGCGCGAGCTGATCGAGCGGCTGCACGCGGATGCGCTCGCGCAGGAAGCGCACGATGCGGAACGCGTCGGGCCGGCCCTCGGCGTCGCGGAATTGCTCGCCCTCGCTGAAGAGCTGGAGCGCGAAGCACGTGAGCATCCCGCTCACGAAGATGAGCTTGCGCGACATCTTCAGCTTGGCGTTGCGGAGCGCCCAGCCCGACTCGCGATCGCGTTGTTTGTAGACGAAGTCGACGGTGACCGTGCGCCAGTAGCGGACGATGTCGTTGAGGAGGAAGCGCGGCACGAGGTCGCCCTTCGAGCCGAAGAGCAGCCCGCGATCGTCCTCCACGTAGCGCGAGAGCACGAGCTTGATCACGCGATCGAGCGCCTCGCCGCGGCTGATGGCGCGCGACTCCAAGAGCAGGAGGATGCGCTGGGTGGTGAGCTTGTTGGTGTCGTCCTGCCCGCCGATCTGATGGAAGATCGCGTGGCTCACGGCCATGTTGCCGAAGACGCCGGTAGGCCCCGGCTCGCCGAAGCCTTCGCGCTTGAGCGTCGCGGTGATGGAGCGGACGGCGTCGTAGTGACCGGGATCGGCCTGGCCATCGATGAGCAGCGTCCAGTCGACGTCGCTGCGCTCGCCGTACTCGCCGCGCGCCAGCGATCCGAAGACCACCACGCTGGTGTCGCTCGGCGCCGTCCGTTGGAAGAGGCCGCCGAGCCGATCGAGGGTCGTCGCCGTCAGCCGCCGCGCCGCGGCGATGTTGGGAAAGCTCCGCTCGGCCTTGGCCTCGAGCTCGTCGAAGATGGATCGCTGGTCGCTCATGTCCGCGTGCGGCGGCATCCTCGCATCATTCGCCCCGAGCGGCACCCGCGACGTGGTCTCGGGCCGCGCAGCGCTTGCGCCTCTGCGCAAACGCCGCGTTCGCTCGGTGTTCTTGCGGCCTCGTTCCCGGAGAGGTCTGCCTGGCCCGTGACGTGCACGACGCCCGCGCATGCAGCTGTCGCGCTTCGAACATGGTGTCGTCATCGCCGAGCTCAACGAGACCGCGGGGGCGGCCGCCCGGCGCATGCGTGACTTCCGCGTGGGTTGTGTGGTCGTCGTCCGTGAGTCGCGGCCCGTCGGCATCCTCACCGATCGGGACATCGTGCTTCGGGTCGTCGCCGAAGGGCTCGACGCGGAGCAGACGCTGATCTCCGCGATCGTCACCTACGAAGCGGCGACCATCCCGCGCGACGCCGCCGTCGAGACCGCCGTGCGCGTGATGAGCGAGCGAGGCGTGCGCCGCATCCCCATCGTGACCGACGACGGCAAGGTCACCGGCATCGTCACCGCCGACGATCTGACCGTCATGTTCGCGACGCTGCTCGGGCAGATCGGCGTAGGCCTCCGCGACAACGTCGACGGCAGCGAGAGCCGCTGAAGCCCGCGCACCGAAGCACGGGAAACGCAGGCGATTCTGCGCCTCCGCGCTTCGTGCTTCAGGCGCGCGCGACGATGGCTTCGAAGCGCGCCAGCATCGGCGCGGCGCGCTCGGGATCGATCATGTGCAGGTATGCGAGCCGCCCGCGGAGGTGCGCCTCGAAGTGGGGGACGTTCTCCCGGTTCTGCGCGGCGAGCCCCGTCTTCTCCGCGTGGTGGAGGATGGCGCGCAGCCGTCGCACCTCCTCGCGCGGGACGGAGGGCCGATCGTTGACCACGACCCCGGTCACCATCTGCCGTCGGGCCGCGCGTTGCAGGCGCCCCTTCTTCGGGTTGATGGCGAAGCCCTCCTCGGAGACCACGTGCCGCACGCGCGCGAGCAGCATCCCGAGATCGGTCGCCGACTTCCCATCGGCGGAGAAGGTGAGATCGTCCGCGTAGCGCGTGTACGTGTACCCGTGCTTCTTCGCCATCCCCGCGAGGCGGCGATCGAGCTTGCGCGCGACCTGATTCGACAGCGCGGGGCTCGTGCACGCGCCTTGAGGCAGCGCGCGCGGGCCCACCGCGGCGTGATAGCGGCGGCCCTCGAACTCCACGAGCGATCGCGGCGCCTCGGTGCAGAGCAGCGCGAAGATCGTGGCCACGGCCGGCGAATACCCGAGCCGCTCGAAGACACCGCGCACGCGCGAGAACGTGATCGTCGGGAAGAAGTCCGACAGATCGAGGTTCACCACCACGTCGCGCCCGACGTGCGGGATGGCGCACGTCACCGTCGATCGACCTTTGATGAAGCCGTGCGCCGGATCCTCGGTGGGGAGCTTCTCCAACACCTCGTGCAGCACCCACGCCTGCGCCTTCGCGAGGCGCGGCTGCGGCGACGCGAGCAGACGCTTGCCTCCCGAGCGCTTCGGCACCTCGAAGTAGATGTAGTGCGGCTTCTCCACTGCCTCGGCGTGGAAGCAGAGGAAGCGCAGCTCCGAGATGGTGAGGCCCATGGCCCGCGCGACGTCCGCGGGCGTCGAGAGCACGGGCAGGCCGCGATCGAGCAGCGCCTCCACGTGCGATCGCCGATCGGCGAGGCCCTTGGAGACACCGACGCCGAGGTAGACGATGTCCTCGCGCTTGCGGCGCGCGACGTCCTCCGCCCGCCGCGCCTCGCGCTCGATCGCTTCGCGCTTCTTCTGGGCCTTCTTTTCGGCCCGCTCACGCGCGATGTCCTCCATCTGCTTCGCGGCCGCGACCGCCGCCGTGCTGGCCGCGAGCCGCGTTGCCTCGTGATGGCGCAGCCACAGATCGCCGACGCGATGAATCTCCGTGATCTGCTTCTCGGTGAGCAGACCACGCAGGATCAGGCCGCGATCGATGAGCGCGGTGCGTTCGTCGCTTTGCGGGGGGATGGTGTCGACGCGGCCGATCCACGCCGTCTTGTACGGGTTGATGCGGAGCGCGCGCTTGCGCATCTCGTCGGCCGAGAGGCCGAGGATTTCGCTGGCTGCGTAGGGATCTTTGGCCTTCGGTGCAGGGGCGGCCGGCACCGGCGCTGTGGTCTGTGCCGGCGTGGTCTGCGGTGCGGTGCGCGTCGCGGGCGCCGTGCTCCGCGGTGTGGTGCGCGCTGCGGGCGCCGTGGCGCTCTGCTTCGAGAGATCCGCGCCCTTCAGGTGATAGAGCCAGTTGCCGTCCGCGAGCTTGGTGCGCGTGTAGCCGAGGGGCTCGAAGCGGCCCTCGTCGTAGAGCCGCGCCACCACGGCGGAGGCCGCCGCGATGCCTTTGACGGTCCGATCCTCGGGCGCCGAGGCGGCCTCGTCGGCGATCTCGATCGCCTCGAACGACTCTTTGCGCGTCATGCGCCGGACGACGATCGCCTCGACGCGGCGGGCGAGATCGCTCGTCTCTTCGCTCGGATCGGGCGGCGTGCTCGAAGGGCCGCCGCCGATCCACGATTTCAACTTGTCCCAGAAGCTCGCCATCGATGCGCAGCGAGGCTAACCGGGTCCGCGTCGCCGGAGAACCCCCGGCGCATCGCGCCCGCTATTTGACGGCGATGAGCTCGATGTCGAACACGAGCATGCCCGCCGGCGCGCCCGGGCGCTTGGGCTTCTCGCCGTACGCGAGATCGGCCGGGATCCAGAAGCGCGTCGTCTCCCCGACCTTCATGAGCTGCACGCCTTCGGTCCAGCCCTTGATGACCTGGTTCAAGCGGAAGCTCGCGGGCTCGCCGCGCACCACCGAGCTGTCGAACATCTTCCCGTCCGGCGTCCAGCCCGAGTAGTTCACGACGACGGTGTCCGTCGCCTTCGGCGACTCCTTGCCCGTGCCCGGCTTGATCACGCGGTACGCGAGGCCGGAGGCCGTCTTCTTCGCGTTCGCGGGCGGCGCCTTCACGTCCTCGGGGACGGGCGGCGGCTTGGGCGCGGCGGTGATGTCGAGGAGCTCGATGTCGAACGTGAGCTGGCCCGACGGCGCCCCGGGCGGCGGACGCTCACCGTAAGCGAGCGCGGCCGGGATCCAGAACCGTCGCTTCTCGCCCACCACCATGAGCTGCACGCCTTCGGTCCAGCCCTTGATGACCTGGTTCAAACCGAAGGTGGTGGGCTCGTTCCGGACGACCGAGCTGTCGAACATCGTGCCGTCCTTCGTCCAGCCCGAGTAGTGGACCTTCACCCGATCTTCGGGCTTCGGATGATCCTTCCCCGTACCCGGCGTGATCACCTTGCTTGCGAGGCCGGAGGCTGTCTTCTGCGCGTCGGCGGGCGGTGCCGCGACATCCGCCGGAGCCGGGAGGGCGCCGGGGGCAGCGGGCTTCTCCTGGGGCCTCGCGGTCGCCGCGCTGGTCGCCGTCGCGGAGGGGACGTCGACCGTCTTGGGCTTATCGTTGTTGTCGTTGTTCGCCGGCTTCGATTCGCACGCAGCGAGCGCGGCGAGCGCGACGGTGATCGAGAGAGCACGGAAGAGGCGCATAGGGCGGGGGCATTAGCACCGCCCTGCGGCCCGATCATCCGGCAACTTCACTTGAGGCCGACGGTGATGAGCGCGTCGGTCACCTCGCTCCCGCCGTTCACGTCACACTGCGTGTAGTAGCCGCCGTACGTGTAGAGCCTGCGGCACACGTCGGTGCACGGCCCGACGATGTGGAGCATTCCGCACTCCTCGATGCGGCCGTTGCCGCTCAGATGCCCGCTCGCGCAATCACGCATCCTGAAGCGCGAGTGCTCGACGTTCTCGGCCTTGTAACAGGCATGGATGTACGGAGTCTCGGAGAACAGGTTTCCCCAGAAGGCCCCTTCGATCCTGTTGAAGACACCGAGCTCGTAAAACGAGGTGTTCTCTTCGAGGACGTCGACGTCGGCGCGGAGAGAGAGCTCCACGGTGACACCGTAGTAGTTCAGACGGGCGGCCAGACAGGCAGAGACGAGTCGCTGGCTGCCCACGTCCAGAGGGCCAGTCGACCAGGACGGCGCGAGCCCGAGGATGCCTTGATAGACCTCGTTGCGGACATTGCCCTTCGCGTCGGTCCACGAGAAGCTGAACGATTGTGACGGGGCATATGCGCAGCCGACCGTGTACTTGATCAGGGAGCGCCAGAGATCTCCGCTGGGGCTTGGATCCAGCAGCGTCGCGAGGCCGTTCGGGGAGAGCGCGTTGGGGGAGAGCGCATTGGGCGAAAGCGCGTTGGGGGAGAGCGCGTTGGGCGACAACGCATTGGGGGAAAGGGCGTTGGGCGACAGCGCGTTGGGGGAGAGCGCGTTGTCTGCCGTCACGGCACCTTGGGCTTCACCCACGCTCTCGTCGCTGGCGTCGAGGGCGCACCCAGCAGCGAGAAACGCTAACCCACATGTAAACAGAGCGGATGCGGGAGTTATACTCATACTACATCACCCCTTATGGCGGGTGACGTATCTCCCCAGGCGTGACTTCTGGCAAGGGAAAACGTCTGGATTTGGGCATCCCCTGTCCGTTTACGGACACACGCTAAATTTCCAGCGCGGCAGCGGGGCGGGGCTCGCGCAGGCGGCGACGGAGGCGCGCGCCCAGAGCGGTTGGGATTTTGGCAGCAAGATCAAGGGCTCGCCCGATGTGGTGGCGGGCCTCGTCGATTCGGCCGAGGCGGGCCGCGGCGAGGCCGCGGGCCTCGATGACCTCGATGCGCTCCTGGCCGACGGAAAATCGTTCGGACCGGGCTTCGATGGCGTCCCACTCGGTCGAGCTTCCGTCGCGGGTCGCGAGCTCGACCATGGAGCAGGTCACGTCCTCCGAAGGCACCATGAGGTGGTCCGCTTCACCGCGGACGCGCGCGGCTTCCTGGCGCGCGCGGATGGCGGCCACGATGGCGCGCGCGCGCTGCTCGTCGCCTTGATGCAAGCGGAGCCGCGCTTCGAGCAAGGCCACGACGGCGCGCCCGGGGTCCCCGGAGATTTTCCGATCGAGCGCGAGGGCGCGATGGATGTGGGGCTCGGCGGCGGCAGCGTCGTCCATCAGCAAGAAGGCTTCGCCGATGTTGAACTCGCCGATCAGCTCGAGTGTGCCTTGGCCGAGCTCGCGCGCGAGGGCGATGGTGCGCGAGAGATCGGCGGCCATACCCTCCTTGTCCTCGAGGCATCCGTAGAGGAGGCCGCGGTTGTTGAGCGCGCCGCCGAGGTGAAGGAGATCGCCGTGGGCCTCGCAGAGATCGATCGCTCTCGTGAGCGTGCGGCGCGCGTCTTCGAGCCGGCCGAGGCCGGGATAGATGTGACCGAGCAGGACGAGCGCGATGACGAGCGTCTCGTAGCCGTCGTCGCCGAGCGGCTCGGCCAGCGACGCGGCTCGCTCGAGGAGCTCCGCGCCTTCCTCGTTGCGGCTGAAGCGATGCGCGGAGCGGCCGAAGCCGAGGAGGAGCCGCGCGTCGAGCGATGGTGAGGCCGCGAGCGTCAGGAGCGCGCGGGTCTCTTCCACGCGCTCTTCGCTCTTCTTGTAGTCGTCCATCCAGTCGTACGTGGTGGCTTCGTCGAGCAGGATGTCGACCTGCGCCGCCACGTCGCTGGCCGCGCTCCGAGCACGGGCGAAATCATCGAGCGCGTCGTGGTAGCGCCCGATGCGGTAGCGCATGAGACCGCGGCCGCGGTAGGCGATGCAGCGATCGATGCCAGCTTCGGCGGCGGCTTGCTCGAGGGCACGGCTGTAGAGGCGCTCCGCCTCCGTGTAGGCGTGGCGCGCGCGGGCCAGCTCGGCGAGCTCGAGGTAGGCGTGCTCGGCGAGCGAGGCCATGCCGGCGGCGCTGCTGTGCAAGGCGAACTGGGCGAGGCGACGCTCCTCCGCGCCCGATGGCGCCTGCTCGCCGTAGTGTGCGGTCGCGGCGAGGTGGATGCGGCGGCGCATGGTCTCCGACGTCGAGCGCGCGATGGTCTCGCGCACGAGATCGTGACGGAAGCCGATGCGGCCTTGGCGATCCTCGAGCACCAGGCCCGCCGAGACGAGTCGCTGGGTGCCGATGCGGGCGTCGAGCAACGTGTCCGCCGCGCCCTGTTGCTCCAGGTGTCGAATCACGCCCTCGATCTCGGCTGTCGTCACTTGCCCGCCGAGCAGCGCGATCAGGCGCGCGTGCTCGCGGAGCGCAGGAGAGAGGGCGTCGAGCTCGCTGCGCGCGAGCCATTCGATGAGAGGCAGGTCGGGGAGGAGATCGAGCTCGTCGGTGGCGAGGTAATAAGACTCGCCTTTGGGGCTCTTGCGCACGATGCCGCGATGCTTGAGCCCGCGCACCAGCTCGACGAGCAGCAGCGGGACGGACTCCGCGCGATCGAGGAGGCGCTGCACGGCGGAGTCGGGCACGCTCTCGATCGGGAGGAGGAGGCGGCGACACAGGGCCGCGGCGCTCTCGGGATCGAGCGCGCCGAGCACGTGGGCTTCGTGATGGCCGGCGCGCTCACCCCAGGCCGCGCGCTCCGCGGCGAAGCTCGGGCGGGCGAGGGCGCAGATCCAGATGGGGACGCGATGCTCGGCGAGGGCTGCGTATTCGAGCGCGGCGACGAGCACGTCGCTGCCGTAGTGCGCGTCGTCGATGATCACGAAGAGCGGACGGGCCTCCGCCAGCCGGCGGAGCGCGTCGCCGGCAGCGACGGTGAGCGCAGCACGGAGCGCGCCGGGCGCGGCGCTCATGGCGCGAAGGGCGCTCGCCATCGCGGGATCGGGCGGGCCGGACGCCATCCAGCCGAGGGCGAGCGCGACGGCGGGCGCGAGATCGGCGCCCGAAGAAGGAGGCGCGTCGGGATCGGTCGGGCGCGGGCCCATGGCGCTCGGCTCGAGGCGGCGATGGAGCAGCTCGGCGCCGCCGTCGGGCGGGGGGACGGCCGGCAGACCGAGGCCGCGACGCAAGAGCTCCGAGAGGGTGTGATCGATGTCGCCGAGCGCGGGCTCGCGCGCGCGCAGATCGAGCACGTCGGCGATGCCGAGCGCATCGAGCCGCCCGCCGAGGACGCGGAAGAGGTGGCTCTTGCCGTGACCGGCGTCGCCGACGACGCTCACCATCGTGGGCACGCGACCTTCGGCGGCGGCGCGCGCGCTCCCGAGCAGCGCTTCGACGAGCGCGTCGCGGCCGAGCAACGGCCCCGCGCTTGCCGCGGTGGTCAGCGTGGGATCGTCGTCCGACAGGATGCCCGCGCCGTGCACGACGACGCGCGGCGCGTCGACGTCGGTGCGCGCGGCGTCGGGCAGCACGGCGGCGGCCGCGGGAGAGATGGCGATGCCGGGCGCGTCGTCGGCCGAGGGATAGACGTCGTCACGGCTGAAGAGCGGGCTGACGAAGCGCTTCGTTCCATCGCGTCGCGCCTGCATGGCGACGGGCGCGAGATCGAGCCGCGCGCGCGTGCACAGGCTCGCTTGCAGCATCGCCTCGGCGGCGCGCAGCGCGCGGCGCGCCGGGTTCTGCGCCAGATCGTGACCGAAGACGGCGACGAAACGCCCGGCTCCACCGTGCGCGAGCAGCCCGCCCAGCGCGACGACGCGCGCTTGCACCGTGGCGACGTCGGCATCGGACTCGAAGAACAGGAGGCCGACGGTCAAGCGCTCGGACTTGGCCCGCGCCCCGCGGCGAGCAAGATCGACGGCCTCGGGAGCCGGCGCTGCGCCCGCTGGATCCACCGCGGCGATCGCGCCGGCGGCGGCTTCGATGGCGGCGATCAGCGCGC
The DNA here is from genome assembly GCA_001931535.1 of Minicystis rosea. Lineage (GTDB taxonomy): Bacteria > Myxococcota_A > Polyangia > Polyangiales > Polyangiaceae > Minicystis > Minicystis rosea. The sequence goes on from CP016211.1 coordinate 15,285,279, forward strand.
CTGCATCGGCGAAGCGATCGTTCGGATCCTTCGCCAAGCAGCGCGCCACGATGTCCTCGAGCGCGGCCGGGATCGGCCGGCCTTCGGCCAGCGTCGCGAGGCGAGGTGGGCGCCGGCTGCGATGCGCCTCCTGCACCACCGCGCGCGAGCCCCAGAACGGCGGGCGCCCCGTCACCAGCTCGAAGAGGATCACCCCGATGGCGTAGAGATCGGCGCGCGCGTCGACGTCGTCGCGACCTTCGCATTGCTCCGGCGCCATGTATTCGGGCGTGCCGGCGGCGGCGCCATCGTCCGTGGTCGTGCCGGTGGCGGAGCGGCGGAGCACGAGCCCGAAGTCGACGAGCGTGGCGCGCATCTTCGCGTCGACGAACACGTTCTCCGGCTTGAGATCGCGGTGCACCCAACCGCCGGCATGCACGCCCGCGAGCGCTCGCAGGATGGCGAGCACGAGCGCGCACGCATCGCCGAGCGCGATCGGAGATGCGCCAGGCGCGAGCCTCGCCGCCAGCGTGGGCGTGTCGAGGTACTCCATGATCACGTACGGCCGGCCATCGGGGAGCGCGCCCTGCGCGTGCACGGCGGGCACGTGCGGCGGCCCGATCGCCGTCATCACCTCGACCTCGCCGAGCAGGCTCACGATCGCGAGCGGCCTTTCGGCGCGCGCCACCTTGATGGCGACGGCGGGCCCGCCGCGCTCCGGCTCGGCGCAGTAGACGTCGCCGAACCCGCCGCGCCCGATGAGGCGCGCGGCGCGATGGCCCGGGAAGTGGGGGACGACGTCGACGGTGTCGCGTGGGGCCTCGACCTCGTCGTCGACGGCCGGCACGGCGCCGTGCACCGGACAACCCGGGAGCGACGTGGACACGCGTCGGCCGCACTTCGGACAGCGGGCCACTGCCGCCAGATTGCTCTGGTGATCGGGCTCGCGTTCACGCGAAGGCGTCGAAGTCATCGGGCAAAGGAGCGCGTCGCGGCGACGATGGTTGCGAGGTCACGCGGCCTTCGGGCCGTGTGCCTGCTTACTGCTCGGGGAAAGCCGAAGCGGTTGACGCTAGCACGCGCCCGCCGGTCGCAGAAGCAGCCCGAGCATATCCGATGCGCCGGAGAAGCGCTCGCCGGGCCATGGCTTCGAGGCGCGTCGGGACGGCGGCGCGCGGGCGAATGTGAGGCTCCGCGCACCTTGACGAAGTGTGCTGGCAGACGAGATGATTTCCACCCACGCGACGAGCTCCGGCGACGCCGAGGGCTTTCGGGGGGCACGCGTTGGGCGTCGCTCTCCCCGCGTCCTCGCGGAGGTGCCGACTCGATCGGCACGGGGCGCGCACGGATCAAGCGGATGGTGAAGACCGAGGACACGCGATCGAGCACGCAGGGCGAGGGGCCCGTCTCGCAGGGCTTCCTGCCTCCGGGGTCTTTCGCCGGCGACTACGTCGTCACCGATCTCATCGCGCGCGGCGGCTGCGGCTCGGTGTATCGCGCGGTACATCGCACCGACGGGCGCATCGCCGCGGTGAAGGTGCTGCACGCGTCGCTGGCCGTCCTGCCGAAGATGGTCGAGCGCTTCGCGCGCGAGGTGCACGTCGTCGAGCTGCTCCAGCATCCGAGCATCGTCGCCGTCTACGACGTCGGATCGCTCTCCGACGGCCGGCCTTACTACGTCATGGAGTATCTCGAGGGCCGCACGGTCGCGCGCATCCTCGACGAAGAGGGCCGTCTCTCGCCGGCAGAGGCCCTCGCGATCCTCGCGCCCGTCTGCGACGCGCTCGACGCGGCGCACGCCGCGGGCGTGGTGCATCGCGACGTGAAGGCCAGCAACATCATCGTCTCGCCCCACGATCCGCCGGTGGTCAAGCTGGTGGACTTCGGCATCGCCAAGCTCATCGGGCATGCGGCGGGCGCGACGGGCCTGACCACGGTGGGGCGTCAGGTCGGCACGCTCACCATCATGGCGCCCGAGCAGCTCCTCGGCAGCCCGGTGGATGCGCGCATCGACATCTACGCGCTTGGCATCCTGCTCTTTCGCATGCTCACCGGCAGGCTCCCCTTCGCCGCGAAGGACGCGCTCACCCTCGCGCAGCAACACTTGGAAGAGCCGGCGCCGCGGCCGAGCCAGCGCACGCCGCTCCCGCCCGCGCTCGATGCCATCGTCCTCCGCTGTTTGGAGAAGCAACCCGATCGCCGTTACGACACGGTGCGGGATTTCCTCTCGGCCTTTCGGGGCGCGGTCTCCGGAGCGTCCACGCGGCGGGACAGCGCTCCCTATGCGTACACGCCGGGGGTCGCCGTCTACGTGGAGATCCGGATGGGGACGCAGCGGGACGAGGTCGACGAGTCGCTCAGCGACGACGTCGGCGGCATCCTCGACACCGCCGAGGACGAGCTCCGCGCCGGCGGCTTCATCCTCGCTTCGGCGACGGGGAGCGATCTGCTCGGCGTGCTCCCGCTCTCCGCCGATCCGGAGCGCGCCCGCCGCGAGCGCAAGACCGCGCTCGCCCTCGCGGCGACGCTGCGCCGTCAGATCGATGGCCGTCCCGACGCCGACGAGCGCGTGCGGGTGAACGTGTGCGTGCACGCCGGTGAGGTCGTGCTCCGCGGCGTCAGCCGCCCCGAGGTGGTCGGCGGCACGTTGGTGCGCACGGACTCGTGGGTTCCTCGTGAGGAGGTCTCTGCCCTCTGCGCCACCCGCGAGGCCATCGAAGGCGTCACTGGCGTGGATCTCGCGACCGGCCCCGGCGCGCTCGTCACCATCGCCGTTCGCACGGAAGGCCTCGCGTCGGGCCCGGCTTGATCGCTGATCGTCGATCACGATGGGGCCGCAAGCGGCCCCAAACCCCGCGCCGGACGAGCCGGCGCTGATCGCGATTGTCGCGTGACGCCAGCGCGGGCAGCACGTCGGTGTGTTCGAGCGCTGCCGTGTATGTCAGCGCCTTGCGCATCGTGCCGATCGCGCGCATGAGCGATCGTCTTGTTCATGCGCGAGCCGCATGTGTGCTCGCAGCCAGTGCGGCTCGCGCGCAAGGCCGCGATCGCGCGTTGCGCGCTTGCCTCACGACGGCGTGGCCGCTCGTGGCTGCATTCGGAGAGGCTTCGCGTCCAGCCCTCCGAGGAAATCCGACCGCCCGACTACTTCCCTTGGGACCACGCCCGATCACCGAGGCGCCGGCCCCAGTCGAAGGCAGAGACCGCTCGCGGTCGTCTGAGTACGGCCTTCGACTGGGGCTCGGCGCCCAAAAGAATATCGGGTGTGGGTACGCATGGTAGACCGAGCTCCGCCACGGCGTAGCACCGCAGCATGATGGGCTCGGGCGGTCGGATCTCCTCGCAAGGCTGGACGCGTTTCTCCTTCTCGCAGCGGCTAGGCGCGCTTCCGCGCGATGAGCCAAGCCAGGTTGACGACCGCGGACGGGCTCGCGCCGAAGCGGTTGGCGACGAGCGCGATCTCGCGGAGCACTTCTTCGTGGAGCAGCACCGTGTGCTGCACCGGGCTCATGACCGAGCGGCCCGCGATCACCGACGCGCGCTTCGCGTCGATGAGCTTGAGCGCGTCCTTCCACCCTTGGCAGGCCTGGATGCGCTCGAAGGCCAGATCCCACGTCTCTTCGATGACGTCCGAGATCCCCTTGTCCTGCGCGTCGGCGAGCGCCGCGACCTCACCGCTCACGTCCTTGGCCAAGGAGAGCACCTCCTCGCGACGCACGGGGCCGCGCGCGCCGGGCTTGCTCGGCGCATTCGTTGGAGCTCCAACAGTTTGAGCTCCAACGATTGGCGCGGGGGCCGGCGGGGGAGGGGAGCCGGCGAGGGTGAGGCGCAGGGCGACGACGTGGCGGCAGGGGCCGGCGCGGAGGCGGTTCTTGAAATAGAAAGAGCAGCTGCACTTGGCGTCCTTGAGGACGCCGTCGTTGTCGATGACGGCTTCGGCCTGCGTGTTCCCCGCGTCGAAGACGTAGAGGCGCCGGCCGCCGGCGAGCGCTTCTTCGCGGCGCACTTTCACCCGCTTCTCCGTCGCGAGGCGCTTGCCTTCGGCGAGCTCGGGGTGCTCGGGGCCGACGACGGCCTCGGACAGTGCGAAGGGCATCACCTCGCGGTAGCGATAACAGCCGGCGGCGAAGTCGTAAATGGCTTGGCCGTGCTGCGCGAGCTCGTGGAGCGAGGAGAGCGTCACGTCGCGCGGCGCCGAGACGGCCGCGGCGAGCTCGTCGGCCGAGGCGTGCTGCACGTCGAAGAGCTTCTGCTGCACCGCCGCCATCACGCGCGGATCCGGATGCGCGGCGCCCGCGAGGAGCGAGAGGTTCGACCCCGAGCTCCAATCGTTGGCCGTCCAACCCGAGAGCGCGAGCACGAAGCGCATCTCGCCAAGGTGCGCGATCCAGATGCTCGGGAGACCGGAGCCGAGGAGGCGGACCTCGATGCGATCGCAGATCGGCAGCACGCGCGCCAAGGCGAAGAGGCGGCGGCGACCCCAGACCTTGATCTCTTCGGGACCATCGGTGATCGCGGCCGGCGCCTGCGGCGTCGCGATCATCGGCGGCGATCGATAAGGGCCATGGCCCGCCGTGCCCGCGAGCGCGGCGGCGGGCGCGGGCGGCGCGTCCTCCACGACGGGGCCGCGGCAGGGGATGGTGATGCCCCAAGGATCGAGCACCAAGACCGGCGGCTTGCCGGGCGTGAGCTGGAAGCGAATGCTGCGCGGGCCGGTGCGCTCGCGGTGCCGCTTGAGGTGCGCGAGGATGGCGTAGACCGCCTCGACGGGCAGCTCGACCTTGCGGCTCGGCAGCGTCATCGCGGCTTGGAGCTGGCCGAAGCCGCGGAGCCACGTGGGCGGGAGATCGATCTTCTCTTCGCGATAGTCGTCGCGGCCTTCGACCTTGACCTCGAAGCCCATGGGATCGACGAGCAGGCGCGTGGAGCGGTAGCTGCGCAGCGTCTGGAAATGCTCGTAGAGGGCGAGGGAATAGTCGACGTTGGTGGTGCCGCGCCCGGCGTCACCGCCGCGGAGCGCGCCGCGATCGACGCTGAGGCAACCGTAGGCGGACTCGTCCTTGGAGAAGCACTCGAAGAAGACGACGTCGTCGGCCACGGTGACCACGGGATCGCAGGGGACGAGGTGGCGGAAGAGCTCCGGATCGTTGCGCGAAAGCTCGTTGGCCCAGCGGACGCGCGCGTCCCAATAGAGACGGTGCATCTTGCGGAAGTCGGCCTCGAGGTTGGGCGGGATCGGCTCCTTCGCGATGCGGGCGAGCTCGGCTTGCTTGGCGGCGTCGTACAGCGTGCGGCGGAGCTCGGCGTCGCTCTTGGTCTGATCGATCTTCCACTGCGCGTAGGCGGTGCGATCCTTCTTCTTGAAGCGCAGGTCGCCGACGACGACGTCGTGCAGGGCGCTCATCGCCTCGCGGAAGCGGAGGGGATAGGCGAGCTCGGCGTCGAAGAAGACGCGGCTGCGCGCGAGGTTCGGCGAGAAGCGCATCTCGGTGCCGCTCGACGTGGAGCGGACCTCGCTCGAACCGAGGTAACGGAGATCGAGCTTCACAGGACGGCCTCGCGCTCGATTTTGAGCTCCGGGAGGAGGCGCGCGACGGCGCGGCCGATCGCAGGCTCGCGCGCCACGGCGGAGGCGACCGCGGCGATCGCGGTGCGCCGCTCCGGCGCGCGCACGCTGCGGAGCGCGATGCCGAGCAGCGGCAGGAGCGACTCCGCTTCGCTCGGGTGATGCGCGACGCGCGCGGCGATCTGGTTCAAGGCGGTGCGCTTGGCGCGGCCGCCGCGGTGCACGGCGAGGAGCGTCGTGGCCCAGAGGCCACGCAGCGCTTCGGGCCCGAACGATCGCTCGCGCTCGCGGAGATGCTTCACGAGGAAGGCGCGTGCGTCGTCGTAGGGAGACTCGGAGAGCGCGCCCCAGAGCACGATGCTCGTCGAGAAGCGCGCGTCCTTCTCCACCAGCGCGAGGCCTTGGGCGCGCACGTCGGCGAAGCGCGCGTCGAGCAGATCACGGACGTGCTCCGGCTTGGCGAAGGTCGCCTTGGCGAGGATCTCCGTCACCCAAGCGATGGCCTCGGCGCGCACCTGCGGCGCGCCGGCCCGCGCGAGGCCGAGCACCGTCGTCAGCGCGGCTTCGTCGCTCACCGGCTTCTGCTTCGTCCAGCGCAGGCCGAGCTCGGCCACGGGCGCAGCCTGCGCGCTGGCGAGCGCCACGGTTTGCGCGAGCGAGAGGCGCTCGGGGCGCACCGTCTTTTCTACGAGCTCGCAGAGGAGCGGGATCGCCGAGGGGTTCTCGATCTTGAGCAGCTCGAGCCACTCCTCGACGCTCAAGTTCTGCACGCCGCTCGCGGTGCGGAGCAGCTCGGCGGCGAAGGTCTGCACCTCGTCGTTGGGTGATCGCAGGAGGTTTCGCACGCGGCGCAGCGGGAGCGATCGCAACGCGTCGGCGTGGTCGCGGCGGAGGAGCGCGATGGCGAAGACGCGCACGGTGCGGGACTTCGCGCGCTCGAGCAGCTCGAAGAGAGGGTCGAAGGCGTCGCGCCAGGCTTCCGCGGCGAAGGGCGCGGGCTCGAGCTCTCCGAGCGAGCGGCCCGCGGCGACTTTGATGCCGCGCGGATCGCGCACCAGGACCGGCGAGCCCCAATAGAGCGCGTGCATCAAGCCCCAGGCGTCGAGGATGCGCTCGGGCGTGTCGAGGTGCTCGTCGCGATAGAGCGGCAGCGCGGCGCGGATGGCTCGGCCGTAGCGGGCCACATCCGTGCGGGCGATGACGCGGAAGTAGCGGAACGCGCGGCGGCACAGGTAGAGGCGCGTGCGCCGCGAGAATTTCGGGGCGCGGCTCTCGTGCGAGCCCAACGCGCCGGGCACGCTCGCGTCGGCGCGCAGCTCCATCACGGTGTAGCTGCCCTGTTGCCGGTTCCACCGGTGGGCCTGCGTGAGCTTGCGACGCACCAGACGATCGAAGGCCGCCATGAAATGGCCGATGGCCTCGTCGTCGTTCGCCTTCTCCGCGAGCTTGAAGAGCGCCTTCACGAGCGGGCGGTGGTGCGGCCGATCGCACCCGTCGTCGATGTAGCGGAGGAGCGCGCGGCGCGCGAAGGGACGGCCGTCGCGATACCAGCGCGCGGCGAGGTTCTTCAGTTTCTTCCCGTTCGTCGACGAGAGCAGCTCGTCGACGAAGCGCTCGTCGGCCGCGTCGAAGTACTCGTCGATGAGGAGCGCCGACCCGGTGGCCATGAAGGACGACGCGATGCTAGGAGAGCGGGCGCTCGCGGCGCAAGGGCTTCGGCTCAGCCGATGTGCCGGCGCAGGAACACGAGCGTGCGCTCCCGCGCGAGGGCCGCGCTCGCGGGCTCGAAGTCGGCGCGCTCGGTGCAATTGAACCCGTGCCCGGCCGCGTAGACGTGGATCTCCGCCGCCGGATTGGCGGCGGCGATCGCGGCCCGATCGGCGGCGGAGATGAGCGCGTCCTTCTCGCCGAAATGCATGAGCACGGGGGCCTTCGGCCTCTCGTCGACGAACTGGATGATCTGACCGCCGTAATACGAAATCGCACAATCGATCTTCGAGCGGCACGCCATGAGGAACGACAGCGATCCTCCCCAGCAGAAGCCCATCGTCGCCACGCGTCCGAGAGGTCGGAGCGTGGCCGCGGCGGCCTCGAGATCGAGGATGGGCGCCTCCCAGCCGAGGCCGGTGCGGAGCGCGCGTCCCTCCTGCGTGCCTTCGGGCGTGTAGCCGAGCTCCACGTGCGGGCGCGCTCGATCGAAGAGCGCCGGCGCGAGGGTGACGTAACCCTCGCGCGCGTACTCCGCGCAGATGGAGCGGATGTGGCCGTTCACGCCGAAGATCTCTTGGATGATCACGACCCCGCCGCGCGCCGCGCCGCTCGGCTCGACGCGGTAGGCGTCGAGCTCGTGACCATCACGGGCCGCGAGCTTCACCCACGCGCCGGCGCTCACCGCTCCACCTGCACGCCTTTCCAGAACGCCACGTGGCCCTTGATGTTGGCCGCGGCCGGCTTCGGATCCGGGTAGTACCAGGCCGCGTCCTTGTTCACTTCGCCGTTCGCGACGACGTCGTAGTAGCTCGCCGTCCCTTTCCACGCGCAGTGGGTGTGCGTGTCGCTCGCGCGGAGCTTGTCCTGATGGATGGCTTCCTTCGGGAAGTACACGTTCCCTTCGACCACCTCGAAGCGATCACTCTCGGCCAGAACCACGCCGTTCCACGTTGCCTTCGCCATGATGGACCTCGGGAGAGCAATTGAATCGCGGAGAACGGGAGCGCCAGACGCGCCAGCGCTCCCGTCTGCTCGTCAGCGCGCGGCCCGCGCGCGGAGCGTGGCGTCGAGGCCGCCGGGCACGAAGTCGGTGCCCTTTTGCACGCGATCGTTCCACGTCTCGGCCGGCTTGCCGGACGGCTCTTCGCGCATGGTGATGCACCCGGCCACCGGGCACACCAGCGCGCAGAGGTTGCAGCCGACGCACTCCTCTTCATCGATGAACGGCACCCGCGCGCCCGGGGCTCCGCCCTTGGCGACGACCGCGCGATCGGGCACGTGCTTCGGGATGTGGATGTGCCCGGCGGCGCGCGCCTCGGCCTCGCTGCGGCCGGGGATGTGGATGCATTGGTGCGCGCCATCCATGCAGGCCACGTAACAGAGCTGGCAGCCGATGCACTTGTCGGGGCTGATGTCGGCGATGACGCGGAACGAGAGATCGAGGTCGCCCCACTCTTGGTATTGCGGCACGGCCTTGCCACGCAGCTCGGAGACGCTCTTCATCCCGCGCGAGTCGAGGAAGTCGGAGAGGCCTTCGATCATGTCCTCCACGATGCGGTAGCCGTAGTGCATCACCGCGGTGCACACCTGCACGCTCGTCGATCCGAGCGCGATGAACTCGGCCGCGTCGCGCCAGTTGGAGATGCCGCCGATGCCCGAGATGGGGAGCTTGTTGATTTGCGGATGACGTGAGAGCTGGCTCAACAGATGGAGCGCGATGGGCTTCACCGCGGGGCCGCAGTAGCCGCCGTTGGTCGAGGCGCCGCCGACGCGCGGGAGCGGGACCATGCTGTCGAGATCGACGCCCACGATCGACTTGATGGTGTTGATGAGCGAGATGGCGTGCGCGCCCGAGCGGAGCACCGCCTCGCCCGGCTCGGTGATGTCGCCGATGTTGGGCGTGAGCTTGACGATCACCGGCGTCTTCGCGAACTCGACCGCCCAGCGCGCGATCTCTTCGAGCACCTTGGGCTCGTTGCCCACGGCCGATCCCATGCCGCGCTCGCACATCCCGTGCGGGCAGCCGAAGTTCAGCTCCAGGCCATCGGCGCCGGCGTCCTCCGCCTTCTGGATGATCTCGCGCCACTCCTCCTTGGTCTCCACCATCAACGAGGCGATGACGGTGTGCTTCGGGTAGCGGCGCTTCACCTCGCGGATCTCGCGGAGGTTCACCTCGAGCGGGCGATCGGTGATGAGCTCGATGTTGTTGAGGCCCATCATGCGCGTGTTGCCGTAGTCGATGCCGCCGAAGCGGCTCGACACGTTGACGATGGGGTTGCCCAGCGTCTTCCACACCGCGCCGCCCCAGCCGGCGTCGAAGGCGCGCATCACTTGATCGCCGGTGTTCGCGGGCGGCGCCGAGGCCAGCCAGAACGGGTTCGGCGACTTGATCCCACAGAAATCGATGGAGAGGTCGGCCATGATTACTTCGCTCCCTCGGAGAACGCCGCGCACATCGCCTGCACGGCCACCTTCGCCTCTGCCACCGCGTTGACCACTTCTTTCCCGCCGTTTACGCAGTCGCCGCCGCTGTAGACCTTGTCGTTGCCCGTGCGGTGCGTCGCCTTGTCGACCACGACGCGGCCCTTGCCGTCGAGCGAAACACCCGGGAAAGCCTGCGCCACCTGCGTGGCCCGGTTCTGTCCGATGGCGACCACGATCAGATCCGCGGGCAGATCCTCTTCGCTGCCCTCGATGCGCTTGCCGTCCTTGGCGGGCGCGACGCGGAGGCCGACGAGCCGCTCCCCGTCGCGCAGCACGGCGATGGGCACGCGGTTTTCGATCATGCGCGCGCCGTCGATGCGCGCGCCTTCGAGCTCGTGCGCATAGCCGGGCATCTCGGCACGGCTGCGCCGGTAGACCATGGCGGTGTCGACTCCGAGCAACGGCAGCTCGTGGAGCGCGTCGAGCGCCGTGTTGCCGCCGCCCACCACGAGCGCGCGCTTCACGCCTTCGAGCGTCAGCGTGGTATCGGCCTTGAGCCGCTCGATGAACGCGGTCGCGCCCACCACGCCCGGGCCCTCTTCGCCGGGCACGCCCAACGTCGAGTCGGAGCCGAGCCCGAGCCCGAGGAAGACCGCGTCGTATTCACGCAGCAGATCGGACGCCGAGATCTGCCCCGCGCCCGCTTCGCCGGCGACGATCTCGACGCCCGTGCGGATCTCGATGCGACCTTGGCCGAGCTCGAGCACCCACGCGATCTCGTCGAGCGCGCCTTGGCCCTTCATCTTGTACGGCGCGATGCCCAACGTATTGAGGCCGCCGGGGATGCTCTTCCGCTCGAAGATCACCGAGCGATGCCCCTCGAGCGCGAGCCAGCCCGCCGCCGCGATCGACGCGGGGCCCGCGCCCACGAGCGCCACCTTGCGGCCCGTCTCGGGCTTCGGCGCGAAGAGATCGCGCTTCTGTTTCAGCGCCTCGTTGACCGCATAGTGCTGGAGCCGCCCGATCTTGATCGGCTCGCGCTCCCACTCGTTGTAGACGCACGCGCCGGCGCAGAGCACCTCGACCGGACAGACCTGCCCGCACGACTCGCCGAGCAGGTTCGCCGTGAGGATGGTGCGGGCCGCGCCCTTCACGTTGCCCGTTCCGATCTTGCGGATGAAGGTGGGGATGTCGATCGCCGTCGGGCACGCCTTGATGCACGGCGCGTCCACGCAATAAAGACAGCGATTGGCTTCGGCGATGGCCTCGGATTCGTCGAAGAGCGGTTTCTTGTCCTCGAATCGCTCCTCGAGACGGCCTGCGGGGAGCCGCAACAGATCAGGAGAACGTGAGTCCATCAATCGTCACCTCGGCGAGAAGATCACACCGTACCGCGACCGTCCATGCATGGGCGAAGTTCGAGCATGCCGGGCTCGCTCCCCCGCGCGGTGACACGACGAGGCGAACGAGCCCGACGCACGCCGCCTCGCCATGACCACTCACGCAATCCGCCTGTTTCCATAGGGTGCGCTTCGAATCGTCGGTGGCCCCGTCGGGCTCGCCGGCGTCGGAGCGCTCGCGAAGAAACAGGCTACGAGCCCTGGATCAAGGGAGCTGCTTGACCATGTCCTCGTACGTGTCGGGGCGGCGATCGCGGTAGAACTGCCACGTCCTCCGCACCTCCTCGATCACGTCGAGGTTCATCTCGGCGACGACGAGCTCGTCCTTATCCTCGCTGCCGACGGCCAGGAAATTCCCGCGCGGATCGCAGAAGTAGCTGGTCCCGTAGAACTTGCCGATGTTCCACGGCGCCTCGGTCCCCACGCGGTTCGACGCCGCGATGTAGTAGCCGTTGGCGACGGCGTGGGCCGGCTGCTCGAGCTTCCACAGATACTGTGAGAGGCCGGCGACCGTGGCCGACGGGTTGAACACGATCTCGGCGCCGTGCAGCCCGAGCAGGCGTGCGCCCTCGGGGAAATGCCGGTCGTAACAGATGTAGACACCGATCTTGGCGTACCGCGTTTGGAACGTGGGATAGCCGAGGTTGCCCGGCTTGAAGAAATACTTCTCCCAGAAGCCGTTGGTCTGGGGAATGTGGTTCTTCCGGTACTTGCCGAGGTACGTGCCGTCGGCGTCGACGACGGCCGCGGTGTTGTAATAGACGCCGGCCATCTCCCGCTCGTAGATGGGGATGACCATCGCCATCTGGTACTTCTTCGCGTACTCGCTGAGGCGGGTGACCGTGGGGCCTTGGATGTCCTCCGCGAGGTCGCACCACTTCGAGTCCTGCGAGGGACAGAAGTAAGGGCCGTTGAAGACCTCTTGCAGACAGAGGATCTGCACGCCCTTCTTGCCGGCCTCCTCGATGTACGGGAGGTGCTTTTCGAACATCGCGTCGCGCACGGCCGCGACCGAGGCGTTGGGGTCGTTGAGCGGGTTGCTGCACTGGATGAGACCGCCGATGACTTTGCGTGCCATATGTTCCTCTCGCTCTCGCGGCGTGTGACTGCGCGGATTGCGTATCTCGATACGACCGATGTCAGGCCCGAACGGGTGTGCCCACGATCCGATCCGAGCGGCGGGGCCCGTGTCCCCACCACGTGGCTCCGTCTGCGTTCACGATCCGGCGGCGCGTGCTCGGAACGCCGAAGAGAAGAGGACCGCAAGGGCCGAGAGATCGCAAGCAGACTCGTCGTCTCTTGCTCGCGCTCGGCGCTTCCAGCGGACCTCTTCTCGTTCGAGGCTCACGCACCGCTTCAGAACCAGCGCGTGATGACGATCTTGCGCTCGGTGTAGAAGTCGACGCCCGTGCCGCCGTGCGCCTTGGTGTCGCCGAACATGCTGCCCTTCTGCCCGCCGAAGGGGAACATGGCCATGGGCGCGGCGACGCCGATGTTGACGCCCACCATGCCGGCCTGGATGCGGAGCTGGAACTCGCGCGCGGCCTTGCCGTTCGAGGTGTAGATCGAGGCCGCGTTGCCGTACTCGCTGGCGTTGGCGATGGCGATGGCCTCGTCGAGATCCTTCGCCTTCATGATGCAGAGCACCGGCCCGAAGATCTCCTCCGTGGCGATGGTCATGCCGGGCTTCACGTCGTCGAACACCGTGGGCCCGACCCAGTAGCCGTTCGGGTAACCGTCGACCTTGGCGCCGCGGCCGTCGATGAGGAGCTTCGCGCCCTCGGCGACGCCCTTGTCGATGTACGCGAGCACGCGATCGCGGTGCGCCGCCGAGATCACCGGGCCCATGGTGACGCCGGGCTTGCTGCCGTCGCCGAGCACCACGGCCTTGGCCGCCGCGAGGATGCCTTCGCGCACGCGCTCGTACGCCGAGCCCACCGCGACCACGACGGACGCCGCGAGACAGCGCTGGCCGGAACAGCCGTAGGCCGACTCGGCCGCGTTGGCGATGGCCTTGTCCATCTCCGCGTCGGGGAGGATGGTGACGAAGTTCTTCGCGCCGCCGAGCGCCTGCACGCGCTTGCCGGTGTCCGCGCCCGCGCGATAGACGTGCTTGGCCACGGTGCTCGATCCGACGAAGGAGATGCCCTGGATCTGCTTGTGCGCGCAGATGGCGTTGACCACGTCGCGACCGCCGTTGACGAGGTTCACCACGCCGGGCGGCAAACCGATCTTCTCGATGAGCTGGAAGATGCGCTCCTGCGAGAGCGGCACCTGCTCCGAGGGCTTGAGCACGAAGGTGTTGCCCGTGGCGATGGCGTACGGGAGAAACCAGAGCGGCACCATCGGCGGGAAATTGAAGGGCGTGATGGCCGCGAACACGCCCATGGGCTGGCGGATGGTCTGGCTGTCGATGCCCGTGGCCACGTCGGTGAGGCTCTGCCCCATCATCAACGTGGGGATGCCGGCGGCGTGCTCGACGTTCTCGATGCCGCGGCCGAAGTCGTTGCGCGACTCGGCCAGCGTCTTGCCGTGCTCGCTCGTGCAGATGGCGGCGACCTCTTCCTTGTGCTCGTCGAAGAGCGCCTTGAGCTTGAAGAGGTAGCGCGCTCGCTGCACCGGCGGCGTGGCGCTCCACGCGGGAAACGCAGCCTGCGCCGCTTGCACCGCGGCGTCGACGTCACCGGCTGTCGAGAGCGGCACTTGGGCCTGCGTCTCCCCCGTGGCCGGGTTCTTCACGTCGAGGAGCGTGGTGCCGGACGACTTGGTCCAGGCGCCGTTGATGTAGTTCTGGAGCACGCGCATCGTCGAAATGCCTCCCGCAACAGAGCGGACGATGCCGGGGAAGGCATGGATCGATGACGCCCCATCCCCACCCGGAACATCGAATGAAACTGCGATGATACGGCTACACGGCCTGCCTATGGTGTCAAGGCCCGTGTCCCGTAGGGCCGAGCCCGATCGTTCGTCGACGCGCTGCGGTGTGATGCATCGGCGCGCGCATCACGATCGTTCATCGACGCGCTGCGGTGTGATGCACGCGCGCGTAGCTGGTTCATCCGGCCCCAACGTGATCGGGGCTGCACGGCGCATCCGTGTGACGCGACGTGATCACGCCATCGGCTATCCTCCCGCGCATGCATGCCCTCTGGTGGATGCTCACGGCGCTCGCGGTCCTATCGATCGCCTATCGCTATTATTCGGCCTTCATCGCGGCCAAGGTCTTGGCGCTCGACGATGCGCGCGCGACGCCCGCGCACACGCGCCGCGATGGATCGAACTATCACCCCACGAACAAGTGGGTCCTCTTCGGGCATCACTTCGCCGCCATCTCCGGTGCCGGGCCGCTCATCGGGCCCGTGCTCGCCGCGCAGTTCGGCTTCTTCCCGGGTTACTCGTGGATCCTCTTCGGCGTCGTGCTCGGCGGCGCGGTGCAGGACTTCGTGATCCTCGTCGCCTCTGTCCGCCGCGGCGGCCGCTCGCTCGCCGAGATCGCGCGTGACGAGCTCGGGCCCTTCTTCGGCTTGGTCACCGCGATCGCGATTCTCTTCATCGTGGTGGTCGCGCTCGCGGGCCTCGGCCGCGTCGTCGTCGAAGCGCTCGCCGAGTCCGCGTGGGGCGTGTTCACCATCGGGCTCTCGATCCCCATCGCCCTCGCCATGGGCCTCTACATCTACCCGGTGAAGAAGGGCAGCGCCGAGGGCATCCGCGCGGCCACCATCGCGGGGGTCGCGGCGCTCCTGATCGCGCTCGTCGCGGGCAAGTCCGTGGCCGATGGGCCGCTCGGCGAGACGCTCCGCCTCTCGCGCACGTCGCTCACCGTCGCCATCGCGGCCTATGGATTCCTCGCCAGCGTGCTCCCGGTGTGGATGCTCCTCTGCCCGCGCGACTACCTGTCGAGCTACATGAAGATCGGCACCATCTTTCTGCTCGTGGTGGGGATCATCGTGGTGAACCCGCTCGTGCAGATGCCGCTCGTGAACCAGCTCGGGCCGAAGACGGTCACCGTCGGCGCCGACACGTTCGGGCGCGTGGTGCCGGGCTCGCTCTATCCCTTCGTGTTCATCACCATCGCGTGCGGCGCCATCAGCGGCTTCCATGCGCTCGTCTCCAGCGGCACCACGCCGAAGATGGTCGATCGCGAGCGCGACTGTCGCTCCATCGGCTACGGCGCGATGCTCATGGAAGGGCTCGTCGGCGTCACCGCGCTGGTCGCGGCCTCGTGCCTACCGCCCTCGGATTACTTCGCGATCAACACCGATCCCAAGATCGCCATCGTCGCGCCCGCCGGCGGTCATGGCCTCGCGCGCACGCCGGAGGAGCTGTCGCAGCTCGACGCGCCGGGCGTGCTCACCGAAAAGGATCGCAAGGATCTCGGGCTCGCGGCCGGACAGCCGGCGTCGAGCCTGGCGCGGCCGGGCGCGGTCATCAAAGCGTCGTCCGCGCTCCACCTCTCCAACAAGGCGCTCCACGCGCTCGGCTACGACGTCGATCCCAAGGCCCCGCACGCGACCTCGCTGGGCGAGGCGGACTTCCTGCGCATGGGGATCAAGGTCACCGATCTGCCGTCGCTCTCGCAGGGAGCGAACGAGGTCGTGGCCGCGCGCACGGGCGGCGCGGTCAGCTTGGCCATCAGCATCGCGCGCGTCTTCTCCGGGTTGCCGGGGATGAAGACGCTGCTCGCCTATTGGTACCACTTCGCCATCATGTTCGAGGCGCTGTTCGTGCTCACCACGATCGACACGGGCACGCGCATCGGACGGTTCCTCGTGCAGGAGCTCGTGGGGCGCGCGTGGCCCAAGTTCGGCGAGACGAGCTGGCTCCCGGGCTCGCTGATCTCGACGGCCTTCATCGTGGGCGGTTGGTCCTACTTCATCCTCACGGGGTCGATCGCCACCATCTGGCCCATGTTCGGCGTGGCCAACCAGCTGCTGGCGTCGGCCGCGCTTTGTGTGGGGACGACCATCATCCTCCGGGAATCGAAGCGGAAATCGTATGCGCTCATCACGCTCCTGCCGCTCGCGTTCGTGGGTACCACCACAATCGTCGCTGGAATCGAGCACATCCGCGCGCTTTGGCGGGAGAGCCCGACCATCTGGCAGATGAACCTCGTGGTCACGGCTACGCTCCTCGGCTGCATCGCGTTGATCGTCGGCGGCAGCGTGCGCCGCTGGATCTCGCCGCTTCCGCCCACGATCGCCTCTGCGCCGGCCCGCGAAGGCGCGTGAAGACCGTCCAAGGTGGTCGCTGCAGCGTCCAGCGTCGAGCGTCTTCCAGCGGAGGCGCTCGACGTGATACGCACGTTGGGGTCGCGTGACAGAGAACAAAACCAAGCTCCCCGCCACCGAGTCGATGCCCCAAAAGCGGCGGCCAGGCGAAGGCGTTCCGCGCCTCGTGGTCACCCAGGGGCCCGGCACGGGCAAGGCTCTCCTGCTCACCCGCGTTCGTGCCACCGTGGGCCGCCACTCCACGAACGATCTCGTGCTCGACGATCCGCGCGTCTCCGCGACGCACCTCGAGCTCGAGCGTCGCGACGAAGGGCGCGTGCTCGCGCGTGACGTGGGCACCACCAACGGCACGTGGATCGGCCCGCACCGCGTCTACGAGGTCGAGCTCGGCCCGGGCGCGCTCCTCCGCATCGGCGACAGCGCCATCCGCGTCGAGGTGGACGATCGCGCCGAGCCCGAGAAGGGCAGCGAGGCCGCGCGCTTCGGCGGCCTCATCGGCGCCTCGCCCGAGATGCGCGAGCTCTTCGCCACGCTCGAGCGTATCGCGCCCACGCAGCTCACCGTGCTCGCGCAGGGCGAGACGGGCACCGGCAAGGAAGAGCTGGCCCGCGCCATCCACGGGAGCTCGTCGCGTCGCGGCGGCCCCTTCGTGGTGCTCGACGCCGCCAACATCCCGGCCACGCTCGCCGAGAGCGTGCTCTTCGGTCACGAGCGCGGCTCGTTCACCGGCGCGGACGCGCGTCACGTCGGCGCCTTCGAGCGCGCTCACGGCGGCACGCTCTTCCTCGACGAGGTCGGTGAGCTGCCCCTCGATTTGCAGCCCAAGCTGCTTCGTGTCCTGGAGACACGATCCCTCTCGCGCGTCGGCGGCCACGAGGTCATCCCCGTCGACTTCCGCCTCATCGCGGCCACGCACCGCGATCTGCGCGCCGAGATCGACGCGCATCGCTTCCGGGAGGATCTCTACTATCGCCTCGCGGAGGCCCGCGTCTTCCTCCCGCCGCTCCGCGCGCGTCCGGCCGACATCCCGCTGCTCATCCGTCATTTCCTCGACGAGCTGGGCACCGACGAGCGCCCGCTCTCGATGTCGCCCGAAGCGTCGAAGAGCCTCGTGGATCGTCGCTGGCCGGGCAACGTGCGCGAGCTCCGCAACGTGGTGGCCCGCGCCGCCGCGCTCTGCCAGGGCGGCGTCATCACCGAGGCCGATCTCGCCGGTGAGGGCTTCGGCTTCCGCGGCAGCGTGGCCGAGCGCGATCCGCTCGATCTCGCGGGCACCTTCGCCGAGGCCAAGGCCCGCGCCGTCGAGCGCTTCGAGCACGCCTACCTCGAGGCCCTCCTCCGCCGCTGCGCCGGCAACCTCTCCAAGGCCTCCCGCCAAGCCGACATCGCCCGCAACCACCTCCGCGCCCTCCTCAAGAAGCGCGGCCTCTACGACCCCGGCGACACCTGATCGCTAGGGCCGGTAGCGGCCCTGGCATCAGCAACAGCCACAGCGGCAACAGCAGCCGCAGAAGCAACAGCTTCTGCAGCACCAGCAGCCGCGAGCGCCAGCGAGCGGACCCCAGCAAGCGGTGCGGGGCCCGCTCCTCCTACGTGCTGGACTGCACCCGTAAGCCTGAGCCCGCTCGCTTGCGCTCGCGGCTGCTTCGCTTCGCCGTGCGGACCTCCGCGCTTACCCGTGCGGCGCGGCGTCGCTATCCTGCGGGCGATGTCCTCGCTCAGCGTTCGCGTGGTCGGGGTCGGTGATGCGTTCACCGCCCGCTATCACAATGCTTGTCTCTTGCTCGAGTCCGGCGGGACGCGCCTCCTCGTCGATGCGCCCCCCGCGCTCGCCCGGGCGCTCCGTGATCTCTCGGGGCACGAGCCGCGCGCGCCGGAGGTCGGGCTCGACGACATCGATCACGTGCTCATCACGCATCTGCACGGCGATCACGTGGGCGGCTTGGAGCAGCTCCTGTTTTGGCGGCGCTTCGTCACGGGGCGCAAGGCCGCGCTCCACGCCATCCCCGAGGTGCTCGCGGGGATTTGGGACACGAGGCTCAAGGGCGGCATGGATACGCTCATGGACCGGCCGGGAGGGCCGACCCGCTCGCTGACGCTCTCGGACTATGCGGATGTCCATCCGCTCGGGCCGGGGACGAGCACCATCGGCGACCTCGAGATCGTATGGCGGCCGACGATCCATCACATCCCGACCTCGGCGATTCGTGTGCAGAGCGGGCGCGCGTCGTTCGCGTACAGCGCCGACACGGCCTTCGATCCGACGCTGATCGACTGGCTTTCGCAGGCCGATCTCTTCTTCCACGAGACCAACCTCGGCGTGCACACGCCGCTATCTTCGCTGGTGGAGCTGCCCGTCGAGACGCGGGCGCGGATGCGCTTGATCCACTATCCGGACTTCCACGAGGTGGCGACCTCGCCGATCACCTGCGCCGTCGAGGGGCAGCGCATCACCCTCTGACGCGCGCAGCTCGTTGAAACCAAAGGCCGAACACGGCTAACCTCGCCTCGTGACGGCGGATGGATCTGGGCTCGGCGACGAGGACGAAACGCCGCCCACGCGCTCCTATGTGGAGGCCCTCTTGGAAGGCAGCCTCACGCGCGACCAGATCGAAGCCCTGCGCGCCGAGATCGCCGCGCACCTGCCCTACGGCGTCCTCGACGACGATGACGACGGCGGGCGCACCCAGTTCCACACGTACACGGAAGCCGAGCGTCGCACCGCGATCCCCGAGGCGCTCGAGGACGACGACGAGGGCGCGCGCACGCGGTTCCACACGTACACGGAAGCCGAGCGTCGCACTGCGATCCCCGAGGCGCTCGAGGACGACGAGGACGAGGGCGCGCGCACGCGGTTCCACACGTATACGGCCGAGGAGCATCGCTCTGCGTTTCCCGAGGCGCTCGAGGACGACGAGGGCGCGCGCACGCAGTTCCACACGTACACGGAGGCCGAGCGTCGCTCCGCGTTTCCCGAAGTGCTCGATGACGACGACGCGCGCACGCACTTCCGCCTGACCGCGGCGCCGCTGCGTCGCTCTGCGTTTCCCGAGCTCGCCGCGTACGCGCCCACCGAGCCGCCGGTCGCGCCGGCCGATGACGGCGAGGACGACGACGGCGAGGCGCGCACGCTGTTCCGCCCATCGTCTCCCGTGCGGGCCGCGTCGCTGATCCCTGCGTCGTCGCGCCACAGCATGCACAGCAGCCTTCCGCCGAGCCCGCGGAGCTCGAGCAACCTGCCTGCGCGCCGGGCGAGCCAGTGGCCTTCGCATCCGCCGAGCAAGCCGCCGCCGAGCAACCTGCCGCTGCCGGCTGGGCGCCGGGCATCGGGGGCGGATACGCCGATCGTCGATCTCGATCTCACGTGGACGCCGGCGCCGGCATCGGTCGGCGTGCCGTCGTCGTACCGGCCGCGCGGCGACGAGGTGCCGAGCAGCCGGCCCGCGTTGGGCCACGCCGCGCCGCCCGCGCCGCTCCCGGATCCAATGCTCGTCGAGGAGGAAATGGCGTGGGCCGCGGTCTTCGCGTCCTCGCCGCCTGCGGCCGCGCCGCTCCCGGATCCAATGCTCGTCGAGGAGGAAATGGCGTGGGCCGCGGCCTTCGCGTCCTCGCCGCCTGCGGCCGCGCCGCTCGCGGAGATCGAGATCGAGGAGCTCTCCGACCTGCCGCTCATCGATCTCGAGCTCGCGCTCGGCATCGAGGTGCCGGGCCATGTCGACGACACATCGAGCGAGGCCATCTATCTCGATGCGCTCGGAGGCCCGGCCGGTGTCCCGTGCCTCGCGGTATCGCCGGGCGAGCTCACGCGCTTCTCGCTGGGTCGTGAGGCCGGCTTTCTCCTCTCCCGCATCGACGGCGAGAGCTGTGTCGACGACATCATCGACATCTCCGGCCTCGGCCGGCTCGAGACGCTGAGCACCCTCAACGAGCTGCTGCAGCAGGGCGTGATCGTGATCCGGCGCTGAGCGCGCCGCCGCGCTTCCATCGGCTGCTCGTCATTCACGAGCCACATGCCATGATCGCTGTCGACCTGCGCTGAGGACGCCGGCACGTGATCGCAGTGCCGTGCTCGCGCATCTCCAAGCGTGGCGCGCTAAGCGCGTCTTCAAGCGCAGCGCGCTACTCGTCGTTCACTTCGGTCTGCGGCTCGGCATCCCCGCCGTCGTCGTCGCCCGGGCCGAAGGCCTTCGGATCGACGCTGTTCTTGCTGATCCAACGGCGGAGCTGGTTTCTGTGCAGACCGAGGGTGCGCGCGGCGCGGGTGACGTTGCCTTGCTCTTTGCGGAGCGCGGCCTCGATCGCTTCGCGGGTCACCTCCGATGGGGAGGCCGGCGCGATGGGCCCGGTGATGGGCTTGGCGGCTTCGATCTCGCGCCCCGCGCTTTCGGCGAGATCGCGATCTTTGACCACGGTGCGGTTGTCGGCGAGCGCCTCGCGGCCGGCCCGTCGGATCTCGCCGAGCAGCTCGCGCACGTTCCCCGGCCAGGCGCGCAGCGCGCATGCCTCGACCAAGAGCGGGTGCGCCGTGAGCTTCGGATCCACCTTCGCGAGCTCGCGCGCCACGAGCCAGGGGAGGTCTTCGAGGCGCTCCACCAGCGCGGGCAACCGCACCTCTGGCCGGCCGATGCGGTAGTAGAGATCCTCGCGGAAGCGTCCGGCTTGCACCTCGCCGCGCAGATCCTTCAGCGTGGCCGCGCAGATGCGCACGTCGACCTTGCGCGGGTGGGACGCGCCGAGGCTCACCACCTCGTGCAGCTCGAGCACGCGGAGGAGCTTGGGCTGCACGCTGGCGTCGAGCTCGGCCACCTCGTCGAGGAAGAGCGTGCCGCCGTCCGCCGCCTGCACGTAGCCCTCGGAGTCCGTCGTCGCGCCCGAGTACGCGCCCTTGCGCGCGCCGAACAGGAGCCGCTCCGCGAGGCCCGCCGGGATGGTCGCGCAGTTCACCGCCACGAACGCGCCGCCCGCGCCCGAGGCCGCATGGAACGCGCGCGCCGCCAGCTCTTTCCCCGCGCCGCTCGGCCCGGTGAGCAGCAGCGAGTCGCCGCCCTCCGCGGCCCGCTCGACGGCGAGCCGAGCCTTTTGCAGCGTGGGCCCGATCACCTCGCCGCCGGTCACCTCGACCTCGCCCGAGCGGAAGACGCGCACGTCGGGCACGAAGATCAAGAGGCTCTGCCCGAGCCGCAGGACGCGCGGCGGCTTCGCGTACGTCTCGTCCGAGATGCGCAGGCCGTCGACGTAGGTCCCGTTGCGGCTGTCGAGATCGGTCACGCGGACGCCGTCGCCGCGCGCCGTGATGCGCGTGTGCCGGCGCGACACGCGATCGTCGTCGACGACGGTCACGTCGTCGGCGGGGTAGCGCCCGAGGACGATCGGCTTTCCATCGAGCCGCATCGGCGTGCAGCACGGCTTGCCCCCGCAGAAGATCAAGACCAGCCCCGGCACCGGCGAGTCCTGCGCATCGGTGATGAGGACGCTCTCGTCGATCGTCGTGCGAAACGTCTCGCCAGGCATGTGCCTACGAATAGTCGAAATGGGAAGGCGACCATAGCCGGGACGTGTCTCCGCGCGCCGGCCCTGCGCTCTTCGTGCTCTCGCGCTGGAATCGGCGCGCGTCCAGCCGAGCCCGAGCGAGCGGCGCGCTCTCCCGCGTTCCACCGTCGCCGATCGTGCGGAATGGACTATGCTCGCCGCCTCCGTGTCCCGTCTCGCCGCCGCGCCCCGAGCGACCGATCCCGAGCCGCCTCCCGACGCGCGGCAGGAGCGTGGCCTCGGTGTCCGCGCGCGCGGCGTCTACCGCGTCTTTCCCGGCGGCGTCACGGCCATTTCCGGCGTCGATCTCGTCATCGAGCCCGGCGAGTTCGTAGCCTTGCTCGGTCCGTCCGGATCCGGAAAATCCACGCTCCTGCGCCTCATCGCCGGGCTCGATCGTCCGGATGCCGGTGAGGTCTCCATCTCGGCGTCCTCTGCGACCGATCCGTCCGCCGGCCCGGCGCGTGCCGCGGTCGATGCCGGCACCGACATCGCTTTCGTCTTTCAGGACGCGCACCTCCTCCCGTGGCGCACCGTCCTCGCCAACGTCGCGCTCCCGCTCGAGCTGCGCGGCGTTCGCGCGGCCGATCGCATCGCCGCCGCGCGCACCGCCATCGGCGAGGTCGGCCTCGCCGATGCTGCCGATCGCCGCCCCGCCGAGCTCTCCGGCGGCATGCGCATGCGCGTCTCGCTGGCCCGCGCGCTCGTCACGCGGCCGCGCCTTCTGCTGCTCGACGAGCCCTTCGCGGCCCTCGACGAGCTCACCCGCCAGCGCCTCGACGATCAGCTCCGCGCCCTCTGGCTGTCGCTCGGCATGACCGTGATCTTCGTCACCCACTCCACCACCGAGGCTGCGTACCTCGCGGAGCGCGCCGTCGTCTTCTCGCCGCGCCCCGCGCGGATCGTCGCCGATCATCGCCTCGCGCTCCCGCGCGAGCGCACCGGATCGATCCGCACCGACGCCGCGTTCGCGCGCGAGTCCCGCGTCCTCTACGAAGCCTTGGTCGAGGGCGGCGCCTGACATGGCCGACGGCGCGTCCACCCCGCAGCACGGCGCCCTCGCGCGGCTCGTCCCGCCGCTCTTCGCGCTCGTCGCGATCCTCGGCTTGTGGGAGATCGCGGCGCGCGTCCTCGCCATCCCCGCCTTCCTCTTGCCGCCGCCTTCGGCCATCGCCTCGGCCGGCCGAGCCGAAGCGTTGACGCTCCTCGCGGCCGCCGTCGTCACCGCGCGCGCCGCGCTGCTCGGCTTCTTCCTCAGCGTCGTCATCGGCGTCCTCGCCGCGGTGGCGCTCGCGTCGTCGCGTCCGCTCGAGCGCGCGCTCTACCCGTACACCGTCTTCCTCCAGACCGTGCCCATCGTCGCGATCGCGCCGCTCCTCGTCCTGTGGTTCGGCCCGGGCCTGCGCGCGGTCGCGGTGTCGGCGTTGATTGCTTCGATCTTCCCCGTCATCGCCAACACGCTCGCCGGCCTGCGCAGCGTCGATCCTTCGCTGCGCGATCTCTTCCGCCTCTACGGCGCCGGTCGCCTCGCCACGCTCCTCAAGCTCGAGCTTCCTGCCGCGCTCCCCAGCATCGTCACCGGCCTGCGCGTCGCGTCCGGCCTCGCCGTCATCGGCACCATCGTCGGCGAGTTCGTCGCCGGCTTCTCCGAAGACGGCGCCGGTCTCGGCATCACCGTCCTCGCCGCCAAGCGCGAGCTCAAGACCGATCTCCTCTTCGCCGCCGTCCTCGCCGCCTCGCTCCTCGGCCTCGCCATCTTCGGCGCGGTGAACCTCGGCGGATGGTGGCTCCTTCGCCGCTGGCATCCTTCCGAGAAGGCGTGAGCGATCGCGCGCGCGACCCGAAACGCGGCGCGCGCATGAGGTCACTGATCGGTCACCGTCTCGCCCCGCCCGCTCCTCGGTGGTCGCCGCTGGGTGGCTTTACGTCCGCATCACGCCCCTCGATACTCCGCGCACCTCACGATGATCACCCGTCGCTCGCTCCTCGCTGCTCTCGCCCTCTCGACCCTCGCCGGCTGTGACAAGCCCGCCGGCCCGGCACCGCAGGGCAGCGCGGCATCCACGGCGACCACCGCCGTCAAGCTCCAGCTCGACTGGGTGCCCGAGCCCGAGTTCGGCGGCTTCTATGCGGCGCGCGAGATCGGCGCCTTCCGCAAGGAGGGCCTCGACGTCGACATCCAGGGCGGCGGCGCCGGCGTCCCCGTCGTGCAGATGGTGGCCACCGGCAAGGTCGACTTCGGTATCGCAGGGGCCGACGAGGTCATCACTGCCCGCGCCCGCGGCGCCGACGTCGTCCCGATCTTCGCCGTCTACCAGAAGTCGCCGCAAGCGATCATGACCCACGCCGCCCGCGGCGCGAAGACCCTCGCCGACGTCCTCGCGAGCGGCTCGCTCGCCATCGAGCCCGGCCTCTCCTACGCCGCCTTCCTTCGCAAGAAGTTCGGCTTCGACAAGGTGAAGGTCGTCCCCTACGACGGCGGAATCGCGCGCTTCCTCACCGACAAGGACTTCGCGCAGCAGTGCTTCATCACCAGCGAGCCCATCGCCGCGCGGAAGAAGGGCGCCGATCCGAAAGTCTTCCTCGTCGCCGACGAGGGCTTCAATCCCTACCTCGGCGTCATCATCGCGCGGAGCGATCTCGTGAAGGACAAGCCCGACATGGTGAAGGCCTTCGTCCGCGCCTCGCGCGCCGGCTGGCAGAGCTACCTCGCCGATCCCGCGCCCGCCAACGCCGTCATGGGCAAGCTCAACAAGGCTATGGATACCGAGACCTTCACCGCCGCCGCCGCCGCGCAGAAGCCCCTCATCGAAGAGGGCGGCAAGATCGGCGCGATGACCAAAGAGCGTTGGCAAACCCTCGGCAAGCAGCTCGTCGATCTCGGCCTCATCGAGAAGGCCAACGTCCCCGAGGTCCCGAACCTCGATTGAATCCACATCGTACCTCCCGTTGTCGCGGGGATCGGCTCTTCGCCCGCCCTGAGCACGCTGCAGGCAACTTGACGATACGAACCAGAGGCTCGAGAACGCGAACCAACGAATCGACGAGGTGATTGAGCAAAAGCGCGCTTACGCCAACACGACTCGCACCATCCTCGGCACAGGCAGAAGCGTTGATATGGTCGAAAGTCCGATTCTGAGCGAGACTGGCGACGTTCCTGTCGAATTCAGATTGGGCCTCGAGCCCAACGTGGATGTTCGCGGGCCTGTGCCGCGCCGCTCTCCAGTGCCGGCACACACCGCCGCCGCCGCAACCCGAGATTGCCGCCGTTCGCGCAGCTCCTGGGCCGATTGCTGGCGCTCGGGGCGGCGTGTAGCGTCGTTCCCGTGCCCCAGCACCTCACCCTCCACAGCGACAAGCTGCCCCCCGACGTCCAGGTGCGCTCCTACCGGGCGAACGAGGGTATTTCTCTCCCGTATGCGGTCGATGTCGAGATATCCACGACCGACGCCGGCTTCTGCATCGATGACTGCTTGCAGCATCACGCCCTGCTCGAAGTGCACGACGCGCAGGGCAGCGTGCGCCACTTCGACGGTCTGCCGGATCGGGTGAGCTTCCTCGCGCATCGGGGCGACGACTTCTTCTTCCACCTGCGCCTCCGCCCCGCGCTCGCCGTCCTCGAGCATCGCGAGGGATCACGCATCTTTCAGAGCAAGAGCCCGGTGGACGTGGTGAAGGACATCCTCAAAGACGCGGGCGTCGACCGCGACGTCGAGTGGCGCCTTCGCCAGACCTACGCCCCGCGCGAGTTCCTCTGCCAGTACCGTGAGACGGAGCTCAACTTCGTCCACCGGCTGCTCGAGGACGAGGGCATCTTCTACTTCTTCCTGCACTCGCCCGACGGCCACAAGCTCATCTTCGCCGACGACCCCGACGCCTTCGTTCGACCGGAAGGGCAGACGCCCGTCGTGTTGGCACCGCGCACCGGCGCGGCGCCGGGCGCGCAACCGCTGCTCGCACTCCATCGCGCCAAGACCTTGCGGCCGACCTCCGTGATCCTCCGCGACTACGATTTCGAGAAGCCCGACGTCTTCCCCGAGGCGGCGTTGCCGGCCCCCGGCGCATGGCCCATCCACCACTTCGAGTACCCGGGGGGCTTCACGGCCGGCGCCGAAGGCTCCCGCCGTGCCCGCGGGCGGATCAGCGCTCTCCGGAGCGACGTCGACGTCTGCCGGGGAAAGAGCCGCGCCGCGGGCCTCGTCTGTGGCACGCCGGCCATCGTGGAGGGCGCGAACGAGCCGTTCCTGAACGGCGAATTCATCGTCCTCGAGCTCACGTCGAAGGGGCGCAGCGGCGAGGACGCCTGCGAGAACGAGTTCACCGCCATTCCCAAAGGCGCTTCGTTCGCCGCGCCCCGGCGCGCCAAGAAGCCCAAGATCCGAGGCATCCAGAGCGCTGTCGTCACCGGGCCGACCAACGAGCCGCAGGCCATCCACGTCGACAAGTACGGCCGCATCAAGGTGCGTTTTCTGTGGGATCGCTCGGCCAAGCAGGACGACACCTCGAGCTGCTGGTTGCGCGTGTCGCAGCTCGGCCTCGGCGGTTCGATGATCCTGCCACGCGTCGGCTGGGAGGTTGCCGTCGCCTTCCTCGACGGTGATCCCGATCGGCCCATCGTCCTCGGCCGCACCTACAACGCCGAGCACTCGCCGCCCTACGCGCAACCCGGCGCGGCGGCGGATGGGTCCATGAAGAGCATGTCGACCCCGGGCGGCGCGGGGCACAACGAGATCAAGATGAGCGACTCCGCCGGCAAGCAGGGGATGTCGATCTCGTCGCAAAAGGATCTCAACGCCTCGACCGGCAACGACAAGAACGAGACGGTCGCCGTCAACGACGACCACAGCGTCGGCAGCAACTACAACGTGACCATCGGCTCGAACGAGACCACATCGGTCTCCGCGAACCAGAGCATCGACGTCGGCAACGCGCTCCAGGTCAAGGTCAGCGGCGCTCAGACGGTGAGCGTGGGCGGCAACGATCAAGTCCACGCCAAGTGCGACTTCGTCGAGAAGGTGAGCGGCACGCGCGACTACAGCGTCGGCGGCAACCAGATCACCATCTCGAACGGCGTGCGCCAGAACATCACCGGCGCCTTCACACGCAAAGTGGGCGCGGTGCAGGTCAACATGTCGCCGGCCTCGATCCACGACAAGCTCCTCTCGAGCTACGACGAGAGCGTCGGCGCCGTGATCGTGCAGCTCGTCAGGGGGCCGGTGATCGAATCGGTAGGTGCGAGCAAGGATGTCACCTCGACGGCGGCCGAGCTTCACCTCGTGCCCGTGCTCTCCACCTCGGCCAAGAGCGTCAAGCAGCTCATCGGCGGCGTGCACTTGCAAAAGATCGCCGGCGACTTCGTCGTGAAGGCGCCGAAGATCATCCTCGGCGGAGGCGTCGGGAAGTTCAACGGCGGGGGCAGCTCGATCAATCTCAACGGCGGCCCGGTGACCATCAAAGGCTCGAAGATCGCCATCGAGGCAGGCGCCATCGTCAAGCTCGCATCGAGCCTGAAGATCGGCTGAGAGGAGGCTCCGTGGCGAATCCGATCGAGCTGGAGCATCACCTCACCATCGACGGGACGGAGTACCGCGTCCTCCGGCTCGACGCGCGCGAGCCGCTCGACGAGATCGGAGAGCTCCGCTGCGAGGTCACCGATTTCGCAGGCGGGCCGGCTCCGGCCACGCTCGTGGGCAAGCCGCTCGTGCTCACGCTGACGCGGCATGAGGGCTCACAGGAGCACAAGATTGCAGGCTACGTCGTCGAGGCGGAGAGGTCGACCACCCGCGGCGACGAAGAGGACATGGGGACTCGCGTGGTGGCGCGGCCTCGTCTCTTTCGGCTCACGCAGCGTGCGGATTGCCGCATCTTCCAGAACGTGACGGCGCCAGACATCGTGAAGAAGGTCCTCGAAGGCGCGGGTGTGCCGGCCGAGGCCCAGCGTTGGAAGCTCGAAGGCAGTTATCCAGCGCGCGAGTTCACGACGCAGTACCGCGAGACGGATTTCGAGCTCATCCGCCGTGTGCTGTCGGAAGAGGGCATTGCCTTCGTCGTCGATTCGAGCTCCGGCGCAGATGTGGTGACGTTCTTCGACAAGGATCTCGGCGCCATCGAGGGCGCGACCTCGATCCCGCATCGCCCAGGCGACGGCCTCAACGCATCAGGCGACGCGGTCGGCCATGTAACCTATGAACGGTCGACGGTGCCGGGCAAGGTGAACCTGCGGGACTACGACTTCAAGCGACCTCGGATCGATCTGAACGCCAAGGCTGAAGCCGGCGACGACGTCGAGAAGGCGTTGGAGGTCTACCACTATCCCGGCCGCTTCACCGAGCCTGCGAATGGCGATCGCTACGCAAAGGTGATGCTCGACTCCGTGCGTGCGCGTCGCGCGATCCTAGCTGGGCCCACCAACACGCTGCGCCTCCATCCGGGGATGACGTTCGAGCTCGATGAGCACCCTTATGCGCCGCTCAACCAGGAGTACCTGGTGCTGGAGGTGAGCACGACCCTCGATGCGCGGCGCAGCAGCAGCAAGCGAACGCGCGGCGCGACGTTGCTGCGTGGCGAGGAGAACACCGACACCGGAGAGCCGGGGGATCGCATCACGTTTCGCGCGATTCCGACGGCGAAGACGCCCTATCGCCCGCCGCGCGTGCCGCGCGCGGTCGCCGCTCTAGGTGCACAGATCGCCGTCACGACGGGACCGGCTGGAAAGGAGATCCATCCCGATGAGCATGGGCGGGTGAAGGTGCTCTTCCCGTGGGATCGGCTCGGCAAGCGCGACGACACGTCGAGCCTGTGGATCCGCACCTGCCAGCTCCCGCTCGGCGGCAGCATGCTCACGCCGCGCGTGGGATGGGAGGTGTACCTCAACTTCACGGACGGCGATCCCGATCAGCCGTTCGTCTTCGGCCGCATGTACAACGGCAAGACGCCGCCGCCCTACGAGCTGCCCAAACACAAGACGCGCATGTCGATCCAGACGGCGACCACACCGGGCGGTGGGTCGAGCAACGAGATCCGCATGGACGACAAGGCTGGCGCCGAAGAGATGTTCATGAACGCCTCCAAGGACGCCTCCGTTTCGGCGGGGAACAACGCGACCGAGACCGTCGGCAACAACGAGACGCGATCGATCGGCGCGAACCAATCGCTCTCGGTGACCGACAGCATGTCGGCCAACATCGGCGCGAACCAGGGCCTCTCCATCGGCGCCAACCAGACGGTGCACGTGGCCACGTTCATGGCCGATGACGTCGGCAGCCATTCGCTCTCGGTCGGCGGAAATCGGGATCTGAAGGCGGGCGGCGATCACAAGCGCACGGTCACCGGCGCGTCGACGCTGTCCATCGGCGGAATGCAGGTCGATCTCGTGGCGGGCTCCGTCGACGAGAATGGCCTCGCGACCCTGGACGACAAGGTCGGCGCCGCGCTCGTCGAGCTCACGGCGGCGAGCCGCAGCGTCTGGGTTGTTGGCAATCGCACGGAGAAGGCAGGTGCGGCCAAGGTCATCATCTCGGGCGGCGGGCGCGCGGTGACCGTCGGCGCTGCTCTGAAGCAGAAGGTCGCGGGCGCCATCGTCACCAAGCTCAAGGGCGATCGATCCGACGCCAGCCAGGGCGACTACCTCGAGGTCGCGGGCGGCGCGCAAATCATCAAGGCGACCAACGTCGTCTTCGAGGCTGACAGCTTGCTCAGCGTGGTCATGGGCGGGTCGACCATCACCTTGACGAAGGCGTCGGTTTCGATCGCCGGCACCAAGATCACGCTCGACGGGGAGTGCGCTGAAGAAGCGGCGCTCGTGGCGGACAACTGATCCATGGATACCAGAGCCCTCGCCGTCTTCTTCCAGGCTGGTCCCATCGAATCGTTCGATGTCGTGGGGCTGCGCATGGAGCGCCGCCTCGGGCAGGTCGCGGTGGCCGAGATCGAGGTCCGCACCACCACGTACGCCGAGCCGGATGAGCTCCTGGGCCTCCCCGCTCGCATCGCGTTC
Source organism: Minicystis rosea (assembly GCA_001931535.1). Lineage (GTDB taxonomy): Bacteria > Myxococcota_A > Polyangia > Polyangiales > Polyangiaceae > Minicystis > Minicystis rosea. Next base: position 15,315,111 of record CP016211.1, read on the forward strand.
GGCCGCGGCGAGGCCGATCACGAGACGTTCGGCGTGGTGATGAGCGTGGCCATGGTCACCTCGCCGGAAGACGACGCTCGCGAGCACCTCGTCTATCGCATCCAGGTCACGTCGTATCTCGGCTTGTTGGAGTGGCAGGTCGACTGCCGCATCTTCCAAGAGAAGGATGTGAAGGAGATCGTCGCCGAGGTGCTCAAGGAGCACGGTATCGACGACACGATGCAGTCCTGGCGCCTCACAGGCACCTATCCCAAGCGCGAATACTGCGTGCAGTACAACGAGAGTGCGCTCGCCTTCGTCTCTCGGCTGCTCGAGGAAGAAGGCATCTACTTCTTCTCCGAGAAGGGCGACGGACGCGAGCTGCTCGTGTTCGAGGACGACAGCATGCTCGCCGATCCCATCGATGGCGAGAACACCATCCGTTACCGTCACGGTGCGGGCCTCGATGCGCGCGACGATGCGGTCGCGGTCATCACCCAGCGCCACCGTACGGCGACGGGAAAGGTGACCTTCCGCGATTACGATTTCGAGCGGCCGGAGCTCGACCTCACGGCCACGGCGACGGCAGACCGGGACGCCGACCTCGAGCTCTACGACTACCCGGGGCAGTACACGGAGCCCAAAGAGGGCACGCGCCTCGCTCAGGTTCGTCTGGAGTCGCTTCAGGCGATGCGGACGACACTGGAGCTCGAATCGGGCTGCCCGCGGCTCGTCGCTGGCCGGTGGCTCACGCTCGTGGAGACGCCGGATGAGCTCGACGGTGATTACTTCATCACCGCGGCCGTGCACGAGCTCCGCATGGGCAGCTACCGCGTGCACGTCGAGGTGATCCCGAAGAAGGTCAAGTTCCGCACGCCACAGCGGACGCCACGGCCCGTCATCGATGGCCCGCAGACGGCGATCATCGTGGCGCCTCCCGGTTCTCCGAACGAGGAGATTCACACCGACGCGCACGGCCGGTGCAAAGCTCAATTCCATTGGGATCGATACGGCAAGCGGGACGACAAGGCGTCGTGCTGGATGCGCGTGTCGCAGCCGCAGACGAGCGGCTCGATGATCCTGCCGCGCGTGGGCTGGGAGGTCATCGTCGAGTTCCTCGAGGGCAATCCCGATCGGCCCATCGTCACGGGGCGCGTGTTCAATGGGAAGCTCATGCCGCCGTACGCATTGCCTGAAGGCAAGTCGCGCACGGCGCTCGCGACGTCGTCGTCTCCGGGCGGCAAAGGCAGGAACGAGATTCGGATGGAGGACAAGGCCGGCAGCGAGGAGGTCAAGATCGCGTCGCAGAAGGACACGACCCTCGCCACCGGCAACAACAAGACGACGTCGACGGCGGCCAACGAGATGAAGAACGTGGGTGTCGACGCGACGCTCACGGTCGGCGCCGATCAGACGGTGAAGGTCACGAACGGATACAAGAACACCGTCGGAGCCGGACAGACGACGTCGGTGGGTGGCAATCGGACCGTGGAAGTGAACGCCGTTTACGGGCTCACGTCGGGCGGTGCCAGCGCGACGAGCATCGGTGGCAATCAGTTCGAGATGGATGGCAATCCGCTCCAAGGCCTGCTCTCCCTGGCCGTCAAGACGGTGACCGAAGCCGCCAAGGCCGAGGCCGAGCAGGCCATGAAGAAGCTGGATCAAGCGGTCTCGCAGAAGGTCAATCAGGTCATGGGCCCCATCAACGACGTGCAGGCGAAGGCCGAGCAGGTCGGGGCCGCGATGGAGGCCGTGAGCAAGGGCGACCTCGGCGCGGCGGCGAGCGCGACGAGCGCAGCTGCTGGGCTCCCGAGCGCGGCCGAGCTCGGCGCCAAGATGGGCGCCGAGCCCGCGGGTGGCGGGACGGCAGATCTGGACAGGGGCGGCGGCGAGGCGACGAAGGCCGGCGGCGCAGAACGCGGCGGGGACAGCCGCGGTGCTGAAGGTGGTGGCGGTGGCCCACTCGATCACGCCAGCAGCCAATTCGGTCTCGACAAGCTGGTCAATGGAGCTCTCGACGCCGGCTCGGACAAGCTGGGCGCCGCGCTCGGAGTCGGCGGTGGCGGGGGAGGCGGCGAGTCAGGAGCGAACGTCACGGGGCCCGACGGCGCCGTGGGAGGCAACGCCGCGGGCGACAGCGCAACTGGGCCGGGACACGCCATCAACGTTTGCTCGGCCACCCATGCCGAGAAGGTGGGGAGCATCAAAGCGACCATCGCGGCGGGAGGCATCCACACCACGGTCAAGGGGCGCGCACCCAGAAGATCGGGGCTGCTCGCGTGGAGCTGGTCGGCGGGGCCCGAGCCGAGACGTGCAACGCGGACAAGACCGAGAAGGCCGTTGGCCTCGTGGTGATCAGCAAGGCGCCTGAAAAAGAAGATGTGGGCGGCGCACGAACGACGATGGTGGGCGGCGCGGTGCTGGAGAAGATCGGAGCGTCCCACACGGTGACCGCAGCAGGAAAGGCCATGTTCGTCGGCGCCTTTCACAAGATCGACGCCAGCACGGCCATCGTCTTCAAGTGCGGAGGCAGCGAGGTCGTCATCGATGGCGGCGGCGTGACCATCAAGGCGCCGCTCGTCACGATCACTGCACCCAACATCACGCTGACGAAGACCACCTCAGAGGCTTGAGATCACGGTGGACGCGCCTCGGCTCGACAACAAGACAGACCTCGCCGCAGCGCCGCGCACGCTGATGGCGAAAGACGGCGAGCGCCTCGTGCTCATCGTCAAGGCGACGTGCGCGAGAGTGCCGGGCACGAGCGAGCTCGAATTCGTGCCACGCGCCGAGCGCCGTGGCATTCGCGGGCAGGACATCCCGTGGGGTGATCCGGAGAAGAGCAGTATCAAGTACCCCTCTGATCTCTGTATCGCAAAGCCGGGTACAGACGTGATTGTCGTCGCGTCGGCGCACGCGCCGGGTGGCAAGGCGGTGCCGTCCTTCGACGCCGGCGTGCGAATCGGGCCTCTCGAGAAGACGATTCGCGTGTTCGGCCTCCGCGTGTGGGCGGCGAATGGATCGAGCCTCACTGCGCCGCAGCCCACGGCCGGCGTCGAGGTGCGGTACGACTACGCGTGGGGTGGGCTCGACGTGAGCGATCCCGAGAGGCTGGTGGAAGAGCCGCGCAACCCGGCGGGGATGGGCGTCGTGCGCGACCTCGCGACGCTCACCCACAAGCCCGCGCCGATGATCGAAGATCCCGCGAACCTGATGGCCTCGGTGCGCACGAGCCCGCCGCCGGCAGGGCTCGGTGCCATCGGCCGGCACTGGGAGCCGCGGCGGAGCTTCCTCGGGACGTACGACGCGTCGTGGCTGAAGGAGCGCGCGCCGCTCCTGCCCCTCGACCACGACGATCGGGCGAACCTCTGCGCGTCGCCCGGGCTCACGGCGGTTCCGCCGCTCGTGGGCGGTGAGGATGTTGCGCTCCTGAATCTCACCCCGGAGGTGAAGCGGTCGCGTTCCGCCTGCCGCGGTTCCGCGTCAGCGCGACCCTGCACGCAAAGGGACGCGAGCCCGAGACGCGGATTCCTTATCTCGACACGGTCCTGATCGACACGGTCCGCGTGCCCGAGACCACCGATGTCGTTGTGGAGCTCGTGTGGCGTGCGGCATTCCGGCCGCCACGACGTCAGAAGGACGCGCGGCTCGTCGTGAGCATGGAGGAGATCGCGTGAACGACGTGGTGGTCGTGAGCGTCGGGGCGCGGAGCGCCGTCGGCTTGAACGCGCGGCAAACGGGCTTTCTGCTGCGCGCCGGATATCCGGCCATGGCAGAGGCCCCGCTCGCGAACGACGCAGGCGAGCCGATCACGATGGCGTTCCTGCCCACGCTCGACGGGCACCTCGTCGGTGCCGAGCGGCTCGCGGCGCTCGCGTGCGCGCCGTTCGAGGAAGCGGTGTCACCCGTCCGCGACCTCGCGGTCGAGGTCCATATCGCCATCGATGAGGGCTACGAGGACGCGAAGCTCGCGGCGCACATGCTCGGGGCGATGGTCTCGCGCATCACGCCGGCGGCGAGCGTCCAGGTCGAGGCCCGCGGGGAGGCCGCGCCCGGTACGTTGCTGCCGACGGCGATCCGATCGCTCGAGACGCGCCGCACCGACGTGGTCGTGATCGGAGGTGTGCACAGCGACTACGATCCGCGCGCCATCGCCACGCTGGAGGCGAGCGGGCGCCTGTTCTCGCGTGACAACCTCGACGCTCGGATCCCGGGCGAGGCGGCCGCATTCTTCGTGCTCATGCGCGCGAGCGACGCGGCTCGGCTGGGGCTTTCGCCGATGGCGCGGGTGCTTGGCGTTGGGACGGGCCGTGAGCGCGCGACACCGGAGAACGATCTTCCGGCGCACGAGGCCCACGGGCTGACGGCGGCAGTGCGCAAAGCGACGGAGCCCATCGTTGCAGAGGGCAACACCGTTGGTTGGATCTTGACCGATCTGACCTTCGAGATGTGGCGACATCAGGAGTGGCAAAGCGTGTTCATGCGCATGGAGGGCGTGCTCGGGCGCCCCTATTACGCCGACGCGCCGGCACAGCGGATCGGGTATCTGGGCGCGGCCGCTCTGCCACTCTTCGTCGTCATGGCGGCCACTGGATGGAGCCATGGATATGCGCCCGCACCGCGGCTGCTCGCGATCGCGGGCAATGACGGTGGGGACCGCGCAGCCGTTGTTTTGGGCCGGATTCAGGGGATGTGAGGAGGCGGTCGAATGGGTGTCACGGCAGTCATGATGGATTGCATCACGGAGAAATCGGGCCACACGATGACGCCCTGTGCGGTGAGCGTGTGCACGACGCCGGCCGCGCCGAGCCCGATTCCGGTGCCGTATCCTCCTGTGGCAAACGCCGCCGAAGGATCGAAGGGCGCGCCGTCTCGGACCAAGATGGGCGGCGCCAAGATCATCACGGTAGGCGCGTGTTTCAAAGCGTGTCACGGCAACGAGCCCGGGACGATGAAAGAGGTGGTGAGCCTCAATACGGGTGGCCCGGCAGTCATCGTGATGGGGGCGCCGATCGTGTTCGTGGAGCTCGGGATGGTGGGAATCACCGGGAGCCCGGGTTTCCTCAACAAGGGTGGAGGCTGAGCCATGCCGACATCACCGGTACCGGATTTGGCCGCCCCGCCGGGGATGTGCCCGGGCGTTGCCGTCATGGGCGGCGGGGGTGCGGGTGGTGATGGGGATGGGAATGGCAATGGGGGAGATGGGGGCGCGGGAGGCGACGGGAACGGCGACGGCAAGAACGGCAGTGGCGACGGGAAGGGTGCAGGTGGCTGTGGAAAAGGTTCGGGCGACGGCGGTGGGTGCCCGAATCATCATGGAGGCGCGAACAGCGGTAAAGCGTCTGCCGGCGATCCCGTCGATGTCGTCACTGGGGCGATGTTCACGTCGCCGGAATACGATGTCGTCCTGCGAGGGCCCCTCCCGCTCGAAATCATGCGGTCGTACAGCAGCGCGGCAAGAGACCGCAATGTGGGGCTCGGATACGGTTGGAGCCATTCGCTCGCCTGGGAGGTGTGCGACCGCCGCAGTGGTGTGGTTCTGATCGCGGATGACGGTACGGAAACCCCGTTCGGCAAGATCGAGGAACAGACGGGCGTCGTGGGGCCACACGGCTGGATCTTGGGACGTATTGATGGCGGGTTCGCGCTCTCACGCGTGGACGACACGAAGCTCGTCTTCGGCGACCCTATCCCGCTGTCGGGCGACGCCCGGCGCCACCGGCTCCTGGCCATCGAGGACGCGTCCGCGAACCGCATCAACCTTCGCTATCGTGAGGATAGGCTCATCGAGGTCGTCGACTGCGTGGGCCGCGCCGTCGAGGTCGTCCGCGGCCCAGATGGCAATATCGAGAGCTTTCGCGCCGCCCATCCCGTTACTGGCTCTGGGAAGGTCTCGCTGACGACGTTTCACTATAACGAACGAGGAGAGCTCGTTACCGCGATTGACGCCGATGGCGCTTCGCGCTCGTTCACGTACGACGACGAGAATCACCTGATGACATCACAGACGATGCCGAGCGGGCTCGTCTTCTTCTATTGCTACGACCGCCAAGGACGGTGCGTGGAGACTTGGGGGGAGTACCCTGGGAAAAGGGACCTGAGCCTCGCGGAGGGCGTGCCCGAGTTGCTCGCCGACAACGAGACTCGCGCAAAGGGGATTCATCACGTCAAGCTGCTCTTCGGCGACGGCGACTACTCGGAGGTCGTGGACTCCGTCGCGCTCCATAGATACTTCGGGAATCGATTTGGCAAATGCGACAAGGCCGTTTCCACTGGAGGGGTCTTCAGCCGGAGGTACGACGACAACGGGCACCTGCTGGCGTTCTCCGACGCGCTGGATGCCACGACGATATTTGAGCGAGACTACCGCGGGCGCTTGTTGCGGGTGACTGATCCGCTCGGCCGGACAACGACAATTCACCGTTATCCAGGAGGCGCCATTCGCGAGGTGATCGACGCGGCCGGCGGCATTACGACGGTCGCGCGGACCGACGATGGGCTGATCCTGACGGATCCGCTCGGATCAGTATTCGCCTTGTCGTACGGGGCTCGAGGGCAGATCCAAGAGACGGTCGCACCCAACGGCATGCGCCGGAAGTTCGTCTACGACGCGCAGAGCAATCTGATCGAGGTTCTCGGTCCGGGTTGGCGCAGGACGACCGCTACGTACGATGGATGGGGGCGCTGCACGTCGATTCGCGAGGAGGATGGATCCTACACGACGTTCGAGTGCAGTCTTGGCGGGGCCCTGCTGGCGGTCACCGTAGACGGCGCGACGACGCGGTACGAGTACGATGGCGAGGGGAACGTGATCACCATCCGCGACGCTGGTGGCGGTACCACACGGATGCTCTACGGAGGGCTCGGGAGGCTTTGTGAAACCCACCGCCCAGACGGCGCGGTCGTGCGGTTGAGATACGATCGAGAGGGGCGCGTCGTCGAGGTGCACAATGCGCGCGGTGAGGTCCATTCCATCACGTACGATGTGGCCGGCAGGCGCGTACGGGAGCGCACCTTCGACGGCAGACAGCTTCGCTACAAGCACGATGCAATGGGGCGACTCATTTCGTCGACGAACGGAAGCGGGGCCCGCACAGACTACGAGCGGGACCTCGCGGGGCAGTTGATCAGGTGCATCTATCCGGACGACACCGAGGCCACTTTCACGTACGACGCCCTCGGCGAGGTGATCGCCGCCGCCTGCCCGGCCGGACGGTTCAGCTTCGAGCGTAACCCTGTTGGCTGGATTGTCGGCGAGCTTCAGGAGGTCGCCGGCGAAGCGATCTCCGTGACGACCGATTACGACGTGATGGGCAATCCCACCGCGCGACGGACCTCTTGGGGCCACACGGTATCCTACGTACGCAGCGAGCTCGGATACTGCGAGTCAGCGACGCTCGACGGCTCTGAGCTGGTCCGGTTCACGCGCGACACGCGTGGTCGGGAGACGATGCGCTTGCTCCCGAGCGGCGGCCGGATCAAGTCGGAATTCGGCCCGGGAGGGGTGCTGTTGCGGCGGAGCGCCCATTCTCCGGGGATGGAGCGAACAGCCGCCGTCGGGGAGCCGGAGTGGATCGGGGGAATGGCATCGGGAACTACGGTGGATCGGGCGTACCAGTACACGCCGACGCATGAGCTCGCAGCGATTTGGGATAGCGCCAAGGGGATCACTCGCTATCAGTACGACGCCCTCGGGCGGCTCCTCGCCGTCATCCCCGAACATGCGCGCACGGAGCTTTTCGCGTACGACGCGAATGGCAACGTCACCGAGCGCCAGGACCCGTACTCCCGCGAGTATGGTCCAGGGGGACGGCTCCTCCGCAAAGGTGATACCGAGTTTCTCTGGAACGACGCCGGCCAGCTCGTCGAGCGTCGCACACGGGGGCCGGAAGGCGTGCGGACGACGCGTTACGTGTGGTGGGAGACAGGCCTTCTCCGCTCCGTCGAACGAGACGACGGCGCGCTCGTCGAATTCGCATACGACCCCTGGGCGCGCCGCGTATCGAAACAGGTGTCGGCGCTGGACCCTGACGGACGGCGGCATCTCGTTTCGAGGACCCGTTTCGTATGGGATGGGACGCACATGGTGCACGAGATCAAGCGAGCGGCGGAGCCTGGTGGTGGGGAGATCATCGACGAACGAACCTACCTCTTCGAGGATATCCGCACAGTGCCTCTCGCGCACCGCGACGCGCGCACGGTCGGCGGCCTGCAAAACGTCAGCGGGTGGTTCCACTATCTCAACGACGAAACTGGCGCGCCAGAGATGCTCGTCGATGTCAGAGGCCGCGTGGCATGCGAGCTCCTGCGTTCTCCATGGGGGGCCGCGACGTTCGCTCCTGGTCATGCGACGACGACTTCGCTTCGGTTCCGGGGGCAGTACGCGGACGAGGAGACCGAGCTCTCGTACAATCGGTATCGGTACTACGACCCGGCGATCGGCAGGTACATCAGCACGGATCCGATCGAGCTCGAGGGAGGGCTCAACCTCTTCGCCTACGCGGGCAACTGCCCAACCTCCTCGATCGATGTCGAGGGGCTCACCAACATCTTCTCGGTCATCAAGAACGGAGAGGGTGAGGTCGTCCAGACGGGCTTCAACAAGGGCCCGAATACCGGGCCTACAGCGGGCCCCTTCAACACGGGAAAGCCATGCGCCGAGGTGGACGCGCTGAATGGTCTGGCCAAGCAGATGGGCCCCGGGACGACCACGGCGGATGTTCGGAACAAGTTCACCAAAGAGGGATACAAGATGGAGACGTATGTGCTCCCCGACAACGTCACCGAGCCGGAGAAGAAGAAAATCGCCGGAGATGCGATGGAGAAGGGCAAGATCCCCAAGAGCGCCGAAGGGGTGTGTCCTTGCGGCACCTGTGGTGCGATGATCAAGGGAGACCCGGCGAAGGGAGAACCGAGTATCCAAAGTCAGGTGTGGGCAAACAATCAAACCCAACCCGGGGGCAAGATGGGCCCCTGGAAGGGTACCAAGACGTGGGGCAAGTAGCGCGGCATTGCCTGCGAAGGATGGTGCTCTAGATGCCTCCGTCCCCCTCCGCTTCCACGACCGAGCAGCTTGTGACCTGGCTCGAGACTGCCACCGTCAAGCGCGCGCTGGTCATCGAGGACGGCTCCACCGGGAGCATCAGCCCGCTCGCGCGATGGCTCGTCCAGGTGCGCGAGACTGGGGCGCTCGATGTGATTGGTGCCTCGTTGGGGCCTACTGCGGGGTTGGTCCTCGAGCGAGACATCGTAGTGGCGCTCTACCTCGAGCTCTATCCTGACGATCCTGAGACCCCCGGGACCTTCTCCCTCGCGCGGCTTCGCGATCATGTGCGTGAGGGATTGCGCGCGGACGCGTCGGACAGGAAACGACTCGTCGTGCTCGAACGGGTGAGCTGGGGAGAGGAGAGCTTCCGCCGAAACCTCGGAGACCTGCTCGGTAGTCTCAGCTCTGAACAGCAAGCCGTCGTCACCCTTCGTTTGGAAGATGGGCAAGAGCTGAACATCTCCGCGTGGTGCAAACAGCTCGGGTGGCGCGAGGAGGAGACGCTCTGTCTGCGGCTCCCCGCGTTGCTCGATGGCGACCTCACCCCGAGAGAGCGCGCACAGCAGTGGATCAATACCTGCCTCGCGGTCGGAGGGACGATTCCTATCATCGAGTTGCTCGATGTTCTTGCCGCCGCTCGGCGGCCGATGCGCTCGGAAGAAGTTGCCGCAATCGTGGAAGTGGATCCGAGCGCTGTCCACGCTTCGCTGCGCCACGCGCCGCCGGGAGCGCTCGTGCTGGATGACGCCGAACGGTATGTGTTCGCCGATCCGACCGTCGCTCATGCGTGGATGGAGCTCCGCCCTGAAGCGAGCGTCCGCGTTCGCGAGAGGCTCTTGGCGCTCGGCGAAGCTGCGCTACACGGCCGGGCGGAACGAGTCGTGCCGTACGTCATCGAGCACTATGGGGCGCTCCTTGCGGAGCATGGCGGGCTTTCGGCTCAGATCCCGCTCGTCAGCGAGGCCTGGGCGAACGCGTGGTCATCGTTGGAAAACCCGCTGGGCTTCGAGGCCGACGTCGAGCGCGTGTGGGCCGCTGGCCAGCGCGAGCTCCTGGAGAATGCGTCTGGCCCAGCGGCGTCGCGTCTGGAGCCAATTCTCACGCATTATCGCTGCGTACAGGTCTCGAGCGCGATCATGCTCCAAGTGCGCGAGCTCGGCGGCACTGCGGGGCCGCGCGCCACGGCACTCGAGGCTCTCGCGCAGGAGCTCGACGAGCCGGAGCGGACGCGGGTTCGCGAGCGCGCCGTCGACGCGCTCCTCGCGGTCGACCTGAAGGCCTCCGATGCCGACATCCTCATGCGGCTGGCCGCGTGCGTGGACGGGCAGCGACGGAGCGATATCGCGACAAGAGTCTTGGAGACGTATCGCACTGATGTGGCGAATGGAGGCAACAGCATTTGGCTCCTCCGTGTTGCTCCACTGCTATCTACGGCGGAGCGCAGCGCCCTGGTCGATGAAGCCCTTGCAGGATTGCGCGACCTTCCCGAGCACGATGCTTGGGCCTTGCGCGATGCCGTCCGCGCTGCACCGGAGTTGGCCTTGCAGCTCGCGCGATCGAACCCTGACCTGCCGCGCCGCGATCGCTTCAGGTTCGATTGCGCGCTCGCTCCGTATCTCAGGGGCGACGCGCGGCAACGCATCGTCGAAGCGGTCCTCGAGACTGTGGAGGCGGGCCCGTTTCCGCTCGATACAGAGGACCTGCGAGCGGTTGCGCCAGCTCTCGATACGAAGCAGATCGTTCGCCTCTTCGGGATACTTTGCGCAGCCGGGTACGACGCGGACTTTCAAGGCATCTGCATCCGAGCTCTCTGCGCGTCCGGTTGTGCGAACGAGGCAGAAGCACTCGCGGGCCCAGATCCGGCGTCCATGCCCTTCGATTGGGTCCTCGCTCTTGCTTCCAGCTCACCTGATGAGCGACCCGCGCTTCGCGAGGAGCTGGAGAGGCAGCTCTCTGCGATGGACGAGACCAGACTGGGCTGGACGATCGAGCGTGACGCCGCCGAGCTCGTGGGCGTTCTAGGCGCTAATATTCTCATTCGCTTCGTGCGTACGATCACCAGTGGCGAGGAGCGGATCGTCGCCCGCGTCGCGCTCGTGCCATTCGCTGCGGAGCCAGAGAAGCGCGCGCTCGTCGACGAGGCGGTCGCGGCCTTTCGCGCTCCCAGCGGGCAGGAGGCGCTCCATTGGCGGGAGCTCTTGTCGTGCTGGGAATGGATGTCGACGCCGGATGCATGCCATTTGCTCATTCACGGCTCCCATGATGTCGATGCATTGTGGGCGCTGAAGGACTTCGCGCCGGTGCTTCGGCACCTCGCCGGTGCCGAAGCACCGGTTCGCGTCGCCGAGCAGATCATCGAGGTTGCTCGTTGGATGCCTTGAAGGAGGCCCTCGCGGGCCGGCCAAAGCTCGGATCGATTCATGTGGATCACGAGCAGGCGGCTAGGCTCCCGCTGAGCGGTCGCCCGCCGGGCAAGCCGTTGATTCAGGTGATCGGCGGCGAATGCCAACAGGGGGCCAACAAGGTTGTGAGCGGCGCGAAGGCGAAGACGAACCCCTCCACGACGCCGCCCTTCCTCGGATGATGCTCGACGGTGGATGGGGCCCTCGTGTGGCCGAGCGTGGCGCCCGTATCTTCCTCGACGAGGCGGTCGCCCTGCCATCGCCGCAGGTGGATCGCAGTCGCGAGATCGCGGCGCTGGACGCCTGGCTGGCGGACGCCGCCTTGTCACGAGCCCTTGTCCTCGGGCCCCGCCGGGCCGGAAGATCGACGCTCCTCGCGCGCTGGGCTCGGGCCGTTGCTGGGCGTGGAGACGTGAAGGTGGCTTACGTGCCGATCAGCCGAGCGCACGGCGTGGCGCTCGACCGAGAGGTGCTGGGCCTCCTGTACGCCCGACTGGCGTCGCCTCGACTCCGCCCGGCCGGCGTTGGCGAGATGTGGGCCGCCATCGGCGATCTGCTCGAGGGCGGCTGCGATCCGGACAAGGGACCGCTGCTGCTCATCATCGATGGTGCCGAGGAAACGATCGGCTTCGATCTCGACGCGTCGCTCGTCGGTCGCATCGGCCCTGGGTTCCGGGTCATCGTGGCGGCGGAGGGCGAGCCTCCAAGCTGGCTGCCGCAGTTCGGTTGGAGCGAGGAAGACACATGGCTCCTGCCGCTCGCGCACGTCTCCGATGAGCCCGCCGCGGTTGGCGCTGCGGCGCGCGCGCCGGGCTCTCTCGAGCGCGCGCACTCGCTCTTGCGGGATCTGGGCCCTTCGGAACGTTCCGAGCTGGAGCGCCTGCTGCGTTCTTCCGGTGATCCGATCAACCCAATGATCTTCTGTTCTCCAGCATGGCTCGGCGCCTGGATGACGAGGCCGGACGCCTCCCTCGGCTTCCTCTCCGACATCGAGGTGGCGCTTGCGGGCGCGGCGCACGCCGCGCTGGAGAGCGACGACAGCGCAGCGCGGTGCATCGCGCTCGGCGATCAGGTGCGTTGCGCGCTGGTCGAGGTCAGCGTGACGACGCTCGCGAGCGCCGCACGACGGGAGGCCGAGGCGCTCGCATCGGACCTGGAGGAGGAAGGCGCGCTCCGACCGGACGCCGTGCCGCCGCTCGGCGAGGATGCGATCGATCTCGGACGCGTCATCGACGACGGTGCCGAGCGCGCGGAGGCGCTTGCCGCGCTCGCCGCGCAGCTCCCCGAGGATGCACGGGGCGATCTCGTGGACTGGGCTTATGCGGCGATCCGTGGAACGCGCAATGAGTATGCGGACGCGGGGCTCGTTGCCATCCTCAAGTGCGCAGGTCTCGCTCGACGCGAGGCCATCGCACGAGAGGCGGTGAACGCTCTCGGCGAGACAGCGAGCGACGTCTACCTCGCGCTCAACGTCGCTCCCTTCCTCTCCGGCGACGAAGGGGCAGCGGTGGTGCGTGTCGCGCTCGATCGCGCGACGTCGCTCGCGGATGACCTCGACGTCATCGCCGAGCACGCTGCCCGCATCTCGGATCAGTACGCCGACGACGTATGGGGATGGTCAGCAGGGCTCCCGGAGCCTGCGCGATCCGTGCTGCGGGCGCGGATCGCCCCGCGCCTCTCTCCGGGACTAGCGAGCGCGGGATTGGAGGCAGCGCTGGCTGGCCTGTGCGATCTGTCAGCGTCAGGGGGCGACTACCACGCCGTGTCGTGCGCGCTGGCGGTGCTGGCGCCGTACCTCGGTCCGAGCTCGTTCGATCGCGCCCTCGCGACGGCGCTGGCGATCGGGGCGCCCGAGGTGCTCTGCGCGGACGCGCGCTCCGCGATGATCCCCTTCATCCTGCGGGTCGCGGCGCTCGGAAGGACGACCGAGGCGCTGGCGATGGCAGCCGGCTTGTACTCCGAGCACCACCGCTGGGTGGCCAGAGCAGCGCTGCTCTCCCAGCTTTCGGGGCATGATCGAGACACGCTCGCGGGCGACTTGATACAGCAGCTCGAGCACGCGAGTCGCGGCGAGCGCTCGGCGCTCCTCGAGACCAACGCGGCCGATCTCGCCCGCGGGATGGACGCCCGCCGCCTCGCGGACATCGCGCGCTCCACGGAGCGGCTGCGCCCGATCGCCATCATCGCAGCCCACCTCGCCGGTCCCGAGCGCCGTGCTCTCGTGACGGTCGCCGTGGACATGGCTCGGCGCGTCCTGGAGCGCGATGCTGAAGCGCTGCTCGTCATGCCGAGGCTGGCGCGAGACATGAGCACCGCGGATGCGACCGAGCTGTTCGGGCGGCTGCTCGCGTACCTAGTCGTCAACGAGCGCGGCAGCTTCCTCGCGTACTGGAACGGAGACGATTTCCGCATCCTCGCGCCGCTCCTCCGACAGGCCGGCGGCGAGGCTGCCATCGTGCAGGCGGCGCATGCGATCGTGGATGTCGCCGCGTGGTTCCCGTAGCCCCCGACAGCACGGCGTTCTCGCCAGAAGGGCGGTTCTACGCCTTCGTCGGCAGCTTCGAATTCACGCGTCACTGGCAGATGTCGTTCTCGCCGTCGGAGGATGCTCCTACCGACGAGATACGACCTTCACCCGTTCCCACGAGCCGGGCGCTTCCGCCGTCGCCTTCACCAGCGATCCCCAGGCCGCGAGGCGCTGCTCTTGGACGACCACGAGGTCATGCGGATCGAAGAGCGTGACCTTCCCCGTTTGCGCTGCCAGCTCCCGGTGTAGCCGCAGCCGATCCTCCGGGGGCAGCGGCAGCCGGTCCAGCTCGTAGAGGGAGATCGAGGGCGAGTAGGGGTGGCCTCTGCGCAGCCGGGCTTTGTGATCGAAGTGTCGCCGGTGCTCCCCCCAAAAGGCACGCCACTTCGCGGGGTCGGTCGACGGTGCTTCGAGGGTCTCCGGGGAGCCCGCCGAGGGCGCGTCCCGTGGGTCGCTCAGCAGTGCGGCAAGCGAGCGTTTCGGCTTCGGCGGGTCCGGGTCCGGGTCGACGACCATCACATCCTCGACCGCCTCGGGGGCACATCGACGGTCTCGACCAGGTTCGCGCCCAGCAGACGCTCGAGGGCTGCCCCCGCGGCCAGCTTGACCTTGTCGTCGTCCGCACCGAGGAGCTCGATGAGGGCCGGCACGGCTTCCACGAGGCCAGCCCATCCCATGGCCTCGATCGCGGCCACCGTCGGAGAGGCCTCCGCACGCGCGAGCAACCAGCGCGCGTCCTGCTCATCGGCCACGAGCGCCAGTCGCACGAGCGCGCGATCTCCCAGGGCGCCGGCCGCTGCGGCGCGCGCTGTCGCGGCGGCTGCCGGGTGCGCGGCGAGCGCCATGGCGTCGAGCGCCGCCGTCTGTACGCGGAGATCTGCATGCGCGCGCGCACGATCGAGCGCGCGCGGCAGGTCTCGGTGGCGCGCGATCGCGAGAGCCGGCAGCAAGAAAGCGAGGATCCTCGGGTCCTCGTCCTCTGCAAGCGCGCTGAGGTCTGCCTCCGTGAGCCACCCGCGGTATGCCAGTACCTCGACGGCGATGGCTCTGCACGCACGCTCGGTCGACGCCAAGAGCGAGCGCAGCATGGCGGGCACGAATGGGTTCGGCGCGAGCTTCATCGCCGACACGAAGGGCTCGGCCACGATCGGATCGTTCGGTCCGAAGTGGTGGAGCACGCGCTCTGCGCTCCCGAGCGCGTCGCGCCCCTCGAGGCAACCGCCGAGCAGCGAGATCGCGAACACGGTCATCGGATTGGCGACCGGCGCATCCATCGCCAGCGGCTCGAGGTACGCGACGGCGGTCGGCCCGAGCGCCGCGATCGCATCGACGGCGTGCACCATGCGTCGCTCGATGGCCAGGGATGTCCGCCAATCGTCGCCCGCGAGCGGCGTGCGTTGCAGGCCGAGCATGCCGATCTCCTCGAAGCACTGACGCGCCCAGCGCTGCACGAAGAGATCTTCTCGAAGCGCGGGCGCCGGGCTCTCGGCGAAGCCCGGCGGGGGCGCGGCCGGCGCGGATGTTGGGCCCTTGGATGGCGGTAGCGCTGCTCGCTGCGCGAGCTTGGCCAGGCGCTCCTGCGTGCGGCGGGTGGCCATGTCCACCACCGCAGCGAGATCCTCGAACGTCGTGGGCTCGGGCAGCGCCGCGACCGGGATCTCCTCTTCAGGCTCGGGGACGGGCGGCGCGCGGAACGAGGGGACGATCGAGGGGCGATCGATCACGTGGAGCGGCAGCACGTCGACGCCGGCCATGAGCACCGCGGGTGCTCGCCCGGCGAGCGCGACACGAGGGAATCGCTCTTCGGCGGCAACGAGCTCCGCGCACGCTTCGCGAAGCGACGCGAGCGCGCGCGACATGCCCGCACGCGCGACGAGGACCGCCCCTTCCCATAGTCGACCGTGCACGAGCCCGATCGCGGTGATGCGATCTGCGCGCCCGTCGAACGCGTCGTACATGGCCGCGAGAGCACGCTCGAGGTGCCGGGCCGCCGGAGCGAGGTAGAGGCTCGGCTCATTCTCGTCGCCAATCGCTCGAGCCGCTTCGTGCGTGAGGCTGTGCGCTCGTTCGAGGTGCTTCATCCAGGCCGAAGTCGGATCAGCGGAGGGGAGCGCGCTCGCCATGCCGAGGAAGGGTTTAGCCCCTTTCCTCGGCGAGCGTCGAGTACGATGCGTCGCGCATGGGATCTGCGCGCCTCGCTCTGGAAGCTCGGCGTGACGCTCGCCGACGACGTCCGAGCGACTGAGCGCTCGGACCAGGGGAGCACCACGTCACTCCCCCGGCAGCTTCGCCACGAGCGCATCCGGCCCGATCGACGTCAGCGGCCCGAACCCCAAATCGATCGTCCCATCGACGTTCGCCACCAGCAGCAAGTCGCCCGCGGGCGTCGCGGCGATCCGGCGGACGTCGATCGAGCCCTCGGCGGCGCTCATCGCGCGGTGAGCCAGCGTCTTCCCGTTCGCGTCGAACCGCGAAAGCGAAAACGTGCTTGGGGAGTCGGTGACCGTACCGGCCAGCAAGATCCCCGACGCGCCGTCGTTCGCGATGTGGAGCTCGGTCAGCTCGGGGCCCAGCGCCTCGTCCCACACACGGTTGCCGTGCGGATCGAGCTTCAGCAAGAACGCTCCGTGGGCACCGTTGGGATACAGCGCGCCACCCCCGAGATCGATGGGACCATTCGACCACGCCGCGATGATCGCGTTGCCCTCCGCGTCGACCGCGAGATCGAAGGGCGTCTGCGGGGTCTCGCTGGCGGGATCGCCGAGGACCTTCGTGTAGATGGGGTGGAGATCGCCGTCGTAGCCCGCCGCGAAGAGGTGCTCTTTCGGTGATGTGAGCGTGCCCATGCCGAAGTCGGCGCTGCCCAGGAGGGCGCCCGTCATGAAGACGTGGCCGTGCGCGTCGGCGGCGATGCGACCGTACGAGATCCCTTGAACCGGAAAGCCCGCCGCGGCGACGGCCTCGCCTTCTGGATTCAGCTCGAGCAGGAACGTGTTGTCGTTGCCGGGCTCGCCGAAGAACGAG
Organism: Minicystis rosea; assembly: GCA_001931535.1. Taxonomy (GTDB): domain Bacteria; phylum Myxococcota_A; class Polyangia; order Polyangiales; family Polyangiaceae; genus Minicystis; species Minicystis rosea. The sequence continues at coordinate 15,332,089 of CP016211.1, forward strand.
GCCACACCGAAGCTCACCGTCCCCGCGAAGCGACCGCTCACGAACGCGTTCCCCTGCGGGTCCGTCGTCAGGTCGAGCGCGTGCTGATCGTCGCCGTCGCCGAGCTGCCGGCTCCACTTCAGCGCGCCCTGCGCGTCGAACCGCGCGACGAACACATCGTCTCCACCCGCGCTCGCGAGCGGGCCTTGCCCGAAGTCCACCGGGTGTTGCGTGCTGAAGCTGCCGGCGACGATGACGTCCTCACCCGCGAAGGCGAGGGAAGGAGGGATGGAACCCTGGATGGCGGGCGCCCTCAGGTTGCGGTTCCAAAGCGGCTTTCCGCTCGGATCGAGCACGACGATGCAGGTGTCGAGAAACCCGTCCTCCGTCTGCTCGAGCGGGCCGAGCCCGAAGTCGATGGTGCCCCGGAACGCTCCCAGGACACCGATGTTGCCGGAGGGCGAGACGGCGATCGAGACGCCGATCTGCGGCATGAAGTCGCCGAAGCGCTGGGCCCAGTAAGGCCCGAGCACAGCGCCACCGGCTCCTCCTCCGTCCGCACCCGACGTGGAAGCTGCCTGCAACACGTCGTTGCTGCACGCGCTCGTGGCGGCGAGCGAGGCGGCGAGGAGAACGGCGGCGAGCCGCCTGCGCGGGAACGATCGAGGTGTGGAAGGCATGCCCTTCACGTACCTCGCCGGCGCGCGTCGGGAGCTTATTGAGGGCTTAAACCAACCGCGTCCATCCGCCTCGTTCGGCGCGCGATCACATCCCGCGGCCCATCTCCTTCAGCTTGCCGCGGTACACCTTGGCGTTGAGCGGCGCGAACATCTCCAGCACGCCCACCTCTTCGACCGAGAGCTCCGGGTGATAGACCTTGAGCAGCAGCACCGCGCGCGGCTTCGACGTCCGGTTCCACGCCTCGTGGGAGAAGGTGTCGTCGAAGATCATCATCTCGCCGTCCTTCCAGCCGCGCGTGTCGTCGTCGACGCGGAGCGCGCAGTCGCCTTCGGGGATCCACAGCGGCAGGTGCAGCGTCAGCTTCACGTTGGCGCCGCCGAAGTGCGACGGTATGTGCGTCCCCGGCTCGAGCACCGAGAGGAACAGCTCGAACCGATCGAGCTGCTCGGGCCCGAAGCGATCGACGAGCCCCTTGATCGTCGGCACCTTGGCGAGCAGCGCTTCGTCGGCCTTGTAGTCGCGGAAGAAGAACAGGTTCTTCCACCCGCGAATCATCTCCGGATCGACGGAGAGGTGATCGTACGCGATGCCCATCAGGCTCGGATCGATGCCCACGAGCTCGGCGCGGATCTGCGCCGTCGCCGCCTCGAAGGCCGTGATCATCTCCGTCAGCCGGCCGCACTGCTCGCGGCTCCACCACGGCCGCGCCGCGAGCCCGGGCGTGTGGATCCACGTCGGCCGCTGGCGCTCGTTCGAAAGGTTCGTCGGCTCGAAGTTGGGCAGCGTGCTCGCGGCGACCCGGGCCACGGCGTCCGCGCCGTACTTGGCCACGGCGGCGCTGTGAACCTCGGCAATCATCCGGTCGATCTCGGGCATTCCCATCTTCATGTTCGGTCCTCGTCCCTTTCGGCCGCGCGTGCTCCATCCGCTCCGCTCGGCGCGCGATCCCCCGATCGCCCGCGCCCTCGGAGCGAAAGCCCCCGCGCATCGTTTCGCTGCCAGCCCCTTCGCAACCGTCGTGCCGCGCCCTCCCGCGACCGTTGGCGTGCGCCCCTGCGCCTCCTGATGCGCGCGTGTCATGGGTGCACGCGACCGCTTCGTTGCAGCCCGCAGCGCCGTTCTTGGCCCGCTCGCTGGCGCTCGCGGCTGCTGCCGTTGCTTCGGTGCATCGGTGCACCCCTATCGCCGGCCACGCCGCGCCGCCGTTCCTTCGCGTGCGGACCTCGGCCCTCGCCACTCCACCCAGCAACAGCAGCCCAGCATCACAGCAATCAGCAGCCGCGAGCGCCAGCGAGCGGACCAGGCCGGCGCTGCGGGTATCCATGAAGCGGCCGCAGACTTCGCGTGCGCCCTCGGATCCATCGACGGCGATGCCTCCTTTCCATCGCTCGCAGTGGCGATGGCCACCCACCGTTGGAGGGGCCGCCCTCGGGGATGGAGGCCCGAGCCTCCATCGAAATCCCCCGACGATTCTCGCTATCCACGCGCGCCGCCGCCGCGCCGAGAGGTGGCCCGCGGGCTGCAATGAGGGCCGGCATGGTCGCCGCTGCCCCTTCGCAAGCTTTCCTCGGTGCTGCTCCTTCGGTCGTCGCCAAGGCTCCGCGCCGTCCCATCGCGCGGACGCGTGTCGTCACGCTGGGCGAGCTCCCCGCCGCCGAGCGCGCCGCGCTCGTCGAGCAGCTCTATGCCGTCTACCTCGCCAACTCGAACACCCTCGATCGCGCGGGCTTCGAGCGCGTCGTGCTCCCCTCGGACGAGATGCGCGTGGCGCTGTTCCTCGGGCGCGACGGTGAGCTCGCGGGCTTCTCGGCGGCGCGCATCCAGCGCATCGTGGTGAATGGGCGCGAGCAGGCGGTGTTCGGCGCGGGCGTCCACATCCTCCCCGCGTACCGCGGTGGATCGGCGAGCGCCGTCTTCGGCCTCACGGAGGCGCTCCGCTTCAAGCTCAAGAACCCGCGCATCCCGCTCTCGTACGTGACCACGGCGAGCAACCCCGCCGTCTACAAGCTCTTCGCGCGCACGCTTCGCCGCTACTTCCCGCGCCGGGATCAAGAGACGCCCGCGGAGGTCGAGGCCATCGTGCAAGCGATCTCCCAGAAGCGCGGCGTGCAGTGGACCGGCGAGGATCCGTGGCTCGCCCGCACCTTCGTGCGTCCGAGCCGACCCGAGCGCATCCGCGGATCGCGCGCGCTGCAGAACGATCCCGACGTCGCCTTCTACGTCGCGCGCAACCCGGGCTTCGCCGAGGGCGACGGCAGCGCGCTCCTCGTCTTCGTCCCGCTCGACGCCGCCGACATCGCGCACGGCCTCCTCCGCGCCGGTCACGAGCAGGCCTCCGCGCTGCTCCGCAAGGCCGCCGCCTGATCGCTCCCGCAACGCTCGAAGGAGGACCCATGCTGCCGCTCTCCCGCACCCCGACGCGCGCTCACGAAGGACCGCTCAGCGGCGTCCGGCGCACGCTGGCCGACGGCATCGTCGTCCGCGGCCTGGTGCCGAACGATCGCCGCGCCGAGATCGCCGAGATGATCCCCGCCGTGCTCGGGCCCCTCGACGCCGCGACCATCGACGCGGTGGTGGCGCAGCTCGTGTGGATCGTCCTCCGCCGCGGCGAGCGCCTCTTCGCCGAAGGCGATCCCGCCGACGGTCTCTACCTCGTCGTCAGCGGCCGCCTCTCGGTGCTGGTCGCGAGCCCTTCGGGCGAGCCGCGCGTGGTGAAGGAGCTGTCGCGCGGGCAGAGCGTCGGCGAGATGGCGCTCGTCTCCGAGAAGCCGCGGGGCGCCACCGTGATCGCCGCGCGCGACGCGGTGCTCGCCAAGCTCCCGCGCGAGGCCTTCGACGCGCTCTGCGCCGAGAGCCCCTCGGTGGTGCGCGCGGTGGCGCGCGTGCTCGTCGATCGGCTCAACCAAGGCAACGCCGGCGCGACCATGGGCGCGCCCCACCAAGCCGTCTCCACCGTCGCCGTCGTCCCCGTGACCCCGGGCGCGCCCGTCGAGCGCTTCTGCAAGGAGCTCGCGCGCGCCCTCGGCACGCACGGCACGACGTCGATCGTCTCGAGCGCGCTCGTCGAGGAAGAGCTCGAAGTCTCCGGCGCCGCCACCGATCGCCACGGCGATCCCGGCGGCGTCCGCGCCCAAGCCTGGCTCGAAGAGGTGGAGCGCCGGAGCCGCTTCACCCTCTACCTCGCCGACGACGAAGCCACGCCCTGGTCGCGCCGCGCCATCCGCAACGCCGATCGCGTGCTCCTCGTCGCCGACGCGACCGCGTCGTCTTCACCCGGCCCCGTGGAGCGCGCCCTCTTCGCCGACGGCGAAGCTTCGGTGGCCGGCGTGCATCGCGAGCTCGTCCTCGTCCACCCGCAGGGCACCGCGCGCCCGCGCGGCACCGCGGCCTTTCTCGACGCGCGCCCCGTCGAGCGCCACCACCACGTCCGCGCCGGCGAGCTCGAGGACATCGCCCGCATCGCGCGCTTCCTCTCCGGCACCGCCACCGCGCTCGTGCTCGGCGGCGGCGGCGCGCGCGCGGCCGCGCACCTCGGCGTCCTGCGCGCGCTCGACGATCTCTCCGTGCCCATCGATCTCGTCGTGGGCGCGAGCTCCGGCGCCGGCGTGGGCGCGCATTACGCCCTCGGCGCCGATCCGCGCGCCATGCTCGACTTCCACGAGCACCTCTGGGGCCGCATGGCGCCGCACCGCGCCTACGTGCCGCCCATCCTCTCGCTCGTCTCGCACCACGTGCTCGACGCAGCCGCCAAGCACGTGGCCGGCGACGCCGACGTCGAGGACACCTGGATCCCCTTCGCCTGCGTCTCCGCCAACCTCACCCGCGGCGAGCTCGTCGTGCACCGCCGCGGCCCGCTCTGGCGCGCCATCCGCGCCACCACCGCGCTCCCCGGCATCTTCCCTCCGATGATCGAGTCCGGCGAAGTCCTCGTCGACGGCGGCGTCCTCGACAACCTCCCGTGGCGCCTCGCCAAAGATCTCCACGACGGCCCCACCATCGCCGTCGACATCAGCCCCCCGCGCGCCATCCAGAGCGACCTCTCCTACGAAGAGATCCCCTCCGCCTTCCGCCTCCTCCTCCGCTCCTTGAACCCGTTCCGCAAGACCTCCCTCGGCGTCCCCGGCTGCCTCCAAGTCATCGTCGGCTCCGCCACCGCCAGCAGCGTCGCCCACCGCGACCAAGCCGAACGTGAAGTCGACTGGCTCCTCCGCCCCGACGTCGCCCGCTTCGGCATGCTCGACTTCAGCTCCATCCGAAAGCTCGCCGAGGTGGGCTACCGCTGCGCGATCGCCGCGTCTCCAGCGCAGCTCCTCCTCGCGCGCGGTCGCAAAGATTCTCCCGCTCCATGAGCCGCCGAGCGCGCAGCGGCAGTCGCCTCAGCCCTTCTTCTTCACCCGATCGAACACCGCGCGGACCGACTCGAGCGAGACGTCGTCGAACAGCGGCGGGATCTCTGCTTCGAAATCGGTCACGTCGAACCGATCGGGCCGCCCCTGGACGAACGCCCACCAGACCACCTCGGTCCAGCGGTGATATCCCTTGAACGCGAGGGCCAGCTCGAGGAAGCCGTTCATGTCGAAGGGGTAGCTGCGCCACCCCGATCGGATGGTGTGAGACATCACGGTGCCGCCGCCGGTCGCGCCGTACGCGGTCTCGGCCCCGCGCATCGCGAAGGTCTCGAAGGGCGACGGCATCGGCGTCTCGTCGCTCTCGGCGTAGACCCTGAACCCCTGGTCCATACTGGGCGTCGTGATGATGTTGGGCAGGTCGATGTCGCCGAACGTCTCCGGCGACTTCGCCTCCCAGCGGATCTTGAGCCGGTTGAGCACCGAGTAGTACGTCTTGTGGAGATCGTGGCCCAGCCGGATGAAAAGCGGGTTCACCTCCGTCACCTCTGCCAGGTTCGGGCCTTCGAGGATGCTCTCGACCACGACGATCTTGGGGTTGTTCTTGAGCTCTTCGATGAGCTGCTGGATGCGGGGGTAGAGATCTTGGCTGACGGTCATCGGACGTTCTCCTGGTGGGGCGGCGCGAGGGACGGCCACGACGGGCTCTCCCGCGATCACCTTCGGGCTCGCTTCGGCCGAACCACGTGGGGCTCCGCGAGCTTCGTCAGCCGAATGGGAATGAGCAATCCAACCCGGCCTGACCGCTGAACGCCGAAGCGCTCGACCCTCGCCAAGTCGGAGAGACGCAGACGTTCGCCGTACGATCGTTGCGCAGCACCGCGCTTCCGTGTCGAAGCTGCCGTCTGCGCATTCGAGGTGCGCGCGCTGGATCGCGACGAGCGCTACGCGACACGTCCGGTGTACGATCCTTGCGCAGTACGCACGCCGCGCGGGCGCACGATTTCAGCGGGTATCCGCGCTTCCGGAGCGCCGCTCGCTTCTGCTAGAAGCACCGCCCCGAGGACGGAGAGCATGGCGGCGAAGCGAAGCGAGAAGAGCGTAGAGAGCACCCCGAAGGTCACGCGATCGCCGCTCGAGGCTTCGCTCGATCGCTTTGCCACGGCGTACGGGCGTCACCTCCTCACGGGCGCGCCTGCGTTGCCCGCGTTCACCGCGCGCCTCGACGGTCCCGTCGTTCATCTCGACGTGAAGGCGCCCGACGGCGTGCAGACGGTGCGGCGCCGCGCGAGCGCGTACCTGCTCCTCGCCGGCGATCTGTGGGGCGCGAGCCGCGCGCCCGAGGCGCGGGCGCTCGCGCCGTCGCTCGTCGCCACGCTCACGTCCGAGCCTCACGTGAGCTTGGCCTTCAAGCCGTTCGAGGAGCTCCTGCAGGATCCGGACATGGTCGACGGTCTCCTCGGCATCGCCGAAGCGCTCGCGCCCACGGCGCGCGCGGAGGCCGTCCTCCTCGTTCGCCGCCTCTTCGAGGTCGGCGAGCTCGGATCGGACAACACCCTCCATCCATCCGACGAGCGCGAGCGCTTCATCCCGGCGTCGCTCTTTCCCGACGTCGGCGTCCGCTCGCCCTTCGACGACGGGAACGACACGACGACGCCGCAAGCCGAAGCCAAGAAGGCCGCCGCGATCGCCGCCTCGCCGCACGCCACGGCGCGGCTCGATGCCGCGATGCACCTCGAATACACGATGCGGCACCTCCTCTATTCGAACCACCTCACGTACTTCGCGCACGCGCGACCGGTGCTCGCGGCGCTGCTCGAGGAGGGGGACGGCGCGGTGTTCGAGGTGGCGCTCGGCGCGGCGCAGCAGCTCGCCCAGAAGCTCTTGGCGCGCGGCGCCTACGCGGAGGCCAAGGAGATCCTCGACGTCTTGATTCCCCACCACGTCGCGCTCGCCGAGTCCCTGCGCCTCCGGTGGGAGTGTCGCTTGTACCTCGGCGATTCCGGCGCCGAGGATGACTTCGCGCGCGCCGCCGCGCTCGACGCGGCCGTCGTGCGCTGCCGGTCCTGGTCCGACGACGAGCGCGATCGGCGGAGAGGCGTCACGTCGCGCGTCGCGACCGCGCTCGCCTCGAAGGCCAACGGCAAAGACCCCTGCGAGGATCGCAAGACGACGAAGAAGACCCCGCCGCTCGGCGAAGAGGAGCGGGCGCGGCTCCTCGCGCGCGCCAAAGCGCTCACCGGCGACGCGGCCGCCAAGCCAAGCGGCGAGAAGGCCGCCAAAGCCGCGCGCAAGCAGGAGGAGCCCGACGCTCCTGTGCTCTCGCCCAAGGAATACGCGGCCCGCGCCAAGGTGCGCGACGCGTCGGGCGAGCTCGCCGCCGCGCTCGCGGACTTCGAGAAGGCGCGCGAGCTGCGCATCGCGGCCGGGCTCACGTGGGACTACGACGCGCACAGCCCCGACATCCTGCGCCTCCGCCGGCGCATCCACGGACACGACGCCGCCGCGACGCCGCCCTCCTTCGATCCGGACTACCTCCTCGACGCGAAGCGCTCGCCCGAGGAGCGCGAGGCCGCGGCCGCGCGCTGGTTCGCGCAGCCGTGGCGCACCTTCCCCACGACGCCCGCGGCGGCCGTCGCGCTCCCCTACGCCTACGTGCTCCTCCGCGACGTGGTCCGATACGGCGGCACGCTCTGGGCGCTCGCCGAGGTGGCCAAGGTGGATCTCGGCGATCGCGCGGCGTTCTCCCTGCGCGCGCTGCCCCTGCTCGACGCGTGGGGCGATCGGCGGGACGCTTCGTTCCTCGAGGACGTGCTCGAGGACGCGCACGCGCTCGCCTTCTTCGGCGAGATGCCGAACTTCGACGCGCTCTCGGAGAAGGAGCAGAAGCCCATCCTCCGCTGGGTGAAGTCCCTCGTGGACGCGCCGCGCCTCGACGAGGCCGCGGTCCTCGCGGGCCTCGAAGGAAAGCCCTGGGCGCGCCTCCGCACCTGCTTCGAGGCGAAGGCCGACGACTACGACACGCTCCGCGATCTCTTCGATACGGTTCGCCGGGCCGGCTTCGACGGCGACGCCATCGCGACGGTCCTCCGCGTCTACCTCGGGCTCCGCTCCCACGGCGGGTCGAGCCTCGGCACGCCCAAGCCTGCGTGGCAGAAGCTCGCCGCGCCCCTCGCGTCGCTCGACGCCTCCCGCCTCGCGCCCGCGCTCATCCAGTGGACGCGCGCCCAGCAGAAGGTCCCCGACGCCGGAAAGCTCGAGGCGAAGTGGCTGTGGCCGCTTTACTACGCGTGGTCGAAGAAGCACGTCGTCCCCTTCCTCGCCGACGTGAAGAAGGGCGCCCTCGACAACGGCAAGCGCCTCACGCCGCCCCAACGCGCCACGCGCGACGCCTGCCTCGCGTGGCTCGAAGCGCGGCGCTGAGGGACGCTCCTCTCCGCCGCGCATCAGCCCCTCGTCATCGAAAGCCCCGAACCCTTCCACGCGTCACCACGCCGGTGACCTCGACGCTTCCCCCGACGCGCCGCGCGCGCACGGGGCTTCGAGCCCTCACCATATCTTCCACCAGGGCTTCTTCGGTGGGTGCGCGTCCTCGTCGAGTTGGCGCAGGGACGCCATCACGGCGTCCACCTGATCCGACACCTCTTCCTTGGGGACGTGCGGGGAGGTGCCGATGGCCACGCGGAACACGTTCCCATCCCGGTCGGCGCGCCAGCGCATCACGCTCCGCTTGCGTTTCTCTCCGACGTTGAAGCGCACGACCGTCCGCAGATGGACGTGCGGGCCGTCGCTGGCCACGAGCTCCGACTGCTGCGCGAGGTCGGTCACGCCTTCGCCGGCCCAGCCGTCGACGTGTGCCTGCGCAAAGCGCTTCAGCGCGCGCACGGGATCGCCGCCGGCGAGCGTCCCCTCGATGCGCCCCACGTCGAGGACGCGCACCGCCGCGTCCAGCAGCCCGACGCGCACGAACGACGCGAGCGTCGGCGCCATGGGCATCCGCTCCCGCGGCATGAACAGATAACGCGGGGGCACGATGACGGCACAGCCGGCCTCTTCGAGGACGCGCTCGCCTTCGGGCTCTTCGATCGCGGGCTGGGTGACGGAGAGCCCCGCGTCGCCGAGGAGCCAGCGCTGCGCCGCGCGCACCCGGCAGAGCGGGTGCGAGGGGAACCCTTCATCGCGCGCGGGATCGTCGTACTCGGCCTGCGAGAGAAAGGTGCCTTTGGTCTCGGGCGAGGCCTTCTCGCGCTGCACCATCAACACGGACTCGCGAAACCCCGTCCGCGCCGCCCGCGAGAGCGCGACGATCTCGGCGTAGCCCTCGGCGAGCGGGACGACGAGCGTGGCGCTCAGCACCTCGTTCCCGGGCTGGTAGGTCACCCGCCGCACGGCGCGCAGCGCGGGAGCCGCGCCGATGCGCACGTGCTCGACCTCGACGATCGGCGACCACGTCGGATCGGACGTGCGCGGCTTGTGCATCCGGCCGGAGTTGGGCGGCCACTCGGCGGGCGTGTGGGCTTCCTCGAAGAGGTGGCGCGCGTCCATCTCCAGATCGGCGCGCAGCACGTCGTGGAAGGCGCGGCGCAAATCGAAGGGCCACGGTAAGACCTGCACGAACCAGAGCACCTGCCGCTCCGGATCGTGCGCCACGAGCTGACGCTGCGTGTTCGTCTGGATGTCGAACGCATCGGGGAGAGACCAGCGCAGGCCAGTGCGACCAGTCTCGAGATCGTCGCGAAGCACGTGGGCGAGGATAGGGCAGCGCGGCGCCGGCGATCGGCGTGAACTGGAGGAGCACGAGCAGGGCGCCTCGCGCGGCACGGCGACGCTCGGCGAGCGGGGCGATCGCGCTCGCGGTCCCGAGCCGTCGCCACGCCGTGCGCGCTTGCCGAGCGCACGCCGCACAGCCGTGCGCGCACGCGGCGCGCATGCATGTCGATCGCGCGAACCTCGCGAAACACCGCGGCGCTCGCGCGGCACGGCGGCTGCTCAGGGATGAGCGACCGAAAGGAGCTCACCCATGAACATTCGCAAGCGTCTCCCCCTCGTTGCCACCTTCCTCGCCGCCGCTGCCCTCGGCACCGCCCTCGTCGGCGCGCGCCCCGCGAGGGCACAGCTCGACATCGGCCGCTGAGACGGGACGAAGCTCGCGGACGACGCGTTCGAGGATGCGTCGATGGGTGGCGGAGGAAGGCCTCGTTTGCCAACCATCGTTGGCAGCGGTGCTGGAGAAGTCCGCCGAACGCCGCTGTTTGCGCGCGGCATTCGCATTGCCATCGATCGCAGGCATGATGAACCACCGCTCTCTCGCCTCCGTTCTCCTCTCGTTGCTCTTCACCTTCGCCGGCGCGTGCGCGCCCGACGACCCCACGGTCTCGATGGACTTCGTCGAGGTCGCGCCGGCCAGCATGGGTCCCGCGTTCTTCGCGGGGCAGTGCCTCGATCGCACGCCGCCGCTCGTGTCGGGCGGCGTGGCCTGCACCGTCGTCGAGGCGCGCCGCGCGGCGGAGGGCGCCTGCGCCTGCGACGCGTCCGCGGGGCGCGTGCCCGTCGCGGCCGCGCACGAAGGCATCCTCTCGCAGGTCACGGACGCGCCGCAGGCGGAGGGGCAAGGCTGGAACTGCTTCTGCGAGATCGCGCAGCTCGCCGGCGACGCCGCGCTGGCCTGCCAGAACAATGCCTCGGCGGACCTCGAGGTCGACGGCGCGCCCGTCGACGGGTTCTGTTACGTCGACCAGACGATCGCGCCGGCCATCGGCGAAATCAGCACGCCGTGCCCCGTGGACGAGAGGCGGTTCGTGCGCTTCGTGGGCCAAGCGACCCAGGGAAACCCCAGCGCGCGAACGACCCGCATCATCGCCTGCGATCTCGGCGCGGGCACGCCGGCGCAGTGACGCACGCGGCGGCGGATCCTGTCGCCGCTCGACCCACGTGACCGCCGCCGTTCGGCGCACGCACGGCGCGTGGCTCGCGCTCGTCGCCGATGCCGAGCTTCGCTACGAGGTGGCGGACCGCCGGAACGCGTTCGCGTTGCGCGCGCACCAGGCCGCGAACGTCCGCGGCCGGCGCCCGAGCAGACGCGCCACGGTGTCGGTACGAAAGCCGGCGGTGTCGGCGCGCATGATGGCGAACCCCTCCGTAATCGCTGCCGCGAGCGGGCCCGGCGCTCCGTTGGGAAAGCGGGACCGGACCGCCTCGGCCGGCGTGGCCACCTCGCGAACCTCGAGCTCGATGCCGATCGCCGCGGCGAGGATCCGGACCTGCTCGGCGACGGTGAACAGCTCGTCGCCGGTGAGCACGTAGGCGTTGCCCTGGTGGCCATCCTCGGTCAACGCGAGGGCGGCGACCGCGGCGATGTCCGCGGGGTCGATCGGCGCGTAGCGGCCCGGGCCGATCGGATCGAGGACGAAACCTCCCTCGCGAATCGTAGGCACCCAGTCGAGCGCATTGGTCATGAACCCGCCGGGCCGCAGGAACGTGGCCGGGATGCCGGAGGCGCGGATGAGCTCTTCGCGCTCGTGATGCCAGCGGCCCATGGCCGGCATCGGATCGCCGAGCACGTTGAACGAAGACAGGTGAACGATGTGGCGCACGCCGGCGGCTGCGGCGGCCGCGACGGCGTGCACGGTGTGCTCGTTGGAGATGCCCGGCGTGAGCAGGAACAGCTTCGCGACGCCGTCGAAGGCGCGCGCCAGCGTCTCGGGCTTGCCGAGGTCTCCGACGACGCATTCGGCGCGCTCGGGCAGTCCGACGCTGCGGGCGGGATCGCGGACGAGGACGCGAAGTGCAGCGCCGCGCGCGTCGAGCTCGCGGACGAGCTCGCGGCCGACGTTGCCGGTGGCGCCAGTGACCAGGATCAGGGGGGTGTGCATGCGAAGATCGTTAGCCGGCTAATGACTGTCCGTCAACCGAGCGGTTTGTGGTCCGATCGTTCGGTCCGCACGATACTGAGCGACCGCGATGCCCGAGTTCCTGGACCTCCACAGCAAGACCAAGAAGGCGCTTCAGGCGCTGGCCGAGCGGGCGATGCAACGTCACGGGCTGCATCTCGGGCAGAACGTCCTGCTCGCGGCGCTGTGGCAACGCGACGGCAGCACGCCCGGCGAGATCGCCGCCGAGCTGAACGTCGCGACGCCCACCGTGGTCAAGATGGCCACGCGGATGAGCCAGACCGGGGTGCTCACCCGGAGGCGCGACGAACACGACCAGCGCCTCGTGCGGCTGTGGCTCACCCCCGCGGGGCGCGCGCTGCAGGCGCCGATCGAGGCGGAGCGGCGGTGGATCGAAGAACAGGTCACCGCGGACCTCACCGAGACCGAACGCGAGCACCTCTTGCGCGCGCTGGCGAAGATCCACCGCTCGGCGATCGACCTTCTGGCCGCGCCGCCTCCCCCGGCGCAACCTCGTGCCCGGTCCCGATCCGAGCGGCGTCGCTAGGCTCTGTCCGACGACTGCGGAGAGCCCCGCATCGTCGGTCGAGCTCGCTCGAAATACGAGCGTGGAGTCGATCCCCGGCCGCTGAGCCATCCATCGGGCCGGATGGCGACGACCACCAAGCCGCCGCCATCCTCGCCCGCGAACACGTCTCCGCCCCCGCGCCCCACGCCTCCGGCGGAGCCGCTGAAGCCCGACCCCCGCGTGTCCTCCAAACGTTTGAGCGGGTCGAGAGGCTCGTCGCTTCGCTTCGCCCAAACCGTTGGGGCGCGGGGATGACCTCGACCTTGGCGTTGCCCCAACGGTTTGGGTGTGGGGAGGTCTCGCCTTCGGCGTCGTCTCAACCGTTTGGGCGCGAGAAGGGCTCGCCCCTGGCCTCACCCCAACGGTTTGAGCGTGGAACGAGGCTCGCCCCTTGGCGTCGTCTCAACGGTTTGGGCGAGGAGAGGTCTCACCGCTTCGCCTCCCCAACGGTTTGGGCGCGGGAAGGTCTCGCCCTTGGTGTCGCCTCAACCGTTTGGGCACGGGAGGGGCTCGCCCCTTGGCGTCGTCCCAACGGTTTGGGCGCGGTCGGTATGACAGCGCGGTGCCTTGCGGGGCTGCTGCGGGCCCGTAGCTTGTTGGGTATGGCCAAGCCCAAGAGCTCTTCCAAGAAGCAAAGCAGCAGCACTCACGAGGTCGTTGGATCGCAGAAGGCGTATGACGACTTCCTCCCAGCCGCGCAGGCGATTGATGCGAGCGACGTGCGTCCTTTCCGCGCCGACGCGTCGCTCGCGTATCACAACGTCGAGCGGGGGCTCGATGCCGTCGCGGGGCACATCGATCGCATCAAATCCGAGTTGCCGAAGGTCAGCGTGTCGAAGCTCCAGCAGCTCTCCGACATCGCGCTCGCCGTCATGTTCGCCTCCGCGCAGGTGGATCGCGGGAGCGACGGCGCGACGCCGGGTCTCTTGAAGCGGGCGCGCGAGCTCAGGGATCCGCTCATCAAATCGGCGGACGCGCTCGCGGCCTCCGGCGTCATCCCGGCGCGCGCCGTCGAGAAGATCCACGCGGGCAGGGGATCCATCGACCTCGCGCAGGACTGCGTCGACCTCGCCGCCCTCTTCACCAAGCACGCGAAGGAGGTGAAGGGGAAGACCGCCGTCAACGCCGCGCAGATCAAGGAGGCCGCCGCCGTCGGCACTGATCTCCTGAAGCGCCTCAAGCGCAGGGGCACGAAGACCAAGGCGCAGCCCGGCGTCACCGACGCGATCGACGCGCGCGATCGCCTCTGGACCCTGCTCGTGCTCCGCCACGGCGAGCTCCGCCGCGTGGGCATGTGGATCTGGGCCGACGACGTCGACGCGCACGTGCCGCCGCTCCAGTCGCGCGCCGTCGCGTCGAAGAAGCCCAAGGCCGACGCGACCAAGGGCGCGGGCAACGGCAAGAGCGGCGGCGAGGCGGCGATGGGGGACCGCGTCGGGAACGGTTGAGCGCGGGCGCGCCGCGGGGGGGGCGCGCCGCGGTCACGGCGTGGCGTTGGGCAGGACGCGCAGGCGATGGAGCTTCGTGGTCGGGGAGGGCTCGGCGAGCTGCTCCACGGCGATGATCTCGGCGGTGTCGCACGAGAGCCAGCGGGTGCTCGCGATGAGGAGCTGGCTCGCGCCGGGCACGGTGGTGCTGCCGAGAGGGCTCGTGTTTGCGGTGGTGAAGTCGACCTCGGCGGTGCGGCAACCGTCGGCCTTGCACAGCGCGCCGTGGCCCCGGGCGCCGTCTTCGAGGGCGGGCGAGCCGCTGCTGTAGTTGGAGGCCACGAGGGCGACCATCGAATCGGCGGTCTCGCCGATCTCGGTCGAGCCGTCCGCGTCGACGCGCCACACGCGATAGACGGCGCCGGTGCCCGGCGTGTCGTGGACCACGAACCAGCGGCCATCGCCCGTCGGGACGGCGTACATCACGAGCTTGAAGCCACCTTCCAGGCTGAAGAGGGGCGAGAAGCTCGCGTCCTTCTCCAGCGCGGCGGAGGAGAGCGTCGCGGTCTCGAGCTCGTTGTGGCGGCGGAGGATGCGCTTCTCGATGCCCTTCGCCTCGACCAGGCCGAGCAAGGTGTGGTCGCCGTAGTCGAGCAGCGGCTCGGGCGCGCCTTGGCCCGGGGCCCACGCGGCGACGACGTGCTGCGCGGCGTTCCACAGGAGCCAGCGACCGGCGGTCGGCTGGTCGACGGCGAACAGGTCGTAGCCGGCGGGGAGCGTGACGGATTCGGCGGCGCTCCAAGTCTTGGCGCCGGCTGCGAGCTGGAGGCCGGTGAGGACCGTGGGGCTCCCGCCCTCCGGCACGTAGTAGGTGCAGCGGAGCGGATCGCCGCCGCAGATGCCGAAGCCCGGCGGGTGAGCGAGCGTCGAGCGCGCGCTCGTCGCGAGGTCGACGAACCAGGACTCGGTCGCGGCCTGGCCGGGCTCGAGAGGGACTTCGGATCCGTGCCAGTACTCGTGACCGTCGATCACCACGAGCGCGGCCGGCTCGATGCCCGCCTGCTCGTGGATCAGCTTGGGCGCGATCGCCGCCGGGCAGGCGGTATCGGCCACGCAGAAGCCATCGTCGCAGCGCTCGCCGTCGGGGCAGGCGAACGAGGTGAGGCAGGCGCGGGGCGGGTCCGGCGTGGTGTCGATCGTGGGGCTGCAGGCGAGGAGGGAACCGGCGAGGAAGCAAGCAAGCAAGGGCGTACGCATGCGAGCGAGCATACCCCAGCGGTTCGGGTGGTGCGCCGGCACGCCCCCGTGCTACATGCGCGCGCCCCCATGAGCCTGGAAGTCGGAATCGTCGGTCTCCCGAACGTCGGCAAGTCCACCCTCTTCAACGCCCTCACGGCGGCGAAGGCCGAGGCGCAGAACTACCCGTTCTGCACCATCGAGCCGAACGTCGGCGTGGTGCCGGTGCCGGACGACCGGCTCGGGCTCCTGGCGAAGTTCATCAAGTCCGAGAAGATCATCCCCGCGTCGGTGCGCATCGTCGACATCGCCGGCCTCGTGCGCGGCGCCAGCACGGGTGAAGGCCTCGGCAACAAGTTCTTGAGCCACATCCGCCAGGTGGACGCGATCCTCCACGTGGTGCGCTGCTTCGAGACGAGCGACGTCGTGCACGTCGACGGCGGCGTCGATCCCATCCGCGACATCGGCACCATCGACACCGAGCTGATGCTCGCCGACCTCTCCTCGCTCGAAGGCACGCTGGAGAAGGCCCGCAAGCAGCTCAAGGGCGACAAGGAGCTGGCGCCCAAGATCGCCGTCATGGAGAAGTGCCACGAGGCCCTCTCCGCCGGGAAGCCCATCCGCTCGCTCGACCTCGACGACGAGCAGCGCAAGTACATCCGCTCGCTCGGCATGATCACCGCGAGCAAGGTCCTCTACGTGGCCAACGTCGACGAGAAGGACGTGCACGGCACCGGCCCGCTCGCGTCGAAGGTGCGCGCCCACGCGGCAGCCGAGGGCAGCGGCGTCGTCGCCGTGTGCAGCAAGCTGGAGTCGGAGCTGTCCGAGCTCTCCGCCGAGGACCGGCAGGAGATGCTGGAGGGCCTCGGCATGAAGGAGCCCGCCCTCGCCACGCTGGCGCGCGAGGCGTACCGGCTCCTCGGCCTGCAGAGCTACTTCACGGCGGGCCCGAAGGAGATCCGGGCCTGGACGATCCCCGCCGGCTGCACCGCGCCCGAGGCGGCAGGCGTCATCCACTCCGACTTCGAGAAGAGCTTCATCCGCGCCGAGGTCTACGGCGTCTCGGACCTCGTCGAGCACCGCACCGAAGCCGCCATCCGCAGCGCCGGCAAGCTCCGCGTCGAAGGTCGCACCTACATCTTCCGCGACGGCGACGTCGCCCACTTCCTCACCGGCGCCTGAGGCCTCCCGCAAGCGCACCGCGCCCGCCAGGGCGCGGCCGCTCGCAGGCGCCTCCACTAAATCAGCGAGCGTAGCGAGCGTGATTCTCGAACGACGAAGACCCTTCGTGGACGTGGTCGTGAACGCTGACGCTGACGACGGGCCGTCGACGTCAGCGTCAGCGTCCACGTAAACGTCCACGAGACCTGTTGTTCGAGGCTCTTGACCGCTGATTTGGCACGAAGCGCCTCTCCGCAGGCGCTTCAACCCGCACGAAGCGCTTCTCTCTCAGCACTGCAGCCGCGACCGCCAGGGAGCGGGCTCACCCAGCGCTTCGGGCACACGCGACCAGAGCCCCGCGCCCGCTTCGTGTTGCGTGAAGCGGGCCTCCTCCATGCTCACTGCTGGAAGCAGTAGAGGTGCGCCTTCTGGGTGCATTCGGTGGTTTTGCCGATGGTCCACTTGGCGTCCGTCGTGCCCGAGAGGCCGCCGACGCTGCTGAGGCCCGCAGTGCTCGTGGACGACCAGTCGTTGCAAGCGTTGCCGCTGTACGTGCCGTTCGTCTTCGTCCCCGTCCAGACGTCGGCCTGCGAGAGCGTCGTGTGCGCCTCCGTGATGTCGATGCCGTGGACGAGCGTGCCGCTCGTCAGCCCCTCCCAGTTCTGCGCCACGACGGCACCGTCGAGCCGCAGGTAGGGCACCGTGCTCTTCGTGAAGCGGAGGAACGGCGAGCTCGTGAGCTCGCTGGTCCACGAGAGCCACGTGCCCCCGAGCCCCGCGCCGGTCGCGATGCTCTTGCACTTGAGGTCCGCCGCCGCGGTGCCACCGAAGCCCGCGGCGAAGTCGGACGACGTGACGAAGACGTACTTGCCGTCGACGCACGTGCCGTTGCCGTCGCAGACGCCGTCGGTGTTCGGCCCGCACGGCGTCCCCTGAGAGGCGCTGTCCTTCTTGCAGGCGCCGCCCGAGCACAGGCCGATCTCGCAGCCTCCCGTCATGGGGAGCGCGCAGTCCGTGTTGGAGATGCACGCCGCGCAGCCCGTCTGCTTGCAGATGAGGCCCTCCGACGCGCAGTCCTTCGTCTCGCCGGCCTTGCACTCGCCGCTCTCGCACGTGGGCGCCGCGTTGAAGACGCCGTTCACGCAGGGGACGGGGATGGTGTTGGGATCTTGGCAGTCGTCCGCGGTGAGGCAGGAGACGCAGTGCCCCGAGCCGTCGCAGAACAGGGCGCCCTCTTCCTTGCAGTCCGTCCCGGCGGCGGTCTTGATGATGCCGCAGGTGCCGGCCTCGCAGATGCTCGTCTTGCAGACGGTGCCCGGCACGGGACAGTCGCTCGGCTTCTCGCACGGCATGCTCCCCGAGCTGCTCGACGAGGAGGACGAAGAGGACGACGAGGACGAGGCGCTCGAGGAAGAGGCGCCGCCGCCGGAGCCACCGCCGCCGTGCGGCGTGGGGCCGGGGCATCCGGTGATGGCGACGCCGAGTCCGCCGAAGAGCGCGAGCGCGAGCGCCGGCTTCACGGTGAGAGAGCGACCCGGGAGTGAGCCCTTCGACATCTCGTTCATCTCGTTCATCCTGCCCCTCCTGCGGTGCGCCGATGGCGCACAAGTCATTCGAAGTCGGAAAGAAGAAGTCAGAAGGTCGATCGAATGCCGATCGAGGTCGGCGACAGCACGAGGCTCGTGGTCCCCTTCGGCGTGCTCGGAGGGCGCGCGGAGAGGCCGAAGCCGACGCCCGCGGATCCGAGGGCGATGACGGCGCCCGCGCCCAGGCCGACGAAGAGCCCGAAGCCGACGAGCTCCCGCGTGCGCGCGGGGTTGAAGTTGTAGCCGGACGGGCACGCTTGGCGATCGTCGCCGCACTTCTGATCGAGCGTGCGGTGCGCGGACTGCGAGATGATCTCGCCGGCGATCGCGCCCGCGCCGAGCGCCAAGCCGGCCCCGCCCACGAACCACGGCCACATCGGGCGCGGCTCCTTCACGACGGGCGGTGGGGGCGGCGGAGGCGGAGGTGGAGGCGGCGGAGGCGGCTCGGCTTCGAGCACGACGGCGACCGTCTTCGCGTCCTTGTTGGTGCCGATGTCGACGAGGATGTCGAACGGCTTGTAGCCCTTCGCCTCGGCGCGGATGCGGATGGGGCCGGGATCGATGATGTACGCGGTGTTCCAGCGCTCGCGCGGCCAGGCGTTGCCGTCGACCTCCACCGTGAGCCCTTCGAGGGCCGCGGTCTCGGGCGCGATCTTGAGGGTGAGCTTCGAGAGCTTGGTGGCGAGGTCGTCGCGCAGCTTGGTGGCCGCTTGCACGGCTTCGGCGAAGCCGACCTTGGTGCCGTGGTTGAGCGCTTTGTCGAACTCGCTCCAGGCCGTCGCCGTCTTGCCTTGGCGGCGATGGCACTCGGCGAGGTTCAACACCGTGTCGCCGCGGTCCATGTAGCGGAGGCTGTCCTGGAGCGTGCGGCACGCTTCGTCGAGCGTGGCGCGGCTCTGCATCAGCTTGCGCCCGCGCTCGAAGAGCTCCTCGGCCTTGGCTTGGTCGTCGGCGCGCGCCTCCAGCGCGGCGGTGGAGAGCGCGAGGGCGGAGGCGACCGCGAGCGCGATCCGCGAGATGGCGTGCGAACGGGGAAGGCGCGCGATCACGGCTTCTTCTTTCTGTCGTAGGCCTTCCACTTCTCGAACGGGTTGGGAGGCAGGGGCGCCTCGCCGGGATCCGTCGAGGATTTCGGCATCGGGCCGAGCTTGCGCGCGGGGCCGGCGTCGGCCGCTTCGCCGGCGTCGATCTCGCCCGCGTCGATCTCGGCGCCGGCGTCGTGCACCGGCGCAGGCGCGTTCGGTGTCGCGGCGGGGCGCGCGGGCGAAGAGGCGAGCGGCTTCGGGGCCGGCGCTTCGACGGCCTTGCGCGGATCGCTCGTCTCGAGCTTCGCCTTGCTGCCCGTCATCCGGCCTTCTTCCGCGGCGGCGACGTAGTAGCCATCGAGCACGGCGAGCGGCTGGAACGCGTAGCGGTAACGGCGGCCGTTGACCTCGGCGACGAGCGTGCCCGTCTTGCCCGCGGCCATGGCTTCGCCGACCTCGGGCGCGAGCGGCACGCGGCCTTCGGCCTTGTTGTCCTCGGCCAGCACCTTGCCGTCGCGCGCGATGATCAGGCGGCTCTGCACGTAGTCGAGATCGGCCGCGGCGGGCCGCGCCAAGAGCTTGCTCAGCGAGACCTCGAGGTGCGCGGTGCCGCGGAACGCGCCGCGCTCGTCGTAGAGCGCCGCGCTCGCGGGGAGGATGGGCTCGCCGTCGACGATCGTGGCCGCGCCCCAGACGACACCGCGCTTGGGATCGGGCTCCTTCGGCGCGGTGATCGGCGCGCGGCCGGCCATGCCGGGGAAGGAGAGCGAGACGCCTTCACGCAGCGCGATCGAGGCGCGGAAGGCAGGGACGCCGGTGTCGGTGATGAGCGCGCGTTGCTCCGCGGGCGACGCGGCGCGGGCGTCGACGCTGGCGGTGCCGAGCATGAGCTCGCGGAAGGCCGGGCCGAGCAGGCCGAGCGATCGCAGGAGCGGCTCGAGCGGCTCGCGCGCGGTGCCCGCGCCGAGGGCCGTGACGGGCGCGAGCACGCTGACGTCGCGGCGGTAGCGCGGCGCGGGGCCGAAGTCGGGCGGCGCGGAGGCTTTGGCGCCGAAGCTCTCGTCGAAGTAGGGCGCCACGTCGCTCGCGGGCAGCTTGCTCAAGACGATCTGCGCGGCGCCGATGAACTCCGTGAGCGCGGCCTCGTAGCGGCCGAGCTCGCGATCGACGAGCTGCGCTTGGATGGCGGACTCGGCGGCCATCTGGCTGACGCGCAGCTCGCGGGCGTGCTGCGCGTCGATGCGGGCTTGGCCGGCGATGAGCGCGCCGATCGTGCCGCCCGCGCCGACGAGGCCGAGGCCGAGCACGAGCGTGAGCGTCGCCATGCGATGCTTGGCGAGGAAGCGCCCGGCGCGGCGCACCTTGCCCTCCGGCAGCGCGAGGACGGCCTCGCCGCGGAGGTGACGACGGACATCGTCCGCGAGCTCGCGGACCGAGGGATAGCGATCCTTGGGCTCGAAGCTCGTGGCCTTGCGGACGACGGCGTCGAGCTCGCGCGGCATGGCGCCGGGCCCGTCGCCGACCGGGGGGATGTCGCGCTTGCCGGTGAGCGCCTTGATGAGCACGGCCTCGATCGACGCGCCGTCGACGGCCGTCTTGAGCGTCACGCACTCCTGGAGGATGAGCCCCATCGTGTACTGATCGCTCTTGCCGTCGAGCTCGGGGTTCTTGCCCGCGGCTTGCTCCGGCGACATGTACGGCGGCGTTCCGATGGCGTCGCCGATGCGCGTGCGGCCGAGGTTCGAGCTCGATCGATCGCTCGCTTCGGGGACGTCGAAGCCCGCTTCGAGCGGCTGCCCGCCGGCGCCGATGGGCCGCGCGATGCCCCAGTCCATCAGATAGACCTCGTTGTGCCGGCCGATCATGATGTTCGCCGGCTTGAGGTCGCGGTGGACGATGCCCTTGTCGTGCGCGTACGCGAGCGCGTCGCACACCTTGAGGAAGTATTCGAGGCGCTTCTCGAGCTCGAGCTCTTCGCCGAGGGGCTCGCCCTTCTCGCTCTTCTCCCGCGCCTCGTCGATGATGGTCGCGAGGTCGCGCCCCTGGACGAGCTTCATCGCGTAGCCGAGCGACCCGTCGGTGCCGACGTCGAGCGCGTAGACCGGCACGATGTTGGGGTGCTCGAGCTGCGCGGTGATCTGCATCTCCGAGAGGAAGCGCGCGAAGGCCTCGGGGTGCGCGGCCATCTCGGGCAGCACGGTCTTCAGCGCGACCTTGCGGCGCAGGTAGACGTCGCGTGCGATGTCGACCGCGCCCATCGCGCCTTCGCCGAGGCGGGAGATGGTGCGGAAGCGAACATCGGATCCGCGGTCCGTGATGGCCGGGGCGCTGGCCCGGCCGGAGGCTGCGTCATGCGCCTGCCGCGGCGCGACGGTGCGCGCCCAGGAAGCGAGCAGCGTGCCCTGGTAGGCGGGGTCTTCGAGCGACGGGGTCTCCACGCCGCCGAGCGTGTGCAGCTCTTTCACCAAGACAGGGTCGATGGCACGAGCCGCGCCGAGGTACGCGACGAAGCCATCGAGGTCGGTCCCACCCTCGGCGCGGTACGCCTCGTAGAGGGGGCGCAGGTCGACTTTGACATACCCATCGACTCGTTTCTGCAGCGTCGCGAGATCCATGGATGTGCCGGTGATATCACCCCGCTCGACGGGGGTGGAAGATCCGTGCTCCACCCGAGACCCGCGCCGTGATGCCCGGCTCGCAGAGGACCGTGACATCGCGATCAGGTGTGATGATCTTTGTGCGGGCCGAGGCCCATCCGTCGGCGCGCGTCAGTCGGCGAGGCGGCTCGGCGCCCTCGCGGGGGCGCGGGTAAACGCGCGGCATCCCAATCAAATCTCGCGCGGTGCGTCGGGCCGGGCGGCGAGGAGCGCGCGCGCATGGGCGGCGGTCGTGTCGAGAGGCGCGATGCGCGGCGGAAGGGCGCTCCAGCCTCGGGGGCGGCGCGGGAGCCTTCGTCTTGTGCCCTGCCGGTGGATCTCGCATGAGGGGCTCGAGGTCGAGACATGCGAGAGATCATCACCGAGAGCATCGACATTCCCGTCGCCGATGGGACCGCGATGGGCGCGTACGTGGCGCGTCCGGCCGGCGCCGGGCCGCACCCGGGGCTCCTCTTGTTCCAGGAGATCTTCGGCATCAACGAGCACGTGCGCGACGTCGCGCGGCGCTTCGCGGCCGAGGGCTACGTGGTGCTGGCGCCCGAGCTGTTCCATCGCTTCGCGCCGGGATATCAAGGGAGCTACGACGACATCCCCGCGAGCATCGCCATGGCGGGGAAGCTCGTGCCCGAAGGCCTCGTGGCCGACATCAAGGCTTCCGCCGCGGCGCTCGCCGGGCACGCGGCCGTGGCGAAGGGCCGCATCGGCGCTATCGGCTACTGCATGGGCGGCGGCATGGCGTTCGCGGCCAACGCGCTGACGGAGCTCGAGGCCGCGGTCTCGTATTACGGCACGCCGCAGGCCGAGATGCAGGAGCAGCTCGCCGCGTCGCTGCATGCGCCCATGCTCTTCGTGTGGGCCGGGAAGGACGTCTACATCTCGCTCGAGCGGCGCCGCGAGGTCAGCGACCTCATGCGCAAGCACGGGAAGCCCTTCGTCGAGGCCGAGTGGACCTCCGCGAACCACGGCTTCTTCTGCGACGCGCGCGAGGACTACCACGCGGCGTCGGCGAAGCAGGCCTGGGCGCTGACGCTGGCCTTCCTCGCCGAGCATCTGGGCGCGTGAGCCGGCGAGGCCGCCCGATCGCGCGCGGCCTCGATGTCGGTGAACGCTGGCAAAGCAAAACGCCGCGCGGCCATACGACACGCGCGGCGGTGAGGTCCCGCGGCGCTGCGATGTGCAGCGACGCGGGCGGTTCGCATCAGCCGGGGCAGGGGAGGTAGACGCTGGCGCGGCCGGTCGCGTTCACGTAGACGCGCAAGTAGTTGGCGTGCACGTGGACGCCGCTGATCTCGATCTTGTCGGTGTACGCCTTCACGCAGCCCATGCCGTTGCCGAAGGCGAGATCGGAGCCGAGCTTGGCCTTCACGCTCTTCAGGCGATCGCCGATGTCGAGCTTGAGGGCGTCGCGCGCGGCGTCGCGGATGGTGTCGCCCTTGAGCGCGGCCGCGAGCTTGAGGAGGAAACTCGAGGTCTCGACGGTGGGCTGGAGATCGGGGACGCGCAGCTCGTTGTCGACGACGACGGGGTGGCCGTTCAAGAAGATGTCGCCGTCGAGATCGACGTCGAGGCCGGCCTTCTTCACCGGGCCGCCGAGGTGGACCTTGAGGACGAGCTGATCCTTCGCGGCATAGACCTCGGGCTTGTCGAGGTAGATCTCCGGCATCTCCTTGGAGAAGAAGAGCTTGCCGTCGGTGAAGGCGAGGCTCATCGCCTTCTGCAGCTCGTCGTAGCGGGCCGCGATGGGGATGCCGACGGTGAACGGGCCGGGCTGGATGGTGGCCACGTTGTGCAGCGGCGGGAGCTTCTGCGCCTCCTGGCTCTCGGCGCAGGGGATGGTGACGCTGGGCGCGATCACCATGGCGAGATCCTTCTCGATGCCGTCGGCGATGACCGTGGGGCCGGCCTCGACGCCGAGGACCTTGAGCATGGCGCAGCCCTTGGCGTCGCCGAGGGGCAGATCGATGGGCTTGGCCACGCGCTGGAACGTCTCGCCGAGGAGCGGGCGGAGGTCGTAGGCGAACTCGGTGAGCTTCTGCTCCACGGCCTTCTGCAGCTTGGGGAGGACGTCGGCGACCTTGTCGGCGGCGCGCACCAGCTTGCCGTCGGAGGTGACCTTGAGATCGAGCGACTGGAGCTTGGCGACGTACTCGCTCGTGATGACGGGCTCCGCGGCGATCACGAAATCGAGCGGGATGTCGAGGCTGCCCACGGGCATGTCGGCGTTGGCGTCGACGTGCATCGAGAGCACGAGGCGGCCGCGATCGAACTTCACGTCGATGGCGCTGCGCTTCCACGTGTACCTCCGCTCCTTACCGAGCAGGGGGAACGTGCCGTCGGCGTTGGCGGGCACGCTCTCCTCCAAAGCCTTCTTGAGGCCGGCGGACGTGACGGCGGTGTGCATCACGACGCGCGACGGCGCGGGATCGGCGAGCGCCTCGCCCGGCGTGGACGGCGGGCGCGGAGGATAGACGGCCCCTTCGCCGCCGCAGGCCGCGAAGAGCATGGAGAACAGCACCGGGAAGAGCGAGATCGTGCGCATGGCGGCGCGAAGCAAAGCCGGCCGACAGGGGGCTGTCAACCCTCGCGCCGCAATGCGAAATCCGGGTGCAGTCCGGAGGTGTTGCGCGACGGCTCGCGCATGGGTCTCCCGTTCTGTGGGCGCGGCGCGGGCGGTGGTGGTTCCTCCTGCTTCAGCCGCGCGCGGGCGATGGACGATCGAGGATCGCGCGTGGATCGATACTTCGGGCGGGCGAGGTGCGCCGCGCTCGTTGTAGGGTGCGCGCCCGATGGTGGTTCCGGTTCCGTTCTCGCCGGCGTATGCAGGCCTCGCGCTCGCGCTCCCTGGGGTGTGGCTCTTGGCGCGGGCCATGGCGCACCGCGTGACCCGAGATCTGGGGCTTCGCACCATCCTGCCGATCGGGCTCGGAATCGCGCTCTGGGTGGTCTCCGTGCAGCTCGCGTCGCAGGCCGCGGGATCGTTTCGGATCGGTCTGCCCGTGGGTACGCTCGCGGCTTCGTTCGCGGGCATCGTCGCGGAGATCGCGCGGCGCCGCACGGACACAGCGCCGCCCACGGGCCATCGGCCTCCGGTGTGGATGTGGATCACCGCGGTGGCGACGGCGGCGGCGATCGTGCCCGCGGCCTTCCAATACTGGTTCCACGACGAGCTGCTCCTCGCGGGACACATGTCGACCGTGGCCCAGCTCCAAGCGGGGGTGTTCCCGCCGCGTCGGCTGCAGTTCCCCGAGTATTCGTTTCGCTATCACTACGGCTTCGATCTGCTCTCGGCGAGCTTCTCGGCCATCCTCCACGTGCCGGTGGACACGGGCATCGACGTCGCGTCCATCGTGCTGTGGGCCGCGTCGTGGTGCCTGCTTTGGGGGCTGGGTGAGCGGCTGATCGGGCGTCGGCGCGCGTGGCTCGCGCCGGTGATGACGCTCTTCGCTTCGGGCTTGCCGCTCGGATGTCCGCACGACGGATCGCTGTTGCCGAACATGATCTCGGAGTGCCCGGTGGGGCACTGGTCGGTGAACGGGCCGGTGATCACCTACTTCTTCCAGCACCCTTGGGCGCTCGGGATCCCGGTGGCGACGACAGCCATCCTGGTGTTCACGGAGCGGCACCCGCACAGCGCGTGGGCGCGCTTCGGGGCGCTCGCATTCCTCTTTGGGGCGCTGTCGTTCAGCGAGCTCGTGCTCTACGTGACGGTGCTGCCTTCGCTGCTCGTGGCCGAGGTCTGGTACGAGGAGGGCCTCGAGATCCGGCGCGCGCTCCCGATGCTCGGCGCGATGCTGTTGTCGCTCGGGTTGGCGCGGCTGCTCGGCGGCTTCTTCGCGCCGGCGAACGGGCTCGTGAGCATGCAGTTCGTGCTGCACCCGGGCTTCGCCGACACGCCGAAGCTGACGCTCGCGTGGAACGCGATGACGTTCGGCGCGATGTGGATCACCGGCGTCCTCGGCTTCTTCGCGCTGCGACGCGGGCGCCTGCTCTTCGGCCTCTTGTTCGCGGGCGCGCTCTTGGTGGTCAACGGCGTGCGCTACACGGGCTCGGCCGACATCATGAAGTTCGCGACCGTCGTCTCGCTCGCGCTCGGCTTCATGGGCAGCGCGGCCATCGCGCGGCTGCTCCCGTCGAAGCCGTGGAGCGCCTCGTGGCCGCGCACGGTGACGGCGTTCTCGCTCTTTGCGGCGGCGACGTGGATCGGCTTCGGATATCCGATCATCTTCGCGCTGCACCTCGGCGACATTCCGGGCAGCTTCCGCAGCAAGCCGGAGACCATGCCGGACAACGACGTGCATGCCGCCGTGTTCCTGCGCGCGCGCATCCGCGAAGGCGGCCTCGTGTATCGCAGCGGGCACCTCGGCTATTCGCAATGGGCGGGCCTGCCGCAGCCGTGGCTCGACTGGACCTCGAAGACGTGGGGCGTGCCGCCGGAGAAGATGGCGGCGCGGGAGAAGCTGCTCAAAGGCAAGCCGACCGAGGTCGCGCCCTACCGAGAGCAGGGGTTCCGCTTCTTCGTGCTCGACGAGGCGGCGAAGGACGACAAGTCGCTGGTCGAGGCGAGCAACACGTGGGTCGCGCGCGGGCAGGCGAAGATCGCAGCGCGGTTCGGGATGCTTCGGGTGGTGGACCTCGGGCGCGAAGGCGGCCCGGCTACTTCGTCCACTTCACCATGACGACGGTCGTGCCCTTCAGCGGGCTCGACTCGATGTGAAACTCGTCCACGAGGCGTCGTGCGGCGCCGAGCCCGGCCCCGAGGCCGGCACCCGCCGGGCGCGGTCCAGGCGGCGCGCCCGCGAGGGGAAGGCCGGGGCCGGTGTCGCACACGACGACCTCGACGCCCGTGCGGCTGCCATCACCGACGAGGCGCAGGCGCGCTTCGCCGCGACGCGCGAAGCGAAGGACGTTGTGCACGATCTCGACCACCGCGGTGCGCAGCGCCTCGCGCTTGAGGAGCCCCATCCCGGCGGCGTCGGCGAGGCGCCGCGCGTAGTCGGACGCGAGGACGATGTCGGGGTCGCGCGCGAGCGGCACGACGTACGCCTCGCTCAATGCGGATCGCATGGGAGCGCTCATCGGCCCCCGCGCGGGCCCGCCGAGAGCACCCGGATGGCTGCCGCGGTGGCGTCGTCGGTGCGGCGACCGAAGTCGGCGAGCGCGCGGCGGGCCACGAACGCCGCTGGGTCGTCGCGGTAGCGATCGATGCTGACGTGCGAGGACAGCCCGTCCGTCGACATCAGCCACACGTCGCCGCGCGCGAGCTCGAGATCGAACACGCGCACCGTCGGGAGCCGATAGCCGACGGTGCCGGGGAACGAAATGCCGCCGTGCCGGCGCGGCGGATAGACATGGAGCGCGATGTTGCCGACGCCGGAGAAGGCGGCTCGCCCAAGCGGCGCGCAGATCTGGAGGAGCGCGACCGACGCGCCTCGTGTCCTCGCGAGGGCCGCGTGGCACGCGTGCATGACGCGATCGAGCGCGCCGGTGCCGTCGGGGCCGAGCGCGTGCTCGATGGCGGTGAGCGCTTGCTCCGCCGCATGGCTCGCCTCCGGACCGTGCCCGGCTCCGTCCACCATCGCGAAGGTCGCGCGCTCGTCGGGGCCGAACGCGCGGAACGCGTCGCCGCACAGCGTCTCGCCGTCGATCGGCCGCATGGCGACGCTCCATTCGAGCCAGGGCGTCGTCGCGCCCTCCACCCGCGGTCCTTCCGTCGCGCTCATCGCTGCACGTACTTCACCGCGGTGACCACGGTGCCGCGGCCCGGTGCGGATTTGATGTCGAGCGAGTCCATGATCCGCTTGCTGCCCACGAGCCCGAGCCCCATCCCGGTCTTCGATCGGTAGCGGCCCGCGAGGATGCTCTCGGCTTGGAGGATGCCGGGGCCGGCGTCGCGGGCGATCACCCGCACGCCTTTGCGCGGCGTCTCGCAGGGAACGATCTCGATCGCCCCCGAGCCCGCGTACTGCAGGATGTTGCGCGCGAGCTCCGAGACGACGGTGGCGACCTTCACCGCGTCCACGTGGACGAACCCGACCTCCTGCGCGACGGAGATGGCCTTGGTTCGAGCGTCGATGACGTCGGTCTCCTTCTCGATGCTGATCGTGCAGCCCGTCGTCTTCGCCGGGCCGTTCTCGGGCGCGGACATGAGCGCGCCGAGCTCGCTGAGCGCGCGCGCGACGCTGCCCGGCCCGAGGTGCGCCGCGAGCATCCGCGGGAGCTCGAGGAGCAGGCGGCGGGCGTCTTGGCGGGTGAGGGGACGCCCTTCGAGCCCCGCGCTCCTTCGCGCCTGCGCGAGCACCTGCGCGCCCGTGAGCGGGCCGAGGTGACGCGCGAGGCACTCCGCGAGGGCCGCGCCGAGCTCCGGCGATGGAGTCATCGCGTCTCGGCGGCGACGATCCGCAGCCCCAGGTTGCGGAGCGCGACGTTGAGGCCCGTCTGGAGGTTGTTGAGCGTCTCCACGCCGCTCCAGTCGATGCCGAGCTCGACGATCGTCTCGGCGACCGCGTCGGAGATGCCGGTCACGATGGTGTGCGCGCCCTTGAGCCGCGCGGCCAGTACCGTCTTGTTGAGGTGCGTGGCCACGCTGGTGTCGACGATGGGGACGCCGGTGACGTCGAGGATCACGACCTTGGCGCGGTACTGCCGGATGCCGGCGAGGAGCGAGCGCATGATGTCCTGCGCGCGGGCCGTGTTGATGGTGCCCACGAGCGGCATGATGATGATCGAGCCGCCGCCGTCGCTGGCCTCGATGACGGGGATGATCGGCGTCGACAGCTCTTGGAGCGCGCGCTGCTGCGCGGCGATGATCTCCTGCTGGAGCCGCTCGCGCTCCTCCTCCGAGCGCTTGCGCTCGGTGACGTCGTGCGCGAAGGCGAGCACGCCGTACACCTCGCCCTTGTCGTCGCGGAGCGGCATCTTCCACGTGTCCATGATGTGGAGCGTGCCGTCGGCGTAGGTGGCGGGATCGTGCGGGTTGTGCAGCACTTCCCCCGCGAGGACGGCCATGTCGTCGGTGCGAAAGCCGCGGATGCCCTTCTCGGGGTTGCCGAAGACGAGCTCGGCCGGCCAGCCGATCTCGAGATCGTTCTTGCCCACGAGATCCTCCGCGCGTCGATCCATCGCCTTGGCGACCGCGTCGTTCGCGAGGGTCCAGCGGAACTCGCGATCCTTGATGAAGATCCAGTCCGGCGTGGTCTTGAGGATCACGTCGACGAGGTTCTCCGAGCGCCGGAAGCGGACCTCGGCGTCGGTGCTCCGGACCTCGGCGAGCTCGCCCTCGAGCGTTTCGATCTTGGCGCGCGCCGCTGCGAGCTCGGCCTCAAGCTGTTCTGTCGTCTTCATCGGTGCTTTCTCTCTGCGAAGGATCGGAAGGCTCGGCGCCGTGACGAGGCGGCCGCGCCGCGGCGCCCGGGGTCGCGAGCTCCATGGCGGCATCGAGATCCAGGACGGCCCGTACGTTGGGCAGCTCGAAGCCCATTTCCACCAGGGTCTCGACGACGGCGTCGCTCAGGCCGCACACGACGACGTCGGCCCCGAGGAGCTTCGTCGACGCGGCGATGGAGTGGACGAAGCGACCGAAGAAGCTGTCGCAGATCTCCACTTCGGAGAAGTCGAGGACGACCGATCGCGAAGCGTTCCGCCGAACGGTCGAGATGGTCAGGCGTTTGAGCTCGCCGACTTGGCTGTCGGTGAGCGATCCCGGCACCGTGACGAGCAGCATCGTGCCGAGCTTGCGAACCATTGAACCTTGCATTGTCGTCGCGCGAATCCCTCTACCGCGTCGTCACGTTATGTTGATATGGCAGCGCTTGGAAATTGGGCGCAGACCCGAGGGGTTACGACCCGAGCTCTCACGCCGGCGCGCGGAGCCTCGTCATCGATATCGGTGACGCGCTCGTGACACCGATGCCTTCTCGCGCCGCGAGCCGTTTCGCGAAGACCCCTCTCCTGGAAGCTCTCCATCCATGAGAGCCGTGCCCGCGGGCGCCTGATCCGCTCGGCCGATGCGAGCACGATGGTAGGTCTGCGCCACGCAGGCGAATGCGCATATCGCGTGAGCCCGATGACCGCGCTCGACGACGCGAGGGATGAACCGCGATCCTGCCAACGACTTGCCGTGCATGGTGAGCACGCCGCGCGTCTGCTTGTCGCCGTGATCCTCGGCCCTCAGGTGATGGGCGGGAGCTCGACGCTGTAGAGCTTGGTGCCCTTCAGATCCCAGAGCGTCACCGTGAGCACGGCGCTCTTGCCGTCGATGTGCATCGTGCCGAAGTACTGGCCGCCGTCGGAGGGCGCGCGCAGGTGTCGGCCGGAGGGCGGTGATTGATAGACGACCTCGGGGCCGAAGGTCGGATCCAACGGGTTCGGTCCGTAGGTGTTGGCGTGCAGCGGGCCGGCGACGAACTCCCAGAAGGGATCGAAATCGGAGAAGCCCGCGCGCTTGGGATCGTAGCGATGCGCGGCCGCGTAGTGGACGTCGGCGGTGACGAAGACGACGTTCTTGATCTTGCGCTGCTTGATGGTGCGGAGGAGCGCGGCGAGCTCCAGCTCGCGGCCGAGCGGCGGCCCACCGTGGGCGTTGGCCCAAGCGTCGTGGCGGATGACGTGGTTCCTGCCCTCGGCGACCGCGAGGCTGAGGGGCTGACCGCTTCCGATGATCTTCCACGTCGCGGTGGAGGCGGAGAGCTCGTTCGTGAGCCACGCGAGCTGCGCGGCGCCGAGGACCGGGGTCGCGTCGCGCTCGCGGTTCTCCCCGTTGTCGCCGCGGTAGCTGCGCTCGTCGACGAGGAAGACGTCGAGCAGAGGGCCGTGACGAAACGCGCGGTACACGCGCGCCGGATCACCGCCGCCCGGGCAGCAGATGCGCATGGGCGTGTACTCGGCCATGGCCTGCCGCGCGCGCTCGGAGAGGACGCGGACGCTCTTCTCACCGTAGCGCTTGTCCTCCAGCGTCTCGCCGGGGAACCAGTTGTTGTGGATCTCGTGATCGTCCCACATCACGAGGCTCGCGACCTCGGCGTTGAAGCGACGCACGTTGTCGTCGAGCAGGTTGTAGGCGTAGTTGCCGCGGAAGTCGGCGAGCGTCTCGGCGACCTTGGATTTGGCCTCGGTGGTGAGGTTCTTCCAAATCGAGCCATCGACGAGCTTGATGGTCGGGGGAATGGGCGAGTCGGCGTAGATGAGGTCGCCGCAATGGATGAAGAAATCCGGCCGCGCGGCGCGCATCGTCTCGTAGATCTTGATGCCGCCCCACTCGAGGTTGATGCCGTACCCCTGGCCCGCGGTGTCGCCGCTCCACGCGAAATGGATGTCGCGGCGATCTTCGGGGGCGGTGACGAACGAGCCGAGCGCAGGCTCGCTGCGGGCGCCCTCGCTCTCGGGGCTCTCGAAGACGACGCGGTAATGAATGCGCTGGCCGGGGGGGAGCGCATCGAGATCGAGGCGCGCGGTGAAGTCGCTCTCGACGGTGGCGATGGGGCCCGAGGCGCGACGCGGGTTGGGGAAGCGCGGATCGACGTCCCACTCCACCTGCATGCGCGCGAGCCGATCGGAGCGCGCCCAGACGATGCCGCTTCGCGAGGTGACGTCGCCGCTCTGCACGCCATGGGTGATGATGGGGCGCAGGCGATCGGCCGGGAGGATCGCCGGCGCGCTTGCGACATGCGTTGGGCCGAGCGCGGGGATGGGGCCGGCCGGCGGCGGTCTGGGCGCAGGCGCATCGTGGCCACAGCCGATCAAGAGGCCGCCCGAGGTCGCGAGCGCACCGCGCAGGAACGCGCGGCGATCGAACGGGTGCTGATCGGACATCGATCACAGCAATAGAACGGAACCGCGCGATCGTCAGCCGAGAGTTGCGCGGCCGCTCATCATCCACCGCCGACGGTACCGAGCCGAGCCCGCTCGCCGAGCCGAAAGCGATCGCTTCCGGCTCGTCATCGGCGGCGCACCCTTCATCTCGTCGCGCTGCGCGCGCGACGAAGGACACCCTCATGCGCGTGCGGAGAGCACCACGGCGTGCGGGCGTCGCACGTAGTCGTCCCAGTACTCCGCGCCGTGCGCGGCGATACCCTCGGGCGCGATCGCCGCATCGTGCCACACGAGATCCTTCAGGCCGGCTTCGTGCAGGGCGCTCTCGTACGTCGCCTTGGACCACAGGAACGCCTTGAGCTGGAACGGCAAGCTCGCGAGCTTCGAGATGACCGTGACCTCGTCGCCCTCGCGGCCGCTCGAACGGATCTCGAAATCGTACTTGTGGTAGTAGCTCGGCGTCGTCAGCTCCACGTCGGCGTTGAGCGAGATGGAGACGAGGAGCGCGCCGGGCGCGAGCGACGCGCGCAGGTTCCTGCACATCGCGAAGAGCACCTCCTTCGTGGGCGCGTAGTGCAAGAGATACGTCGCCGTGACGATGTCGAAGGTCCCGAGCGTGTGCGCCTCCGCCGCGTCCTGCACCACGTACTCTATGCCGAGAGGCGCGCTCTGCTCGACGTGGCGGGCATACCCGACCATCCCCTCCGAGTTGTCGATGCCCACGACGCGCGCGGCGCCCCGCTCCTTGAAGCGACGCGAGTAGAGCCCGGTGCCGCAGGCCACGTCGAGGATGGTCTTGCCCGTGATGTCGCCGAGCGCGCGGAAGAACGTGTGCTCCTCGAAGTGGCGGCGGACCGGCCACGCGGCGGTCGCCTCCGTGATTTGGGCGAGCACGTCGTACTGGTTTTGGGACATGTCGAGTCTCCTTGTCGATGTCGAGAGCGAGCGGATGGGGAGCGGCGAGATCAGAGACAGACCGGCGGATCTCCCCACTCGTGGGAGCACTCGACGCCGGCGGCGCAGGGCGGCTTGCCCGGACCGCAGATGGATGCGCACCAGCCGGTCGCGCCGGCGTTGCGCTTGCCCGCTGGGCAAGTGGGCGGTACGGCGGGCTCGCCGCGGGCGCACGCGAGGATCTTGTCGCAGTGGCCGTCGTACGTGCGCTCGCAGTCGGGCTGCGCCATCGGCGCCTCGGAGCACTCGCGCGCGCCGGTGAGCTTCTTGTGGCACTCGCAGATCAACGCCGAGGGCGCGGTGCCGTCGAGCGGTGACGCGGCGCCTTGGAACTCACCGACGACGATGGGCTTGGGCGTGCCGCGCGGCCACTTCACGACGAGCGGGTGGCTCTTGTCGGTCCACGAGAACTTCGCCTCGAAATCCGTGCCTTCGAGCACGGGCGTGATCACGCTCGTCACGCCGCCGGCCGCATAGACGATGGTCTCTCCGCGGCCGCCGCGCGTGATCTGCACGGTGGTCGGCGTGCCGCCTTTGTCATCGTGATCGCGGCAGGTGACGCGTAGCCACTCGCGCACCATCTTGGTCTCGCACTTGAGCGCGCTCGATCCCTTGACCGTGACCTCGCGCGCGGCCGCGTATTCGGAGAGGGAAGGCACGGGCGTGCGGCCCGGCGGGAGCGGCTTGGCGACGGCCGCAGGCGGCTCGGGCGGCGGAGGCGCGGGGCCGGCATCCAAAGAAGGCGGCTTGTCCTTGCCGCAGCCCGCGGCGGCGACGGCGAGGATCGACAGAGCGACGATGCGCATGCGTGGCGATGGTAACGCGAACACGCGCGTTCGCGCGGTGAACCTCGCCGGCGCGCGCCTCGCGTGCCATCGTGTCGCCGTGCGCCCGGAGCCGGCGCCCCGAGGTTTCATGCGACGTGCGCTCGTGATTCTGCCGATGGTTCTCTGGGGATGTGAGAGCGCGCTGCCCGCGCCGGTGACGGTCGAGGCGAGCGCCGCGGCCACGGCGTCGCCGACCGCGTCGAGCGCCGCGGATGTGCCGCTCGCGCCGCTGCCGCCCGAGCTCGAAGCGCCCGGGGCGCAGGGCTGCTCGTCGTCGACGACCGGGCATCATCGGCTGCGCTTCCGAGCCGACATGCCACCTTTCTTGACGCTCGCGGGGGCGAGCGCGACGGTCGATCTGACGGTCGCCGGCCCCGCCGGCGGCGCGATGATGCGCGCGGTTCACCGTGGATTCACGGTGCATGGCATCACGGCCGCGGACGATCTCGCGCTCGCGCCCGCGCGGCCCATGGTGTTGGGCGGCTTCATCGTGCCTGCGCCCGACGCGCGCTTGACGTGGAAAGCGACCGTGCCGGGGACCATCACGGTCGGCTTCGCGCTCGAGGGTGATCTCGAAGCGCTCCCCGAGGCTCACCTCGATGCGAGCGCGCTGCCGTGCGACGCCGTCACGTTGGACGTGGCCCCCTTCGATCCGAGCACCGCCGCACCCCACTCGCCGCAAGAGCGCGCCGCGCTGCTCACCGCCGGCAAGGCCGTGCCGATCTCGCGCACGCCTGAAGGCGCTCCGATCGCGCGCCTCCGCGTGACCACCGCCGACGCCGGCATCGTCGTGATCGAGACGCGGGGACGTCGATCGCTGGTTCGGCGCGAGGCTTCGCAAGGCGTGGTGTTCGGTTGGGTCGCGGCGTCCGACGTGAAGCCGCTCCCCAAGGATGGAGTGGGTGAAGCGTTGGGCGGGGGCGGTTTCGGCCTCGTCGGTGTCGGCGACTCGAGCGCGCGGCCGCGCACGGTGCGCTGCGATCGCATCGTGCCGCTCGTCGCCGAGGTCGCCGGCGAGCGTCGCACCATCGGGAGCGTCGCAGCCGGCGCGGTGATCTCGCTGCTGGAGCGCAAAGGCGAGACCTTCACCGTTCAGCTCCCGGATGGATTCGAGGCCGATGCGGCGGCGCGCATCGGCGTGCCTGGCGCGCACGTCGAGAGCTGCCCCGAAGCGCGCTGACGCTACTCGCTGCCCGGCACGGCCTCGGGCTTGACCTTGATGCTCTTGAAGCGAGCCAGCTCGACGAGCCCCTTGGGCGCGCCGCGCGGCTTGGAGACGTCCGACGCGCGGCAATAGTGGACCTCGACGCGCGGCGCGCCCCGGGCCTTCGAGTACCAGGCCGCGAGCTGCGCGGCCCGCTCGATCACGCCGCGCGGAACCTCACCCTTCTCGGGGTTTTTCACGATCACGTGGCTGCCGGGCGTCCCGCCGCCGACGTGGAGCCACAGATCGTGCGGCTCGGCGACGTCGAAGGTGAGGTGATCGTTGTCCTCGTCGCCGCGCCCCACGAGGATGTCGAAGCCCTCGACGGTGACGGTGCGGTACGGCCTGCCCTTGCTCGCCATGCGCGCCTCCGTAGCACGGCTCGGCCCGCGCGCGGCTCGTCTCGCATTCGTCGGGCAGCGCGTTCGTGCACGCGGAGACGCGCCCGCGGTGCAGATTCGCAGCTCCCGCTATCTCGCGCGGCCGAGCGCTCGCCGCCACATTGCGAGCGCGCGGCGGGCGCGGCTACGCTCCCGCGACATGGGCTTGGAAGCGACGTGCACCATCGAATGGCAGGGGCGATCGTTCACCGGCAAGGCGCTCCTCGAAAGCACGGAGCTCATCGTGCGCGGCGAGCACAGGCTGAAGATCGCGCGCGATCGCATCACCGCCGTGACGGTCTCCGGCGGAGCGCTGCGCGTGACCGTCGGTACGGACACCGCGATCTTCGCGCTCGGTGATGCGAGCGAGCGGTGGGCGCGCGCGCTTCAGACGACGAAGAGTCGCCTCGACAAGCTCGGCGTCAAGCCGGGGCTCGTGACCTCCGTCGTCGGCGTGGAGGACGCGTCGTTCCACGACGAGCTGCGCGCGCGCATCGGCACCTTCGCCGAAGGCACGCCGGCCGAGGGCGGTGACCTGCTCTTCTTCGGGCTGCAATCACGCGCGGATCTGCACCGCATCGACGCGCTCGAGGCCACGCTCGCGCCGACGGGCGCGCTCTGGCTCATCCGTCCCAAGGGCCACGCGGAGATCACCGAGGCCGTCGTGCGCGCCGAAGCCCATCGCGCCGGTCTCGTCGACGTGAAGGTGGCGAGCTTCTCCGCCACGCACACCGCCGAGAAATTCGTGATCCCCGTTGCTGCGCGCGGCGCCGCACCGACCAAGCAAGCCCCGGCGAAAGCGGCATCGAGCATCCGCCGGACGACGATCGCGAAGCGCGGCTGAGGCTCACGCTCCGCCTGATTCTCAACCTCGCTCGCTCGATCCCGATCGCGTGTAGCGCACGTCGATCACCTCGAGCTCCTCGCTCCCGCGCGGGGACCGCACGACCACGACGTCACCCACCTCCGCCCCGAGCAGCGACAGCGCGATGGGAGATCGAAAGCTCACATCGCCGCGCGCAGGATCCGCCTCGTCGACGCCCACCAAGCGATAGCGACGCTCGCCGCCGTCCTCCGCGCGAACCGTGACCGTCGCCCCGAAGAGCACGCGATCGGGAGGCTGCGTCGTGGGATCGATGATCTCCAAAGCCTCGACGCGTCGGCCGAGGAACGCGAGCCGTCGATCGACCTCGCGGATCGCGCGGGCGTCTCCCTTCGCGATGGCCGCGGGACGATCGATCTGCGTGACGCGATCGATCTCCTCCCGCAACCGCGCCGCGCCCTCCGGCGTCATGTAGTTCTTCACGCCCGGAGGCAGCTCCGCGCCGAGCGGTCGCGCGGGGGCATCGTCGTCGTCGTCGGATTCGCGGGTGAACGCCTTGCTCATGACGGCGACGGTCCAGCATAGTGATGGCCGGCACCGGGGGCGAAGCCGAATCCGCGGAGAATCGGCTCGATCGGCGGCGCTCGAGGTCGCTTTCGCGGTGCCCCTTGCTCCCCGTCGGCGAACGGCGTGATACCTCCCGCCCATGGCTGACGATCTCCGCGACGACGCGACGCTCGACCCGATGGACTGGGAGGCGTTTCGCGCGACGGGGCACCGCATGCTCGACGACATGATCGACTTCCTCCGCGACGTGCGATCGCGGCCCGCGTGGCGAAAGCCCACCGACGAAGCGAAGGCCACGCTCTCTGCTCCCGCGCCCGAAGGGCCGACGCCGCTCGCGGAGATCTACGCAGACTTCCGCCGCGCCGTGCTGCCCTTCGCGAGCGGCAACGTGCACCCCGGCTTCGTCGGTTGGGTGCATGGCAGCGGCACGCCCACCGGGATGCTGGCCGAGCTCTTGGCCGCGGGCATGAACGCCAACGTCGGTGGCCGCGATCACGCCGCGGTGTACGTGGAGCGCCAGGTGATCGGCTGGTGCCGCGCGCTCTTCGGCTTTCCCGAGGGGGCGAGCGGCCTCCTCGTCACCGGCACCTCGACCGCCAACCTCATCGCCGTGATCGTGGCGCGCACGGCCAGGCTGGGCGCGAGCGTGCGGGCCGAGGGGCTCCGCGGCGCGCCTCGCCTCACGGCGTATGCAGGCAAGTCGGTGCACGGCTGCGTCTCCAAGGCGATGGAGATGAGCGGCCTCGGCGCGGATGCGCTGCGGCTCATCCCGCTCGGGCCCGATCGCCGCATGGATGTCGCCGCGCTCCGCGAAGCCATTGCAGCCGATCGGGGCGCCGGGGCTACGCCGTTCTTGATCGTCGGCACCGCGGGCGCCGTCGACACGGGCACCATCGACGATCTGAGCGCGCTCGCGTCGCTGTCCGAAGAGGAAGGCCTCTGGTTCCACATCGATGGAGCGTTCGGCGCGCTCGCCGCGATGAGCCCGGAGCTCAAGCCGCGTCTCGCCGGGATCGAGCGCGCGAGCTCGATCGCCTTCGACTTCCACAAGTGGGCGCACGCGCCGTACGACGCCGGCTGCGTGCTCGTGCGCGACGGCGCCCTCCAGCGCGCCGCCTTCGCCACCGAGCCGCCCTACCTGAGCCGCTTCGATCGCGGCACCGCCGCAGGCGCGCCCTGGTTCGCCGACTATGGCCCCGATCTCTCGCGCGGCTTCCGCGCGCTCAAGGTGTGGTTCACCTGGCGCGAGCACGGCACCGCGGGCCTCGGCGCGGCCATGCTGAAGAACTGCCGCCAGGCCGAGGCCCTCGGCCGCATCATCGCGGGCGATACCGACCTGGAGCTCCTCGCGCCGGTGAGCCTCAACATCGTGTGCTTCCGCTTCCGCCGCGAGGGCATCACCGACGCGACGCTCGACACGATCAACAAGGAGCTCGTCACCTCCTGCCAGGAGACCGGCATCGCCGTGCCATCGACCACCTCGATCGACGGGCGCCTCGCCATTCGCGTCAACCTCACCAACCACCGCACCACGATGGCCGATCTCCACCGCCTGCTCGCCTTCGTCCGCGAGCGCGGCGCCGTTCTCGCGGGGTGAGCGTCGGATCGAGCGCGATCATCGATCGCGCGCCATCGCGATCTCGCTGCTACTCGGTTGCGTTTGCGATCCGAGGCTCGTCCACGCCTCTGCGCATGGAGCGCACCGCCCGCCGCGCCACGGTGCGCGCCACGACGAGGGCCGTGCCAGCGCCGAGCTCCACAGCGGCTGGCAGCGCGAAGCCTTCGGCCCACTGCGGATTCTCGGCGACGTACGCATCGAGCGTCCGCTGCGCCTCGGCGCGAAAGCGCCCGCCGCGCGCGGGCACGAGCGGAGGTGGCAGGGTGTTCATCCGAACCACGCCGGTCGTCGCATCGAAGCGATCGGACCAGAACGTTTCGATCGCGTGGTGCAGCACGGCGCGTTGCCACGACGAGATCCCCGGCGTGCCCAACGACCACACGCCTTCATTGAACGCGAGCACCAAGTAGCTCAGCGGATACCACACCTCCGTGACGACCATGCGATGGCGCGGAAACGCGAGCCCCACCCGCGCGAACGCCTCGGCGTACATCAGCGGGAGCAGCGGGCTCGAACGGTGGCGCGCCCGCATGAATCCATACGTGCTGCGCACCAAGACGACGCGCGTGCCGAGGACCTCCGTCGGCTGATCGCTCAGCACCGTGAACCCCTGGATCCCCTCCTCGTCGCGGTACACGCCCACCGATCGGCAAGCACGAACGACGGCGTCGAACGCCGCGCGATCCACCGCCGGATCGACCTCGGGCTTGAGCCGCATGAATTCCAAGCGGAAACGCCAGAGCGCCTCGAGCTCCGCTTCATGCAAGACGTCGCCCCGCGACGTCTCCAGCGAAAGGCCGCGGATGGAGATCCTCATCGTCGCGAGCGATAGCCGATCGGACCACGGAGAGGAACGGGCAGGTCGGACACCTCGTCGGCCGCGGCCTCGTTCGAGGTGCCGGTCGACGCGCGGCCTGGAGACGCATCCTCCCGCGGGTCGACCAGCAGCCACACGCGAAGCGAATGATGTTTACATGTAAAGGATCGGCCTGCTGATGCTTCCCGTATCGTTCCGCACCCGCGGCCTCGCCCTGCGCATGCCGCTTGAAATGGCGGTGCGATCCCCACCGTCGTCGACCTATCCGTCCGATCCTCTCGACCGTCCGAGCACGTGGGTGACGGTTCGTCCCGAGATGTCGTCGCGTTCGAACCGCGTGGGCTCGTGGTCATCGCCCGGAGCGCGGGGAGGCGCAGCGGCGACATGGGCAACCAACGATCGTGGGGGCGGGCGCGACGCGCCGGCTCGGGAAAGGACGGACATTCCTGCGCGAACGCAGGAAATCAAGTCGGGGAGGCGGGATTTGAACCCGCGACAACGAGCACCCAAAGCTCGTGCACTACCGGACTGTGCGACTCCCCGGAGACGTGCGCGCTTCCCAGCGCGACGCGCAGCGAACCCTAGCCGAGCGCCCTCGCTCTCGCAAGGCTCCGCCCCGCTGCCGGCTACAGGTTCTCGATCAAGTAGTCGACCACCCGGCGCATCGCATACCGCCGCGCCGCCGGATCGCGGTAACCGTGGCGTTCACCCGGGAAGACGAACTGATCGCAGCGCTTGCCCGCGGACACGAGCGCATCCGTGAGATGCGCCGTGTGGGTGAAGTGAACGTTCTCATCCATGAGGGCGTGCAGGACGAGGAGCTTGCCCTTGAGGTTCGGCGCCATCTTGGCGAGATCCGAGGCCTCGTAGCCGGCCTTGTTCTGCTCGGGCGTGCTCATGTACCGCTCGGTGTAGCCGGTGTCGTAGAGGCGCCAGTCGGTCACGGGCGCGCCGGCGATGCCGACCTTGAAGCGATCGGGCGCGCTCAGCATGGCGAGCGCGGACATGAAGCCACCGTAGCTGTGGCCATAGATGGCGATGCGCGCCGGATCCACGAAGGGCATGGCCGAGAGCGCGTCGACGCCCGCGAGCTGATCGGCAAGCTCCGCCTTGCCGAGCTGCTTGTAGATGTCGGCCTGGAACCCGGGGCCGCGGCCCGCCGACCCGCGGTTGTCGAGCTGGAAGACCACGAAGCCGCGATCGGCGAGGTGCTGCCAGAGGAGGCGCGGCATCCACATGTCGAGCACGGTCTGCACGCCCGGCCCGCCATAGACCATCACCACCACCGGGTAGCGCTTGCCGGGCTCCATGTGACGGGGCTTGAGCAGCGCGCCGTAGAGCGTCGGCCCGCCCGGGCTCTTCACCTCGACGATCTCCGGCGTGCGCAGCCCGAGCTTCTGGATCTCGGGATCGGCCGGCGTCGGCAGCTCGCCGAGGATCGCGCCATCCATCCCGCGCACCACCGCACGCGGCGGGCGATCGGCCGCGGAGTGCTCGTCCACGAAGGTCTTCGCGTCGCGGCCGACGGCGATCACGTGCACACCGTGCTCGGGCGTGAGCGCCGTGGGCGCGCCGCCTGCGAGCGGCACCGCGTACAAGCGGCGCTCCACCGGCGAGGCCATGTTGCTGACGAAGAGCACGCGCCCCTGGGCCTCGTCGATGCCCGCGATGGAGTCGACCGTCCACTCTCCCTTGGTCAGCAGCGCGACGCGCGCGCCCGTCTCGGTGTCACGCACCTCGAGGTGATTGAACCCGCCCTCCACCGTGGTCGCCACCGCGCGCGGCGTCTTCTCCAGCAGGCGGAGCTTGGCGAACTCGATCCACGTCGGCGACGTCGCCGACCACATCTCGCGCACCGCGCCCGTGGCCGCGTCGGCGCGGAGCACGGAGAGCTTGTGTTGATCGCGCGAGAGCGCCTGGAACCAGAGCGATCGCCCATCCGGGCTCCACTGGAAGCGACCGAGGTAGCGCTCGCCGTCGCCCGGCAGCGTGAGCCACACGGTCTTCTTCGTCTTCACGTCGAGGATGCCCGCGCGCACCGACGGGTTCTTCGTGCCCGCGCGCGGATAGCGCTGCTGCATCAGATCGGGGCGGCTCTCGCGGTACCCCATCACCGGCACGGTATCGACGGCGCGCTCGTCGACCTCGAGGTAGGCGATGCGATCGCAGCTCGGCGCCCACCAGAAGCCGCTCTCCTCGTCGAACTCTTCCTGACCGATGAAGTCCGAGAGCCCACGCGTCACGCCTTCGGGCGCGCCGTGTGTGAGCGCCGTCTCCTTCTTCGTCTTCACGTCGAGGAGCGCGAGCTCGCCCTTGCGCACGAAGGCGATCATCGTCCCGTCCTCGCACAGCTTGGGATCGATCTCCGGATCGGCCGAGTCCGTGAGCTGCGTGATCTCGCCCTTCTCGTTGCGGAGGAAGAGATCGCCGCCGAAGGGGATCACCATCACGTTGGCTCGGCGCGCCCAGCGATAATCGGTGACCCCGTGGATGCGCGTGCGGCGGCGCTCGCGGCGCAGCTCTTCCTCGCGGGAGAGCGGCTTGCGTTGCCGCGCGAGATCGCTCCCGCGCACGAGGACCTTGGGCGTGTGCGTGGCGATGTCGAACCCGAAGAGGGCCATCTCGTCGCTGCCGGGCTCGCCTTGCAGGTAGGTGATGAGCTTGCTGTCCGGCGCGTAGGTCACGGAGCGCGGCGTCTGCCAACCCGGCTCGGGGAAGCGGCCGATGCGGTCGAAATCGACCTGGCTGGCCTCGGGGCCGAGGATCGCGGGGCGAGCGCTGGGATCGGTGTCGTGTTTCATCGGGGCGACGGCTTCCGTGGGCGCGGCAGGGGGCGGGGCCGCCTCGGGCGCGCACCCGGCGGCCGCGAGGAGCGACAGGCAGAGGATCCCCGCGAGCGTGTAGCACGGGCGCGCGCTCACGCGTCGGCTCCTCGAGGCCGCCGCGCGAGCACGTGATCCCGAACCGATGTCCCCCGGGGAGCGCGTGGTCATGGGCCGCCCATCATGTCCGCCGCGGACGCCTTGTCAACGCGCCTGTCTATGCCGCCCGCGTTGCCCGCGGTATGTCCGCCGTCGATGGAAGGCTCCGCGCCCGCTCCGCCCCTCGCGCTGCATCACCTCGCCGTCGTCGTCCGGGATCTCGGGCGAGCAGAGGGCTTCTACCGCGGCGTGCTCGGCCTGCCGGTGATCCGCCGTTGGGACGATGCAGCCGGCGCCCCGCGATCGATCTGGCTCGCGCTCGGCGCGGGCGCGTTCCTCGCCGTGGAGAAGGCCACCGCCGATGCGCTCGACAGGCCGCGCGGCGATCCTCCCGCCGCCGGGTGGCACTGCGTCGCGCTCGGCATCGCCGCTGCCGAGCGCGAGACGTGGCGCGCGCGACTCGCATCCTCCGGCATCACCGTGGAACGGGAGAGCGCGTTCACGCTGTACGTTCGTGATCCCGAAGGCAACCTCGTCGCCCTCAGCCACTACCCCGAGGCCGCCGATCCCGCGGGCCCTGCATGAGATCGATCGAGCTCACCGCTCGATCGTGATCGTCTCTCCGCCCTGCGGCTGACGCGTGTCCATCGCCACAGTGAGGGCGGCAATT
The DNA here is from genome assembly GCA_001931535.1 of Minicystis rosea. Classification (GTDB taxonomy): domain Bacteria; phylum Myxococcota_A; class Polyangia; order Polyangiales; family Polyangiaceae; genus Minicystis; species Minicystis rosea. The sequence continues at coordinate 15,374,233 of CP016211.1, forward strand.
GCCGCTCCGGCGGAGCATGCCGTGCGCTCGGGAACAATCTCCGCGCTGGGCGCGTCCCACGCTGACCGTGGATAGCCCCGACCGCATGCCCAGGCTCGTCTACCCCTTCACGATCGTGGGCGCCTCCGCTGGGTGGCTCGCGGTCGAGCTCCTCGACAACCCCATCACCGACGTCGTCCCGAGCCACGCCGGCGGCCGCGCGGCCCTCTGCTCCGGTGTGATCGCGGCGCTGCTCGGTCTCGCGCTCCAACGAAGGTGCGCGCCGCGCGAGGCCTTCGTCCCCACGTCGGGCATGTGGGTCCAAGTCACGTTCGCAGTGCTCCTCGGCGGCGCGTCGAGCGGCGCCGCCACCGGCGCGCTCGCCTTCGGCAACACCCACGGTGTCACTTCGGGCATCCTCGCGGGCCTCGCCGCCGCGCTCGTCTTCCTCCCCGTGTGCATGCTCGTCGTCGCCGCTGCGCGAAGGGCCGCACGTGCGCGGCTCGGCTCGCTCGTCGCGGGCGCCGATCGCCGCGAGCTCTGGGCCCTCATGCTCGCGGCCCTCGCAGTGACGACGGGCGCGGCCTTCCCCGAATGGATGGCCAAGCACACTCCCATCGTCGCCCTCGCGCTCGCCGCCTCCGCGTTGCTCGTCATCCTCGCCCTCTTCACGCGCGACCTCGTCGCCGTGCATACGCTTCGTCGCGCCGCGCAGGCGGCCGATCGCATGGAGCTCCGCGACCGCGGCGTCGAGGAAGCGGAGGGCACCGTGCCCTCCATGGATCTCGGCCTCGGCGACGAAGTCCGCGCCCACATGGCGCGCACGGCCGCCGCCTATCGCGGTCGTGATCGCGCCGCTTCACTCTTGGTCGGCAGCCTCGACACCGCGCGCGGTGCCCTGCGCGAGGCGCTCGTCAAGAAGGCGCTCGCCGCCGCCGTCGCCATCGTTGCGCTCGCGGGGCATTCATTCGCCGCGAGGCCGCGCGCGCGCATCGTCTTCCACGAGATCAAGTGCGAGCGCGGCTCTGCCCTCGACTGCGGCATCGCCGCGGCCATGCTGCGTGAGGGCGGCCCCGACGATCTCGTGCGCGCCGTCATCCTGGGCACGCACGCGTGCGACGCCTTCCGCCCGCCGGACAAGCTCGGCTGCGTCGTCGCCGCCGAGATGATCGAGCGTGACCCCGCGCGCGCCGATCGCCCGACCCGCCAGCGCTACCGCGAGCGCGCCTGCATGGCCGGCGACATCCCCAGCTGCCGCATGGTCGCCGACTTCTACGCCGGCGACGCCGACAAGGCTTGGAGCACCGCCGCCGTCCTCCAGCGCGCCTGCGAAGTCGGCGACATGTGGAGCTGCGAAAACGCCGTCCGCGCCCGGTCCGCGGCCTTCCAAGCCGACGCCGTTCACTAGCAATCCTTCACATGTGAAGGATCGATCGCCGAGAAGCTTCGCGCGACCGTCAGCGCCGCTTGCGCGCCTGGAACCGCCGCTCGATCACGTCGAGGAGCCCGTCGAACGCATCCCGCATCGCCCAGGCCTGCGCCGCCGGATCGGTGAGCTTCTGGGCCTTGGCCCGCCCGTCGCGCATCGCCTTCTTCGGCCCCTTGCAGCCCGCGCCGAGCTTCTTCTCCACCTCGGCGCCGGCTCCATCGTAGATGTGATAACAGGCCGCGAAGTGGTGCTCGTTGTACACGGGCGCGCCCACCTCGATGGCCTCGCCGATGAGGCTCACGGCCTTCTCCAGCTCCGCGTCGGAGCACCCCTCGAGGAGCTTGAGATCGTGGGCCGGCACCTCGCGCTTCACCGACGGAAGCGCCGGATCGGAATGCTCTGCCGTCGCCGCCGCGAACGCTTGGATGGGCACCGGGTGCGTGTCGCCGAGCAGCGTCTTCAAGTAGCGGACCGGCACGCCGAAGTTCAGGTTCTGCCCCTCGGTGCTGAAGAAGGTCGCCACCCCGATGACCTCGCCGCGATCGCTGAAGATCGGCCCGCCCGAGGATCCCGGCGCGATCGGCGCCGAGATCTGCAGCACGGTGAGCGCCGGATCGAGCACGCGCACCGCGCTCACGAGCCCGTTCGACACCGTGTCCTCGAGCCCGAGCGGATGACCGATGGCCACCACGGCGTCGCCCGCGCGCACCGCGTCGCTGTCGCCGAGCGCGAGGACCGGCAGGTCGCGCGCGTCCACGCGCACCAGCGCGAGATCGCGCGCGTCGTCCGCCGCGAGCACCTCGAGCACCGGGAACTCGCGCTTGTCCGAGGTGGCCACCACGAGATCGCGCTCGCCGGCGATGACGTGCAGGTTGGTGGCGATCCAACCGTCCTTCCGCACCACGAAGCCCGTCCCCAGGCTGTCCGTGCTGCGGATGGACACCACCGCCGGCGTCGATCGCGCCGCGATCTGCGCGGGCGTGAGCGTGGTGGCCGCCGGCGCCGCCGCAGCCGGTGTCGCGGGCTGAGCCGGTCCACTCGGAGGCGGCGTTGCCCGGCACGAGGCCAGCGCGAGCACGGACGCGCCGAGGACGGCGCAGAGAAGGCGCGTCTGCATGAGGATCCGAGAAGGAAAGGTAGGCGAGGGAGAGGCCGATGTCACGCCGACCCCCCGAGCTTTTGGAAAGAGAGCCCGAAGCGCGAGAGGTACTTTCGCAGCCGATCCGCGTCGTTCGCGCTGCTCTTCCGCATGCGTGAGACAGCGAACAGCACGCGCCCCGCGTCGGAGAGCGAGCGCGCCTCGCGACAGATCCGGATCACCTCGGCGAGCTGCACCCGATCGAAAGGATCGATCTCGGCCGCGCCATCCTGCCCGAGCGCGGACACGATCACGTCCTCGTTGCCGCGCCCCGGAGCCATCTCGTCGCGGTGCCAGAGCGCGCGCAGGCGCTCGAGCTCTTCGTCGACCGCCTCGGTCGTGATCCGCCCGCCCGGCGAGAGCGTCGCCATGCGCGTGACGGCCGCGTTGAAGTCGCGGAAGTTGCCGCGCCAAGCCGCCTCGCGCGACGTGGCGAAGCGGAGGAACCGATCGCGCGCCTCGCGGCTCATCGTCGCGCGCACGCCGAGCACGCGCGTCGCCGCCTCCAACTCGAAGTCGAGGTTCGGCGGGATGTCCTCCACGCGCTCGGCGAGCCCTGGCAAGCGGAACGTCCACAGGTTGATGCGCGCATACAGATCCTCGCGGAAGCGCCCCGCCGCGACGGCGGCCCCGAGATCGCGGTTCGTGCCCGCCAGCAGGAGGAAATCACTCCGCACCTCCTTGTCGGATCCGACCGGGAGGAACGTGCGATCCTCGAGCGCGCGGAGCAGCATCGCCTGCTCGTCGAGGCCGAGCTCGCCGATCTCGTCGAGGAACAGCACCCCACCGTGGGCCCGGCGCATGAGCCCGCCGCGCGCCTCGACGGCGCCCGTGAACGCGCCCTTGGCGTGCCCGAACAGCGCCGACATCGCGCCGTCGCCGCGGATCGTCGCGCAGTTGACCTCGACCAGCTCGCCCGACACTTGTCGCCGCGCCTTCTTCAGCTCGAACACGCGCCGCGCGAGCTGCGACTTGCCCGCGCCCGTCGGCCCCGTGAAGAGGATCGGCGATCGCGAGGCCACCGCGACCTGCTCGATGCGCTCGATGAGCCGGTTGTACGCGGCGTTCTTCGTCTCGATGCCCGACTTGAGGAAGCTCTGTCCCTCGTGCTGCTCCTTCTCGAAGCGTGCCGCGAGCCGATCGTATTTGGAGAGATCGAGATCGATGATGGCGAACGTGCCCGGCGCGCCCCCGTGCGCCGGCTTGGGCGGCGACGTCTGCAAGAGGCGCCCGGGGAAGTGGCGCGACTCGGTGAGGAGGAACATGCAGATCTGCATCACGTGCGTGCCCGTCGTGATGTGCACGAGGTAATCCTCCCGCTCCGGCGCGAAGGGATAGCCGCGCGCGAAATCGTGGAGCGCCGCATAGACCTGCTCGAAGTCCCACGGGTTCTCGATGGGCATCGGGACGCCGCGCACCGTCGTCTCCGGCGACACGCGGCGCACGTCTTTCATCACGAGATCGGCGAGCTCCGTGACGCTGGGCGCGTGCAGGAGCTCGAAGCGATCGATCACCAGATCCTCGTGCTGGCAGAGCGCCACGCTCGGCCGCCAATGCTCCCACCGCGCGGCGTTGCGGCCCTTGTCGAGGTTGGCGCCGAGCATCCCCAGGACGACGATGGGCTTCGCGGCCATAGCGGATCATCTATCGGATGTATCCAAGCGAATAAAGCCTCGCCGGACGTGCGCCGCCTCACACGCGGCGTCTCTCCGCGCGTCGCCGCGCGCGAAGGCACGCTGCTTCGTGCTGGAGACACGAGGGCGCGGCCGGTGTAGAGCGGGATCGTGCTTCGTTCGACCGCGATTCGCGCGCTGTGCTTGCTGCCCCTCCTGCCCTTCGCCTTTGGGGCGTGCGGTGGCAGCGAGACGCTGAACCCTCTCGACGGCGGCCTCACGACGAGCAGCGCGGACAGCTCCAGCGCATCGAGCGGCGGTCACGGCGGCGCGTCCACCTCGTCGTCGAGCAGCGCGGGAGGCAGCGGCGGCACGTCGTCGAGCACGACCGCGAGCTCGTCCAGCGTCGGCGGCGGCACGAGCAGCAGCACCGCGAGCTCTTCCTCGAGCGGCGGGAGCGGGAACCGCGTGCGCATCGCCGCGGGCAACCTTACGAGCGGGAACAGCCCGAACTACGACGCCGGGCCGGGCCGGCGCATCTTCGCGGGCGTGCACGCGGACGTCCTCTTGATGCAGGAGATGAACTACGGCGACAACTCGACCACGAAGCTGCGCGAGCTGGTCGACGCCGTGTGCGGCACCGAGTGCGTCTTCCAGCGGGGATCGGGCGACATCCCCAACGCGGTCGTCTCGCGCCACCCCATCGTGGAGTCGGGCACGTGGACCGATCCCAAGGTGACGAACCGCGACTTCACCTGGGCGCGCATCGACGTGCCCGGGCCCGTCGATCTCTGGGCCGTGAGCGTCCATCTGCTCACGTCGAACCCGACCGATCGCAACGCGGAGGCGACGGCGCTGCTCGCTGCGATGGTGGGGAAGGTGCCCGCCGGCGACTACCTCGTCATGGGCGGTGACTTCAACACCGACAAGCGCGATCCGGCCGTCGAGCCCGTCGTCAGTACGCTCGAAGCGCGCTTCGTCACGGCGGCCCCGTATCCGGCCGACGGCGACGGCAACAGCAACACGAGCGGCCCGCGCACGCGCCCCTACGATTGGGTGCTCGCCTCGCCCGATCTCCACGCGTTCGGGACGCCCGTGCTCATCGGCGCGGCGCAGTTCGAAGCCGGCCTCGTCGTCGATACGCGCGTCTACACGCCCATCGCCGATCTCGCGCCCGCGCTCGACACCGACAGCGCCGCGCCCAACATGCAGCACATGGCCGTCGTGCGCGATTTCCTGCTGCCGTGATCAGCGCGCGACGACGCCGATGAACACGCGATCGCCGCGGAGCTCGACGCCGCCGAGCGTGCCGGCGGTGAGGCGCGCCGTCGTCGTCGTCGTGTCTCCCTTCGCGTCGAGCACCGTGAGCGAGCGCCCGTCTTCGGGCAGCGTGATGGTGACGGTCTCGCGGCGCGTGTCGGTCAGGGGCTTCGCTCCATCGCCTTCGGCCTCCACGGGAGGGCTCCGCAGCCAACCGAAGACCAGCACCTTCCCGTCGCGCCGCTCGAACGCGTGGACCTCGCTCTGCGAGCCCGCGGGCCGCTCCACGCGGATGCGCGCGTCGATTGCGCGCACCGGCTGATCGAAGAGGTGGCTCACGAGGCGCATGGCCCAGAACGAGGGCTTCGGCGCGCCCGAGACGTCGAGGATGCCGAGGTGGCGGTTGTGGTCGTCGCCGATGACGCCCTCGGTGAGCGGCAGATCGTTGATGCGGTACCACGCGGTCAGCGACAGCCGTCCTCCGGCGCGGGCGAGCACGTGGTGTTTGATCAACGCCTCTGCTTGGTACTCGGGCGTGTGCTCGTAATCGAAGACGGCGTGCGTGTAGCCCGAGGACGGCTCGCTGGGCGTGCTCCGGCGATCGCTGTAGCCCATCTCCGCCATCCACAAATCCGGGCCCTTCCCGCGGTGCGGGAGGAGCGCGGCCATGGAGTCGACGCGCGCGGGGTAACCCTCCGCGGGCTCGGGGCTCCACGTCTCCAGGTAGCCGTGGAGGTTCATAGCATCGAAATGGCGGCCGACGTCGAGCCGCGTGAGCACCGCCTCGGAGAACGGCCCGCGGCCCCGCGCCATGCCGCCGAGCACGACGAACGCCGCTGGATCGGCGTGCCTTATCTGCTGCGCGGCGAAGGTCACCATGGCCGCGAAATCGTCGGGCGTGCCGCGCCAGTAGTCCTCCAGATCGGGCTCGTTCCACAGCTCCCAGGAGCGGACGCGCCCGCGGTAGCGCTCGGCCACCACGCCGGCGAAGCGGCCGAAGGCTTGGAGATCGCGCGGGGGCTTTCGCCAGGCGTCGCTCTCGTCGTCGCCGGCCCACGCCGGCGTGTAGCAGAGATAGGGAATCACCGTGACGCCGAGCCGCTCCGCCGTCCCGATGACCTCGTCCCACAGGTGAAAGTCGTAGTGGCCGGGCCGATCCTCGATCCCATCCCACCCCATGCCGAAGCGGAGCACGCGCGCGCCCGTCGCGGCGACGGCGGCGAAGTCACGCTGGATCTTGGCGGAGGTCGTGGTCTCTTCGGGGTAGTCGTCGCAGAGGCCCACCGGCTCGTCGTAGAAGCCGTCGGCGTCCGTGCTCGCCGCGCGCGAATAGGGGAACGTGCTCGTCGTGCGCGCGTCGCCGGCGTGCGCCGAGACGGAGGCTGCGAGCGCCGCCGCGAGCGTCGCGATGAGTCGCTTCATGGCGCCCCGTTCGTAGCAGAGCGTCGATGAAGTCAACTGCGGCGTCCGGAGCATCCACGGAACGCTCGAGCGCGCGGTCGGCGCGCTCACATGAACGCGATCACCGCCGCGCGGTGCTCGCAGCGCTTTGGACCCATCGCACGAGGCCCATCCCGGAATCGCAATCTAAAGTGTTTATCCGTACGGATAGCACTGAAAGCGAGGTTTTCCGCGAGATCGCGGCCCGCGGCGCTGGCACGCGAGCCGCAATGCGTCCCGGCACCATGAACGAGACGAGCTACAAGGTCATTGCGACGAACGCGGGCGTGCCGATCAAGGCGTGGACGGTGGGCGTGCCGTTCGAGGAGGCGGCCGAGAAGCAGCTCAAGAACATCGCCTCGCTGCCCTTCATCCACAAGTGGGTCGCCGTGATGCCGGACGCGCATCAGGGCATGGGCGCGACGGTCGGGAGCGTGATCGCGACGAGCGGCGCGGTCGTGCCGGCGGCGGTCGGGGTGGACATCGGCTGCGGGATGATCGCGACGCGCACCAGCCTGCGCGCCTCGGATCTGCCCGACGATCTCAAGGCGATCCGTTCGCGCATCGAGGCGAGCGTGCCGCACGGCCGCACCGACAACGGCGGGTCGAACGATCGCGGCGCGTGGAAGCACGTGCCGGCGCGCGTCACGGACGCGTGGACGAACCTCGCGGAGCGCTACCAGCGCATCCTCGACAAGCACCCGCGCATCGGGCGCGGGCCCGCGATCGAGCACCTCGGGACGCTCGGGACGGGGAACCATTTCATCGAGATCTGCCTCGACGAAGAGGACCGCGTCTGGATCATGCTGCACTCGGGATCGCGCGGGCTCGGGAACCGGATCGGGACGCACTTCATCGGCCTCGCGAAGCGGGAGATGGAGCGCTTCTTCATCCACCTGCCGGACGCGGATCTCGCGTACCTGCCGGAGGGGACGGTGCACTTCGGTCACTACGTGGAGGCCGTGGGCTTCGCGCAGGACTACGCGATGAAGAACCGGGAGCTGATGATGGCGGCGGTGATCGAAGCGCTCCGCGGAGCGCCCGAGCTGCCGCCGTTCGAGGCGAGCGTCGAGGCGGTGAACTGCCACCACAACTACGTCGCGCGCGAGCACCACTACGGGAAGGACGTGCTGGTGACGCGCAAGGGCGCGGTGCGGGCGCAGAAGGGTGACCTCGGCATCATCCCCGGCAGCATGGGCGCGCGGAGCTTCATCGTCCGCGGCCTCGGGAACGCGGAGAGCTTCTGCTCGTCGAGCCACGGCGCGGGCCGCACCATGTCCCGCGCCGAGGCGCGCCGTCGCTTCACGGTCGAGGACCACGCGCACGCGACCCACGGGATCGAGTGCCGCAAGGACGCGGACGTGATCGACGAGACCCCGGCGGCCTACAAGCCGATCGAGGACGTGATGAAGGCGCAGCGCGACCTCGTGGACATCGTCCACACGCTGCGTCAGGTGGTGTGCGTGAAGGGTTGAACGAGCGCTCGTCGCTCTCTTCCTTTGCCCTCTATGCTCTGCCCTCTTCACCTCCGGCATCGGAGGCTGGAGAGGGCAGGTGGCGACGCGAGCGGGTGGAGGAGGAGGGGAGGGGCCGAGCCCCGCTCTTCTCACGCGCGATGAATCGAGGGAAAAGAGAGACACCATGTTGATCATCGATGGGTCCACGGGGGAGGGCGGCGGCCAGATCCTCCGGACTTCGCTGGCGCTTTCGCTGATCACGGGATCGCCCGTGAAGGTGTGCTCCATCCGCGCGCGGCGATCGCGGCCCGGCTTGATGCGGCAGCACCTCACGGCCGTGCGCGCGGCGGCGGAGGTGGGGCGCGCCGAGGTGAGCGGGGACGCGATCGGATCGCGGGAGATCGTGTTTCGGCCGCAGGAGAAGGTGAAGGCGGGCCGGTACACGTTCAACGTGGGGAGCGCCGGGAGCACGACGCTCGTGCTGCAGACGGTGCTGCCCGCGTTGATGTCGGCCGAGGGCGCGTCGCACGTCACGCTCGAGGGCGGGACGCACAACCGGATGGCGCCGCCGTTCGACTTCCTCGACAAGGCGTTCCTGCCGCTGCTCGCGCGCATGGGGCCGCGCGTCACGGCGGAGCTCGTCACGCCGGGCTTCTATCCGGCGGGCGGCGGGCACATCGAGGTGCGCATCGAGCCGGCCAAGCTCGTGCGGCTCGACCTGCCCGAGCGCGGTGAGATCCGAAGCCGCCGCGCGCTCGCGGCGGTGGCGAACCTGCCCATCGCGATCGCGCGTCGCGAGATGGAGACCGCGCGCGAAGTGCTCGGATGGGAGGTGGGCTGCTTCCAGGTCGCGCACTTGAAGGGATCGGTCGGGCCGGGGAACGTGATGACCATCACGGTCGCGTGCGATCACGTCACCGAGGTGTTCTCGGGCTTCGGCGAGAAGGGCGTGCGCGCCGAGGTGGTGGCCGAGGAGGCCGCGCGGGAAGCGAAGGCCTGGCTCGACAGCGGCGCGCCCGTGGGCGAGCACCTGGCCGATCAGCTCCTCTTGCCCATGGCGCTCGCGGGCGGCGGATCCTTCCGCACGATGACGCCTTCGCTGCACACGAAGACGCAGATGGAGCTGCTCGATCGCGTGCTCGGCACGCGGACCACCGTCGCGGAGGTCTCTGCCGGCGTGTTCGAGATCGAGGTGCGGGGCGCGCGTTAGGCTCCGTCCTCCGACTGCGGTGCGCTCGCGACGTCGTCGGACTGCGCCTCGCCGCGCCCCGCCCAACGGATCTCTGGCGATCGGCGCGGCGCGGATATACGGAGATCCGCCATGCGTGCTCGCCTCCTCCTCGCCCTCGTCGCACCTGCTCTCGTTTTCGCTGCTTGTGGCGGCGGCAACAACACGACGACCACCACCTCCACCAGCACGACCGGGACCGGCGGGCAGGGCACCGGCGGGAGCGGCGGTGGTGTGATCGGCGGGAGCGGCGGCGGCGATGGTGGATTGCCCTGCACCGACAGCGGGGTGAGCAAAGGGCCTTGGTCGCTCCGCGTCGACGACAAGAGCGCGATCGTGCGCTGGGAAGCGTGCCGGCCCGGGACCAAGGCCGATGTGGTGTTCTCCCCCGAGGGCGGCGGCGCCGAAGTCACGGTGACGGCCACGGAGTCGCCGTTCGTCGTCAACAACACCTATTACGCGTGGTTCGTGCCCGACGCGCCCGCCGACCTGGCGGGGACCTATTACATGCACGAGGCTTCGCTCACGGGCCTCGCTCCGGCCACCTGTTATTCGTATCACCTGGCCGCCGATGCCAATGCCAAGGGCCGATTCTGCACGGCGCGGCCGTCCGGAGATCCGCTGACGTTCTGGGCCATCGGCGACACCAACCCCGGAATCGGGCCCTATGCGGCCGGCGTGGTCTCGCACCTTCAGGCGCACAATCCGGACTTCCTCATCCACGGCGCCGACCTCCAATATTACTCCTCCGGTCTCGAGACGTGGGCCTCGTGGTTCCCGGTGATGCAACCCATGCTCTCCGGCGGAGCGTTCTATCCGGCGATTGGCAATCACGAATCCGAGAAGCCCGACGAGCAGGAGCAATATGCCACTCGCTTCTTCGGCAACGCGGGCTTCGACGGGAACGAGAAGTGGTATCGGTTCCAGTCCGCGGGCGTGTGGTTCTTCAGCCTCGACACCGAGGAGGAGATCAACCCCGGATCGGAGCAGGGCGGCTGGCTCGTGGACAAGCTCAAGGATGCTTCCGAGCAGCCGGGATACCGCTTCTCGATCGTCTACATGCACAAGCCCATCGTGACTTGCGGCGACACGGGTGATCGGCCCGATTCCCGATCTCTCCTCGAGCCCATCTTCGCGCAATACCACGTGCCCCTCGTGGTCCAGGCGCACATGCATGGTTACGAGCGCTTCGACTTCGGGACCATCACCTACGTGACGACGGGCGGTGGCGGCGGCGCCCTCGGCAACGTCGATGAGAACATCGATCGGTCGTATTGCGGGCAACGGGTCGTGTCGGGTGCCATTCGGCACGGTGTGCTCTTCGAGCTGAGCACGGGGAGCTTGAAGGGGACGGCGATCGATTACGAGGGCAAGACGATCGACGAGTTCACGCTCGCGGTGCCTTGAGGAAGCAGTGGAGAGGCCGCCTGCCGATCGATCGGCAGGCGGATCCTCGATGTGGTGTTGCGCCGCACGCGGCGAGCGCTCGGCTCAGAGCGGCGTGACCGAATGTCTCCGGATCAGGCGCCGGCGCCGTGGGCGAGCGTGCGGGTCGCGTCGCGGAAGAGGACTTCGATTTTGCTCGCCTCGACGCGGCGTACGACACCCAAACCGAACTTGGCGTGATCGATGAGCTCGCCCACCGCGAAGCGATCGCTCGGGCGATAGCGGCGTGCGCTCTCCGGACCACGGCCTTCGAGCGCCGATTCCCAAGCGCGCTCGTGCGTGCGGGCGGCGATGGTGGCGGCGGAGACGGGGCTCTCTTCCTGCTGCCAGGGGAAAGGGTCCCAATCGGTCGCATAACGAAGGATCGATTCGGCGAAATCGGGGTTCGAGACGGCCCAGCGATCGTCGAACAGAATCCATTGCTGGTAGCCGAACGCGGAGAGGGCGTGGGCGCAGAGGACGGCCACGTGCTCGCCTTCGTGGAGAATGGATTGGCTCGGATCGCCTCGGTGCGATTGGCCCTCCGCCGCGGCGAGGAACGATGCGCGCGCGCCTTCGTGCGGGCCGACGCCGAGATGAGAATGGTTGGTGCGCGCGCCGATGTGATCGAGCGGGAATTGGGAGCAGCGACGGAGCGCGGGGCCGAGGGTCGTGTCCTCGGGATCGATCATGGCGCGGAGGAGGCGCAGCTCGAGCGGCCAGGTGTCGAGCCACTCCGGTGACCACGATTTGGGGCGCGCGTTCGGCGTGACGCGACGGAGGTGCGCGGCGAGATCGGGGAGGCGCACGCCGGGGAAGACGGCGGCCTGCCCAGGCAACGATTCACCATCGTAGAAGGTGAAGAGGCACGCATAGGTGGCGCCCGGGCCCGAGGCCGCGGGCTCGAGCTGCGGGAGCACGGCGGGCGGCACGAACTCGCCGTCTTCATCGCCGTCGACGAGGTGCGGATCTTCTTCGAGGAGCCACGCGATGCGATCGCCGTGCTCGCGCACGGCTTCGTCGTCGAAGAAGTAGTAGGCGAGCATGACCTCGTCGTCGTCGGTGAGGACACGCAGCGTGTGCTCGTCGACGCGGATGTTCTCGGGCCCGCCCTCGACGTAGAGGTGCTTTTGCAGCATGGCGCGGAGCGCCGCCGTCGACTTGGGGGCCGCGAGCTTGTGCTCCTTCGCGGCGGCGAGGAGGCTGCCGAAGCCGTACACGTGGCCGCCGAGATCGGCGTCGGCGACCTCGCGTGGGGTGGCCGAGCTGCGGGCATCGGCGAACTTTTCCTGGAGCCAGGCCAGGATGGACGGCGCTTCGATGCGAACCACGCGCTTCGACAGCGGGCCCTCGTAGTGGGAGCGATAGACGAACCAGATGCCCTTCGAGGTGCTCATCGGCGGCGTCGCGGATGATGCACGCCCGGGGCGGGGTCGTCGACGCGGATCGTGCAAATGGGGGGCAGAAGAGCGCGAAATGCGGCCGCCGCGAGGAGGGCGCGCCGCGCGAGCACGGCTACTCCTGGCTCTCGGCGGGCGTGGCACAGACCGACGCGGCGCCCGCGGCGGTGCGGTAGCGACAGATCATTTCGAGCCTTTCTTCCGCGCCGGGACGCATTTCGACGCCGCCGTTTTGCAGGGGCGCGGCGCACGAGGAGGTGAGCGCGAGGATGGCCACGAGCGCGAAGAGGGCACGGTGAAGAGGCATGGTGCTCTCATCGACCCGCGAAGGGGGCCTCGCCTTGGATGGCAGAGCACGCATGTCGATCACGGATGAGCGCGCCGGCCGGTGCGAGCGGGCACGCTGTCCGCGGTCACGGTGGCGTGATGGATGTGTCGCTCGTTCGGGGGCGCGGGCAGCGCGATCGCATCGACGCCCGCAGCGATGGGTTGATTACGCGCCGATGCGCGGGTTCATGGAGCGATCGATGGTGGTGACGAGCTTGTAGTAGTCGAGCGGCTTGCTCAGGCAGGCGTGCTCGTTCGCGGCGGGGAGGCGCTTGCCGGCGGAGATGACGACGACGGGGATGTCGGGGAGGGTGTCGTCGCGCTCGAGCTCGTCGAGGAGCTGCCAGCCGTCCATGACCGGCATCATGAGATCGAGCACCATCACGCGCGGCGGATCGGTGCGGCGCAGCCGATCGAGGGCCTCGCGGCCGTTGGCGGCGGTGTCGACGACGTAGCCTTCTTCCTGGAGGATGTCGCGCACCGTCTGGCGGAGATCGAAGTCGTCGTCGACGACGAGCACCGTGCGGGGAGCGTTGGGATCGGTGGTGCGGAGCACGGGGCGGGGGCGCGGCGCGCGGACTTGGATCGAAGGCCGCGGAGGGATGCGCAGGCCGGCGCGCGCGGAGGAGATGACGGCGGCGCGATCGATCGTCGCCGGGTTGCGCGCGGCCAAGGCCCGGACGTGGGCGAGATCGATGGGACGCGACAAGAGGGGCAGGCCGCCGCCGAGATCGAAGGCGATCTCGGGGCGCGCGCCGCCCGCGATGAAGACGAAGCGCTCGGCGATCCGCGGGGCTTGGCGCGCGAGGTCGGCGTGGATCTCGCGGCCCGATCGATCCGGCAAGCGGACGTTGCACAGGACGAGCGCGGGGATCACGCCGAAGGTGAGGAGCTGCATGGCCTCGGCCGCGCTGCGCGCGACGCGGATGTCGAGCTCGGGGAGCGACTGGACCATGATTTCGAGGAAGAGATCGTCCTCGTCGATCCACACGAGCACGGGCCGATCGACGGGGCGCCTCGCGCCGAGCGCGGGCCCTTCGGCGCGCGGATCGGCGGCGGGGAGGGCGACGGTGCAGCGATCGCCGCCGGGATCGAGCTCGAGACGACCCTCGTGCGCGGCCACGATTTGCCGGGCGACGGCGAGCTCGACGCCCGATCCCCCAGGCTCGGCGTCGAGCTCGAAGAAGCTCGCGCGCGCGCCGAGGCGACCATCGGCGGCGTCGCCGAGGCACACCAGCACTCGGTCGCCGCGACGGCGGACCTCGAGCACGAGCGCGCGCGGGACGAGGGCGTGGCGCTCCGAGCAGATGTCCGCGGCGTCGTCGAGCACGCCGGCGCGCCCGAGCACGAGGTGGACGAGGAGCTGGATGAGCTCGCTGCGGCGGCCGATGATGTAGTGCTCGCCGTTCGCGAGGAGCTTCACGTCGACGCGGAGGCGACGGAGGTGCGGTGTCGCGAGGGCGAGCGCGTCAGCCGCGAGGGCCGCGAGCTCGAGGCGCTCGGGCGCGCTTCGCTGGATTGCGGCGAGGAAGCGCGCGGTGCTCTCGCGGGCCGGTCGCAGCGCTTCGGCGGCGGCGGTGGGACGCAGGGTGCGGGCCCAGACTTGGGCGCGCACGTCGTCCTCGCGCGCGAGGAGGCGCCCGCGGAGCGTGTCGACGAGCCGATGTTGCTCGGTGAAGCGGCGCTCGATCTCGGCGAGCTCGGTGCCCAGATCTTCGGCGAACCCGCGCGCCAGGATGCCGAGGCCGGAGAGGCGCGCGCCGCGTGCATCACTCGTGTCCGCGCGGCTCGCGTGCGGCTCGCTCGCGCGGCGCGCCATGGAGGCCGCGATCATGTTGCAGGCGATTTCGAGGACGGCGAGCGCGGTGTAGGGAGGCTCTTCGTCGCCGGGCCACGCGAGGACGAGCACGCCGAAGATCTCGCGATCGGCGGCGACGGGGCAGGCGATCACCTGCTCCCAGCGTGCGCGGGCGAGCGCCTCGCGATCGATGGGACATGCCTCGCCGGCGCCGAGATCGTGCGCCGCGACGAGCTTCCGCGTCTGCGCGGCCGTCTGCGCCGGGAACCACGTGGCGCCGCGGAGTGGGAGGTGCTGGAGCGGCGCGCGCAGTTCGGTGGGGAGGCCGCGCTCGCCGGTGAGCACGAGCGCATCGCCGACGGCCGTGTACGCGGCGCCCCGCGCGCAATCGACGCCTGCGAGGAGGAGATCGAGCGCATCGAGGAGTGTGTTGCCCTGCCTCGATCCCGCGAGCGATCGCGAGAGGATGAGCAGCGTATCGAGCGTGGAATCCGCGCGTGAGCCGCCTGGCATGGGTGAAGAGGGCATGCGCAAATTCTAGGCTCCGACCCAGACGGTTGCTACTCAAACGATTTCCCTACATCAGTCATGGACGATCCGGTTGCACGACGCGGGCCGGCGGGCCGACACTTCGAATCGACATGGACGCACACTCGCTTCCTGCACGCGGGCCCGATGACGCGGCGGAGCATGCGACCACGTCGCCGCCGATCGGCATCCTCCTCGTCGACGATCGTGAAGAGGATCTGCTCGCGCTCGCGGTCATCGTGGAGGCGCCCGGGCTGCGTTTGGTGAAGGCGTCGTCGGGGCCCGAAGCGCTGCGCGCGGTGCTGCGCGAGGACTTCGCGGTGATCCTGCTCGACGTGTCGATGCCGGGCATGGGCGGCTTCGAGGTGGCGGCGCTGCTCAAGCAACGCGAGCGCACGCGGCACGTGCCGATCATCTTCCTCACCGCCGAGAGCAAGGACGGCGAGAGCCTCTATCAAGGCTACGAGGTCGGCGCTGTCGACTACATCGAGAAGCCGATCGATCCCGAGGTGGTCCGCGCCAAGGTCGCCGTCTTCGTCGAGCTTCACCGGCGCGGTGAAGAGATCCGCCGGCAGGCCGAGCTGCTCGGCGAGGTCGAGCGCGCCCGCGGCGCCGCGGCGATCGCCGATCTGCGCGGCACGACCGAGCAGCGCTATCGCAACCTCGCCGACGCCATCCCGCAGATCGTGTGGACGGCGGAGCCCGGCGGCGAGGCTTCGCACTTCAACCAGCGTTGGTTCGACTACACCGGCCTCGCGCCCGCGCAATCGTTGGGGCACGGCTTTCACGCGGTGATCCACCCGAACGACGTGCAGCGCTTCATGGATCGCTGGCAGCGCGCGCTCCACGCGGGGGAGGCGCTCCGCGCGGAGTGTCGCCTGCGCAGCGCGGTGGGCGCGTATCGCTGGCACTTGTGCGAGGTGCTGCCGGAGCGCGATCGGGAGCAGCGCCTCGTGGGGTGGCTCGGGACCTTCACCGACGTGCACGAGCAGAAGCTGCTCGAAGACGATCGCGCGCGCGTCCTGCTCCGCGAGCTCACGGCGCGCGCCGAGGCCGAGGCCTCGCTGCGCCGCCTCGAGTTCCTCGCCGAGGCGAGCAACCTGCTCGGCCGATCGCTCGACGTGCGCGGCATCGTGAAGGGCCTCGCGGCGCTGGTCACCCCGCAGATTTGCAGTTGGTGCGTGGTCACCATCCTGGCCGAGAGCGGCGCGGTCGAGCACGTCGCCTTCGCGCACGAGGACGAGGCCTTGCGTGGGCTCGGCGGCGATCTCGGGCGGCGCGTCGAGGCCGCGGGCGGAAGGCGCGGCGCCGATCAACCCGAGCTCTCCACCTCACCCTGCGATCCCGCGCGCCTCGCGGCCGCGATCGGGATCGAGGACGCCGACCTCGTCGCGCGGCTCGGGGCGACGTCGTATCTCGCGGTGCCGCTCTCCGCGCGCGGACAGGTGCTGGGATCGATGACGTTGGTGTCGGCGCGGGCGGACCGAACCTATGGCCCGGCCGACGTCGCGCTCGCGGTCGATCTCGGCCTGCGCGCGGCCCTCGCGGTGGACAACGCGCGCCTCTACGCCGATGCGCAGCGCGCGGTGCGGCTCCGCGACGAGTTCCTGTCCATCGCTTCGCACGAGCTGCGCACGCCGCTCTCGGCGCTCGAGCTGCAGGCGCAGAGCGTCGAGGTGCAGCTCGGCCGCGCGCCCGTCGACCTCGGACGCATCGGCGCCAAGGTGGTGGTGATGCAGCGCCAGATCGAGCGCCTCTCCCGCTTGATCAACGGCCTGCTCGACGTCTCGCGCATCGAGGCCGGCCGGCTCGAGCTGGACCTCGAGACCGTCGATCTCGCGGACCTGATCCGCGAGGTCGCGGCTCGCTTCGCCGGCGAGCTGGAGCGCGCCGAGAGCGAGCTCACCCTCGATCTCCCGGAGCCCGTGCCCGGCGCATGGGATCGCCTGCGGCTCGATCAGGTGGTGACGAACCTGCTTCAGAACGCCATCAAGTACGGGCAAGGCGCGCCCATCCGTGTTTCGCTGCGGTGCGAGGACGAGACGGCGGTGCTCACGGTCGAAGACCACGGGATCGGGATCGCGGCCGCCGATCACCGGCGCATCTTCGCGCGCTTCGAGCGCGCCGTGTCCGCGCGCCAGTACGGCGGCATGGGCGTGGGGCTCTTCATCGTGGACCGGATCGTCCGCGCCCACGCGGGCTCGATCGAGGTCCTCAGCGAGCCGGGGGAGGGCGCGACCTTCGTCCTGCGGCTCCCGCTCGAGCCCGGTGAAGCGCCGAGAGACGACGACCATCGACGCTCGCACGAGCCGCTCTCCCCGGAGACGCCGCGCCGAGGATAGGATTCGATCTCCTGGCGACCCGCGTTCTCACGACGCGGCCTCCCCGCCGAGCAGGTCGATGATCCGATGACGACGCGCTCCCCTTTCGCTTCGCTCGCCGGTCCGCCGCCGATGCCGTTCTTCGGTTGGCGCGGCAACATGGTCCGCTTCTTTCAAGACACGATTGGCTACATGGCGCCGCTCGCGCGCCGCTACGGCGACGTCGTCTCGTTCGCTGCCGGCGGCTCGGGCGCGGTGTTGGTCCGCCAGCCGGAGTCGCGTGGAGCGGTGTTCGCCTTCGGCCCCGCGTGCCACCAAGCGGTGCTCGGCCAGATGTCCGTGTTCCACAGCACGCGCGTACCAGGCCCGCCGGAGAGCCGATCCTTTGCGCGGATCACCTCCGGCCTCTTCAACATGAACGACGACAAGCACCGGCAGCAGCGGCGCTTGATGCAGCCGGCCTTTCATCGCAAGCGGCTCGACGGCTACCTCGACACGATGGTGCGCTTCACCGCGGATGTCCTCGATGGCTTCCGCGTCGGCGAGACACGCGATCTCGTGCGCGAGATGGAGCGGCTCACGCTCGCCGTCGCCAACAAGACGCTCTTCGGTCTCGAGCCGACGCCCGGCGTGATCTCCCTCGGCGAGCGCATTCAGGAGGTGATCGGGCGCTCGATGTCACCGGGCGCGCTCGTGCCCATCAACCTGCCCGGATCACCGCGGCGCAAGCTCATCGAAGCGGCCGATCGCGTGGATGCTGAGCTGCGCGCCGTGATCGCGACGAAGCGCGCCTCCGGCATCGACGGGGACGACGTGCTCTCCACCCTCATCGCCACGCGTGACGAGGCCGGCGACGCGCTCGCCGACGACGAGCTCATCGGGCAGACGTTCATCCTCTTCCTCGCGGGGCACGACACCACGAAGAGCGCGCTCGCATGGACGCTCTTTCTGCTCGAGCAACATCCGCGCATCTTCGCCGACGTCCTCGACGAGCTTCGCGGTGTCCTCCGCGGCGCGGCGCCCACCGTTGCGCAGCTCGGCGAGCTGCCCCTCCTGGAGCGCGTGATCAAGGAGAGCCTCCGCCTCTTACCGCCGGCTCCGCTCACCGCGCGCCTCACCATGCAGCCCACCGCGCTGGGCGGCGTCGAGCTGCCCGCGGGGACGGAGGTGATCATCAGCCCTTATTGTTTGCATCGATATCCCGATCTCTACACCGAGGCGCAGCGGTTCTTGCCCGATCGCTGGGCCTCGATCGAGCGCTCGCCGTTCGAGTACGCGCCGTTCGGCGCGGGCGCGCGCATGTGCATCGGCGCGGCCTTCGCGATGATGGAGCTGAAGACGGTGCTCTCCATGTTCCTCCAGCGCTTCGGCGTGGGGCTCGCGAAGGGAGCGACGATCGATCGCCGGACGACGGTGGTGATGGCGCCGCGCTATGGAATGCCGATGATCCTGCGGCCGCCTGGCGCGCCTGCAGAGCCCGGCGTGGCGCGCGGCAACGTGCGGGAGATGATCGATCTGCCGCAGTAGACCTCGTGCTTCAGATCCGGCTCGCGGCCGCTGGCAGATTGGCCCAACGCAGGAGGGCCTCGCGATCGATGGGATCTTTGCCTTCGAGGAAGCGCTCCACGTGTGGGAACGCGTCGAGGCCCCAGAAGAGCTCGCCGTCGATCCAGATCGTCGGGACCCCGAATGCACCGCGCGCGAGCGCCTCCTCCGTGCGCGCGCGGACCCGCGCTTTGCCCGCATCGGAGGTGGCCTCGCGGATCGTGGCCTCGGGATCGAGGCCCGCCGCGGCGATCGCCGCCGTCACCTCGGGCACGCCGTTCACGCCGCCGCCGCCCGCCCACGTGGCGCGATAGAGCGCGTCGATGAGCGCGCGCTGCGCATCCGCGGGCATCGGCACCGAGGCCACGCGCAGCGCGAGCAGCGGATTGAACGGGTGCGCCGGCGGCGGCGCGAGCGGCTGCCCGAGGACCGCCGCCGAGCGCAGCACGTCCTTGAAGATGTAAGCACGCTTGGGCGGAATCTCGGCCGGGCCCTTGTGGCCGTGCGCATTCAAGAGCGCCGCGAAGAGGATGGGCGCCGCCTCGACGGCGCGCCCGTGGCGCGCGGCGAGCGCATGGATCTGCGTCCAAGCGAGGTAGGCGTAGGGCGAGATGAAATCGAAATAGAAGACGATCGGCTCGGCCATGGCCGGACGATACCACCGGCCATGGCGCGGGAGAGTCGGGTCGATCCTTCTCTCGAGATGTGACCGAGAGAGCGTCGCGAGCGCCGGTGACGCGCGGCTCTCTCGATCGGACCTTCAGTGGCAGGAGATGCGGCGGAAGACGTGCGGCTCGTCGACGGCGCGATCACCGTCGTTGTTCACCGCCTGGAGGAAGCGGCCGCCTTCGATGAGCTTGCCGGTGAAGTGATCTTGGTTGTAGCGGGACACTTGATACGACGGGCCGCAGCGGGTCGCGTCGAGCGAGCGGGTCATGCCGTCGAACGACACGCGGCCGTCGTCGTAGAGGCCGGTCGCGCTCATGCGCACCGTCCAGTCGAACTCGGCACCTTCGTCGCTCGTGCAGGACGTGGGGAGCAGCGTGCTCGAGCTGCCCGACCACGATCGCGACACGATGGTCCCTTGGAGCGTGTCGGGATGGGCCGCGTCGCGCGTGACGATCAGCTCGAAGCGATACCAATCGTGATGCTCCGGGTAGTGCTCGCGTGACACCCAGGTGCCGGCGATCGGATCGGGGCAGTCCACGACCTCGGGGAGAAGCTCGTCGGCGGGCTCCGCGAGCCGCGCTTTGACGAAGCTCGACAGCTCGAACGGGCCGCGCTCGTGCGGCGCGAGCCGGCGCAGCGCCTCCCGCTCTCCCGCGCCCAAGCTCGCTTGGAGCGCGCTCGCGAACGCGGGTCGCCCCGCTGCGTCGCCGGGCACGACGGGCACCACCTCTTCGAGACCTTCGGGCATCGCCGCGCGCGCCAGATCGCCGAGCGCTTCGGGCGCGACCACCACGAAGCGGCCATCGCGCGCGTCCACCACGCCGCCGACTTCTTCCGCGAGCGCGCGGGCCGCGCTCTCCGGGCCGACCACCGCGAGCCGATCGCGCGCCACCTCGGCATCGAGCGCTCCGCGATCGAGGCGCGCCTCGCGACCACGGACGTACACGATCTCGTCGGCATGAACATCGAGCGGCACGCGTCCGCTCGGGCCGATCAACGTTTGCCGCGACGTCGCGCCGACCTCCACCGGCAGGACGGCATCGTCGGCGCGCACGCCCTCGATCCGCACGCCGGCCTCGCGCGCCGCGCGATCGACGATCACATATCCGAGCGCCTCGCCCCCGCGCTCCCCCGCCGCGCCCTGCCCGCAGCCCACGAGCCCGAGCACCATCGCCGCCGCCGCCACCATCGTCGATGCCTTGCCGAGATCTCTCATTTCACACCTCCGGACATGTCTCCGCAGCGACAACGCTGGCCCGCGACGGTTCCATTCCCCGCCGCCGTGGCGCCGCGTTGACGCCGCCCCTCTCGTACCGTGCCCCACCCGGGCGTGTGTGATGGAGGCTATCCGCGCAGCGCCGCGGAAAGGAGCGGCTCGTCTCGTCTCGGGCTCAAGTCGGCTCGGGGATCTTCTCGGCCGGGTCCGCGTTTCGCGCGGCGACATAGCTGAACGTCGCCGCGGTGAAGAACATGATGATGCTGTACACCGCCGGCGGGATGGCCATCCTGCCGTTGTTGAGCAGGAGTGGGCTGCTCGCCACCGCGATGGCGAGCGTGCCATTGTGAATCCCGATCTCGATGGCGATGGCGGTCGCTTGGCGCTTCGGGAGGCGGGCCGCGATGGGCACGAGATAGCCAATCGCGAGGCTCGAGAGGTTGAAGAGGAGCGCGGCGGCGCCGACCTCCCGGAACGAGGCGACGAGCGAGCTCCGCTCCTTGATCACGGCCGCGATGATGATGAGCGCGAGGAGCAAGCCAGAGAGGATCTTCACCGGCCGCTCCAGCCGAGTGGAGACGGAGGGCCGTTTGGACTTGATGAGCATGCCGATGCCCACCGGCACGAGCACGATGGCGAAGACCTGAATCACCTTGTCGGGCTGGAGCGGGATGCTGCGGCCTTCGCCCATGAAGGCGGCGAGGGAGAGGTTCACGATGAAGGGCAGCGTGAACAGACCGAGGATGCTGTTCACGGCCACCAAGGTGATGTTGAGCGCGACGTCGCCTTTGGCCAGATGGCTGAAGAGGTTGGCGGTCGCGCCGCCCGGCGCCGCCGAGAGCAGCATCAAGCCTACCGCGAGCTCGGGGCTCAAACCGAGCCCGCGCGCGATGCCGAAGCACACGAGCGGGAGGAGCAGCGTTTGGCACACGAGCCCGACCAACACCGCACGGGGATAGACGAGCACCCGGCGGAAATCGGCCGGTGTGAGGCCGAGACCGAGGCCGAGCATGATGATGCCCAGCGCGGCCGGCATGAGCACCGCGGTCAACACGTTCGCTTGCATGGCTGCGGCTCCTCGGAGCGAGTGGAAGGAGGTTTGGAGATGGTCAGTCGAGCAGATCGGATTGGAAGGAGAACCCCACGATGAGATAAGGAATCGCCCCGCTCACGTCCTGTCCGGTGCGGAAACGATGGTGGACGTACCAGTTGGCGATGACGATGGCCGTGGGGCGATTGAAGCTCGTGTAACCGCGATCGAAGAAGGTGAACGCGACGAGCGGGCCGACCCGGTGATGATCATTGTCGGCGAGGGCTCGATTGTCGCCGGGGGCGAAATCGGTGCTCTTGTAAAGGGGCTTCACCGCCGTGTAGCGCACGCCCGCGGTGAGGCGCGCCCCCTTCAAGCTGCCGCCGAGGCTCGTCAGCTCGTGCATGTAGAGGGCGTCGAGATCGTTTTGCATGACCCAACCGGCTTTGGGGATCAGGGTGTCGAGCGTGACGTCGTAGAAGACCCGATCACCGGCGTGGACGCGCATCATCCAATATTCGATGGCGAGCTTGTTCCGGAGGACGACGGGGCCGATCTTGAATTGCAAGGTCGGCTCGATCATCGCGTGGACGCCGTAGGTGGCGTAGTTCTTCGCCGGTGTCTCGCGGCGCCGTTCGAGGAGCCTAGTGTCGGAATAGTCTTGGGTTGGCGAGGTGAAGGATTGGAGGAATCCGAAGGTCGAATAATAGCCGACGAACTCCGCGCCGACGCGCAGGTTGAAGACGCTGAGCGGCTGGATCTCCATCGACGGGCCCAGCTTGACGAAGGCCGGGTTCACCCGCGGGGCCACGCCGCCGAAGAGGAAGTTGTCGCGGAGAAGCTGGCTCGAGCTCTGGTAGAGACGTCGCTGGAGCCCGGCGCGGAGCTGATCTTCGAAGCCGAGCGGGTTGTAACGAAAGGCCACGAGGTTGTTGAGCACGAGCCGCGTCGCCGGAGGCACGGGCGGATCGGTCTTGGGAGGATCGGCCTTGGAAGCCTCGGCAGAGGGCTTGGGAGGATCGGCAGAGGGCTTGGGGGATCGGCGGCTCGGGCGGATGCAGAAAGGACGACCAAGAGTGGGAGCAGGGCCCACGCGACGTTGCGCATCGGAGCATGATAGGCGGATTTGCCCCGCTTCACGAGTTATCAATGAGGCGTTTCACGCGGCGCGGTGCGTCGAAGATCGATGCGGCCACTTTCCCGGGATTCACCGCGTGAACAAGGAAGTCGACGTCACGCCCGAAGCGACGCGACCGTCAAGCCGGCGAGGGTGGTTCGGGGTATGGGAGGCGAGAGCGAGCTTTGCTCGTTGAAGGGAGAGCGCGCTGCCCTCTCCTCAATGCTTGAGGCGCGTTTCGAGGAGATCGGCGAAGGCTTGCATGGCGTCGACGGTGGTGAAGACGCCGACGACCTTGCCGTGATCGACGACCACCGCCGAGCCGTATTTGTGCGCCGCCATTTCGCGCACGACCTCGTCGAGGGGCGCTTTGGGGGCGACGGTGTACACGTCGGAGACCATCGCTTCTTCGATGAGGACCTTCTCGGGATCGACGTCGCGCAGCGTCTCGATGATGTGGAGATCGCGATCGGAGACCATCCCCACCAGCTTGCCGCCGTGAAGGACCGGGAGGTGCCGAATCCCGTGCTCGCGCATCAAGAGGTGAGCCTGGATCAACGGTTGTTCGCGACCGACGGTGAAAGGGGAGGAGGTCATGTAACGATCGACGTGGGGAACGGGCTTGCTCATGGCTCACCTCGCAATGGGTGTTTCGCAAGACCTCGGCCAAGGCAACGATTGGGGCGGCTCGGGCCGCTCCGCTGCGTGCGAGCACGGCTGTTGCGCGCGTCGAGGTCGGGCCGGACTGGGTGCTTTGCGCGGGCATGCATCGATTGGTGCGGATTCCCGATCAGGCTACCTGTGTGGCGGGGGCGCGCGTGCGGCCCACGGAGGCGAGCTCGGCCACGGTGGTGATGAGTCGGGCCGGTTGAATGGGTTTGGGGAGGTGGGCGCGGTAGCCGGCGTCGCGGGCGCGCACCTGCTCTTCGGGGCGGACGAAGGCCGTGGTGGCCACGGCGGGGACGTCGAGGCCGCGCGCGCGGGCGTGCTGGAGCAGCGCGTAGCCATCCATGTCGGGCATGCCGATGTCGCTGACGAGGACGTGAGGCCGATCGTGCTCGAGCGACGTGAGCGCGTCGGCGGCGCAGGCGACCGAGCGGACCTCGGCGTCGTGCTCGCGGAGCAGCCGGGCGATCAGGTCGCGCGCGTCGGGCTCGTCGTCCACGACCAGCACCTTCACGCCGTGCAGCGAGGGGAGCGCCGATTCGATGCGGCTCTCCGGAGGCGCGTCGGCGCGGCCGGATTCGGGGCACTCGTCGGACACGGAGGCGACGGGCAACGTCACCGTCATGGTCGCGCCTCGCCCGGGGCCGTCGCTCTCCGCGTGAATGGTGCCGCCGTGCAGCTCGACGAGCTCTTTCACGAGCGCGAGGCCGAGGCCGAGGCCGCCGTGCTTGCGTGTCTTGGAGGCGTCGGCCTGACGGAATTGATCGAAGACGTGCGGGAGGAAATCGGCCGGGATGCCTTCGCCGGTGTCGGTGACGCGGATGGTGACGCGCGTGTCGCCGGCGTCGACGGCGACGTCGATGTGCCCGCCGCGCGGCGTGAACTTCACCGCGTTGGAGAGCAGGTTCCACATGATCTGCTGGAGGCGATCGGCGTCGCCGCGCACCACGGTGCCGGTGCCCCGGCACGAGAGGCGGAGGCCTTTGGCCTGCGCGGCCGGGCGGATCGCCTCCACGGCCGCCTGGACGACGGGCACGACGTCGAGGGGACGTGCAGAGAAGCGCAGCTTGCCCACCACGATGCGGCTCATGTCGAGGAGGTCGCTGATGATCTGCTCGAGGAGCCGAGCGTTGCGCTCGATGACCTCGAGCGGCTTGTCGCAGCCCTCGCCGTGACGCTGCGTGCGGAGGATGTGCGTCCAGCCGATGACCGCGTGGAGCGGCGTGCGCAGCTCGTGTGAGACGGTGGCGAGGAACTCGTCCTTCAAGCGGAGGTGACGCTCGAGCGCGGTGCGCGCGGCGCGCTCGCTCTCGAGGAGCGCCTCGCGATCGTGCTCGATCCGCTTCTTGTCGGTGACGTCGTTGATCACGCCGAGCATGCGCGTGGCCCGCCCCGCGGCGTCACGGAAGACCCGGCCGCGCGCCGACAGCCAGCGCGTCGATCCGTCGGGCCGCATCACCCGGCCCTCCACCGTGCGCTCGCCGTCGTCGGCGACGGCGCCGTTGCCGAGGAAGGCGCGCGCGGCTTCGCGATCGTCGGGGTGGAGGAGCGCGATCACTTCTTCGGACGAGAGCCGCCGATCCGGATCGACGTCGAACAGCTCGGCGCACACGGGCGTCCACACCATGCGATCGCGATCGATGTCCCAGAACCACAAGCCCATCCCCGCGCTCTCGGTGGCGAGGCGGAGGCGCTGCTCGCTCTCCACGAGCGCGGTCTCCACGCGTTGGGTGAGCGCGGCGTGCATCCAGATCGACACCACCAGGATGGCGGCGCTCGAGGTCACCAAGATGCCGTCGCCGATGGCGTCGGCGAACCAGCCGCGCCGCTCGCCCGTGAGCTTGAGCCAGCCGAACGCGAGGAAGCCGAGCACCGCCAGAGGCAGGATTCGCCGCGTCATCCACGCGCCTCGGTTCGTGCCGAAGAGGCTCATCGCCGCGCCGCGATCGGGGCGGGCGCAGAGGATGGCCACGCCGAGCAGCGCCATGGTGAGGCCGGTGGGCAACGCGACCGAGCGATAGGGGGCGAACTGATACAACGAGGGCGCGTCGTAGGTGTAGCCGGCGAGCGCGAGCACGCCGTCGAACGTGGCCGCGACCGCGAGGAGCTGCGCCACCACGACGCCGCGCTCGGTGTCGAGGAGGAGCGTCGCCGCGCCGAGCAGCACGAGGCCGATGGCGGTCGCGGGCGCGAATCGTCCGGGAAATGGCGCGTGCGACGTGCGCTCGGAGGCATCGAGGAGCGCTTCATCGATGCCGAGGTTCCATCCGAAGAGATCCTCGCTCAGGTTGGCCGCGCCGATGGCGATCGCGAGCGCGGCCGCGGTGCGGCCCAGCACGAGGACCCACGTGCTCGCGGAGGTGCGCGCGAGGAGCGCGGCGCCCGTGAGCATGCAGGCGACCGCCGTGTTCGGCTTCATGGGCGAGAGCCCGGGGAGGAAGCGCGTCAGCCGATCGAGGTCGAGCGCCCACCCGAGGAGCACGGTCGCACCGATGACGATGGCGACGATCGCGGCCCCGATCGTGAACGATCGTGCGGCGCGGTGGATCCTCGGAGCTGGCATGAGCGTACCTGCTCGTTTCGGCGACAGTGCCGCGCGAGCACGCATGAATATGCGTAGCGGGTAGCGACGCGGTCGAGGTGTGATCCATCACGATCGAGCCGAGCGCGAGGTGCCGGTCGGCGGAGCTCTGCCGGCGCGACGCCGTGCTCGAAGCGTGGAGGGCGGGGCCGCGGCTGACCCGTGTTCATGCGTAGCGTGCTTCTCACCGCGGAAGCGCGCCGGTTTCCTGTTCCGCCGCGCCGCGGATGTGCGACGCTCGCGCGGCCATGTCGTCTTCTGCTGCTTCCGAAAACGCGCTCCCGCCTCGATCCATCGACGAGATGGCTCGTGCCGACGGCACGGGGATCAACGACATCCGCAACCTGATCCCGAAGGAGTGCTACGTCATCGATCCGGTGAAGTCGTGGAGCGCGCTCGCGCACGCGTTCTTCCGGCTCGCGGTGGCTCTGGGCATTCTCTATTTCATCGAGCCGCATTGGGGGATCGGGCTCCTCTGGCAGGTGCCGGCGCTCGCGGCCGCGTGGCTCTTCGCGGGCTGGGCGTACACGGGGCTCTTCGTGATCGGCCACGACTGCGGACACATGGCGTTCTCCGAGCGCAAGTGGGTCAACGAGCTCGTCGGCCACATCGTGCTCGCGCCCGAGTTCACGGGCTTTCACAACTGGCGCATCTGGCACAACTTCCACCACGCCAAGACGCAGCTCCGCGGGATCGATCCGGACTGGCCGGAGAAGATGATGACCCGCGCCGAGTACGAGAAGGCGAACCTCGGCGAGAAGGCCCACGTGCGGCTCGGCTTCGGCACGCCGCTCGGCATCCTCGTCGGGTTCTGGGTCGGCATGTTCCGCCGCACGTTCATGAAGAGCTTGGCGCCGCAGATCCAGCTCACGCGCGGCGCGCCCAAGGAGCTGTTCTTCTCGACGATGTCGTGGCTCCTCGGCGCTGTCGTCATCTCGTTCTTCCTCGCGCGTTGGGGCGGCGCGTGGGCCGTGGTGAAGTTCTATCTCGTGCCCACGTTCATCGCGGCGGCGCACGGGGCGATGCTCACGTACCTGCACCACACGAGCGGCGACGCGCTCGTCTTCGATCGCGAAGGGTGGACGCCGTTCCGCGGACAGGTGGTCTCCACGTTCAACGTGCGCTTCCCCGCCATCTGCGAAGCGATGTGGTTCGACATCAACATCCACCTGCCGCACCACCTGGCGCCGAAGATCCCTTGGTATCACCTCAAGCCCGCGGCGGAGGCCATTCGCAAGGCGCGGCCCGAGGTGTATCAGGAGCGGCAGTTCAGCTTCGCGTACCTGCGCGCCGCGTGGGCGCGGCCGCTCATCGCGCGCGCTGCGGGTGAGCAATACTACGAGATGGCCGCGTTCAGCCCCGCCGCCGAGCGCGCGCCGGACGAAGCGGCGAACGCCGCGACCTGACGCTCCTCGTCACGCCCCGAGCGACCGCGCGGCGACTGCGGTCCTCGTGATACCAATGGGCATGCCCCGTCGTCGCCTCCCCCCGACATCGTTGTGGCTCTCGTGCGGTGCGGCGCTGCTCGTCGCGCTCTCGCCGCGCGCCGCGAAGGCCGATCAGACGTTGACCTTCGACGGCACGCTGACCGAGGGCGGCCTCGATCACGCGTTCATCGATTTCGAGGTCCCCGCGGGCACGCAGGAGATCCAGATCGATCACGACGATCTCTCGGCCGACGACATCCTCGATTGGGGGCTCGACGATCCCGATGGATTCCGCGGTTGGGGCGGCGGCAACACCGAGCCCGCGATCGTCGGTGCGCTCGCGGCGTCGCGCAGCTACTTGGCCGGGCCGATGCCCGCGGGGACTTGGCGGGTCGTCATCGGCAAGGCGCAGATCGCCGGCGGCTCGGCCGACTATCACGTGGTGGTCACGCTGCGCGACGCGCCGACGCTCGCGCCGCAGAGCGAGCGCGCGCCCTATGTCGCGCCGGCGCCGCTCTCGAAGGAGCGCCGGTGGTACGCGGGCGATCTGCACGCGCACTCGCGCGAGAGCGGAGATGCGGATCCGACCCTCGACGATCTCGCCACCTTCGCGCGCTCGCAGGGCCTCGATTTCGTCGAATTCTCCGATCACAACACGGTGTCGCAGCTCGACTTCCTCGGCGCCGTGCAGAAGAAGCACCCCGAACTATTGCTCGTGCCCGGGGTCGAGTTCACCACCTACGATGGACACGCCAACGGCATCGGGGCGACGCGCTGGGTCGATCACAAGATCGGGCAGCCCGGGATCGACATCGCGGGCGCGGCGGCGCAGTTCCGCGAGCAGGGGGCGCTCTTCTCCATCAACCATCCGCTCCTCGACATCGGTGATCTCTGCATCGGCTGCGCGTGGAAGCACGAGCTGCCGGCCGACGCGATCGACGCGGTGGAGATCGCCACCGCGGGCTCGGCCAGCCTGCTCGGGAATCTGACGATCGATTTCTGGGACACGCTCTGCGACACGGGGCGGCACGTGGCGCCGGTCGGTGGCAGCGATGATCACAGCGCCGGCCAGAAAGGCGGCGCGTTCTCCACGCCGGTGGGCACGCCGGCGACGTTCGTGCTCGCCGATGGGCTCAGCGTGGAGAGCATCCTCGATGGCATCCGCAACAGCCGCACCGTGGTGAAGGTGGGCGGCGCGAGTGGGCCGATGATCGAGCTCACGAGCGATGTCGCGCCCGAGGGCGACACCATCCACGCGGAGCGGATCACGCTGCACGCGAAGATCACGGGCGCCGCCGGGCTCGCGATGCGCTGGGTGAAGAACGGCAAGACGCTCCAAGACGGCGACGTGATGGGCGACGTCGACGAGATGGAGCAGACCGTGGATGCGCCGGTCTCGGGGCAGGATCGCTATCGCGTGGAGGTGCTCTCGGGCGGGCATCCGGTGTCGCTCACGGGCCACGTGTGGCTCGAGCTGCGCAAGGCGACCGTGACGCCGCCGGATGATTCGGAGCCGGAGGTGAAGAGCGGATGCGCTTGCAACCTCGCCGAGCCTGCGCCGTTCACGCCGTGGGCCGGGATGGTGGGCGTGCTCGGGGCTTTCGGATGGATCGCCCGCAGGCGCCGCTCACTCCGCGTTTGAGCAGCAGCGCATGCCGGTGGAGTAATCGTAGTAGTCCTTCTTGTGGGCCGTGACGGTGGACTCGCAGCCGTCGCGCTTCGATCGAGAAAAGAAGCCGCCGTCGAAGCGTCCGCGATCGTCCTCGACCCACTCGTCGAGGTTGCCGTTCATGTCCCAGAGCGCGTCGTCACCCCACGTGCTGCGGCAGGTGAGCGTCGCGCCGGTGCGGCGGAGGAGCGGATCGCCGCTCGCCTCCTGCACCAAGTTGAGGCGTGGATCGTGGTGGCCGATGGAGGGGTTGTCGTGGAGCTCCGCCGCCGGGTGGAGGGCGCGGAAGATGTTGCAGGCGCCCTGCCGATACTCGACGCCGTAGGGATAACGCTGTTGCTTCTCGCCTTCGCACGCGAGGACCCATTCGTCGTGCCGGCAGAGCCGTTTGCCCGCGTTCTCGCAGGCGCGTGCGGCGACGATGCCCGAGAGGTAGCCATTCGGCACCACGCCCGCGCGCGAGACCGCGACGGGCTCGACATCACGCTTGCGCTGCCACTCGGGCAGCGCGGGAAGCGCTATTTGGCGCGCGGTCTCGCTGCCGATCTCGAGGCGCTGCTTCTCCCACGTGGTCGCGATCTGCACGGCGCTGCGGCGATCGGGCGGATAGTAGGGCGAGATGCTCATGCCCGTGGCCTTGTCGACGAGCGATGCCTCCCAGCGATCGATGCAGAAGGGGCGCACGCGCGTCGGCTCGGCGGGGCTCGTGCCGCGCGGAGGATCGCCGCCGGGGATGCGGAGCATGCCGCGCGGGCACGCGACGACGGGAACGAGCGGCGCGGCCGCCGACGGCGCGTCGGTCGCGACACCGGGAGGCGGCGGCGCCGGCGCGGGCGCGCTGTCGATGGGAGGCGCCTGCGAGGTCTCTACCGGAGCGGCGTCGCTCCCGGCATCGACGCCGCTCGGACCACCGCCCGAGCACGTGCACGACGCCGCGAGCGCGGTCGTGAGCGAGAGGGCGAGCAGGCGTTGGATCGGAGGCATCGGCGATCCGGAGCGGCGTTTCGGGGCCCGTCTACCACTTGCGATACGGGACCACGTAGCCGGGGCGGCGGAGCGTGTGCACCTCGAAGAACGCGTTGAGCGCGCCGAGGCGAGAGGCGGAGAGCGGATCGCCCTCGCGATAGAGGTTGTTCTCTTCGCCCGGATCGCGGGCGAGATCGTAGATCTCCACGACGTGCGTCTTGGTGTCGTAGATGACCTTGGAGCCGTCGGGCAGGATCATGGATCGCTTGAGCCGCGCCTCGGCCGCGATGGGCCGCTCGAGCTTCGGTGACTCGCCGCGCAGGTAGCCGGTGAGGCTCTGGCCCATGTAGCGGCCCGGCGTGGCCACGCCCATGAGATCGAGGATCGTGGGCGCGATGTCCATGGTCGACACCTCGTCCTTCACGACGCGCGGCTTGCCGCCGGGCAGGTAGACCATGAGCGGCACGCGCAGGAGCTCGTCGTAGAGGCTCACCGCGTGGCGCTGCGTCCCGTGCTCGCCGAAGGCCTCGCCGTGATCGGCCATGATGATGATGCACGTGCGCGAGAGGAGGCGCTTGTTGCTTTCCAGCATCTTGGTGAGGCGCTGGATCTGCTTGTCGATGCGGGACAGCTCGGCGATGTACCCGAGGAACGGCGTGGCCCGCTTGCCCGCGCTCGTGTACGGCGAGTGCGCGTCGAGCATGTGCACGAAGTAGAATTGCGGGAGCGCGGCGCGCTCCTTGAGGCGGCTCATCACGGGGGTGAGGAGCTGCTGGGCGCGCGCGTAATCACCGCGGCGCTGGCTCTCTTCTTCCTCGAAGCCACGGACGATGCCGTTCTGGTTCACGAGCCACGACGTGCCGTCGGAGTTCAGCGTGTAGACGCCGGCCTGCGTGAGCAGCGCGGGGAAGCGCGGTGACTGATCTTCGTGCGGGAAGACGAGGCTGTTGTCGACGCCGCTCGTGCGCGTCCAGTAGAGCTGGGAGTAGTAGACGTCGGCGAACATCGACGAGATCGAGGGCGCCGTCGAGCTGCCCGCGGATCGCGCGTTGGTGAAGTAGACCGACTCGTCGCGGATGCGGAACAGCTCCGGGAGCTCCTCGCGGTACTTCTCGTTGCTGAGCACGTCGGCGCGCATCGAGTCGATGCCGAGGAGGATGATGATCGGATCCTTGGGCAGGATCGCGGTCGTCGGCGGGATGGCGGGGAGCGCCGAGCGATCGGCGAACCACGGGCCCTTGCCTTCGGGCACGTTGGGCGTCCCGGGCACGCCGGCGTGGAGCGCGCCGAGGAAGGGGAAGAGCGCGGCGCCCGGGTAGCGCTGGAGATCGAGCTGCACCGCGTTGCTCGGCTGCACGACGAGCGCGAGCGCGCCCCACACCGCGGCCACGGCGGCGAGCACGGCGCCCGTGCGCGGCGTGGCGGCGGGCTTCAGCGCGGCCGGGATGGGCGCACGCGCGAAGGAGACGCTCGCGACCACGCCGGCGAGCACCGCGATGAGCAAGTGCACGCCGGGGTAGCTCTGCGTGATGAAGAGATGGATCTCGGGATAGTCGTGCTCGATGCCGTTGAGCACGACGGCGCTCGCGGCCTCGGCGAGCCCGAGCGACCAATGCCACCGCCGCACCGCATGGCGGCCCACCGCGAGCGCGATGGGCACCGAGAGCGACAGCCCGAACGTGAGCGCGCCCATGCGCAGCGCGTGGATCGGGATTCGGTTGGCCAGCGAGTCCGAGATGCCCGAGAGATCCTCGGCGTAGAAGACGTAGCCAATCGCCCAGGAAAAGGCCGTCAGCACGCCGTACGCGACCACGCGCGAGCGCGGCCCGAAGCGACGATAAGCCCACACGCCCGCCGCCGCGATCGCGCCGATCGCCAGCAGATAGCCGGCGCTGACGGCCATCGCATTGGCGCGCACCGACATCGGCGTGCGCGCGTACGGGCGCGTCACGAACACACCCAGATCGACGATCGCGGCGAAGGCGAAGCCGAGGAGGACCGACACGGCTTGGCGCGTAGGCGAGATCTCCGGCTCGGGCTCGGCGCTCTTCTTCGTCGTGGGTACGGCGGTGGTCTCGGCCGGCGCGTTCTCCACGGGGATCGGCGCGTTCTCCACGGGGATCGGCGCGGCGGTCTCGGGAGCCTCGGGCGCGGCGCGCGTCTCCGGCGCGGGGGCAGGGATCTCCGGGGATCCCGAGGGCGCGCTGTCGCCCGCGGGGCTCAGCGGATGTTCCATGTGTAGCGATCCTTCTTCTTGAGCCCGAGCGACTTGAAGAGCTTGGAGTCGACGGCCACGAGCTGATCGGAGAGGAAGATGTCGGCCGAGCGACGCCCGCTCTGCTGCTCACCCCGGATCGGGCCGCGTTGATCGTAGACGATGGTGTACCCGTTCTCCTTGAGGATGGGCCCATCGCGCTTCGGCACGACGGTGAACACGATGTCCGGCCGCGGCGTGCCGCAGGCCCGCTCGAGCTTGGCGGCGTTGCCGAAATAGGTCTCGAGGGAGAGCGTCATGCCGTAGCGGGTGTCGTCGAGGATCTCGTACGCCGTGGGGCACGTGAGGAAGTCGCGCGTGGCCAGCGAGCACGTGTCGAGGAAGCGAATGGCGCCGTAGTTCGCGACGGCCACGTGGTACGTCACCATGCCCGCCTGGGTCGACATGATGACGACCTTGCGGTTCGGATCCTTCTCGCGGATCTCGTGCACGAGATCGAGCATCGTCGCGGTGACCGGGATGTCGCGCAGGTGCACCACGTTGGTGAGCTCGAACCAGCTCTCGCCCCGGGCGCCGGAGAGCGCGTCCGCCTGCGCGCGGAGGCCGGGCGTCGTCCAAATCGGGCGCCCGTTGGAGCTCGTGAAGGCGAGGAGCACGGTGCCGGCCACGTTCATCGCCACGAGGATGCCCACGGTGCGCTGCGCCCAGCGCGGGTTCGTGATCCGGCTCTGGATGCCGAGGATGGTGACGACCGCGAGGAGCGGGAACGCGTGCGCGAAGAAGCGCGCGCCCTTCATCCAATCGCCGCCGACGAGCACGATGAACGCGAGGTACGCGATCACGAAGGCGGCCGAGAGCACGGCGGCGAACTGCGGAGCCTCGTCGGTGCGCGCGCGCCGGATCACGTGACGGACGCCGTAGAAGACGCCCGGCAGCACCCACAGCGCCGCGGGGAAGAGGCCCGTCCCGATGTACGTGAGGCCGTCGAGGATGGAGAGCCCCGGCACCTTCGAGTACACGGGGTTCGGGAAATTCAGGCCGAAGTACTTGCGACGGAAGGCGAAGAGGAGCGCGCACTCCGCGGCCGCGATCACCGCCAGCGTGAGCGGCGGGCGAACCACCGCGAGGAGCGCGCCGGCCGGCTTGCCGAAGCGATGGCGCCGGAGCGCGACGTACGCGAGGGCGGCGGCGAGGATGCACGCGAGCACGAGCGGGCTCTCCGGCCGCGCGGTCACGTAGAGCATCATGGCGAGGCCCGCGCGCACGAGCCCGAGGCTCGACGGCGCGTCGAGGTAGCGCGCGCATTCGTAGACGACCCACACTGCCGCGGCCGCGACGATGGTCGTCTCCAAGCCGCCGAAGCCCCAATGAATGAAGCACTCGGCCGTGCCGACGAGGAGCTCGAGCCCGCGGGGCGCGTCCGGCGCCGCGAGCCGCGCGAGGCGCGCGACCAAGAGGATCGCCGCGATGCCCGCGAGGATCGACGTGAGCGGCCCGAGCGTGGGGAGCTGGATGTGCGTCACCGCGCCGAGGACGGCGAGGATGAGCACGTGGGCGAGGCTCGAGCTCTGCTCGACGCGCTCACCGTTGTAGTTGTAGATCTGCCCGAGCTTTTGGAGGCTGTGCGCGGCCCAATAGGTGATGTGGCTGTCGTCGTGGCCGGTCGAGCAGAAGAGGCCGAACCCGAGCACGAGGAACGCGACGATCGCCGCGATGGGGAAGAAGGACCGAGGAAGACGGGGCATGGGCACGGTTCGACGAAGGCTGCGAGGGCACGTCACCGCAGCCCCATCGCCCGCCCTTCTCGTCTCGTCCTCGTCGGGTCCGACCTCGAACGCGCGGGCCCCGCGGGCCTCTCGTGCGTTGCGGGTGCTGGCGTGGAGGCCCGAAGAAAGACGCCATGCGAAGGTCGTGGGATCGGATGCTGCGAGGCGTTCGCCCCCAAACGGACGACACCATCTCGAGCGTGCTTGCGCGCGCCGGTGACCGGCGGCGTCTGCCGCGCCCGAAATCCGCGCTTAGTTGCCACACCTGATCCGGGACCGCAAGCCCCGGACCGCGCGCGACCGCGGGGCACTCGGCCTCTCGCGCACGGGGCAATCGCGCTGCGATCGATCTGCGATCGAGCCGTGACGATATGGATTCGCGAGGACCGTCACCTCGCCGGCGCGCTCTCCCGTGAGGCTGCATGACGCGAATGCGATATCGACAGACGCGCTGAATCGACCATTGCCGCGACCCGCGCGCAAGCGACCCTCGGGCCCCACAGCCGGACCACAGGCGGGCTCGAATGTCGCGCGGATTCGCGTCTTCCGTGGTGGGTGCTCTCTCGTGTCACGAGTCTCGGGAACGTGGCGCGGCGCCTTTCCCTCGACGGAGCAAAGCCCGTTTCGCCTCCGTGCGCCCGTCACGCGCCGAGCTTCGTGAGAGGCCAGAACCTCGGGAGCGCGCGCCGCGTCGCCGAGCACTTCCAGGATCGGAACAATGGGGACTCCAGCGCGAGGCCTCGGGCCTGGATGTCATGGCCGGCGTCGATTGCGGAATCGAGGCTCCGGCCCCAATCGCACGGCGGGAGCCTCGCTGTTGGCTCCGCCGAGGGGGCCAGATGCGAAGGGAATCGATTGCTCGGAAACCGGGCCTCGGGGGGCGGCGCAGCGCCGGTCTCATCGAAGCGTGCGCGCTGTTCACGGTGGCTGCGGTGGGGTCGCTCTTGGCCGGCCTCGGCTCGCTCGATCCCCCGGCGCCCGCCGCGCGCATGGCCGACATCCATTGTGCCAGCGAGGATGCCGAGGGCCTGCGGACCATCGTTCGAAGCTGTCTCACGAGCCCTCCCGGCGCGTGCGCGTACATGGGTTTGGCGATCGACTCCATCTCCGAGCGCGATCGAAGCCGGACGCGCATCCACCCCGCGTGTGTCCAGAGCGATGTGATCGTCGCCTTGCAACAGCACGCCGCCGAGATTCGATCCACGTGGGCGGAGAAGCCGTTTCTGTCCCTGCGCGGTCATACGTACAACGTGATGCGGATGGGCAAGGACGCGCTCGATCGCCGGAGCGCCTTCCCGCTCCGGACGAGCCGAGCCCACGGCGCCGTTCCACCGACGCTCGCCGTGATCGAGAGCGAGGACGGCCTCTACCTCCTCCACGATTCCAGCGGTGACGATGATCCCGGCCACGCGGAGGCGCTGCTCGAAGGACGACACGAATAACGCTCCGCCACCCCGCCATGGCGGCGCCACCCCGGCGCTGCGCGAGGAGGCCGGAAAACAAGCGCAATCGTGCATGGCATGGGAGCCGCACGGGCCGCGGCGTGGACCCCATTGTCGACATTCTTCGCGGACGCTTCGGCATCCAGGACCTCCGTTCTTTTCAACGCGACGCCGTCGAGGCGCTCCTCGGCGTAACGCCGCCGGGCGAGGCGCTCGACGATCGCACGCGTCGCGTGCTCCTCGTCGCGCCCACGGGAGGAGGTAAATCGCTGTGCTACCAGCTCCCCGCGGCGCTGCTCCCGGGCACGGCGCTCGTGCTCTCGCCGCTGATCTCGCTGATGGAAGATCAGGTCCGCGCGCTCTCGGCGCGCGGGATCGCGGCCACGTTCTTGGCCTCGACGTTGCCGCGCGCGGAGAACGCGCGCCGCCTCGCGGAGGTGCGGCGCGGCGCCGTCCGCATCGTCTACGCCGCGCCGGAGCGGCTCCTCTCGCCGGGCTTCTTGGAGGCGCTCGGCGATGGCCGCCTCTCGCTGGTCGCCGTCGACGAGGCCCATTGCATCGTGCAATGGGGGCACGACTTCAGGCCCGATTACCTGCGGATCGGCGAGGCGCTTTCGCGGCTCGATCCGCCGCGCGTGATCGCGTGCACGGCGACCGCCACGCCGGAGGCCCGCGCCGAGATCGCCCGAG
The DNA here is from genome assembly GCA_001931535.1 of Minicystis rosea. GTDB lineage: Bacteria > Myxococcota_A > Polyangia > Polyangiales > Polyangiaceae > Minicystis > Minicystis rosea. Next base: position 15,410,575 of record CP016211.1, read on the forward strand.
CGCTCGGTTGGCAAGGAAAGCCTTTCTCCTTGGTGCTGCGTGGCTTCGCCCGGCCCAACTTGCACCTCGCGGTGCGTCCCGTCTCGGGCCCGCGCGAGGCGCACCTGGAGGCGGTGCGCGCGCTCGTGGACGCGCTGGGATCGCCCGAGAAGCCTTCTGGGGCCGCGATCGTCTACACGGCGACGCGGCGCGGAGCGGAGGTGCTCGCGCGCAAGCTCGTGGAGCGCGGCTTCGCGGCCGTGGCCTATCACGCGGGGCTCGACGCCGTCGCGCGCGCGCGGATCTCGGAGGCGTTCGCGGCGCGATCGCTGCCGGTGGTGGTGGCGACCAACGCCTTCGGCATGGGCATCGATCGGCCCGACGTGCGCATCGTGGTGCACGCGCAGCCCGCGGCGTCCGTCGAGGGCTATTACCAAGAGGTCGGGCGCGCCGGCCGCGATGGTCGAGAAGCGCGCGGCCTCCTGCTGATCTCCGGCATCGATCTGGTGTTGCGACGGCGGCTGTGCGCGCTCGGGGAGGGCTCTGCCCCGGCGAGCCCCGAGGACGCGGCGCGCGCTTGGGATCGCTTCCGCGCGCTGCTCGCGTACGTCGACGCGGCCACCTGCCGTCACGATTTCATCCTCCGCCATTTCGGTGACGAGGCGGAGTCGCTCGGGGGCTGCGGCCATTGCGACGTCTGCCTCACCACGCGCGATCCCGCGGCGCTCGACGAGGATCGCGACACCGTGCGGCGCGCCTTGGCCGGTGTCGCGCGGGCGCGCGGCGCGGCCGGCCTGTCCGCGATCGCCGCCATGCTGATCGGGGATCGCAGCCGCGCCGTGCTCCGGCTCGGCCTCGAGCAGCTCTCGACCTTCGGCGCGCTGGCCGGGCGCCCGGTGGACGAGGTGATGGGCGTGCTTCGGGTGCTGCTCGCCAATGGCTGGATCGATTTCGACGGCAGCGAGATCCCTTTGCCGCGCATGACGCCGCTCGGATGGAAGGTCGCGCGCGGTGACCTGGAGATCCGCGTGGTCCTGCCGAGCGTGCGCCGCCCCGAGAAGAAGCGTCATCGCGAGCGATTTCCGCATCCGCTCCAACGGCCCGCGAACGACGATTCACCCGCGCCGAGGAGCCGCGATGAAGGCCGTCACGAAGCTCCGCCCGCCGGCATCGAGCCTCCTCGCGCCGGCGAGCATCGATCGGAGCTCGCCGGCACCACACCCGCGGCCACGCCTTCTTCGAGCCTCGATCCTCCGCCGGATCCGCATCTCCTCGCCGCGTTGCGCGCGCATCGATCCACCGTCGCGCGCGCCCTCGGCGTGCCTCCCTACGTCGTCGCGCACGAACGCACCCTCGTGGCCATCGCGACCGCGCGCCCGCACGATGTGGCCGCGCTCCTCGCCTGTCATGGCATGGGCCCGAAGCGCGTCGCTGCCCACGGCGACGGCCTCCTCGCCATCGTGCGCGCGCACGAGCCCACGACGGCCATCGCGCACGAGCCGGTGATGGCAATCGCGCACGAGCCGGTGATGGCCATCGCGCACGAGCCGGCGATGGCAATTGCGACCGCCGTGGTGAGGCCCGGCACGGCTGCCCTCGGCGATCTCGCCTATGCGCGGTTCTGGCAGCACGTGCAGCGACAATGAGCGTCGAGGCCGTCTGTTGCCGAAGATATGATGTTGGGAGATTCGATGTCGGGAGATGGGATGTCTGACCCGTGGAGGGCCATTCAGGCGCTCACGGGCACGTGGAGGACGTTTGGCAGCCGACGGGATCCGACACCTGGACGCTGCCCGTCCACCCCGCTCCTTGGAGCTGGCTCGCCAGCGCATCGATTTGGCACTGCGGGAGGAGCGGATTGTTGCCGATGTTGAAGATCCCCGTGTTGCTCGGGCCGAGATTGGTCAAGAGAGGAAAGTGAATGGCCGCGAGGAACGGGTGCGAATCGCCCGGGTGGCAAATGCCGAACTCCGCATCTGGATCGAGATCGAGCGCCGTCGAGAGCGGGGGCGGCGCTCCGGCGCCGATGGAGACGAGCGCCGGGAAATCCAGCACGCTCGACTGCATGTGATAGAACGCGATGGACGAGCCCACGGTGGTGAGCGCGGGGACGTTCAACGTCGTGAGGTTGGTGAGCTCGAAGACGGTGCCCACGCTCTCGAGCGAAGGCGCATCGAGGGTCGTCATCCCCCAGTAAATCGAGAATCGCCCACCCACGCTTTGCAGCGCGGGCAGGGAGACGGCGAGGTTGTCGCCGCCGGTGATGTAGAAGTCCTCGTCGACCGTCGTGAGGCTCGAAAGGTCGAGGCTCGTGAAGTGGTCTGGTCCGTAGTTGAACCAGATGTTGCGTGCATGGGTGAGCGCCGGCAGGCTCAGTGTCGTCAAAGCCTTGTTGAAGTCGGGGCCGAGCCACAAGTCGCCATGCACGTTTTGGAGCGCCGGGAGCGCGACCTCGGCCATGTTCCACGTGGAGATGCCGAGGTCGCCGGTGATCTCGCAATAGGAGCTGATGGTCAGGCGATCGCTCTCGTTCGTGATGTAGAAGCTGCCTTGATAGGCGCACGGCGACGCGCCGCCCGCTCCCGTGGTGCTCTCACCGCCCACACCGCCGGTGCCACTGCTGGTCTCGCTCGTGCTGCCCGCACCGCCGGTGCCGGCGGGGGGCCGCCGCCGCCGCAGCCGCCGCCGCAGCCGGCGAGGCTGCCGCCGCCGGCGCCGCCCACGCCGCCCACGACGACCGAAGGGGCATAGAGGGAAAAGCTGCGCGTCGTGAACGAGGCGAATCCAGGCTCGAACGTGACGCCGGCGAGGGGCGCTTCATCCCAGGCCTTGCACGCGTCCGCGCCCGCGGTGCCGGCCATGCACGAGGCATGAACGACATTGCCATTCGCGCTGCCGGCCTCGAGCGGGAGCTCGACCCGAACGGGCACGCTGAAGGTCACGCCGTGCGGCTCGAAGGAGAGCACGTCTCCGCCGTACGCGAGGCCGCCTGCGAGCGGCGGTGCGGCTGCGGCGGACACGGCGCGAATCGCAATGGGCGTGGGCGCGGCGAGCGCGCCTTCGGGGATGATGACCCGCGCGCCGTTCGGGCCCACGAGGGTGCCGCCGGCGGGGCCGATCTCCGTGGTCACCTCGACGGAGCCGCTGCAGGCCGGGGCGAGGACGAGGGCTAGGAGAGAGATGCAAGGGAAGAGCGAAGCACGGCGAGCGCTGAGCACGACGCCATGATGCCCGAGGTGCGCCCGGCATTCATCCCCAGAGATGCTGGGGCGAAGGCGCCTCTCGACGCTGGGGCCTCGAGCGGCCCCAAACCCCAGGCCCCGACGGGCCCAGCAACACGTTCACGCGGCGCCGCGCTCGGTCTCCCACAGGCCAAAGGCCGCGCCTTGTGGATCCTCGCAATGGGCGACGCGCACGCCGCTCGGCAGCAGCGTCGGGCCCGTCGTGGTGCCGCCGTGGGCGCGCACGGCGCTCAGCGCGACGTCGAGGGACGGAACCCCGAATTGAAAGAGCCAATGCGGGTGGACCTCGGGGCGTCCGGCGACATCCATGAACGAGCCCACGCTCGCTTCGCCGGCGCTCCACGAAAAGGGCCTGACCGTGCCCATGCCCGGTCCGAGATCCACCGGGCTTTGCAGGGCCCAACCGAAGATCTCGGCGTGGCGCTCGGCCGTCCGCGCCGCATCGGTGGTGTTCAGATGGTGCCACACGACGCCGGCACGCGAAGGCTCCATGGCATTCGTCACGGCCACGACCGCGCCGCCGGGATCGCGCAGGAGAACGGTCTCACCCGACTGCGGCCCGAGCCGCGTCGCGCCCTGCGCCACGAGCTTCGCGGCGACGGCTTCGGCACCGCCGATGTCGGCCACGCCGATGTGCCCGAGCCAATGCGCGGGCGCTCCACGCGCCGCGGCGGCCGCCGGAAGCGGAACGATGGCGTCTCCCTGATGGCCCAGCACGGCGTCGTAAAACGCGGCGGCGCGGGCGACGTCGGTGGTGCGGAGCTCGAATCGACGGAAGCGTTGCATCGCGTGATGGATACTTCAGGACAGCCGCGGATGTGCAAGCACGTCGCGACTGCCCTGGAATCGTCCCGTCGTTCGATCCCGAGAGGGAGAAGGAACGCAAAGTCGCAAAGACGCAAAAAGGCGAGGAGGGATTGAGACGCGTTGCACGAGCTCCCAGCGCCGGCTCGACCGAGGCGGGGAAGGAGCGCCAAGGCGCAAGAGACGCTAAAAGGCAGGGGAGAATGAGCCTCTTTGTCTTTTTGCGTCTTTGCGTCTTTGCGACTTTGCGTTGAATCCGATCCGGTTCGCGCGCGGGCGCGCAGCACCAGGCAGGGCTCAACGCAACACGCGCCCTTCCATGCCGCCGGCGACGGTGATGAATTCGCCGCTCACGTGTCGCGAGAGCGTGGGGGAGGCGAGGTAGAGGACGGCTGCGGCGACGTCGGCGGGGGTGGCGACGCGGCGCAGAGGCATGGTGCGGGTCACTTGGTCGAGCGCGCCGCTGGCTTCGAGGGTGGCTTGGGCCATCGGGGTGACGGTCCAGCCGGGCTCGACGAGGTTTGCGCGGGCCCAGGGATCGAGGGTGACGATTTCGTTCTTCAACGAGAGCACGAGCCCGCGGAGCGCGGCCTTGGTGGCGGCATATTCGGCATGGCCGGCCTCGCCGAAGCGGCCCGCGGTCGATCCGATGAAGACGATGGATGCTCCATGGCCGTCCGGGCGTGGGCCCGTGCGTGCGAGCGCGTCGAGAAACGCGCGCGCCGTCCACATCGCGCCGAGGAGGTTGGTGTCGATCACCTCGCGAATGCGGGCCTCGGGCAACTCGTGGAGGGGCAGGGCTTCTTCCGGCCAGATGCCGGCGTTGACGACGCAGACGTCGACGCGGCCGAACGCGCGCACGGCGTTGCTCATCGCGGCGTCCATCTGATCGAGGCGGCGCACGTCGGCGAGGAGCGAGACGACGCTCGCCTCGGACGGCACGCCGCGCCGCGAGCAGGCCGCCACGCGGGCGCCCTCGGCGACGAAGGCGCGGACGAGCTCTTGGCCGATGCCGCCGGAGGCTCCGGTGACGAAGACCGCTTTGTCGGAGAGGGCCGAGTCCATGCGTGGAATCTACACGGATTGACCCAGGCCGCAGCGAGCGAGCGCTCTCATGGGAATCGACCCGCGCAAGGCAGGTCGGCAACGCTCGCGTGTGGGCTATTTCTCCGGTGACGTCATCACATCGACGCGCGCGCTCATCGTGAATGCGCGAGCCGTCCCCTGCGCGGTCACTGCACGCGGACGCGACAGTTTCCGTCGTCCGGGAGCACGGAGACGATGGTGCCGAGACAGTCGGCGTCGCCGGTGAACGGGGCGCAGGCGGTGACCGCGTCGGCGCAGCCTCCGTTGCCGCCGCCGGCGCCGCTGCTTCCATCGCCGAAGAGGGTGTGAAGGCACGTATCGAGCTGGGCCACGGTGGCGGTGCAGGCTTGGGCCTTGAGGCTGTCCACGCAGTGCTCGAAGGACAGGTTGAGGATGCAGGCGCCGCCGTCCGAGCATCCCATGCCGGCGTAGCCGCTCACCGTGCCGTCGGCGGCGACGTCGCGGCTCGTCGTGGGGGCGTCCTCCCAGAACTGGTGGCCGTACCAGGTGCAGAACGCGCCGCGCTCCGCGTCGGTGAGATCGGCGATGGGGGTGTCGGTGGGGACGTCGGTGGCCTCCGAGGCCGACTGGTTCATGGTGATGGCGTCGAGGCGAGCATCGCCGCAGGCCAAGGCGAGGAGCGCGGCGCTGCCGAGGGCGGCAGCGGCAACGAGGTGACGAGCGTGCATGGACGGTGTTCCTCTCGGACAGCCGACGTCAGGCCCGAAGCGGCGCGACGTTCGAGCAGGCATGGGTGGAGGGAGAGGGCGCGAGCTCTCTCCTGGGACGAAGGCGGCGCTGCGGCCGCGCTTCGACAGTCACGGGAGGCGCGCGCCACGGCTCACGTGCGCTCACGGGACGCTCACCTCGAGCCCGAGCGAGCCGCTCAGGAAAGGGACGCCCCACGCCGCCGCGTCGCGCCCCGCGTAGGCGATCACCAACCGGCGCAGGGCCACGCCCGCGAGCAGGTCGGCGCGGATCACCAGGTGGCTCGCCACCGCGATGCCGAGACCCGGGCGCACGAAGGGGCCGCCGCTCCACGCCGAGGGGCTCGCGCCCGCATAGCGCGCGCTCCCGCCCGTGCCGTCGGTGTGCATCCAGACGAGGGCCGCGCCCGCGCCGATCGAAGGTCGGAAGCGCGCCGCCGGCAGCGGCTCGAAGCGCGCCTCGACGCCGAAGAGGGTGATTCGGCTCGACGACGTCCCCTCGGGCCCTTGATCGTGCGCGGTGGAGAGCGGCACCAGCGCCAACAGCCCCGCGGAGAGCTGCGGCACGATCCAACCCGAGAGGCCCACCGTGAGCGCCGGGAACGCCGGGAGCCCACCGGGGCTGCCCGTGATCGAAGCGCCGACGTCGATGCTCAGGAAAGGGCGCGTCGGGGCCGTCGGCGGGACCGGTGCCGTCGGCGTGTGCGCGGCGTTGGGCGGCGCGGAGGGCGGCGGCGGGAGGCCGGCAGCGGCGCGGAGGCCTTCGGGAGCAGGGGTTTCGCCGCGTGGCGGCTGGGCGGCGTCGAGCTCCATCAGGCTGGCGCGGAGCAGCTCGACGGCGCGCAGGGCCACCGTGCTCTCGGGTGCGGCGCCGGCCGCCATCACCTCGCGCAGCACCGTCTTGCCGGTGACCCGATCGACGACCCACACCTCCAGGCCCGCTCGCAACCACGCCACCCGCATCGCCGCGACCGCGGACGCGGCGCGGGCGCTGGCCTCCAGCGCCTCGCGCGAGAGCGCGCCCGGCGGCGCGGGAGCGGTGATCACCTCGAAGCCCAAGGCGGTCAGCTCGGCCCGGAGACGCTCCATGAAGGCGTGCTCCGTCTCGGCGGCCACCAACACCACACGCGGTGGATCGGCGGCGTGTGCGGGCTCGCCCGCGTGGAGACAGGCGAGCACCAACCCCGTGCACGCGAGGCGTCGCGCACGCGTTGCGAGGGCCGCTCCGGGCGCGCGCCTCACTGCCCGACGAGCCTCCTCGCCGTCTCGGCGTGGGCGCCGTTGGGGTAGCTCCCGAGGTAGCGTTCGGCGGCTGCGCGCGCGCGGTCTGCGTCGCCGCTGCGATCGTGGCACTCCATGAGTCGGCCGAGCGCCTCGGGGGCGAGCGCGCCTCCAGGCTGCTCGCGCAGGTAAGTCCCGAACCACTCCGCCGCCTCGGCGTACGCCGAGCGACGCTCGAACGAGAGCCGCCCCAACACGAACGCGGCCGTGGCCGCCGCGGGCGAGCCCGAGAAGCGTCGCCGCAGCGCCGTCAGAGCCTCGGCCGCGCGCCCCGCGTTGCCGGCGAGGCGCGCCGCGTCCGCCAGATCCATGAGGTCGGTCGCGCTCGCGCGTGCACACAGCGCGGGGAAGCCCTCTTCCTCGGCGGCCCGCAGCGCGTCGGCGTAGCGGCCCTGCGCCGCGAGATCACGGTAGCGCGCGCGTGCAGCGGGGATGGCCGCCGAAGCGGGCATGCTCGCCGTGGTCGCCGGCGACGTGATGGGCGCGAGCGCTTCGGAGGCCGTGGCCGAAGGCGCGGGTGCGATGGATGGTGGTGCAGCAGGAGCCACCGTTGCCGCTGACGAGGCCGCGGTGAGGGGCTCGCCGGAGGTGAGCGCGAGGTGGTGATCGCGACACGACACCACCAGCGTCTCGCCCGCGGTCACGCGGCGCCGCTCGCCCACCACGGGGCCGCTCACCTCGACGGAGCCCTCGCGCAGCGACAGGCGGAAGGTCTCCTCGTCGGGTTGGAAGCCGACCTCGAAGCGGGTGCCGGTCACGTGGACCTCGAAGGGCCCGGCGGTGACGCGCCAGCGCGTGTCCTCGGCGTGCACCACCGCCGCGGAGAGCGCCCCGCGCTCCAGCACCACGCGCGCGCCGCGCCGGTCGAGATCGGTGACGCGGGCCCGCGCCGTCGGATCGAGCGCCACCACCGTCCCATCGGAGAAACGGAGCGGCAGCGTCGTGCCCGCGGGCGCAGCGATCCACGCGTCGGCGCGGCCGGCCACGCCCTCCACCGCGAACGAGAGCGCCGGGCGGCGCGCCCGCACCCCGAAGAGCACCGCCATCGCCAGCGCCGCCGCCAGGGCCAGCACTGCGAGCGCGCGGTGCGAGGCAGGCCGCGAGGCGGCGGCGACCAAGCGCGCCCGGCTCGCGGCGAGGTCCTCGGCGCCGAGCGCCTCGTCCTGCTTGGCGCCGATGGCCCTCCCGAGCTCGATCAACGCACGCTCGTCGTTCCCCATCGGGTACCTCCTTCGAGCCACGGTTTCAGCGCCGGGTGCTTCCGGGCCGCCTCGACGAACTGGGCCTCGGCGCGCTGCAGGCGCCGCTTGATGGTCGAAAGCGAGACCCCGCACGCCTCTGCCACCGCGGTGAGCTCCATCCCGTCGACGAAGCGCAGGGCGAACGCGATGCGCTCGTCGGCCGGCATCTCGCCGAGCACCGCGTACGTGGCCCGCAGCGCCTCCGTCACCTCGTCGCTGCGCGCGGGCGCCTCGCGCTCGGGCAGGTCTTCGGGCGCGAGGAACGAGAGCCAGCGCCGCCGCACCCGCTTCTGAATGCTGATCCGCGCGGTGCGCACGGTCAGCGACGTCATCCACGCCGAGAGCGCCGCGGGATCGCGCAGCTCCCCAATCGAGCCCAACGCCCGCACGAACACATCGTGATGGATGTCGGCCATCTCCCGGTCCGGCCCCAGCACCCGGCGTAGGAGGCGCCGCACCGAGACCGCGAAGCGATCGTGGAACGCGGCCACCGCCTCGGGCCGCCGGGCCCGGAGGCCCTCCACCAGGGCCGCATCGCCCAGGAACGTCACACGCGCCGGCCCCTCGCCCGCCGCGCGGGGCTCGGACCGACCTCTCTCCGCCACGGCAGCCACCGGTTCCACAGTCACACGAGGAGCGCCGGACGGCTCACGGTCCTGTCCGGGGACCCGTCGCGCACATCACACGACCGCACGCATGCATCGGACGACGAGCGCCACGAGCGCCGCGTTTGACCCAATTTGATGACCCTTTGACGTCGCCTACTGACATTGGGGAGCGAGTCAATCCGTCCGTTCGTTCGCTACGAGGAGCTTCCATGCTCGAGCATCTCGTTGTCTTCCTCGCCGCGCTCGGCGCCACGGCCTGCTCGAACCCCTCCACGACCGGCGGCCCGCCGGCAGGATCCAGGACGATCATGACGCCCACACCGTTCGACGCCGAGCACACGGAGGCCGTCGCGAAGAACCCCGAGGGGATCTCGTTCGAGGTGCGCCTCGCAGGCGACAAGACCCGCTTCCAGATGGGCGAGCGCGTCCCGATCGAGCTCTCGTTCTCGAGCCGCCGGCCGGGCACGTTCGTGCTCGACGCCGCGTGGCAGGAGTCCTCCAGGGACACGTACCGGGTCGAGCCCGAGTCCGGCGCGCCCGATCCACGCCACGGGCACTCCAGGGACGCTCCGGAAATAGGCCCGGTCAGGATGCCCGTGCTCGGCGAGAAGCCCGAGAAGCTCGTCTTCGATCTCAACGTGTGGCACAGGTTCGATCGGCCCGGCGTTTACCGGCTCTTCGTGCTGTCCCGTCGCATCCACGACGAGTCCGCGCGGGCGGGTCGATCCCGCGACCAGGCGCCTGTCGCCTCGAACCTGATCTCGTTCGAGATCACGCCGCAGGATCCGGCCTGGGCCGCCCGCGAGATCGAGCGCGCCATCCTGCTCCTCGACCAGGCCACGTCGAAGGACGAGGACCGCCGCAATGCAGCGCGCACGCTTCGATTCCTGGGGACCGACGCGGCCGCGCTCGCCACGGTGGAGCGCTTCCGGGGCGGCGGGAACGACTACGAATTCATGTCCGGGCTCTTCGGATCGAAGAATCGCACGCTCGTCGTTCAATCGATGGAAGCGCGGCTCGACGATGCGGGCTTTCCCGTCACCGAGACGTTCCTGACGACGCTCGGGCACCTCCGGTTCGCATTGGAAGACCCCTCGGCGCAGGGGAGTCAAAAGAATCCGCACGCTCGGCAGGAGCTGCACGATCGATATGCGGCGAGGCTCGCCGGCGCCGTTTCGCGCAAGGCCCCGGCGGCCAGGGCCGTGAGCCTCGCGACCCTGCTCGAGAGAGGCTGGCGGGACAGGCCCAACGCCGCCTCGCCTGCGTGGCTCGCGCAGATCGAGCGGAGCATCGCCGGCGCGTTCCTCGATCTGCCCCACGGCATGCAAGAGCAGCTCCTCAGGGCCCGCTGGACGCGCGTCCGGAGCCCCGATCTCGCCCCCGTGCTGAAGGCGCTCTTCGAGCGCCCCGATACGCCCACGGAGCTCCGGAGCGAAGCGCTCCGCCGGCTCCTCGAGCTCGACCCCGCCGAGGGCAGGCGGCGACTCCTCGAGACCATCGAGACTGGCAAGCCCCATCTCGGGCACGTGAACATTGCGATGCCCTTGCTGAGGGCGCTCCCCGACGCGACCGTGGCCGAGCTCGACGCGCCCCTCGCGGCCCGCTTCGAGGCCGACGTCGCGGCGAGCAACACGGAGGATCTCCAGCTCGTCACCGCGCTCCTCGCCCGGTACGCGACCGCCGGTGCGCTCCCGCGCGTCCAGGCTGCGGCCCAATCCGAGATCGCCCTCTCGATGCTCGGGGCGGACCAGGGGCGCGCGCGCGCCTCGCTCGTCGGATATTTCAACCGGGTGGCGCCGGCGATCGGCGCGGGCGCCCTTCGTGAAGCGCTCGTGGGCATGTCAGCCAGCAGCCAGGCCGAGCTCCTGCGGAACGTGGCCGAGGTGTTCATGAGCCCGGAGACCGAGAGGGCGCTCGTGGGGCTGGTGGAGCAGGCCGAGCCCGACGCGGTCGCCGTCGCGGCGCAGGCGCTGAAGCTCCATGGCTCGGCGGCAGCCGAGGCGCCGCTGTGGAAGCGGCTCGAGCGCTGGCATGCGCAGTGGAGCGGGAAACAGGAGCAGCTCGTGCACCGGTGGACCGAGCCGAGAGACGAGAAGAGATCGGCCGAGGTGCACCTCGAAGGAAAGCTCTGGTGGGCGATCGCCGACGGCCGCGGTTGGCTCGCGGATCGGGCCAAGCTCGAGAGGCTCGGCGGGCTCCTCGTCTCGCGCTACGAGAAGGAGCAGCTCGGCCATAGGCTCCATGCGTGGACCTCGAACAGGCTCACGCTCGCCGTCGCTGCGTCGGAGTCCGGCGACGTCAAATACGACCTCGCTCATTACAGCGGGTTGTCCCAGCGCGATGTCGAGAAGAAGCTCCAGCAGCTGCCGCGCGGGACCGTGCTCGAGCTCAATCCCTACGCGAGCGAGCAGCTCTTCCAGGACACTCGGGCGCTGGTGCAGCGCGCGGGGCTGACGCTCGAGCGGGCGGCGTGGCGATAGGGGATTCGGGCTCGGAGCCCCCAGCCCCACCCTGGCGCCTTGCGAGCGTGAGCGCCCTCCGGCGCGAGAGCGGCGAATCCCTGGTCTTCGTCGAGGACCAAGACCACGCTCGCGCGGTCCTTTTTCGAGGCGACATGAAGCTCTGATATCGTGCGCTCGTGGCACGACAGGCAACGGTCGCAGTTTCGCTCTTCGCGTCGCTGGTCCTGTCGGGCTGCGTTTCCCAGGTGATCGACGGTGCCGGCGGCTCCGTCTCGACCTCGGTGAGCTCTTCCACGAGCGGGGCGTCGAGCGGCACGGGCGGCGCCTCGTCGTCGACGTCGGCCGTGAGCAGCGCGTCGAGTGGCACGGGCGGCGCCGTGTCGTCATCGAGCACGTCATCTTCGAGCACGAGCGGTACGGGCGGCGCGGGAGCCACGTCGTCGAGCGCGAGCAGCGGCGCATCGTCGAGCGCGAGCAGCGCCTCCAGCAGCGGGGCCGTCGGTGGCGCCGATTGCAGCGCGCTCGCAGGCCTCTCGCCCGGGCAGGTCGTGTGGACGAAGGCGGTGTCCGTGTCCACGGCCGAGACCTTGGCGGCCCCCGCCGTGGGGACGACCGGCCACATCTTCTTCTCGGGCGGCCAACGCCAGCTCGGCTTCGGCGAGCAGCCTGCCACCGTGACGGTCGACGAGTGGGACGCGTGGGGCGCGCCGGTGGGCTCTCACCCCGGCATCAGCGGCATCACCACCCAGCTCTTGGCACCGTACACGCAGGTCGCGGTGTTCGGCGCCGGCAACTACGTGGTCAACGCCTCCTGGAAGAGCGGGAGCACCCTCGGTTACGAGTTCCGCGGCGTCATCCGCGACGAGGGCACCGCGATCGCGCAGGAAGCGGCGAACGACGCCGTCTCTTATCCCTATCAAGCCCTCACCGGCACCGGGAATGCCGCCGGCGATCTCTTCCTCGCCTACGTCGGCGTGTACGGCGCGCCGGGGCAGCTCACCCGCGTCGACGTCGCGGGCACGACCGTCTACTCCAAGGCACTGCCCGGCTCGCCGGGCTTCACCAGCGCCACGCCCGACGACACCGGCGACGTGTACGTGGGCGGCGAGATCTCGGGCACGCTCGACGTCGGCTGCGGGCCCTTCTCGGGCACCGGGCCCTTCATCGCCAAGCTCGATCCCGCGGGCCAGTGCCTCTGGAGCCGCCCCGTCGGCACCGACGCCGCGATCAAGCCCGCGGGCGCGAGCGCGTTCCTCGCCGGGATCTTCACCGGCTCGATCGATCTCGGGTGCGGGCCGATGACGAGCGGCTCCAGCGCCGCGAGCTACGTCGCGGAGCTCGGCCCCTCGGGCGCGTGCGCGTGGAGCAGAATCATCCCGGCCACGGAGATTTCCGTGCCGGCCGTCGTCGCCGGCGAGCCGATCGTCGCCGGCCAGGCGGCCGCGGGCGCCGACCTCGGCTGCGGGCCGCTCGGTGCCGGCACGGTCGTGGCTCGGCTCGACGCTTCGGGCGCGTGCGTATGGAGCCATGCCTTCCCGCTGTCCTACGCCTCGTTCGCCGCCATGCCCTCGGGGGACGTGGCGCTCTCGACGCCGTTCTCGGGCACCATCGATCTCGGCGCAGGCCCGATCGTCGCGCCGGGGAGCGAGGCGCTGGCCGTCGCTCGTCTCGACGGGATCACCGGCGATACGCTCTGGAGCGAGAGCCTCTCGGGGCCGTGGGGGCAATCCACCTTGCTCGCCGACGTCCTGGATGGCTTGCTCGTCGTGGGCGCGGCCGGCACCACCAGGCTCGACGCAACCGGAGCGATCCGCTGGCACCAAGTGAATGCGAGGGCCGGCCTCGACGACTGCGGAGCGGCCATCGTCATCAGTCCGCCGGGGGGCTCCCTGACCTACTTCGTGTCGCGCATCGCGCCCTGACGCGGGATCGGAGCGCCCGACCTCCTCAATGGATGGTCACGAGCACGGCCCCCGTTGCCGTTCGCGTCCTGGCTCTCGACCATCACCACCCACCTGGCCTTTCTCGGCGCGCGGCGATCGTCCGGTGTTGCGGGTCCCCCGCGGCGCTCTCGATACGGTCAGAGCGTGTCGGGTGGAGGTGGCTTCGGCCCGGGCTCGAGGGCGTGGGTGACCGACAGGAAGAAGACGTGTCCCATGTGCTTGAAATGGGGGCAGACTGTGAGCTCCAGCGTTCGCCGCTCGTCGTCCTCCGTTTCGGTGACGGTGATCCTGACCGCGCGCAGCAGCCGGTGCCCGCGTTTTCCCGCCTCGACGCCACCGCTCTCCGTGACGAATGGATGCACCCAGGCGTCGAGCTCCCGCTCCGCGGCTGCGCGCGACGCGTGGGCGTACTCGTACGTGCGATAGATGATCTCAAGGTAATGAACGAGTCGAGAGACGATGAAGAAATAGGGTAGCTGCGTCTCGAGCGGGAAGCTCGTCTCGTCGGCGCGGCCCCCTGCCGTCGCGCTGAAACCCATTGGCTTCTGGAGCGAAGACGCGGAGTAGAAACACGCCCGACCCTCGCTCATCCCGACCAGAGGGAGGAAGCCGCTCTCCGATAAAATGCGCTCGGTCCCCGCGGACACACGCACCTCCGTCGGACCGGCGAGCCCGTCTGGCGGCTCGGGCAGCCCTTCGATCATGCCGCCGCCCACGGGACCGATGATGTTCGGGCACCAGCGGTAACGTGCAAAAGACTCGGTGAGGCGGGTCGCGAAGGCGAAGCTGGCGTTGCCCCAACAGAGCTCCTCGTGCTCGAAGACCATCTCCTCGTATTCGAACGACGATGGATGGCGTCCTCCCCGATGATACGGCGCGCGCAGCAGGAACCGCGGAAGGGTCAGGCCGAAGGCGCGGGCATCTCTGGTTTCGCGGAAGCCGTGCCACTGCACCGAGAGCGGGCGCTCGAAGGCGCCCGGAAGAAAGGTCAGATTGGCGAGCTGGGTGTAGCTCTCGACGCCGAAGAAGGAAGGGGCCGCCGCCGCAATGAACGGCGCCTGGGCGCTGAACGCCGCCGCGGCGCACTTCCGCATCAGGTACACGTCCTGCGCGGCGGGGCCGAGCTCGTAATTGGCAATGATCGCTCCGTACGGGTCGCGCCCGCTCCCGACGGCGCGCGTGTAAACCGTCTTGAAGAGCCCGCTCTCGGCGAGCGACGCCGCATCTTCGAAGTCGTCGCGCAGGTCTTGCCACGAGCAGTCGAACAGCTCGATCTGGATGTTCTCCTCGAAGCGCGTCCGCTCGATCACGAACCAGAGCCCCCGCCACGCGCGCTCCAGCCGCTGGAAATCCGGGTGATGGAGGATCTCGTCGACCTGGGCGCCGATGAGGAGATCGAGCGACGCGATCAGGCTGTCGATCCGCGAAGGGAGGACGTCGAGGAGGGCGGTGAGCGGTACGGGCGCCATCTCGAGCACGCGCCAGAGCAACTCGTCGCCGTCCAGCTGCTCTTTGGGGGCCTGCCAGAAGTCGGGGTTGCGTACGATCCAGAGGTCATAGGCCCAAAACTCGACGGATACGCCGCGCAGCGCCTCGTCCGGATCACAGAGCTCGCCGTCGGGGCCCCAAAGCGCAGGATACAATGTGTCGCTTCCCTTGGGCTGGACCACGGCGAGCCGGAGGGGGTTGTGGCAGGTGCTCGTCCACCCGACGTACGCGCACTGGAAGCCGGCGCCGGCAATCGCGCTGCGGACCGCGCCGAGCACGTGCTCCGAATAGGGGCCCTCGTCGTGCGTGAGCATGGCGTCGCCGTCATCGACGCCGAACTTGCTCAAGACGCTGGGGAAATGGAACGTGCACAGCCTCACGGCCTCGAACGACCGGTCGTCAGCGAGGCGCGCGGTCACGCCCCGGCCCTCGCGCAAGAGGGCGAAGGCAAACCGCTCGATCTCCTCCATGAGCGTGCTTTGGAGGTCGTACTCCCAGCACACGTAGCCGGCGAGAGCGCCCACGAACGGACAGTCATGCTGCGCGCGATGCCACGGGCGGTCGGCGAACGTATCCGGCGCGACGATCTCGAAATGGATGTTGAGGGGGTACTCGCCTTCGAAGACCAGCCAACTGTCGAGCCGCAGGTTCCACCCGCGGAGGCGCTCGTTCAGGTGGGCGCGCAGATCGGTGACCGGCTCCGTGACCCAGATGGCCGACGCGATCTCGATGGAATCAGACATGCGCTCTCACTCTTGCGGTATCCCGCGCCGCTTCACCGAGGTCCGCGCCGCTGTCAAAGGCTTCGCGCGCCTTTTCAGCGACTCACTCGATGGTCTTCGACCCCGAGGCGGTCTTCTCGACGCTGCAGTCCATGAAGAGGGTCTGGTTCGCGTGGAGCACCGCGACACGAATCTTCCACATCTCCGCGCTCGAGCCGAGGCCGTCCGTCGGCTGGGGCGGAGGCCCCTTCCGCCCGCCGTCGAGCCACGCCTCGCGTGCGGTGTTGTCCTGGAGGATCGTCAGGGCGATGCGCTCCGTGACGATGTCGGAGAGCTCGGCCGGGATGAAGACCGTCTTCCTCACCGTGACGCTCGACGTGGCGATCGCTGCGGGCCTGCCCCGCCGCGCCGCGAGCCCCACCCTCGGCGCAGCGGCGGCCGCAGCGACCGGCGCGGCGGCCGCCGCAGCGACCGGCGCGGCGGCGGCGCCCGTTGCTACGGGGCTGGCGACGACGCGCACGGCGCGCGCGGTCACGAGCGGGACGGGCGGGAGGACCACCGCCAGCACTGCCTGGGAGCGGAGCGGGGTGAAGCACCGCGGGCACTGTTGAGGGCGCGGCTGCGTGCTGATGGACACCACCTTCATGCACGAGAAGCAGCGATACAGCTCCATGGCCTGATGGCAGTACGGGCACGCGCTGAACCTCGATGTCGCGATGCTGTTCGCCACCTGCAACTGACGCCTGCAAGCGTGGCAATTCGTGAAGGGCATGAACGATCTCCGTGAGCCGCGGCCGTCGACGGCCACGATCAGTCGAGCCGTCCCCCATTCGCGCGTCAAGAACGCGGATGTCGCCACGTCGATGCGATCACCGTGGGCAGGCTCGTCGAAGAGCCGGGATGCGCGGCGCCAACGCATTGCAGGGATGGGGGAGATCGTCCTTCGGAGGTGACGTTCACTTTCGGCGATGGGCGCTCTTGCTCGACTTCGCGAACCGAAGAAGCGGTGTGTTTGCGCTGCACGCCAAGTGGCGAATCGCGGTGGTGCCCTATTCATAGGCGATCTCCTGCCGCAATCCTGCCTCTCGCCGGCGCGTCGGACACCGTCCGATTCGAGGGATTGCCTCGTGGCTGGCGTGCGGCAATGAGGAAGACCGGCGCGCCGTCGTCGCACGCTTCTTTGCCCTCGCGACGAAACGCGATGTTTGCGCGCCGTCTCCTCCCAAGAAGGAACTCAAGTGATGAATCCTCGATTCTACGTATCGCGATGGCTCGGGCCGCTCGTTTTGCTCGCGGGAGCCTGTGGCATCGATTCCTCGAGGATGGGCGCAGGAGGAGACGGGAACGAGCAGGCCGCGAGCCCGGAGGCGACGGCGGAGGCGCGGGCAGCGTTGACGGCGGGAGCGGGCAGCCTGGGTAACTGCAACGGGAACCCGGCGCGCTGCGCGGCGGTGAGCCTTTCTGCCGGCGAGTACCATACCGTGGCGCTGAAGTCGGACGGCACGGTGTGGACCTGGGGGTACAACAACCTCGGTCAGCTCGGGGACGGCACGACCACTCAGGAGCTCACGCCGGTGCAAGTGAACGGCCTCGCCGGAGTCACCGCGGTGGCGGCGGGCTACGGACACACCGTGGCGCTGAAGGCGGACGGCACGGTCTGGGCCTGGGGCCGGAACAGCGAAGGCCAGCTCGGCGACAACACCACCACCACTCGACTCACGCCTGGGCAAGTGAGTGGCCTCAGCGGTGTCGCTGCGGTGACGGTGAACGGCTACCACACGGTCGCGCTGAAGTCGGACGGCACGGTCTGGGCCTGGGGGCGCAACGATTTCGGTCAACTGGGCGACAACACCACCACGCCGCGAAGCACGCCTGTGCAGGTGACCGGGCTGAGCGGCGTCACCGGCGTGGCGGCTGGCTACACCCACACCGTGGCGCTGAAGGCGGACGGCACGGTCTGGTCCTGGGGGAACAACTCCAATGGTCAGCTCGGGGACAACACCATCATCGAGCGGCACACTCCCGTGAAGGCCATCGGGCTGAGCGGCGTCACCGCGGTATCGGCGGGCATCCACCACACCGTGGCGCTGAGCTCGGACAGCACGGTCTGGGCCTGGGGGCAGAACAACCTGGGTCAGGTTGGCGACTCGACGATCACCGATCGCCGTATGCCAACGAAGCTGACGCTCGGTGGTGCAGTTGCGGTGGCGGCGGGCTCCGACCACAATCTGGCGCTGGCCTCGAACGGCACGGTCTGGGCCTGGGGGCGCAACCTGCGTGGCCAGCTCGGAAACAGCTCGACCGTCAATGCGTATACGCCCGAATTGCTGCCCGTGAGCAGCGTCATGGCGCTGGCGGCCGGCTTCGATGATTCCGTGGCGCTGAAGCTGGACGGCACGATCTGGGCCTGGGGATACAACCTCCATGGAGAGCTCGGGAACGGCACCACCACCAACAGCCTGGACCCCGTGCAGACGAGCGGACTGAGCCTCTTTTCGATGTGTGGCACCATGGCCGCGTGCGACGTGGGGACAGGGGCCTGCGGCACCGCGCCGACGCCGGACGGGACAGCGTGCAACGATGGCAATGCCTGCACGCTGACGGACACGTGCCAGGCAGGCACCTGCACCGGCGCGAACCCGGTGGTGTGCGCACCGCCGAACCAGTGCCACGATGCGGGCACCTGCAACCCCGCGACGGGCGTTTGCTCCAGCAACCCGAGCAAGCCGAATGGCACGTCGTGCAACGATGGCAATGCCTGCACGCAGACGGACACGTGCCAGTCGGGGACGTGCACCGGCGCGAGCCCGGTGGTGTGCGCAGCGCCGGACCAGTGCCACGATGCGGGCACCTGCAATCCCGCGACGGGCGTGTGCTCCACGCCGGCAAAGGCCAACGGCACGTCGTGCGACGATGGCAATGCCTGCACGCAGACGGACACGTGCCAGTCGGGGACGTGCAATGGAGGCAATGTGCTCGTCTGCCCGCCGGTGGGCGAGTGCGACGTGGGCGTCTGCAACCCGGCCAATGGCGTGTGCTCACCGATGCACAAGCCGGACAACACGCCTTGCGCAGGCGGGGTGTGCCTCGCCGGCGTGTGCCAGATCGAGGGAACGAGCGCGACCGGGACCGGCGTAGGCGGCAGCAGCGCAACCGGGACCGGCGTAGGCGGCAGTAGCGCGACGGGGACCGGCGTCGGTGGCAGCGGCTCGACGGGGACCGGCGTCGGTGGCAGCGGCGCGACCGGGACCGGCGTTGGTGGCGGCGGCGCAACCGGGACCGGCGGGATGATGGCGACGAAAACGAGCTCCAGCGCGACGACGGGTGGAACGACGAGCCCGACCACCGGCGCAGGAGGAGGAGGCATTGGGGAGCCCCCGTCGAGCGAGAGTGGCTGTGGTGCCTGCGTCGTCGGGCGTGGCTCGGCCAACGGTGCCCCCTGGATCGGTCTTGGGCTCTTGCTCGTGCTGCGGCGGAGGCGACAGAGCGCTCGTATCCGAGCACGGTCGTGAGGCGAGAGCTCGAGTCCGAGGCTGGGATGGAATAGGACCGGAGGAGCGAATCCCCGCTCCTCCGCGAGCCTGGCCAACCTGATAGCCAGTCGGGCCATGGGCCCAATCCCGAAGCCGCGGAGCTCGAGGCGCGAGCGTGCGGCCGGCTCGGTCGATTTCTCATCCGGTCCACCCGGCTCGCCCGTTGAGAGGAGATGAGCACCACCGCCTCGTTCTCGGTCCCGTCCGTTTCGGCGCCCGCTGCGAGCCGCCCAGGCTGGCTTCCCGCTTCTCTCTTCCCCTTCGAGAGCCGCTTCCTGTCGCTCGACGGGCACCGCGTGCACTACGTCGACGAGGGCTCGGGCCCCGTGCTCTTGATGCTGCACGGCAACCCGACCTGGTCGTTCTCGTACCGGCACCTCCTCTCGCTCCTTCGCGATCGCTTCCGCTGCATCGCGCTCGACTACCCGGGCTTCGGGCTCTCGGAGGCGGCGTCGGACTTCGACTTCCTCCCCGAGCACCAGGCCGAGGTCGTGGCGCGCTTCGTCGATGCGCTCGGCCTTTCGCGCTACTCGCTCGTCGCGCAGGACTGGGGCGGGCCGATCGGGCTCTCGGTCGCCGCGCGCCACCCCGAGCGCATCGACGCGCTCGTGCTCGGCAATACGTGGGCCTGGCCGGTGGATCACGAGCCGCACTTCACGCGCTTCTCCGAGATGATGGGCGGGCGACTCGGCGGCGTCGCGATCCGCACGCTCAACGCGTTCGTGAACGTGATGATCCCGATGGGCACGCGCCTCCGTCGGCTCTCGCGGGACGAGATGCGCTGCTACCGCGCGCCGATGGGCACGGCGGCGCGGCGCGAGGCGACACACGTCTTCCCGCGGGCGATCGTGGGGAGCACGCCGTGGCTCCGCACGGTCGACGCGTCGCTCGCGTCCCTCGCCGACAAGCCCCTCCTTCTCTGCTGGGCGACCGACGACATCGCGTTTCGCGAGGAGGAGCGACGCGGCTTCGAGGCGCGCTTTCCGTGCAATCGCACGGTGGTGCTGAAGGGCGCCGGGCATTTCGTCCAGGAGGACGCGCCCGAGGCGATCGCCGACGCGGTGCGCTCCTTTTTCGCCGAGACGGTCGCGGCGCGCTGAGGGCACGATGGACGCACGCATGCTCCCCGCTTCGACGCCCCCTGCTTCGACGCCGCACGAGCGTGTGGCCGAGGCCTTCGCGGCCCATCGACGCGCGCTCACGACCTACCTCACGCGCATGGTCGTGCGCGAAGACCTCGCCGAGGAGCTCGTCCAAGAGGCCGCGATTCGCGCGCTCGAGGCCGAGGCGCTGCCCGAGACGCCGGGCGAGCTCCGTGCGTGGCTCTTCCGCGTGGCGACGAACCTCGCGCTCGATCACCTCCGCCGCCACAGCACGTGGCGCGAGACGGTGCTCGTGGACACCAAGGCGCGCGCGCACGTCGACGTCGAGTTCCTCGCGACGTCGACGGCGCTCCGTGGCAGCCCCGAGACGCGCTCGATCGCGCGGGAGCACCTTGCCGTGTGCTTCGCGTGCACGCTGCGCTCCCTCGAGCCCCACGAGTCCGCCGCGCTGCTCTTGAAGGAAGTCTACGACTTCACCGTGGAGGAGGTCGCGAAGGTGATGGACGCGAGCTTCGGCCAGGCGAAGGCGTGGATCCAATCGGCCCGCGCCCGCCTCACCGCGAAGTATGCGGCGAGCTGCGCGCTCGTGACGCAGGCCGGCGTGTGCTTCCAGTGCGTGGAGCTCGACCGCTTCTTCGGCGGGAACCAGGGAGACCCGCTCGCCGGCACCGCGCGCGACCTCGACGCGCGGCTCGTCGTGCTCCGCACCAAGCGCGAGGCGAGCCTCGGCCCCTGGCACCGCGCGATGATGCGGCTCGTCGACGAGGTGGTGAAGGAGGGCTGAGGACGTCGGAGAGCTTCCGTCGGCACGAGCAGCTCGATGCTTCGTGCTTTCCCCGGCTCGCCGCGGCTGAGGCCGCGCTTTTCGAGGTCGACCACCATGCGATGGACGGTGGGTGGAGTGACCTCGAAGAAGCGCTGCATGTCGGCCTCGGCTCGAGGGCTCTCCCCGGATGGGGCCGGCGTTACGTTCACGCTCGGCGATGCGGTGATCCTGCTTGACTTCGCGAACCCGTTTGCATCGGTTACGCGCTCGATGATGCAGAACGCGCGCGACCTCGAATTGGACCACGCAACGGAACGTGCAACGACGCTGGGCCCCTGCCGGGCGGCTCCCGGAGCGCCTGAGCCGTGCCCGCGAGCGAGCCGCAGGAGACGACCTGGCATCACGCTCTCGTTGGTTGCCGCGGCAACGTTCGCCGGCGTCGCTGCCTGCGCATCCCCTGCGAAGGTACCGGCAGCGAGCGGGGCGGCGACGAGCGTCCCCGCATCCAGATCGGCAGACGGCGAAGCGGTTGGAGCTTCTATGTTCGTCACCGAAATCCCGCCCGGATACCGCGACTGGACCCTCATCTCCGTTGCTCGCGAGGAAGGGAAGATCGACGACATTCGCGCCATTCTCGGCAACGCGATCGCGACCAAGGCATTTCGGGAGGGAACGTATCCATTCCCGGACGGCGCGATCGTCGCGCGATTGGGCTGGAGTTATGTTTCCTCCGAGGAGAACGACAAAGTCTTTGGCCAGCCCCAGTCTCACGTGGCGGGAGCCCCGAAGAACGGCGTTCAGTTCATGGTCAAGGACTCGAAGAAATACGCCGCCACCGGCGGCTGGGGTTTCGGGCAATTCGACAACGGCAAATCTGCCGACGAGGCAAAGCTCGGTACCTGCTTTCCCTGCCACGAGCCTCTGACCTCACGCGACCTCGTGTTCACCCGTTACGCGCCTTGATCGCACGCGTGCGTCGATATCCGAGCGCCGAGTGACCTGCGGATCGAAGGCGGGGTACTCCGGACCACCCCGAAGCGCTCTGCATTGCGGTGGGGGGGTACTCCGGACCCCCTCGAAGCGCTCTGCATTGCGGTGGGGGGGTACTCCGGACCCCCCGAAGCGCTCTGCATTGCGGTGGGGGGTACTCCGGACCACCCCCTGTGCCATCACGTTCGCGAAAATCCCCGGGTTTTATCGCTGTCTGGCACAGTGCTCAGCGCTCCGACGTGGCTCCCGACCACGTCGCTACCTCGATTTTGTGCGGTTTGGGGTACTCCGGAGTACCCCCCCACCGCAATGCATTGCGGTTTGGGGTACTCCGGACCACCCCCTCCCCGAGGGAAGTGGCACACATTGCGCCGCGCGAGCGCCCCTCACGACACCACGGTGGCTTCGGTGCAGCCACGGCGCTTGGCCATGGCGGCGCCGAGGAGGCTGATGAACTCGCGGGCGGCTCGGGGGGCGACGATGAAGGCCGAGGGGATGAAGACGGCGGCGCCCACGCCCACGGCGATGCCGAGCTTCACGACGGGGTTGATGTGGAGATGCGCGAGCGGCGCTTGGACGGCGATGACGGCGGCCACCATCGGCGCGCAGGCCACCAAGGGAGGCGCGAGATCGCGGAGCTGCGTGGTCAGCGAGAGGCCGTCGGTGCGGCGGAAGACGAGCATGTAGCTCAGTGAGTTGAGCGCGAAGACGACGCCCACCGCGGCGCAGGCCCACTGCTCGCCGGCGCCGAGGCGGCCGATCACCGAGGGGCCGAGGATGCGCGGGCCGTAGAGCGCGAAGACGTGCATCAAGCCCACGAGGACGAAGGGCTTGGCGGTCTCCAGGATCATGATGGTGCGCGGCATGTTCTTGACCTGGAGATACGAGCTGCCGATCCAGCCGATGGGGCGCACCACGGAGAGGATCGAGAGCACCGCGATGGCGAGATCGATCGAGGCCCAACGCGCATCGAAGAGCCCGGCCAGGAGCGGCGCCACGGCGCCGAGACCGAAGGCGAGCGGCGCGACCATGAGCGTCATCTGCCGCATGGCCAGCATCAGCGCTTTGCGGCGGCGCTCCTCGGTATCCATCTTGGCGAACGAGGGGACGAGGACGTCGCCGATGGTCTCGCTGATCTGCGCGGCGGGGATGTCGGCGAGGTTGTAGGCCAGGTTGTAGATGCCCGCGGCGCCCTGGCCGAAGTGATACGAAAAGACGAGGTTGTCCCATTTGCGCGAGCCGAAGCCGGCCAGCGTGGCCACCGACATGGGCAGCCCGAAGGCGAAGAGATCGCGGGTCTTCGCCCAGGTGATGCGGCAGGGCTCGAGCCACTCGCGCCGCGGGGTGGTGAACGAGAGCGCGACGAGGCGCACGGCCGACCGCGCGATGGACGCGATCACCACCGCGTTGCCGCCGCCCCACGCGTGTCCCTGGCCGACGGCGGCGAGCACGACGGAGAGGACGCTGTAGACGATCTCGCCGAGCGAGCGGATGAGGCCCACGCTGCGAAAGCGCATGTCGCGGACCTGGATGCGATCCTGGACGGTGGCGATGCGCTCGAGGAACATCGCGAACGCGAGGCCGGGGAGGAAGCGCACGATGCCGGGCGCGTGCACGAAGCTGCCGATGGGGCCGCCGAGCAGGAGCGAGGCGGCGAGCGCCAGCACGCCGAGGACGGTGAAATAGAACGTGGCGTGGAAGGCCGCCTCGCGGCCCGCGTCGGGCTTGGAGACGATGTATTGGGAGAGGCCGCAATTCGAGACGGTGTTGGCCGTGAGGATGACGACGGCTGCCAGGGAGATTTCGCCGTACTCGTCGGGATCGAGATAACGCGTCAGAAGGAGCGTCCCGGCGAGGCCGACCGCGCGTGCGGCCGAGCTGGTGAAGACCGTCCAAAACGCGCCTCGGGCGGCCTTGGACACGAGGCTCGGTGGGGGTGCGGCGCTCTCCGTGGAGGTCGGGGGCACGGGGCGCACTTCGGTCAGGTCGGGCACGCGATCGAGTCCTTCTCGGGGCGTGCCGCGGCTTGTCGGAGGGTTGGCGCTCGAACGGACCACCCACCGCGCTCCCCGAGCGAGGTCTACCGCGCGTCGCGGATCCTGCTCGAAAGGAGCTCGCTTTCCCTATCTTCGCATCGGGACCTTTCGGACTCGCATGCGCTCCGAATCGTTGGTCACCCTTCTTCGAAATCGCGGAGGATTCCTCGGTCGGGCTCCCTGGCTTCGGAGCGCTCGCGACGAAACGCGACAGACGGCTACGGGACCAAGAGGGGGATCGTCCTCCGGGCCACGATGCGGAGATCGGAGCCATGACCGCGGCGTACGGCCACGGCGGTTCGATGCTCCGGCGAGAGCGCGAGTTGCGCGAACTGCCAGGCGGACGCATCGTCGCCGAGCCGCGGATCGAAGGCGATTCGGATCGTCGGGCCGTCGTCGAGGAGGAACGAGAACTGGTCGAGCGGGATGGCGAGGCCCATGCCCCGCGCCTTGATGTAGGCCTCCTTCAACGTCCAGTACTCGAAGAAGCGTCCGCGCTGCGCGTCCGCGGGCAAGGCGCGCAGCGCGCGATGCTCGACGGGAGAGAAGAAGCGATCGGCGATCTCCACCGTCTCGCCGGCGCGCGTCGTGTCCTCGACGTCGACGCCGACGTCGCGATCACGCGTGACCGCGCAGGCCACGAGGCCACGTGTGTTGGAGAGGTTGAAGCGGAGGGAGGCGTGCGCGGGATCGTCGATCTCGGGGCGGCCGTATTCGTTCTGCCGGAAGGCCCAGGCCGCGGGGGCGACGCGCGCATAACGCGAGAGCGTGGCCCGCACCAGCGCGCGCGTGAGGAGATATTCGCGGCGGCTGTGCTCGAAGCGATAGCGGGCGCGGCGCGCGCGCTCCTCGGGCGCGAGGAGCGCTTCGTAGGCGGCGAGGAGGCGCGCGTCGGTGATGTCTCCGTCGAGGAGGTAGTGGACGTGGATCTCGCCTTCGGGGAGCGGCAATGCGGGCATGCCTGCGCTCATCGTGAGGCCGCGACGACGGGCGCCTCGGTCGATGACGGCGGGCCGTCGAGCGCGCCGCCGTCGCGCCGCCGCTGGCTCGCGTCGCGGACGAGGTCGAGGAGCTCGCGCGACGTCTTCGGCGCGAGGACGAGCGAAGCGAGCACGTACACGGTCACGCCCACGAGCACCTCGATGACGAGGCGCGGGGTGAAGACGCGGATCTGATCCCAGGTGCCGGCGATGGGGTGCTCGACCATGAAGAGGCCATAGCGGACGATGAGGGCGCGCGCGCCGCCGACCGCGAGCACCATTGGGATGCAGGGGAGCGCCGGCGGCAAGATCGGCGCGAGCTGCGCGCGGATGGAGACGCCGTCGAGCCGCTTGATGGCCCACATGTAGCTCACGGCGCTGAGCGAGAAGACCGTCACCACGGCCCAGCACGCGCCGCGCACCGCGTACCCCGGGCCGCGCTGCAGGCCCACGAGGATGGCGGCGTTCATGATCACGATCACGCCCAGCATCCGCGCCATCTCCAGCACCATGATGACGCGCGGGCGGTTGCGCACCTGGAGGTAGCTGTTGTTGATCCACGTGATCGAGCGCGCGATCGAGAAGAGCACCAGGATGCGCAGGATCTTGATGATGCCCTCCTGGTAGCGCACGGGGAACGCGAGCTTGCTCAACGTGGGCGCGATGACGGCGAGCCCGATCGTCATCGGCATGACCACGAAGAGGACCATGCGCATGGCGAGGAGGAGCGCGTCCCGCCGGCGCGCGTCGTCACGCATGTGCGCGAAGGAGGGGACGAGGACGTCACCGATCTGCTCGCCGATGAGGGCCGCCGGCAGGTCGGCGAAGTTGTAGGCGAGGTTGTAGAAGGTGAGCCACGCCAGGCCGAAGTGGAATTGGAAGATGAGGTTGTCGAACTTCTGCGAGCCGAAGCCGGCGATGGCGACCACCGCCATGGGCGCGCTGAAGGCGAAGATCTCCCGGGTGATCGGCCACGAGAGCCGCGAGGGCTGGAGCCACTCGCGCCGCGGCGTGGTGAGGCCCAGCGTGACGACGCGGAGCACGCTGCGCGCGACGGACGCCCACACGATGGACTTGGCCCCACCGTACGCGGTGCCCGCGCAGAGCGCGGCGAAGCTGACGGAGACGACGCTGTACACGAGCTCGCCCAAGGAGCGCTGCACGCCCACCGAGCGGAAGCGCATGGAGCGGAGCTGGACGCGATCCTGAATGATGGCGATGCGCTCGAGCACGCTGGCGAAGGCGAGGGCCGGGAGGTGCTTGACGATGCCGGGCGCGTGCAATCCGCCGCCGAGCCGATCGCCGAAGAGCACGGCCAGCCCCAGGCCGGCGAGGCCGACGACCATGTAAAAGAACGTCGCGTGGAAGACGACCTCGCGGCTCGCCTTGGGGCGGGCCGCGATGTACTGCGAGATGCCTCCGTTGGTGACGTGGTTCGCGATCAGGATGATGAGCGCCGCGAGCGAGACCTCGCCGTACTCTTCGGGCGCGAGATAACGCGTGACCGCGAGCGTGCCGAGGACGCCCAAGACACGTGCGCCCGAGCCCGAGAGCACCATCCAGAAGGCGCCGCGCACCGCGCGGCTGACGATGGTGCCTTGGTGCGCGCGCGCGGCGGCCTCGCGGGCCTCTCCCTCGTCGCGATCGAGCTTCTCCCCAGCGTCGTTCACGCGCGCTCTACTTCCACCGGCCCGCGCCCCCGCGGCCGTAGCATCGGAACCTGTCCGAACGGGCCCTCGCCGTCCAGCGCTGCGGGCGCGCGCTCATCGTGCGACCCGCGTCCATGGCGGCGCGTCGCCGTCGCGAACGTTCGCGACGAGGAAGCGCGTCACCGCCTCGCCGACGAGCGGCGGTGACGCGAACCCCGCGAGCGCGCGCACGCGCTTCAGCGACGGGATCTGCCCCATGCGGAACGCGAGGCCATCGAGGCGCTCCATCTGCGCGTCGCCGTAGGCCGCGAGCGCGCGATCGATCGCCTCGCGCCGCGCGAAGAGGTCCTGCGTGTACGCGGGATCGAGGTAACGCGCGAGCGACGAGGCCTTCTCGCGGTTGAGGTCGCGCAGATCGTTGCCCTCGTAGAAGAAGAGGACGACGACCTTGGGCCGGAGCACGGGGCCGAGCTCGCGCAGCATGCGCGCCGAGAGGCTCACGCACGCCGCGCCGGCCAGCGCCGGCAGCGCGATCGCCCACGAGAGGCTCGTCCTCCGCGGGGACGAGGCGAACGCCTCCTCCCGATCCCTCGCCTGTTCCACGCGTCCCCCCCGCGCCGCTCCTCGGCAGACCGGCGCGCCAACCGCACTCGACGCTAGCCGAGCACAGCGCGCCGCGCAAAGTGGGTACGCCCCGTAAGCGCCGGCCTTACGAGCGCTTCAGGACACGCATGTCGCCGCGCTGTGCCTCATGGCTGTCGAGCGCACGAGCATCGATTCGGCAAAGCGCATGCAGGACGGCCACCGATGTGCGAAGAAGCGTGACCGAGATTCGACGTCGGGCTCGAGCCATGGCTCGAATCGATGGCGTCGTATCGCAACGTGCCGAGTTGATCCGGGTCTGCGCAACTTGCGCTGAAGTGGGACGAACATCGATGTCCGCTGCGCGCGCAGACCGCGAAACGTTGCTTGGTCTGCCGCTTGCTGAGCGGTCGTCATCGCATGTTGGCCGCACCGAAGAAGCGCATTCTCCTCGTGCAGTGTGGGCCGGGCCCCGGGCCGCTCCATGGGGACTCCGATTTGACGCGCTTCAGCTTCGAGCCGGAGGTGGGGCTCGTGCGTCGAGACGCGCCCGTGGTCCCGATCGCGTGCGCCACCATCGCTGCGCTGACGCCGGACGATTACCACGTCGATATCTGGGACGAGAACCTCCTCGGGCAGATCGGGCGCGATACGCCGCTCGGCGCCTATGACATCATCGGCCTCTCGGTCCTGTTTTCGTACCTCGGCCCGCACGCGCGTGAGCTGGGCAAAGTCCTGCGGGCGCGCGGCCTCCTGGTGGTGGCCGGCGGGCCGGGGATCTCGGCGTCGCCGGAGAGCTTTCAGGACGCCTTCGACGTCCTCTTCGTCAACGAGGCCGAGCGGACTTGGCCCCAGTTCCTCCGCGATTTCGAGCGCGGCGAGGTGCAGGCGGCCTATCGGCAGATCGACAAGCCGCCTTTGACGGAGAGCCCGAAGCCCGATTATCGATCCATCGCGGCGCACGTCCCCCGATACGACTGGGGCGCCGTGCAGACCACGCGCGGGTGCCCGTTCGACTGCGAGTTCTGCGACGTCATCTATCTTTACGGGCGGCGCCAGCGGCACAAGTCGGTGACGCAGGTGCTCGACGAGGTCCGGGCCATGGAGGCGCTCGGCGCGCGCGCCGTGTTCTTCACCGACGACGAGTTCGTCGGCGATCCGGCCTATGCGAAAGAGCTGCTCGCCGCGCTCGCGCCGCTCAACGATGGATTCGCGACGCCGCTCCGGTTCTACACGCAGCTCACGCTGAACCTGAGCCGGGACGACGAGCTCTTGGCGCTCTTCGCCGACGCCAACTTCTATTCGGCGCTCTGTGGCATCGAGTCCTTCGACAAACGTGCTCTGCGCGAGGCGGGAAAACACCAGAACGCCGTGCGCGATCCCCTCGCGGATCTGCAACACGTGCGGGGCTACGGGATAGGCCTCGTGGGGAGCTTCATCGTCGGCTTCGACTGCGATGATGCCACCGTGTTCGAGCGGCTCCACGAGGGGATCCAGCGCGCCGCGATCCCGCTCGCCGCCGTCAGCCCGCTCACCGCGTTCGAGAACACCAAGCTCTGGGCGCGAATGCGGGGTGAAGGGCGGGTCGCGACCGTGCGCCTCCGGCGAAAGGAAGCGCCCATCGGGATGATTCCCAACATCACGCCGCGGGGGATGAGCCGATTGGAGCTCATCGATGGGTATCGAGGCCTGTGCCAGAAGATCCACGCATGGGAGGCGATCTTCGCGCGACTCCGGGCCTTCGTCTCCGGCGTGTGGCGGCCACCGCGCGTGCGCGAGGAACCATTCTCGGACACCGTGTGTGACCGCTTCATCACCGAGGCGTCGCGCGCCTGGGGCCTCACGGCCGCTGAGCGCGACGGCATCGGAGATACGTTGTCGCACGCGCGGACCGTGGCGCCCTACCTGCTCCCGCGGGTCGTCTGGTTCCTCGTCCAGAGCGAGTGGCTGCGGCGGTACAGCGCGCGGTTCTTCGTCGGCTTCGATCGGCTTCGCGAGCTCGAACGGAGCGGTGATCTGGTGGTGGACACGACACCGATCCTCATCCCGCCCTCGTTCGGCCCGGCCATGACGGGTCTGTTCCCGGAGATCTTCACGCGGCTGGCGCGGAGCCTGCCGGACGAGGAGCGGATCCCGATCGCGATGAAGGACGCCTTCGTCGACTTCATCGTGCGCTGGGGCTCGTCGTTTCGAGACCTCATGCCGGAGCACCGCGCGTACCTCCTCGAGCTCTGCGATCGCGCGGTGACGAAGCATGGCGGCCGGCCCGGGAGCGCGCCGCGCGAAGATGAGATGGATCTGCTTCGCGACGCCCGGAGACGCCGCCTGCTCGACGCCGTGCTGAAGGACGTGCGTGACGAGATCGCGACGATGACGGCGGCTTGAACACGCGCTTCGCCGCAGCGTTCGGGCTCGCTCGCCGAGCCCCGACACGACCGCTGACAACCAACGAGGAAGGACGACGATGAAAGAACGATCCGCGACCACGAACGCACAGATGATCGCCAAGGCCTGGCTCGACGAGAGTTATCGTGCCGAGCTCACCGCCCAGGGGATCGACGTGCCGGCCCGCCCGGACGATCTCCAGGACGCCGAGCTCGACGCCATGACGGACGCGCGCCTCCCCGCGCCGCCCGCCGCTCTCACGCTTTGCTGAGCGTCACCGCAATCGCCCGCAGGCGCGGGTTGCCCGCGGGCGATTGCCTCTCTCCCCAAGGCTCTCGGCTCACGGACGCACGCCGCAGCATCGATGAACTCATCGACGCTGTACGAGGGAAGGCCTCTGCCGCCGAGGTGCGATGGCAGACTACGCGGAACGTGCGATGTCACTCCGTCGGCTCGCGCTCACGTCCGAGCGCCGTCCACGCAACGGCGAATCCGATCTCGACACCGGCGTCGAGCAGGTAGATGGGCGAGATGCGGCCCCGCAGCGCATAAACGAGGTCAATCGTGGCCAGCGTCGCTGCGCTGCCACCGCCGAGGAGCATGATCTCGGGTGGGATGCGGCCGCGCTTCGCGGAGGCGAGCAGCGTGGCGCCGATCGTGGCGATGAGAGAGCCCGCCGTCTTCACCAGCCATTGGTCCGTCTTGGGCCCGGTGACGGCCTCGAACGTGCGCATGCTCACGAGCGGCCACACCCCGGTGACCACGTAGAAGAGGCCCTGAGCCGTCGCCAACCGAATGGCAATGTTGCGTGTGCGCGTGGCATCGATTGTCCGCGCGCTCCGCTCCTCGACATCACTGTTCATCATGTCCGGCCTTGCATGCTGTGGGTCCATCCGAGCCGACGAGGAAATCATGCGCATCACGCAGTGCTCGGTGACGCTGGAGATCACGCGAGTTGCGCTCACCCCTCTGGACGGACGGGACGGCGATGTCCCGACGGAGCGCGGCAACGAGCACATCTTGATGCACGGTGTCGGTAGGTCGAAGCATCTTCGGTGCCGAAGCTCGTGCTCACCTGGATGCCAGCCTCCGCTGAGCGGCGCAGGACTCTTGCGAGGAGAGTTGGAGCGTGGATCGAGCGCTGCGTTCCGTCTACTACGACGTGCCCGTCGCGATGGGATGGATTCCGCGGGCGCACCGCGAGGAAGAGCTGAATCCGACACCCATGCTCGTTCGAAGGGGCGTTGGGATGGAACACGATCCGGGGATGGGAAGGGGCGAATCCAGAACCGGCGCGTCAGGGAGCGTCTCCCCGCTGGCGCGCCGCTCGGCGTCCAGGATCTCGGATGGCCGGCGCGATGGAGAGATCGATCTCCACGCTCGCGATTCCGGCAGCCTCGACGTGCACCGCTCGCCCTTCGAGCGTCGACATCAGATTGAGCAGGTAGGGCCCCGCGGGCAGCTTCGGGATGCGGAAGGTGCCGTCCGCGCCGGTGACGGCGAAGTAGAGGGCGATGTTGCCGCGATGAGACGACGCCGCGAAGACGCGCGCATTCGCGATGGGGGTCGCGCCGCCCATGACGCGGCCGCGAATCTCACCGTCTCCGGACGCGAAGAGGACCATGTCCTGCGTCACGGTCCGCCCCTCCTCGATGGTGGCGAATTGGATCGCGCTCCGGCCTTCGTGCTCCAGCTCCATGCGCAGGGTGCCGGCAGGGAGGTTGTCGAAACGGAACCTCCCTTCACCGTCGCTCCGGGTGTTCACGAATCCGATCGAGCGATCCATGACAGTGACCCTGACGCCCGCGAGCGGTACG
Organism: Minicystis rosea; assembly: GCA_001931535.1. Taxonomy (GTDB): domain Bacteria; phylum Myxococcota_A; class Polyangia; order Polyangiales; family Polyangiaceae; genus Minicystis; species Minicystis rosea. The sequence goes on from CP016211.1 coordinate 15,441,979, forward strand.
CCGTCGGCGCGACGCGCCACGCCGGCGACGGCCCCGCCCGGCGACATCACCAGGTCGACCGGGGGCACCGAGGCGCAGTCGGCGATCTCCATCGTCACCGTGGTGACCGCGTTCTCGCCGTCATAACCACGTACGATCACTGTACCGCGGGGCACGTGCTCGATCCGGAAGCGGCCATGACTGTCGCTCTGCGCCTGGCTCGCGACCTGCACGACGGGATCGCTGAGCGAGCCGGCGGTGAGGCGCTCCTCCGCGTTCACGAGCACGCCTGGCAGCGGCACGCCGCCCGCGTCGCGCGCGGTGCCCTGGACGACGCACCCTTCGTCGAGCGTGAGATTCAGCTCGCGCTCGGTGTTCGGTGGCACCGAGATCGGGGGAGACAGCGCCGGAGCGTAGCCCTCGGCCATCACCCGAACGATCACCGGCCAGGTGGGGACGTGGGGCACGCGGAACGAACCGTCGGCGCTCTCGAATGCTCTCGACCAGAGCGGCGGTGGGGCCGGCGCGTCACCGGGGGCCATCGAGGCGATGTCGACCGTGAAGCGCGGCACGGGCCTGCCCTGCGGATCGCGGGCGTGGCCATGGATGGCACCGCTCCGGCCGAGCACCATGCTCACCGTCTCCCCGCTCTGCGCCGCGGTGGCGGAGGGGCCATATCCATCCTTTTCGGCGTTGAGCTGATACGTGCCTTCCGGCAACACGATCTCGAAGCGTCCGAGATCATCGCTCTTCGCCGAGCCCGAGATCGAGGGGATGTTGCCCGCGGCATCGAAGGTCGCGGCGACGATGGTCGCCCCGGCTATCTGCTGGCCAGAGGTGTCGTAGATGGTGCCGCGGATCGCCGGCAGCGGCGCAGGCTCGCTCGCGGCCCGCGCGGCCGGGCGCGGGAGGAGCGCGCGGTTCTGGTAGGTCGCCTTCTCCGTGCGTGCGGTGACCTTTCCCGATGGAGCGCGTATGCCTTTGCCGCGGAGGAGGTGAAAGGCCAGGAGGCCGGCGATCATGAAGGCCGCAATCAACCAGACGGGGAGACGGCGCTCGCGCAGCGTCGGAGAGCTCATGTCCACGATCTCCTGTGAAAGGGTTCCAAGGATGCGGCGCGGGACGGGCCGTCCAGGGGGTGGCGGCCCGCCCGCGTCGCGGGCCTTCGAGCGACGCGTCAGCTCATGGCGCGACCTCGATCGTGATGCTGTTGGTCATGAAGCCGGGCGAGGCGGGGGTGCTCGCGAACTGGATGATGCCGCTCAGCGTTCCATCCGTGTTGTCCTCCCCGAGGACGAGCAGGTTCACTTGCCGGAACTGCTGGAAGCGGTCGAATCCGAAGGACGGAAAGCTGCTGTCGTTCTGAACGACGGTGGCGAAGGGGGTGACCGCGTTGGAGACGCAGCTCGCGTGTCCCTGGACCTTGGCCTCGAGGACGTAGCCGTCGGCGGACAGCGGCAGGACCGCGGCGCTGTCCCACTCGTAGTAGTACCTGCAAGCCTGCCCGGGGATGTCGGCGTCCAGCGAAAAGAAGAGCTGGCCTACCGGGATGTCGGTCGCGCCGGCGTTGATGAACGCGTTGAACACGGCCTGTGACGGTAGCGCGGACGCGCTGGCCGAGACTGACATGGCGGCGGCGCACAAGAGAGAGAGAACGATCTTCTTCATGACTCGCCTCCAAACGATGTTGATGACACGGTTCGACGGAGACCGAGCACCGCTGACACGGTGATCGGTCCCCGCGTTCGGCGTGATCGCCGAGATCGCCTGCCTCCGGGAGAAGGCTTACGGCAAAGCGCCACCCGCCGCGGTGCGACACACCTCGACTGCGCGCACCGTGGCGGCGCGGTGCCCGTCGCGAGCAAATCCCCCGGACTCGGGTGATCGGAGCGACCCTTCCGAAGCGCCGTCAACATCGCATGAAACACGAGGGCGATGGACCTCAGGATGAACCGGAAAGATCACTGCAGGAGACGGAGGTAAGCCCGAGAAGGAAATCCCGTTCGCCCGAATGCGGAGATGGCCATTGGACACCGACACGTGAGCGCTGGTGGCTTGGAGCCGATCCCCGTAGACCTCCACGTCGCCGGCCGGCGGATACGCTTCGCTCGCCGTTTTTGCTCGTGGATTGAGCGCTGCGTTCAGTCTACGCGACTGGGGATCTTGCTCGACTTCGCGAGCCCGTTGGCATCGGCTACACGCCCAGGAGGATCCGCCCGCCGTCGCGCCGCGCCGCCGCGCATCGATCTTCCCACGCCGCCGTGATCGCGGCGCCGTCGAGCCGACCGTGCGCGCGCCATGCGTCGCCGTCGAGGCGCCGATCGCCACCGGATGTGTCTGCGTGCGAGGCGGTGTCCGCCGCGATCTCCGCTGCGATCGCGTCTTCTACCGCGCGCCCGCCGCGCGCGGCGCAGAAACGGAGGACGTCCCAGGCGAGGTCGGCGTGGCGCTGCTCGTCCACGGCGATGCGCGTGAGCGCGGCGCGGGCGAGGGCGTGTCGCGTGCGCGGGATCGCGCGTCGCGCCCGCTCCGCCGCGGCGCCTTCACCGAGGCAGCCGTCACGCCACGACTCGACGGCGAGCTGCACGAGCGCCTCTTCGCGGCTCATCTCGGCCGCGGGCGGCGGCGCGAGCAGCGCGGGAGCGGCGAGCGTGCCCGAGATCTGCGACGCCACGGCGGAGCAGAGCAGGGTGTGCACCGCTTCGTCCTCGGCCGCGCCGAGCGCGCGGGCGACGAGCGCAGAGGGAGCGCCGACGTTCGCGAGATCGCGCGCGAGCGCGAGGAAAGCGGGGATGGAAGCGCTCTCGTTCCGCGCGTCGTCGAGCCAGGCCTCCGCGAGCGCCGCCTGCGTCGCGCTCGCCGGCTCCCGCGCTTCGCACGCGTCGCTCGCGAGCACGGGGGGCAGCAAGACGCCGTCGCCGTTCCGGAGCGGCCGGCCCGAGACGCAGAAGCTGTTGAACCCGTACGGCGGCGGAAAGCGCGCGCCGACCGCGACGGTCATTTCGGGGAGCGCGCCGGGCGGCCCCCCGAGCGGGATCGCGCCGCGCACGCTCAGCTCTTCGAGAGGGAAGAACCAACCGTGGATGCCGAGGTGCAGCCCGTGCCACCCGGGGATCTCCGGCCTCTCCGTGGTCGCGCGATAGGCTGTGCGGTACGTCCACCCGATCTCCGCGGCGGGGTGGACGATGGGCGAGGGCACCCCGCCGCCGCCGTGGGCCCCGGCCGCGAACCGCCCGGCGACACCCCCACTCCCGATCAGCAGCGCGGCCTGCCCGAAGGCGCCGCCGCCAAACGCGGTACCTCCGCAGCTCTCGCCCTTGGGAAGGAACGAATACCGCACGTCGAGCCCGATCGAGAACGAGGTCCGCTCGCCGAACGAGACGCCGAGCGAGATCCCGGGAGAGACCATGTGCGAGCTCTGCGCGCGGGCCTCGCGGGGCCACGCGATGGCGGCGACGAGGCCCAGGGCCGGGAGCGCAAGGGGAGGGTGACGAAGCACGAGCATGAAACCTCCATGAAGCGAAGAAGGGTGATGCGGAGCAATGTATCAGCAGGCGCTCGCGGGAATCGAGATGACGTTGCGCACACGCGAAGCGTCGCGGACGGCCCGGCCGGACGTTCGAGCGCGAACGCGCCTTCTCAGCCGTGATGCTCGCATTCGGCGGGACGATCTCCGATGCGGAGCGCGGGGCAGAAAGGCTGCTATCCCCACCAATACGACAGCTTCAGAATCAATGCATCTTCCGCGGCGCGCGGCTTCACCAGGCCGAAGTCGTAGCCGCCGTCGTCGCCGAAGCGCGGGGTGATGGAGCGGTTCTGGGCGTGGGTGTAAACGAGGTAGGCGGTGGAGCCGAGTCGGTATTCCCAGCGGAGCACGAGGCTCGCGTTGATGGTCCCCGAGCGGTAATCCGGGTTCTCGAGGATGGGGAAATCGACGGGGCGGAGATCGGAGAGGCGGATGGCGGCGCCGGCGTTCTTGGCAGGGGCCCAGGTGTAATCGGAGAAGTGGACGGCCTCGAGGAAGGCTTGGGCATAGGCCTGGAGCGTGAGCCTCGGGAGGAACGTATAGGTCGAGCGCAGGGTGAGGCCGAGGCTCTGCGCGCGCTGGCGCCCGAAGAGGTGGGCCGCGCCTCGGGTGTCGAAATAACGTGGCTCGCCGAAGGTGTGAAACCACGTGGGGAGGAGATCGAAATCCCATTGTGGGAGGATCTTGACCGAGATCTTGCCCTCGCCCGTGAAGGAGAAGCCGTTTTCGATGAAGCGGGTTTGCGTCCACAGCTCGGCGTAGAAGCGTTTGCGCTGATCGCTCGCGAGCCAGACCTCGAAGCCGAAGAGGCCGCTCCGCTGGAGCGCGGTGCCGTCGCCGACCTCCCGATCGTCGAAGTGGCGGGGGAGATAATGAATCTCCCCATAGATGTTCCAGAAGTTCTTGAACTTGGTGTTGTTGCCGAGGGCGAACCAACGCATCTGGTTCTGGAACGAGAGGTTGTCGCGCTGGGCGAAGTCGAAATAGGTGTGCGTCTCCAGCGAGGGGCCGTGCGGCGTGAGGGTGCGAAATTCGACGTTGGTGTGGACCCTCTGCACGTTCTGCCGGAGCATGAAGCCGAGATCGTTGTAGTCCACGCGGCGGCCGTAGATCTCGTACTCGGCGAGCGCGACCAGGTTCTTGCCGCCCTCTTTGGAGGCGCGCACCAGGACGGCGGGGCCCCAATCGCCGGACTTGATGACGGTGCCGTCCTCGAAGGTGCGGGGAGGGCCCTTGTCGACGAGGGTGGCAATGGCTTGGCCGGTGAGCACGTATTCGCCGTTCGCCGAGCGAAAGCGGCCGTCGACGCCGGCCACGTAGGCATCGTGAAAGCAGCGCGCGCCGGCGGCGATCTCGTCGCCGCTCGGGCAGAGCTGGGGCGCGCGTCCCTGCGGGCCGTGGCCGGGGAGGAGCGGATAGTCGTGGCCGTCCTCGAGGCGGTTCACGGACGTGAGCATCAAGCCCACGTGGGCGCCGCCGCCCAGATCGCGTTTGAGGCGAAGGACGTTGTAGGCGCTCAAAGGATCGACGGCGCGCTCCACGCGAGCGCCGTTCTTCGCTTCGGCGTCGATGGTTTGCCGGCCGGTGAGCGCGATGAGCTGGCCGATGGACCAGCCGCCGCCGAGCTCGCCCGTGAGCTTGGCGGCGCCGTAAATGGTCGAGGGCGTGGGCGCGTGCACGGGGCGCTCGCGAATGGGTCTGTCTTCGACGAGCGCCGGCTCGGGGGGAATGCGGCCGATGCGCCGGGTGTAGAGGAGCTGAATCGGTGTGGAGAAGACGTCGGCGCCTTCCAGGAAGAAAGGGCGCTTCTCGGGATAGAAGAGCTCGTAATTGGTCAGGTTCAAAAACACCTGATCGGCCTCGACCTGGCCGAAGTCGGGGAGGATGGCGGCGTCGAGCGTGAGGGCTTGGCTGACGTGCCATTTGAGATCGAGGCCCGCGGAGAAGCCGGGCTCGAAGCCGCGCGCCAGCGTGGTGGCCGCCGGATCGCGGTGGCGGACGGCGCCGACGATGAAGGGGCGAAGCTCGATGGGCGTCTTGGCTTTGAGGCCGGCGAGGCCGTCGAGACGGCCATACTTGGAGACCTCACCGGCGGCGTGACGCGGGATGTGGGCCCACTCGTCGAGCTCTTGCCGCATGGAGACGTAACGCTTGATTTGCAGGCCCCAGCTCTGCACCGGACGCGTGGGGAAGCGCAGCGCGCGGAGCGGGATGCGGAGCTCGGCCGACCAGCCCGCGGGCGTGCGCGCCACCTCGGCCTCCCAGATCTCGTCCCAATCCGGGTTGAACTCGGTGTCGTTGAAATGCAGCCCGTCCGAGAGCACGCCGGCGGCGTTGACGGAGAACTCGAAGGCGCTCTTGCCATCGCTGCGCGTGTCGAGGACGACGGTGACCGCGTCGGACTCGATCGGTCGATCGCGCCGCGTGAGGCGCGCCACGACGTCGACCGTTTGGGGACAGTCGATGCCGACATAGACGTTGTCGTCGTCGTAGAGGACGCGCACGACGGTGCGATCGCCGGGCGGCGTGTCGTCGACGGGCATCTTCTGCGTGAAGGCGTCGCTGGGAACGGCCTTCTGCCACACGGCGTCGTCGAGCCGGCCATCGAGCTTCGGCGCGCGATCGGTGCGCGCGGCCGCGAGGTGCGGCGCGGTCAGCGCGAGCGCGAGGATCGAAGGTAAGACGGGCACGAGGTGGCCGAGGATACCGACGGCGCCGTGATGACGAGCAGGCTTTCGTACGAAGCGTGGTTTCTCGAGCGATGATGCGAGGCTGCTCGCGAGAACGGCGCCGGGCACGGGCCTTTGGGGAGGCGAGAGCCGTGATGTCCTTTGAGGATTGAGCGGAGCGTGCTTGGCTAGGTGCGTGGGTCGTTTGGCTCGTCGTCTCGTGCGCGCGGGCGCCGTTGCGGCGCTTCTGGCGTCGTCCGCGTGTGGGCGAGAGCCGCCCGCGCCTCCCGCGGGCGCGACCACGGAAGAGGCGTTCGTACGAGCGAATCCCGCGCCGTCCGGATCGGATTCGGCGACGCCGCTTTCAAGACCGTCACGAGATGCCATCACGTTGATCGCGGGTGGTGACGTCAGCTTCGGTCGCGTCGTGGGGCAGATGCTGATCGAGAAGCCGGCGACCGATTTCTTCGCGGCGCTGCGTCCGTGGCTCCACGCCGCGGACGTGCGTTTTGCGAACCTCGAAGGGCCCATCTCCGATCAACACGGCGAGACGCAGAAGCCGGGGCAACCGCTGGTGTTCACCGGCCCGCCCGAGGCCGCGGCGGCGCTGGCGCGAGCACGCTTCACGGTGGTGTCGACGGCCAACAACCATGCATGGGATTACGGTGAGCCGGCGCTGCGCGAGACGCTCGCGCTGCTCGACGGCGCGGGTGTCCTTCACGTCGGGACGGGGGAGAGCCGCGAGGCTTCGCGCCGGCCGATCGTCGTCGACGTGGAGGGGTTCCGGCTCGCGGTGCTGGCGGTGACGGACATCTGGAACCAAGGGCCGCTCGAGAAGCATGCGGCCGAGCCGCTGGTGGCGCGCGCCGATCCGGCGGAGCTTCAAGGCGCGGTGCGCGCGCTGCGGGAGCGCGGCGAGGCGGATGCCATCGTGGTCAGTTACCACGGCGGCGAGGAGTATCGCGACACGCCCATCCCGCGCACGATTGCGATGTTGCGCGCGGCCATCGACGCGGGCGCGGATGCCGTGGTGGGGCACCATCCGCACGTGATCCAGGGCGTGTCGTGGTACCGCGGGCGGCCCATTCTCTACAGCCTCGGCAACCTCTTGATGCGGATGCACCGCGATCATCCGTGGACCGAGCTCGGTTACATGGCGCGGCTCGCGCTGCGTCGCGGGGCGCCGCCCGCGGTGTGGGCGTGCCCTTATCGGATCTTCGGTGTCGAGGTGTTGCCGCTCGCGGGCGAGCGCCATCGCGAGGTGTTGGAGCGGCGGTTTTACGATCACCTCGCGGCCATCTCGGTGCCAATCGGCGGAACGGCGATGGCGCCGCCCGGCGAGGATGGTTGTGCGCGCCTCGAAGCGCCGCGCGAGGAGTGAGCGTGACGGTGGTGCACGAGCGCGCAAAAGCAGGTGCGTGCTCGGCCCGAGTCACGTTATCCTCGGGGCCCATGGCGTGGATTCGGACGATCGGTAAGGGCGAGGCCGAAGGCGAGCTGCGTGCGGTGTACGAGGCGATGGCGTCGCGGCCCATCCCGGCGGCGTACATCCCGCCTCATGGTGGATCTCCGGGGATTCACCTCGCGCACAGCCTCGATGCCACGCTGGTTCGCCACGTGTTCGGCACGACGGGCACGCTGCACGCGGGCACGGCCCTCGCCTGGGCGGAGCGCGAGCTCGCGGCTTCGGTCGCGGCGCGCATCGCCGGGTGCTTCTATTGAACGACCGCTCACGCAGAGTTTCTGCGTGTAGCTTCGGGAGACGAGGCGCTGGCCGCGCAGGTGCTCCGTGATCCGTCGGCGCTCTCGGCGACGCCGCGCGGGCGCGCCATCGCGGGGTTCGCGTCGCTGCTGACGGACGCGCCCTGGACGGTGGACGACGGTGACTTCGCGCGGCTCCGCGAGGGCGGGCTCGACGACGAGGCCATCGTTCAGGTGGTGACCATCGCGGCCGTGTTCAACCATCTGGTGCGCATGGCCGACGGGACCGGCATCGAGGCGGACTATCCGTCGCCGCTGCCTCGCTTCGAGGTCGATCGCGATCGCGAGCCGCTCCCGCGTCCCGAGCGCGCGGATTGGCCGGTGCCGCGCCCGCGTCTGTCGCTCTCGCTGCGGCCCGCGAGCGAAGCGGCCATCGCGGGGTGGCGCGCGTACATCTTCACGGAGGGCGCGGGGCTCTCGGCGCGTGATCGCGCCGTCATCGCGCGCACCGTCGCATGGCACGTGTGCGACGCGGCCTCGGTCGAGGAGCACGGCGAGGGGCCGCGCGACGCGCGCGAGGCGACGCTCGCTGCGTACGCGGAGAAGCTCACGGTGTCGCCGTGGCGCATGAGCGCGGAGGATCTCGCGCCGCTGCGGGCCGAGGGGCTCGACGACCGCGGGGTGGTCCACGTCATCGCGACGGTGGGCTTGCAGAACGCGCTCTCGCGGCTGTGGCTCGCGCTGGGCTGAGAAGCTTCGCGGTTCGTTCGATTGCCCGGGCGCTCTGCCGACGAGCATCGGCGTGAATGGATCCCGCGTCCGTTGCTCCGCGGCGCGAGCGACGGCGCGATGGTTCCCCGCACGGACGAGCGCGCGAGGTGTAGCGCGATGAAGCGGCCCTCGCCGGTGAGGCGAGAGCGCGTTGCACGTCGAGACCTCGTCGTGTGCGCGGTGATGTCGTGGTCGAATCGCGCTCCGCGATCGTCGATCCGGCGCGCACGTCGGGGCGAGCCGGATGTTCCTCCGGCTCGGATCGGGCCTCGTCTCGCGCTCGCCCTGGGCCTGCTTTCGTGCATGCCTCGCCTGAAGGGTCGATGTCTCGGGGGTACGCTCCGCACGGGCCGAGGATCGATGATCGAAGATCTGGATCGAGACGCGCAGATCGAGGATGCACGCGCGCGGCTCCGCCGGGCACGCGTGCTCACCGTGGCCTTCGGGATCGCGGCGCTCGCCGGCATCGGCGCCGGCGGGACGATGCTCCACGCGTCGCGCGGTCAAGCGCAGCGCGCGCTCGAGGCGGAGCGCAAGGTCGAGGCGCTCGAGACGGTGGGGCAGGGGCTTCGTGCCTCGAGGCTCGCGGCGCAGCCGGCCCGCGAGCATGATGCGCTCCTCGCGGCCATCGATCCGCTGGCGCGTGTCGGTGACGCGGCGCGGGCGGCACCGGAGCTGATCGAAGGGCTCTCCGCGGCGTTGCTCGCGCCAAGGCCTCCGCTCGCGCTGCGCGGTCACGACGGCGCGGTGACCTTCGCCGTCCTCGCACCCAGCGGCGAGACCGTGATCACCGCATCCGAGGACGGGACGGCGCGCATCTGGGAAGCAAAGACGGGAAAGCTGATCGCCGTGCTCGGCGATCACGACGATGCACCGGACCGCGAAGACGCCGCCGCCGATGCCGGCGCGGCGCCGCCCAAGGATGCGGGCGCGCCGGTGCGCGTGGACGCAGGCTCGCAGGAGGACCAGCGGCGGGCTCGTGAGAGAGAAGAGCGGGAAGAGCGGCTGCGACGTTTGGCGGATGCCATGCGCGCGGCGGAAGCGGCCGATGCAGGCGAAGCGGGCGTGCCCGACACGGTGCCCGCGCCGCTGCCCGTGCGCGCCGTCGCCGTCGCGAAGGACGGCGCGCGCCTCGCCACCGCTGCGGGCACCGTCGTTCGCGTGTGGGACGCGAAGAGCGGCGAGCGCTTGCTCCGGCTCGACGCCGGCGCCGACGTGAACGCCGTCGCGATCTCGCCGGACGGCGCGACCATCGCTGTGGCCTGTGCCGACAAGACGGTGAAGCGCTGGTCCGCGACGGACGGCGCTTCGCTCGCGCGCCTCGAAGGGCACGGCGACGCCGTGACGGCGCTCGCGTTCTCACCCGACGGCGCGCTGATCGCGACCGCGAGCGCCGATCACACCGCCCGCCTTTGGGACGGTATGACGGGCCGCGCCGTCCACACGCTCGTCGGGCATGCCGACGCGGTCGTGGGGATCGCGTTTTCACCGGACGGCGCAGCGGTGTTGACCGCCGGCGCCGATGGGACCGCGCGTCTCTGGGACGCCAAGGATGGTCGCGCGCAACGCACGTTGACGGAGGCCTCGGCGCCGCCGGGCAGCTTGGCTCGCGCGGATTTCTCTGCGAGCGGCGCGCGAGTCCTGACGCTCGATACAGACCGCACCGCCCGCGTCTTCGACGTGCAGGAGGGCAAGCTCCTCGCGGTCCTGCGTGGCCACGCGGGGCGCATGCTCTCGGCTTCGTTCTCCGCCGACGCGACCAAGGTCGTCACGGCGAGCGAGGACGGGACCGCGCGGATTTGGGACATCGAGTCCGCGGCCACCGTCGCCGTGCTGTCCGCTCGCGCAGGCGCCGTGCGGGCCGCGTCGTTCTCACCCGACGGCGCTCGGGTGATCACCGCCGACGATCGCGCCGCGCGCATCTGGCCCGCGAAGGACACGCGCCCCATGGGGGTCGCGGTGGGCCACACGCGTCGCGTCCTCGCGCTCGCCTTCTCGGCCGACGACAGCAAGCTCGGCACGGCGAGCGCCGATGGAACCGCGCGTCTCTGGAGCGCGAAGGACGGCGCGCCGCAGCGTGTCCTCTCCGGTCACATCGGCCCGGTGACCGCGATCCTCTTCTTCTCCGAGCCCCTGCGCGTGATCACCGGCGGCCTCGATCGGACCGCGCGCGTCTGGGATGCGAAGGACGGCAAGCCCATCGCCACGCTCATCGGCCACGAGGATCGCATCCTCGCGCTCGCCGCCTCGTCGCGCGGTCCCTGGGTCGCGACCGTGAGCGCGGATCGCACCGCGATGCTCTGGTACGCGCGCGGAGGCAAGCCGCTCGCGACGTTCCGTGCGCGCGCTGGAAGGGTGACCTCGGTCGCCTTCTCTCCCGATGGAAACGCGCTGCTCACCGCGGGCGACGATGGATCGCTGCGGCTCTGGAAAGTCCCGGAAGGCAAGCTCGCCCGCGAGCTCGCCGGCCATGGCGGCGCGGTGCTCGCCACTGCCTTTTCCGCCGACGGCACGCGGCTCCTCACGGGCAGCGCCGATGGCACCGCGAAGGTCTGGGCGCTCGAAGGAGGCAAGCTCGTCGCCACGCTCGGCGGTCACGGCGATCGGATCACCGCGGTGGCCTTTTCGCCGGATGGACAACGCATGGCCACCGGCGGCGGCGATGCCTCGGTGCAAGTCTGGGACGCCGAAGGGAAGCACCTCGCCACGATGATCGGGCACGACGAAGCCATCGTCGGCATGACCTTCTCGCGCGCGAGCGATCGCCTCGTCACCCATGCGCGCGACGGCGTGGCCCGACTCTGGGACGTGGCCACCGGCAAGCCGCTCGCGATCCTCCCCGCGCCGCCCGGCTACGCTTCTGCGGCGATCTCACCCGACGGCACGCGCTTCGGCGTCGCGAGCCCCGACGGCGTGACCCGCATCTACCCCGCGACGGTCGACGCCTTCGTGCTGCAAGCGTGCATGCTCACGCGCGGCACACCCGAGGGCTCGAAGCTCGTGAGCCTCTGCCGCACGACCTACCGCAACGTCTTCCCGGCCGGTCCGCGTGGCCATGACGCCGCGCCTGCCGCCTCGGGATCGGGATCGGCGCGCGCAGTGGAGCCTGCCGCGGTCGCGCCGCGCGCCGATCCATAGCGATCCATTTCTTTCGGGAGCTCGGGCATCGCCCGAAGAGCAGGTACTCGGGGTCGCTCGCGACCCCATCGTGATCACTCGCCCGGCGCGGGCGCCGCGGGCTTCTCGCTGTCCGGCCGCTCGCGGAACACGAGCCACAGCGCTGCGGGCAGCGCGGTGAAGTCCGCGAGCATCGACATGAACAGCGCCACCGCCATGAGCGCGCCGAACTGGCGCACCGGCGGCAGATCCGAGGCCGCGAAGGCGAGGAAGCCGCACGCGTTGATCAGCGTCGCGAAGAAGATCGCCTTCCCCGACACGAGCAGCGTGTGCCGGAGCGCCTCCTCCACGGTGCCCGTCTTCCGCTTCTCGAGGAAGTGGTAGAAGAAGTGGATCTGATCGTTCTCGCTCGTGCCCAGCACCGTCGACGCGATCAGGATCGTGGTCACGCTGAGGCGGATGTCGGCGAGCCGCATCACGCCGAACATCACCAGGATGGCGAAGAGCGACGGGATCATCGTCATGAGCCGCGCCGCGCCGCTGCGGAACACGACCACGAACGTCATGAAGATGATGGCCACCGTGAGCACGAAGCTCTCGACCAGCGTGGGCACGAGGTTCTGGCTCATCTTCGCCTGCAGCGGCCCGAGCCCGACCGTCTTCACCTGGAGCTCCTTGAGCGCCGGGTGCTTTTCGACCGCATCCTGCCAGCGCTGCTTGAGGCGCGCGTCGAGCCGCATGTACGCCTCGTGCTCGGTCGCGTGCGTGACGATGGCGAAGTGCGTCTGCCCCAAGCTCCGATCGACGAAGCGCTGGAGCATGGGCTCGCGCGGCACGAGCGCCTCGAGATCACCGGCGACCTGATCGAGCGTGTCCGCGTCGGTGGGGAAGGCGTCGCCCTGACCGCCGAGGTAGCGCGTGATGCGGAGGATGGTGATCGGGCTGATGACGCCGCCGACCTCGGGATCCGCCTCCACCGCGGCCTGGAACTGCGCGAGCCCGGCGAGGACCTTGGGCTCGGACACCGTGCCGAGCTTCCCCTGGAGCCACACCTCGGTCATCGACAGGCCGGGCAGGATTTGCTGCGCGTACTTCGTGTCCCGGTAGAGCTCCGAGTCGTGGTTGATGTACTCGACCGGATCGATGAGGAGCTGCATCGGCTTGACCGCGCCGGGCAGCCCGAAGAGCGCCACGGCGCCCGCCGCCATCATGACGAGCGAGCTCGCCACGAGCGCCACCCGATGCCGGTAGCTGGCGCGCGGGAGCCAGTGCGTGAAGCGCACGAAGAACTCGCCGGCCACGGCTTGGTTCTGCGACGTCGGCGTGCGCAGGATCGTCTGCAGCGCGGGGAAGAGCGTGAGGATCACGATCCACGTGAGGAACAGGCCCACCGCGACCCAGATCCCCATGTCGCGGATGGGCCGGATCTCCGACACCGCGAGCGCCGCGAACCCGACCAGCGTCGCGAAGATCGAGGCCGTGCAGGCCACGAACTTGTTGGTCAGCGCGAAGATCTGGTGCTCCTCGACCGACACGCCGGGCGGATGATCGACGAAGCGCGAGTGGATGTAGACCAGCGTGGCCGTCGCCGTGACGAGGATCGTCATCGGCACCATCGGCGAGACGATGGTGAAGGTGCCCCCCGTCGCTCCGATGTACGCGACCGAGGTGGCGAGGCACACGCCGAGCGTGATCAAGAAGGCGATGAGGGTCCGCACCGATCGATAGAGCGCGATCGTGAGGATGACGACGAAGACGGTGAACAGCGCGAAGTACTTGCCGCCGGCGCGCGTCGCGTCGTCGAGGTTGGCGTTCACGAACGGCTGGCCCACCCGGCGCAGCTTGCGCAGCGGTGGTCCGCCGCCGCCGGCCTCCTCGACGGCCTTGTCGACCGCGCTGAGGAGCGCGGTGCGATCGGCGTTGCCCTTCACCTCCAGCACGAAGCCGATGGCGATGAACTTGTCGCCCGTGAGCCCCTGCTTCTTCAGGAGCTCGGTGCCGGTGACGAATTTGCGGAACGCCTCCGATTGCTCGGGCGTCGCGGTGAACCCGGCCTTGGCGCGGCGGAAGATGGACAGCGCCGAGTTGACGTTGACGCGCTCGATCTTGGCGATCGATCGTTCGATCGCGTCGATGCGCTCGAGCACCTTCGGCGCGAAGAGATCGTCCGCTTCGGCGATGAGCAACGCGTACTCGCCTGCGCCGAAGACCTTCTGGAACTCGCGGGTCGCGACGAAATCGGGATCCGTCGGGACCATGAGCCGCTGGATGTCGTTGTCCTGACCGACCTTGGTCGCGAACCACGCGCTCGGCGGCAAGACGAGCGCGTAGAGGGCGACGATGAGCCAGCGCTTTTTCACGATGAACGCGAAGAAGCGAGCGAGCGCGCTGCGACCCTCTCCGGCGGGCGGCGCCGGAGCGGGCGAGGGACGAGACGAGGTGCTCACGGGCTCCGCGACCTACCACGATCTCGTCCGCGCCGGGCTGTTCTCGGGCAGCGCGAACGCTCGCGGCCCCACGAAACCGGGCATGTTGGGTAGACTGCGAACGCCGCGTAGCACCGGCTCGGACGCACCTCGGCAGGCGAGCGGTTGCGCTCCGGGCCGAGGGCGTGCATATCCGCGGTACCCTGTCGTCCAAGGCAAGCAGGAGGTCCTTCGTGCACGCATTCCTTCGTTCTGCTCTCGTCGCCGCTGGGCTCGTCGCGCTCGCGTCGTCCGCGGTGCCTGCCCTCGCCGGGGACACCGTGAAGGTGATCGTGCTCAGGGAGCACGGCGTCGGCACCGCCACGCAAGCTCAGCCGTACCTCGACAAGCTCATGGCAGTGGCCGCCAAGGAGAACGGCTGGAGCGCAGCCCAGGGCCAGTACCAGAACAAGCGCGCCGACGCCGAGGCTTGGATCAAGGCCGAGAGCCCCCGCTACGGCATCCTCTCGCTGCCCGCGTTCCTCGCCATGAAGGGCAAGCACAACCTCGAGCCCATCGGGCAGGCGATCGTGGCCCAGGGCGGTGGGCAGCAGTACTTCCTCATCAGCAAGACGGCGAGCGATCTCGCGGGCTGCAAGGGCAAGAAGCTCGTGTCGGACCACGCGGACGATCGCGTGTTCGTCGACAAGGTGGCGTCGGGCGGCCAGTTCACCCTCGCGGACTTCTCGGAGCTCGAGGTGGTCAGCCGTCCCGCCCTGCCGATCAAGAAGGTCGCGAACGACGAAGCGGTCTGCGCGCTCATCGACGACGCGCAGCTCGCCGAGCTCGGCAAGATGGGCGCCGCCGGCGTCAAGCAAGTGTGGGCCGGCCCCAAGCTTCCGCCGATGCCGGTGGTCGCGTTCCCCAGCGCGCCCGAGGCGGACAAGAAGACCTTCCAGGCCAACCTCCCCAAGCTCTGCACGGGCGCTGGCAAGCAGGCCTGCGACGAGGTCGGCTTCACCCTCAAGTCTGCGAGCGCGGCCGATTACGCGTCCGTCGTGAGCGCTTACAACAAATAGCGACAAGTTTGCTCATCCGGCCGCGCTTCGGGGTATTTCTCTCCACCGTGCGCCTTCGGGAGACCGTCCTCGCTCTGGCCGCCGCGGGCCTCGTGTCCGCGTGCTGGCCGTTCGCGACCGGCCCCACGCACGCGTCGATGGCGGAGATCGTGCAGCAGGGCGATGCCCTCGCCATCTCCGATGCGCTCGAGGAGCTGATCGCCGAAGGCAAGGACTCGCCCGCCGACCGCGAGCTCGCGCTCAACGCGGTGCGCACGCGCGAGCAGAGCACCGCGGCCTACGCGTTCGCGCGTGCGGCCATCACCGGGCGCGTGGTGCAATCGCGCGGGCTCACGGGCGCGGGCCTCGTCTCCGACGTGGAGAAGTGGGCCCTCTTGAGCAAGAAGCTCGAGCCCAACTTCCGCGAGGGCGCGGCCGCGCGTCTCCTCGGCACGCTCTACGTGATGGCGCCCGCCGGCTGGCTCGAGCACGGCGACTCGGAGCAGGGCCTCGAGCTGCTCGAAGGCCTGGTGAAGGCGCATCCGGAGAAGCTCGAGAATCACCTGCGGCTCGCCGAGGCGTACATCGCGCTCGGCGACACCGCGCCCGCGACGCCCTACCTCTGCCGCGTCCGCGCGCGTCGGGCCGAGCTTCGCCGCGACGATCAGCAGCTCCTCGATCACCTCTTCGCCGACGCCGGTCACCCGACGTGCCCCAATGCCGCAGCGCAGCCGGCGAAGCCTGCGTCATCGGCGCCTGCCGCACCTGCGTCATCGACGCCGGCACCGTCGGCCTCGCCGACCGCGCTGCCTTTGAAGCCTCCGCCCGCGCCGGCGACGCCCCCGCGCTGAGCGTCTCTGGTACGATGCGACACCATGCGCATCTCGCCTTCGATCGCTTTCGGATCCCTTGCCTTGATCGTCGCAGCCGTGCTCCCCGTCGCGTGCGGCGGCGGCGGCACCAACAGCACCAGCAACACGACCCAAGGCGGCGGCGGCAGCGGCGCGGGCACGACGTCCTCGACCGCGAGCGGTGACGGCGGCGGCCTGATCATCGGCAACGATCCCGTCGAGTCGATCACCATCTCGCCCGCCGATCCGAGCGTCGAGGTGCTGAACGGCACCATCCCGGCGGCGACGGTGTTCACCGCCACGGGCCTCACCAAGGGCGGGAAGATGGTGGTGCTCTCGGGCGGCACGTGGACCTTCGATCGCCCCGACGCCGCGACGCTCAACACGGCGACCGGCGCGCTCACGGCCACGGGCCTCACCGGCGGCAAGGGCACGGTGACGTACAAGCTCGACGGCGTCACGGCCACCACGACGGCGACGGTGAAGCTCCACATCACGTCCGATCCGCAGAACATCGACCCGTCCGTCAAGCAGCAGCTTGGTCAGGCCTCGGCGCCCGACGGCGCGATGTCGCTGCTCTACCCGTACGACAAGACCGTCTTCCCGCGCGGCCTCACCGGCCCGACGCTGCAATGGAACGGCGGCGCTTCGAACGACATCTATTACATCCACGCGACGAGCCCGACGTTCGAGTACGAGGCGTGGACGACGGTGCCTCCGCCGTCGCGCTACGACTTCCCCAAGACGCCCATCGACGTCTGGAAGAAGCTCACCGACTCCACCACGGGCGACATCACCATCTCGATCCAGCGTCACGACGGCGCGCAGCCTTATCTGCCCGTCGCGCGCACGTGGACCATCGCGCCCGCGAACCTCACCGGCATCATCTACTTCTGGGAGGTGAACAGCGGCGCGGTCGTGCGTCTCAAGCCCGGTGACACGGCGCCCGAGGCGTTCCTCAACTTGAACCAGGTGCCGCCGAACCCGGATCCCTCGGCGGGCACCTGCACGGCGTGCCACAGCGTCTCCAAGAATGGGAAGACGATCGTCACGGCCTTCAACGGCAGCGCGAGCCCGTGGGGCACGTTCGATGCGGCGACGGGCAACTCCATCTTCACCTACGGCGTGAACCCCAACGACGGCGCGAATGGATCGGGCTTCCAGGCCATTTCGCCGAATGGATCGCACGTCCTCTGGGGCCAGTCGCGCGGCACGCCGTACCTGTCGCTGAGCCCGTTCGACAGCGGCGCGGAGATCGCGCAGCTCAACCCGGGCGCGGGTTGGCCGGTGATGCCGGCCTGGTCGAGCGACGGCAAGCAGATCGCCTTCGCGGTGCGCTCCGATGGCGGCTGGCTCGACTTCAACACCGCCGCGCTGTGGACCACCGACGTCGATCTCGCGGGGCCCTCGTTCGCGAACACGCACCCGATCGTCTCGGGTGACGCGAACCGGCCGTGCATCATCTACCCGACGTACAGCCCCGACTCGAAGTGGATCGCCTTCGAGCGCTCGACGCAGGCGCGCTCGCGCGGCGCGCTCGCGGACATCTGGCTCACCAGCGCCGACGGTGCGACGCAGATCGCGCTCGATCGCGCCAACGGCGCCGGCTTGCTCCAAGGCACGGAGGTGAGCTCCACCTACGAGCCGACGTTCATGCCCGTCGCCGCGGGCGGCTACTTCTGGCTCGTCGTGGTCGGCGAGCGCACGTACGGCAACACGCTGACCGATCTGAACCCGGCCTCACGCCACAAGCAGCTCTGGGTGAGCGCGATCGACGCGAGCCCGCTCCCCGGCCAGGACCCGAGCCACCCCGCCTTCTGGCTGCCCGGGCAGGAGCTCAACAACAACAACATGCGCGGCGAGTGGGCGCTCTCCCCGTGCAAGATGCTCGGCGACTCGTGCAGCGCCGGCTACGACTGCTGCGCCGGCTTCTGCCACGACGACGGCATGGGCAACCTCACCTGCAGCGATCAGAGCGGCGGCTGCTCCCAAATCGGCGAAGCCTGCAAAGCCGCTTCGGACTGCTGCGATCCCAAAGCCACCTGCATCGGCGGCTTCTGCGCCAACAACGGGCCGAATTAGGTCCCAGGAAAGGACTCGCGTCCTTTCCCCCCGATGGGCAAAGCCCATCGGGGCCCCCCATACCTCGATCCACCCGAGCCTGCTTGAAGGTCGCGCCGCTTCGGGCCTGGCGTCGTCTTTCGGTAGGTTTCTGACGCTCAGGACAGGGACTCGCGTCCTTTTCCCCAATGAGCAACGCCTGCTTGGAGGTCGCGCCGCTTCGGGCCCGATGTCGTCTTTGGGTAGGTTTTTGACGCTTGGGACGAGGACGCGCGGCCTTTTCCCAATGAGCAAAGCCTGCTTCGATCTCGACGTCGTTTCCCCAATGGGAAAGGCCCGTTGAGGTGTCGAGTCTCGGGAAGGGACTCGCGTCCTTTGCCCTGACGTCGTGTTTATTGGTCGGGTTTGCGTTTCGGGAAGTGGTGATACGCGATCATCCGTCGTCGCGTCGAGCAGGGCTCGAGTGACGGTCGATTACTTCCGATAGGGTGGCGAGTAGCCCTTCTTGCGGAAGGCGTTGGCTTCGAAGAAGGCGCTGACGAGGGCGAGTCGGTCTTGGGCGTCGGGGGTGACGTCGAAGATGTTTTGCGTCTCGCCGGGATCCTTGGCGAGATCGTAGAGCTCGGCGGTGTGGTTCCGGTTGTTGCGGATGATCTTCAGGTTGTCGTCGAAGATGTAGGCCTGGATCAAGCGGCCCGAGTCGGCGGCGATGGGACGCGTCAGCTTGTCGGGCTCGCCGCGCAGGAGGCGCACCAGGCTCTCGCCCATGAAGGCGGCGGGGGCGGCGTGGCCGAAGAGCTCGAGGATGGTGGGGCCGAGATCGAGCAGCGTCACCGGCACGTCCACCGCTCGCGGTTGGAACATGGGCCCGTTCACGAGGAGCGGCACGCGGAGCAGCTCTTCGTACAGCGTGGTGGCGTGGAAGCGTTGGCCGTGCTCGCCGAAGGCTTCGCCGTGATCGGCGGAGACGATGAGCACCGAGCGCTTGGCGAAGGGCTCGCTCGCGAGGACCTTGCGGATCTCGGCGAGGCTCTTGTCGATGAGCGCGACCTCGCGCACGTAGCAATCGTACGGCTGACAGTCGGTGCCGCCGCGCGTGTAGGGCGCGTGCGCGTCGACGAAGTGGGCGTAGAGCAGGAGCGGGCGCTCGTCGTTCGCGGCCTTCTGGAGGCGCGCCACGATGCGCTCGGTCACCGTCGCGGCGAGCGGGCTGGGCTCGCCTTTGGGGCGCTTCGAGATGGGCCGATCCTCCATGAAGCCCCGCACCGTGCCGTGCATCGAGTTGACCTCGGGGAGCGTCGGCATCGTCACGGTGGTCACCCCGCCGTCGCGCAGGATCTCGGGGAAGCGCACGGAGGTGTCCTCGGTCGACCACGCGTGCTTGGCCGTACCGCCGGACCAATAGACCTGCGAGTAGTACTTGCCGGTGAAGAGCCCCGTGACGACGGGCACCGTCTGCGCACCGGGGGAACGCGCCTTGGTGAAGCGCACGCTCTCTTCGCGGAGCGCCTTGAAGGTCGGGAGATCGGCGTCGTGCTTGCCTGACATGATCACGTCGGCGCGGAGCGCGTCGATGGTGATCAGCACGACCACGCCGTCGGGCGGAAGGACGGTGGGCGTGCGCGTGGGCACGTCCGGCATCCCCGCGCGTGCCGCGAACCAAGCGCGCTGCTCGGGGGGAACGCGCGCAGCCCGCGCCTTCGCGGTGTGGAGCCGCGACGCGAAGGGCGCGAGCACCGAGCCCGTGGCTCGCAGCATGTCGGAGACGATCGCGTTCGGCACCGGCACCACGACCGTGGCCGCGGCCACCGCGCCCATCGCGATCATTCCGATGCGCGCGCGGCGCGACGACGGCGCGCGGATCCCCGCGAGACCGACGGCCGTGATCGCGCCCGCGATGAGCGCGAGGGTCAGATGAATGCCGGGATAGTCGTGCTCGAGCACGAACGGGTTCGCGGCGCCGATCACGAGGCCGAGCGCGACCGCCGGAATGCGCGTGAAGCGTCGGGTGAGCCAGCGCAGCAGCATGATCACCACGGTGACGATCACCGCCACCGCCGCGACCAGCACGGGCACCAGCGTGGCCGTGTGCTTCTCGGAGATCTTCTCGGCGAGGCCGCCGAAATCCTCCGGGAGCGCGAAGGCCGCGGCGAGCGCCGCAGCGCCGAGCACGCCCACGATCACCGGGAGCTTCCGCCGCTCGCTCGCGCGCTGCCACAGCGCCACGAGCCCCGCGAGCACCGCGCCGCAACCGAGGAGCTGCAGCGCGGAGATCAGGAGGTGCAGCGCCCGCACCCCGCGAAACCCAGCCGACGACGGGAGCAGCATCGCGCTCGCGAGATCGGCTTCGATGGCCACGAGCGCGAACGCCGCGAGGACGGCGGCCGGCGGGGACGACGCGGGAGGCGAGGGAGGCTTTTCGTTCGCAGAGGTCACGGTGACGGCTCCGCTCATAACATCACCGTGGGCGACGCGGTACGTTCGCCGCCGGCCTGGCCGCAGGTGTACCTTGCTTTTCGGTCATGCACGGCGCGGTGACGCCGGCCCACGGGCATCGCGAAACAGCGGGGGCGGGTACGGCGGAGAGGCCGCGCGCGACGTGCCTTTGGCTCAGAGTGCGATTTGCGACCGGCGCATCCAGCCTGGCTGCGGGGCTGCTCGCGATCCCATCGTGATCGACAGCCCCTCAGGGCTTGCTCAATTGCGCACGCAGTCGTCGAGCTTGATGGGCTCACCCAAGTCCACGACTTCCATGTCGGTCACGTTGATCCCAGCCATGCTGTTCTCGTCCACGCCGACCTCGGACCACTTGTGCGTGGTGAACTGATCGTTCATCGCGGTGAGCGGCACGCGGCCGCCGTCCGCAAGGATCATCCCGTAGCGCTGCATGGCCCGCGCGATCACGCGCGCACCGTCGGAGGGCAGGCTCTCCAGCGGGAAGTCCTGGCGGAGACGGAAGCGCACGCCGTAGGGCGGCGCGCTCGGGCCGCCCTTGAGCGCGTCCGAAGCGTGGGTCGCCGGCCAGACGTAAACGCCTTTGCGAATGCGGTTGTTGGGAAGGATGAAGCGAATGGCGTGATCGATGGAGCCCTTGGCCACCTCGTCGGCGGTGAACACCATCGCCGAGACGGGGAATCCGCCGGCGTCCGCCGACGTGCAGCCCTGGCCGCGGCCGGCGTCGTACGACTTGTTCAGATCCCACACCACCGCGCAGCCGCCGGCGAAGCCCGAACCGTTGATGTTGGCCCGCCACATCTCATAGAGCTTGTTGGTCGGCCGGTGGACGACGAGGAGGTGGCAATCGCCATCCGTCGTGCACTCGTATCCACTCTCGTCCTCCAGCGTGCCGCCCGAAGGCACGGGGAAGGGGATGTTGTCGCAGTCGGGGCTGTAGAACTCCTCCGTCGGCGTGAAGCTCTGGAACGGCGTGGAGTCGTCGGCCTCGAGCAGCTTGATGCCGAACTCGATCCGCATCTGCTGCGTGCCCCAACCACCGTGATCGTTGAGCCAACCGATGATTTCATCGGAGGAATCGCTCTTCGACGCGCTCGAGACCTCTTTGGTCCAGGGCTGGGGCGCCGAGAAGAGACCATCGCTCGAAGCCTGGGCGCCCTCTCCCTCGGTCACGGCCGTGGCAGCGGAGCCGCCGTGGCCGATCGCGCCCTCGCTCGCTTCGTCGCTCGAAACGCAGCCGGAGAGGGCTGCGCACGTGAGGGCCGAGAAGGCGAGGAGTCGGGGAGAGAGAATGTTTCGCTCGAAAGGATTCGACATCTACGGGGATTAGGCTGCTCGACTGGGTCGGTCAACGACCGTATGGGCCGTCAGGTGTTTTCCGATGGGGAGGTCAGGAGTCCTCTGTCATCTGCTGGACAATTCGAGTGTCCGCGTGGCCAGCAATGGGGATCACCGCTCCTTCGCGTGGGCCGCCTTGCCGAGCCCGAGCACCGTCGTTGGGCGTGCTCTGCGCTGTCGCGGTCGCGCGCCCGACCTGCCTCCGCGAAATGGATGTTTGCTCGCTCGAAATGGCGATTCGGATCACCGAGATCGCTGACGAAGCCCCCGAATTGCCGGCCTTCGAGCCTCGGCCCACGGCGCCTCCGAAGAGCCCTTCTTCGAGGGCCGAATCGGCGCGCGGGCCCCTTGGTCGAGGTCGCCTCCTCGATTCGACATCACCGCGCCGCGCAGATCGGTTTGGCCCCGGCTTCATCGCTTCTCGTCACCGCGGAGACCGCGAAGAGCGGGAAGGCCACGGTGCTCCTGCGGGCCATCTCGCGGGGCTGGATTGCGCAGCCGACGCACGCCGGGGCTCGCAGTGTCAGGCGCCCAGCGCGCGAAGGGCCCTCGAGGTTGCGCCCGCCGCGCCGCTTTCTATGATGCGCGCCCTCGCCGCTTTTTCCTTGGAGGGCTCATGTCGATTCGATTCGCCGCTCGCTCGCTCGTCCTCGCGCCCGTGCTGGCCGCGCTGCTCTCCGCGTGCGGATCGGACGAGCTCGGCCACGGCGATCCCTCGTCGGGATCGGGCGGCACGCCGCTCACCGCTTCTTCTTCGAGCGCAACCGGCGGCAGCGCGCCCGACACGAGCAGCGCGAGCAGCGGCGGTACCGGGGGCGCGATGCCGCTCCCGAGCGTCGATTCCATCCTCGCCGAGCTCCGCGCGAACCGAGATCAAGCGCTCGCCGCCCACGCCGCGGACACCGGCTGGCCCGTCCCGGTCGACGGCGGTCACCTCTTCGTCTCCACGGATCTCTCGCTCACCAAGCTCGCCGGCGATCACGACGATTGGGCCGGCACCTCGATGACGCCGGACCAAGGGTTCGCGTGGGTCGTGATCGCGGTGCCCAAGGACGATCACTACAAGCTCACCGACGGATCCAAATTCGTCGCCGACCCTTGGGCGCGCTCGGTCGACTACGATCAATATGGAGAGATCAGCATCGTCGACGCGGTCTCTGCCCATCTCGATCGGCATTTCTCGGTCGGTGACGCGCACCTCGCGCCGCGCACGGTCCGCGTCTGGGTGCCGAAGGGGCCTGTCTCCCGCGTCCTCTACGTGCACGACGGACAGAACCTCTTCGACCCCAATGCCCCTTGGGGCGGCTGGCATCTCCAGGACACGGCCGCGGACGGGATGCTCCTCGTCGGCATCGACAACACCTCGGCGCGCTTCGACGAATACACCCACGTTCAAGACGACATCGACGAGAGTGGCAATCTCGTCGGCGGCAAGGGCGATGATTACGCCGACTTTCTCCAAAACACCGTGCGACCGCTGGTGAAGAAGCGTTATGGCGAGATGGGGCCCATCGGCGTCATGGGCTCTTCGCTCGGTGGTCTCATCAGCTTGGAGATCGCTTATCGATACCCCGCCGATTACGCCTTTGCAGCCAGCCTCTCGGGGACGATGGGGTGGGGGAGCCTCGGCTCCGCGGTGCACAATCAGACGATGATTCAGCGCTACGAGGCCAAGGGCCACCAGGCGCCGATCCTCTACATCGACTCCGGCGGCTACGGCACCACCTGCGCCGACAGCGACGGCGACGGGACGAACGACGACGATTCCAACGCCGGCGACAACTATTGCGAGAACGTGCAGCTCCGCGACGTCCTCCACGACATCGGCTACGTCGACGGCAAGGATCTCCACTACTGGCACGAGGACGGCGCGCAGCACAACGAGGCTGCCTGGGCCGCGCGCGTCTACCGGCCGCTGTCGATCTTCGCGGGGCTGTAGTCTGGATCAGGAGCGCTCGAGAGGAGGGGTTGTGAACGAGCCCTCCTCGGCTCGAGATGTGACCGAGAAAGCGTCGCGAGCGCCGCGCGGGTAGGGAGGCCGACCGAGGAATCCTCTGCGATTTTGAGGGAGGCCGACCGACGCCGCGCGGCGCGCAGCAGCTTCATCGGTCACATCTTCAGCGCGGTTTGGGCTTGGCGAAGGGCGACGCGCGTTCGTGGCCGGCGATGTCGGCGAAGTAGCTCGTGGCCATGCCGGCGAGGTGCGGCGCGGTGTAGACGTCGGGCGCGCGGGTGCGGATCGTCTCGAGGATGACTTGGGCGACCTCGTCGGCGGTTTGCGCGCCCGGCATGGCGCGGGAATCGGGCCCGCCGTGGAGCGCGGTCACGCCGAACTCGGTGGCCACCGGACCGGGCAGCACGAGGCTCACGGCGATGTCCGGATAGGCGGCGGCGAGCTCCACGCGGAGGTTCGCGGTGATGGCGTTGAGCGCGTGCTTGGCCGCGCTGTAGGCCGAGCGGAAGGGCACGTAAGGCACGCGCCCGAGCATCGAGGAGACGTTGATGATGTGGCCCGTGCCGCGCGCCTTGAAGTGCGGAAGGATGGCCTGCACCCCGTAGAGCGCGCTCTTCACGTTGTCGCGGATCATGATGTCGATGTCGTCGTCGGTGAGCTCCGACGCCGGCCGCGAGATGCCGCGCCCCGCGTTGTTGATCCACACGTCGACCCGGCCGAAGCGCGTGATCGCGGCCTGCGCCAGCGTGTCGACCTGGGCGCGCACGGTGACGTCGGTCGGCACCGCGAACGCCTCGGGCCCGCTCGCCGCGGCGACCGCGCGGAGCTCCTTGTCGCGCCGCGCGGCCAGCGTGAGGTGCGCCCCGGCCGCGCCGGCCTGCTTGGCGAACGCGGCGCCGATGCCCGCGCTCGCGCCCGTGATCACGATGACGCTGTCCTTCATATGTGAAGCTTCGCACGCCGCGCGCCGGACCGCGAAGCGAAGCTGCGCGCGCGACGGATGACCGTGCCCGCCGCGCTTCGCGACGCGACGCACGCAAGATCCGAAGCGAAACGCCCTGGAAGCGTCGGGTGAATCGCGGGCTCAGCCCTGCACGACGATGAAGAGCAGCGCGGGGGCGCGAGCGGCCCGCCGTGCGAATCAAGCGGTCTTCGGCTTCTCCAGCATCGTCAGGACGTAGGTGCCGCCGGCGGCGATGCCGCCGATGGCGAAGAGCACCACGTCCCACCACGGCCAGGCCACGCCCACGGCGTGGCGCAGCAGCACGGACTCGAGCAGGCGCACGAGCAACGTCGCGAAGCCATAGGCCGAGAGGCCGACCACGACGGGGCGGCGCAGCTTCTCGGCGAGCTCGACGGCCTTCATGCTGTTGCCCCACACGTTCTTCGCCAGGTGGCGGCCGGCCAGGATGACCGGCGTGAGCGCCGTGAAGAGCACGCCGAAGCTCAAGAGGATGGCGTCGACCACCTCGAGGTTCGCCTTGGCGCCGCCGCCGCGCGCCAGGCGGATGATGCCCGTGATGGCGAGCACCAAGCTGCCCGCCGCCCAGAACGTGCCGAGCACGCTGAGCAGCAGGATCATCGGCCGCGCGAGCGCGACGGTGCGCACTTGCTTGTCGAGGCTCGCGCTGCGCACGAACTCGCTGCCGGTCGAGCGGATGCCGCCGGTGGTGGGCGTGAGCGACATCAACGTCGTCGCCTCGCCCGGCTCGTAGGCCGCGAGATCGGCGTCGAGCTCGGCCATGCTCGGGTAGCGATCCTCCGGCCGCTTCGACATGGCCTTCTGGATGATCATCTCGAGCGGCTCGGGGATGCTCGCTTCGAGGGAGCGCGGGCGCGGCGGATCCTGCGTGAGCACCGCGGTGAGCGTGGCCGTCGGATCGCCGCGATCGAAGGGACGCTGGCCGGTGAGCGCGCAGTAGAGGATAGCGCCCACCGCGTAGATGTCGGCGCGATGATCGACGCGCTCGCCGCGGGCCTGCTCGGGCGCCATGTACGAAGGCGTGCCCATGATCATGCCCGTCTTGGTGAGCGCGGTGCCGGGCGTGTCGCCGACCTTGGAGATGCCGAAGTCGATCACCTTGGCCAAGGGCTGCGCGGGATCGCCGGTGAGGAAGACGTTCTCCGGCTTCATGTCGCGGTGCACGACGCCCTTGTCGTGCGCGGCTTGGAGCGCCTTGCAGATCTGCCGCACGATGCGCACCGCGGCGCCGACCGGCATCTTGCCGACCTCTTCGAGGTAGGTCGCGAACTCTTTCCCTTCGAGGAACTCGGCGACGAGGAAGGGGCGCCCGTCGGCCGTGCGATCGACGTCGTACACGTCGACCACGTTCGCGCTGTGGATGGTGGCGGCCGCCTCGGCTTCGCGCTGGAAGCGGGTGAGCACCTCGGGCTGCCGCGCGTACTCCGGATGGAGCATCTTGATCGCGAAGCGCTTGCCCTTGATGCGCGTGTGCCGCGCCTCGTAGACGCGGCCCATGCCGCCTTCGCCGAGCACGCGCACGATCGTGTAGCTCTGCGCGATCGTCTGGCCGACGAGCTCGTCCTCGTCCTCGGGCGCGTCGACCTCGTTGAGCTCCGAGGCATCGCGAGGGCACACCATGAACTCGGCGGGATAACGCACGCCGCAGGTCGGGCAGACCTTCACGAGATCGGGCACCGTCTCACGCCGCGAATTGGGGCTGGCGAAGCTGGTATGTGCAGCGCCCAGGCTCGTCTGGTTCACCGAGACGGCGGGCACCAACGACAGCTCGCTCGGCGAAGGGGGGCGTACGGTGCCGGCCATGCGTGCCGGGCAGAGTAGCCGTCGCCTCCCGGCCACTCAAGAGCGCGTTCGGTTGGTACGGAAATGAACCGCGACACCGTGGGCGCGTGCGCCCGAGCGCGCGCGCACGCGATCCGCTCCCAGCGTCATGGCTCGGTGGGGAGCCGCGCGCGGGGCGTTTGGAAGCGGCGTTTGGAGGCGTGGTTCGAGCGGAGGGGGACGCGGCCCCGACCGGTTGCGGCGGGGCCGGCGTCCGAGGCGGGACTACTTGCGGAGGTTCAGCTTGGCGATCAGCGAGCGGTAGCGCTCGATGTCGGTGCGCTTCAAGTAGTCGAGCTGGCGGCGGCGCTGGCTGACGAGCTTGAGGAGACCACGGCGCGAGTGGTGGTCCTTCTTGTGCGTCTTGAAGTGCTCCGTGAGGTAGGTGATCCGCTCGCTGAGGAGCGCGATCTGCACCTCGGGGGAGCCGGTGTCGCCCTCGCCGCGGGCGTGCTTCGCGATGATGTCGGCCTTCTGCGTGGGATGAAGCATCGTGATGACCTCGAGTCCGGCAAATGTCAGCTCGCGCTGCCGAGCGCGGCCTTGCCGGGCTGACGCCTGGTAGCGAGGAGGGGCCCGAAGCGGCCCCGGCCCGCACGGCCAGGCCCTGATTAGGGGGGCGGGAGTATACGCAGGGCGGCAATCTGGTCAACCGTCACGAGAGCCGCAGCGCACGGGAGATTTTGGTGGCGGGGCCGCCACGAACGCTCTACAGATGTGCACCCCACGAATTTCCGTGGGGATTTTCCGGGCGCGCGCCGCGCGTCTTCATCTTCGCTCTCTGCGCACGAGCCGTAGGAGCGAGCCGCCGAGCGAGCTTTACCTCATCGCTCGCGCTCGCGCTCAGAGACCGAGGAAGAAGCGCCGCCTCGCGCTCCGGCGTTGTGGTCGCACGCAGCGGCCCCCGCTCTTTCGAGCGGGACCTGGAGCAGCCAAGCATGTTCGTACGCGAATCCGTCATGGTGGGCGGCCGAGCGCTCACGCTCGAGACCGGTCGCCTCGCCAAGCAGGCCCACGGGTCGATCCTCGTCACGTACGGCGACACGGTGGTGCTGGTCACCGCCGTCTCGCAGGACGAGCGCCCCGGCCTCGACTTCTTCCCCCTGACCTGTGAGTACGTCGAGAAGACGTACGCCTCCGGCAAGATCCCGGGCGGCTTCTTCAAGCGCGAGGCCCGCCAGCGCGACGAGGAGATCCTCGCCTGCCGCATCATGGATCGGCCCCTCCGCCCGCTGTTCCCCGACGGCTTCAAGAAGGACACGCAAATCATCGCGACCGTCCTCTCGAGCGACAAGCAGAACAAGGCCGACGTCCTCGCGCTCACCGGTGCCAGCGCGGCGCTGCACATCTCCGACATCCCGTGGAACGGGCCGGTCGTCGGCGTGCGCGTGGGCCGCCGCAACGGCGAGCTCCTCGCGTATCCGACGGTCGAAGATCTCGAGCAGTGCGATCTCGACGTCATCGTCGCCTGCTCGCGCGACGCCATCGTGATGGTCGAAGGCGGCGCCGCCGAGGCCACCGAGAGCGATCTCATCGACGCCCTCATGTTCGCGCACGACACCGCGCAGCCCGTCCTCGATCTCATCGAGAAGATCCGCGCCGCCGTCGGCAAGCCGAAGAAGGAGTTCAAGGCCGCCGAGCTCCCCGCCGAGATCAAGGACCGCGTCGCCGCGCTCGTCGACGAGGACCTGAAGAAGGCGACCAAGGTCACCGACAAGAAGGCCCGCTACGACGGCTACAAGGGCCTGAAGAAGAAGCTCCAGGAGACCCTCCTCGCCGAGCTCGGCGCCGAGAAGTACGTCACGGTGGAGAAGCTCATCTCCGCCGAGTTCGAGGAGCGCAAGGCCCACGTCGTCCGCACCTACGTGCTCGACGAGGGGCGCCGCATCGACGGCCGCGACACGCGGAGCATCCGCCCGATCATGTGCGAGGCGGGCCTCCTCCCGCGCGTGCACGGGAGCTCGCTCTTCCAGCGCGGCGAGACGCAGGCCATCGTGACCACGACCCTCGGCACGTCGAGCGACGAGCAGAAGATCGACGGTCTCATGGGCGAGACGTGGAAGCGCTTCTACCTCCACTACAACTTCCCGCCCTTCTCCACGGGTGAGACCAAGCCGATGCGCGGCCCCGGTCGCCGCGAGATCGGCCACGGCGCCCTCGCCGAGCGCGCCCTCGCGCGCATGATGCCGGCGCAGGATCAGTTCCCCTACACGATCCGCATCGTCAGCGAGACGACGGAGTCCAACGGCTCCTCGTCGATGGCCGCCGTCTGCGGTGGCTGCCTCTCGCTGATGGACGCGGGCGTGCCGATCAAGTCGCCGGTCGCGGGCATCGCCATGGGCCTCATCATGGAGGGCAACAAGTACGCGGTGCTCTCCGACATCCTCGGCGACGAGGATCACCTCGGTGACATGGACTTCAAGGTCTGCGGCACCGCGCGCGGCGTGACGGCCATCCAGATGGACATCAAGATCGCCGGCCTCTCGCGGGCGATCCTGCAGCAGGCGCTGGAGCAGGCGCGCGAGGGCCGCCTCCACATCCTCGGCAAGATGCTGGAGACCCTGCCGTCGCCGCGTCCCGAGCTCAGCAAGTGGGCGCCGCGCATCACGACGGTCAAGGTCAAGCCCGACCAGATCCGCCTCATCATCGGCCCCGGTGGCAAGACCATCAAGGGCATCGTCGATCAGACGGGCGTCGCCATCGACGTGGAGGACGACGGCACGGTGAACGTGGCCTCGGCCGACTCGGACGCGGTGAAGAAGGCGCTCGACATCATCAAGGGCCTCACGGCGGAGGCCGAGGTCGGCGCGACCTACACCGGCACGGTCAAGCGCATCACCGACTTCGGCGCGTTCGTCGAGATCCTCCCCAACACCGACGGCCTCGTGCACATCTCCGAGCTCGCCCACCACCGCGTCGAGCGCGTGGAGGACGTGGTGAAGGAGGGCGACACCATCGACGTGAAGGTGCTGAGCGTCGATCGCGAGGGCAAGATCCGCCTGAGCCGCCGCGAGCTCCTCCCGCTCCCCGAGGGTGAGGAGGGCGAGCGCGCCCGCGAGCGCATGGCCGCCTCCCGCGACGCCGGCGCCCCGCCGCGCCGCGGCGACGGCCCGCCGCGCGGCGATCGCCCGCGTGGCGACGGCCCGCCGCGCGGTGATCGTCCGCCGCGCGGTGACCGCCCGCGTGGCGACGGCCCGCCGCGTGACGGCGGTGGCCCGCCGCGCGAGCGGCGCGATCGCCGATAGCAGATGAGACGGGCGGTCCGCGAGGGCCGCCCGTTTCGTTTGAGCTCGAAGCATCGACAGGGCGGTCCGTGAGGGCCGCCCGATTCGTTTGAGCTCAAACCATCGGCAGGGCGGTTCATGGTGACCGCTCATTTCGTTTGAGCTCAAACCATCCAACCCGACGCCGCTACCTCACGCTGGAAGCACCAGCTCCACCCGTGCGAGCGGCACGCGGGCGTGCAGCGTGCGCATCACCTGGCCGAGCTGCGCGGCGGCGCTCTCCGCCGGCCACGGGAGCCGCAGCGGCTCCTTCATGCTCCGGGCCAGCACGTCGAAGACGGGCACGTGCACGATCCCTTCGTGGATCGCGAGCGGCGCCGTCATGAGCAGGAGCCGCGGCGCGTCGCCCGGGAGCGGGAGACGCTCGAGCAGCGCGGCCCAGGTTTCGAGGTAACCCCGCACGCGATCCGCGAGCGCCTCGGGCCCATGTTTCGCCGATGCAGGCGTGATGCGGACCTCGGCGCGCGGGCCCGTGCCCACGGCGAGCGTGAAGGGCAGCGGCTCGGGCCAGATGCCGGGCGCCGCCGAGGCTGCGAGCGAGGCACGCAGCGCGGCTCCCTCCAGCGTGGTGCCTCCCGCGTGCGATCCTTCCACGTCGAGCTTCACCACGCGCATGATGCTCTCGGCGCCCGCGCCGGTGAGCATGCGCGCGCCTCCGAGCAGCGCCGCGCACCGCGCGCGTACGAACGACTGCGAGACGGAGGCGACGCGCAGCACCAGCTCGAGCCGGTGGAAGCCGGCCTCGTCGAGGTTCTCTCGATTCACCTCGTGCACCACCTCGGCGCGGCCGGCCTCGGGCGCGAGCTCGGCTTCGCCTGCGCCGCCCGTCGTGATCAGCCGGACCCACGTGTTGGCGTCGAGGCCCGGCAAACCATGACCTTGGGCCTGGTAGGGGTTGAGCACGGCGACCTCGATCGCGAGGCGCAGCGTCTGCATCTCGGCGCTCGGCGCGTAGCGGATCGACACCGAGCGCGCGTCGCTCCCGTCGGGGCCGTAGATGCGCTCGAACGAGATCCCGCGCTCGTCCTTCAGCGCGCGATCGGCGCCCGCCTCGATCAACACCGCGGCCACGTCGTCGCGGCCGTACGCGAAGGCCGCGTGGAGCGCCGTCTGGTTCAAGTACGCGGCGCGCTGGTTCACCGGCGCGCCATGGGCGAGGAGGCGCCGCACGTGCTCGATGCTGGCCTGCTCCGCGGCCCACACCAGCACGGGCGATTGCTTCTTGCCGGCGTCGGTCCGCGCGCCGGCCCCGCAGAGGATGTCGACGAAGCGCGGGTTCGCCTGCTCTTGCACGGCCTCGTGGAGCGGCGTGATCTCGTTCGCCGCTCGATGATTCACGTCGGCCCCGCGCTCGATGAGGAGACGCGTGATGGCCTCGTCGCCGCGCTCGATGGCTTCGTAGAGGGCCGTCTCGCCGTTGACGCCGGGGCTGTTCGGGCTCGCGCCCGCGTCGAGCAGCAGCCGGACGAGCTCCACGTCACCGCCGTACGTGATGAGCCGCGAGAGCGCGCCGCCGTAGGGGTCGCGCGCGTTCGGCTTCGCGCCCGCGGCGAGCAGCGCCTCGATGCACGCGCGCTGCGTGCCGAGGCAGGCCTCGACGAGCGCATCGTCGAACGCCTTGCTCTTCACGTCCCGCGCGCGCGCCTCGTCGATGACGCTCCGCAGTCGCTCGATGCGACCGGCCCGCGCGTTCTCGCGCAGCGCCTTCTCGAGCTGCGGCACGGTGAGCTTGCGCTGCTTGCTCGGCGTGACGCTCGGCGCGAGCGGCTCGTGCTTCACCGTTCCGGGCGCCGGCGCGGGCGCGAGCTCGGGCAGCGTATCGAAGTCGGGATCGCCTTCCGGCCCCATCTCCCAGCCGTCTTCGTACCCGAGGATGCGCTCCGAAGCCTCCTTTGCGAGCCGCTTCGCGCCTTTGGGAGCGAGCCCGAGCATCTCCGCCACCCACAGGTCGAAGCCCGCGTGCTCGACCCCGAGGAAGGGGACGTCGTCGTGATCGATGCAGAGCACCGGATATTCACCGTGCTCGTCGGGCGCGCCCAGGTAGAGAAACCGCATCGAGTCCGAGCCCGCGTCGAGCTGCGCCGCCTTTTCCGTGAGGCGCGCCGCGCACCAAGGCTCGTAGAACTCGGTGAAGACACCCGCATGATCGCGGATCACCTCGATGGCCGGCGCGACCCGCACGGCATCGTTGCCGTCGAACAGGTCGACCTCGCGCGCGAGCCAGCCGACGTCGAAGGAGAACAACGCATCCATGAACGGCGAGAGCGCCACGCCCATCGCCTCTTCGCAGCGCGCCCGCTGCGGTGCCGAGAGCGGGCGCGGCTCCCCGATGGGCGACTTCGGCCCACGCAGATGCGCAATCACCACTTCGGCCAATGCGCGCCCGCGGAGCGTCCCAGCTCCCTTCTCCGTCGATTTCGCGGCGCCGGTCTTCGAGGCTGCTTTGGCGGCGCTGGTCTTCGAGGCTGCTTTGGCGGCGCTCGGCTTCTTGGCCCGAGGCGCGGTGCTCGCCTTCTTCACGGCCTTCGTGCCCTTTTTGGGGGCAGCGACAGTCTTCTTCGCGGTCTTGGCGGCGCCGGTCTTCGTCTTCCCCATGATCGTTGCGAGAACGTATCACCGGTGCGCGAACGAGAGGGATGGCCGGCGCGCCGTCATCGCTGCGCGGCCTCGATCGTGTTGCGGAGCTGCCTCCCGCCCACGGCGAAGAGGCCTTTGGCCGCCTCCCAATCGCTCCCGCGGCCCATCGTCTCGGCCACCCACCGGCGCGCCTTGCCGAAATCGGCGAGCGTGTCGCAAAGCTTCTTCGGATCATCGAAGTTGCCTGCGAAGGCGTCGGCGACTCGTTGTTTGGGCGAGCCACCCAGGGAGAGGCCGTCGGCGCCGAGCTGAGCGAGCATGAGATAGCGCGCGCCCGGGCTCATCGGCTCGAGGAGGAGGTGTGTCCACCGCATCGAAGGGCCGCCCCAACGCTCGAAAAAGGTGTCGTAGGTGCGCCGGATCCACGCGGCGTCGAAGGGCTCGTCCTTCCGCGCGCCGATGGCGGCGACCAGCGTGCTCGCCAATCGATTGCCCATGTTCGCGCCCTGCGCGCCCAGCGGATCGAAGGCCATGTACGCATCCCCGAGCGGGATCACCGGCCGCCCGCTCGCGACCTTGCCTACCGGATCACGCACCGTCGGCGTGATGGCGCCGACGAGAAAGCTTTGGGGATCGGCGAGCCGGGCGCCCTCGATCCAGCGATGATCCCAAGGCATCAGCTCGCGCACGATCTCCTTGCTGATGCGGAGCACCTCTTCACCGGATTTCGCGCCCCCGAAGCGATCGTACGACGTGCCGGGCTTGGCCTCGAAGACCAGGTTCCAAAGCGGCTTTCGATCCTTGTGATAATAAGGTGTCCAATAGCACTCTCCGAGGCCTTCGAAGATATTGAATTTGGCGGCCAGGAAAGGCACGTCCGGAAAGCGCATCGACGGCCCTTCGCAATTGACCATGGCCAGATGGCGGAGCGGCGCGGTGGCCGGGCTGCGCACGGGATCGCGGGCGAAGAGCGCGCCGCCCTCTTTGCCGGTGGCGACGATGGTGAGATCGTGAGCACGTGCGATGGCGTCGACGCGTTCGGCGGTGACCTTCTCGATGACGAGGGTGCCTCCCGCCGCGGCGAAGCGATCCATCCACGTCGCGCTCTGGAGGCGGAGATCGATGGCCAGCGGCGAGCGCGGGAAGCGACCATGCAGGGTGAGGATCGGCTTCTGCGGGTGCGAGCAGACCGTCACTTTGAGGCCATCCATCTTCGGCGCCTCGGCGTGGAATTGATCGAGCCCGAGCGCCCGCTCGTAATCGAGGGATTGTGCGAAGCGAACGGCCGTGCCCGTGGGGCGCGCGTCTCCGAGCCAGCTTTCCGCCGTGCGATCGGAGTAGAGCGTCACCTCGTGGCCGGCCTGCAATAAGCCATGTGCCGCGACGAGCGCCGATTGTCCCGAGCCGATGATGGCGATCTTGCGCATGCACGATGGTCCGCGGCGCCGCCCGTACGTGTCAACCATGGATCTGAGCGCGCAATGCGCCACGGACAAGTTGGTCCCGACGGTGTAACGTTGCTCCCATGACCACGACAGCTCGCATGGGATTCGCTCTTCTGCTCCCCGCCGTGCTCTCGCTCGCTGCGTGCGAAGGGCCGGCCGGCAAGCCCGAGCCACCGAAAGCCGAAGCGACGAAGTCGGCCGCAGGTGAGCGCGGCTTCGTCTCGGTGAAGCTCGCATCGAGCGCCGGTGATCTGCCCGCGGCCCTCAAGGCCGAAGCCGCCAAAGCCAAGGCCATGGGCCTGAAACCGTACGTGGAATTCTGGGCGAGCTGGTGCGGGCCCTGCATGGCCATCAAGAAGAACCTCGACGAGCCTCGCATGAAGGCGGCATTCAAAGGTGCTTACATCATCGAGCTGAACGCCGACGAATGGAGCAACAAGCTCTCTGGCACCGGGATGTCGGCCGGCGTCATTCCCATCTTCTACCAGCTCGACGACGAGGGGAAAGCGACGGGAAAGAAGATCGACGGCGGCGCCTGGGGCGACAACATCCCCGCGAACATGGCACCTCCGCTCGACAAGTTCTTCCACGGGACTTGAGCCCACGGGCCGGGGCCAATCGCTTTGGCGGGCACGACCGACTCGTCGCTGCCGAGATGCATCACTTGCACGGCACCCTCACGGTCTCCCTCCGGGCTTACGGATGACATGATGGTGGGTCACGATATCATCGCTTCCAACGAGGGAGTGATCGGTAGGGCTTGGGCGATGCGCTTCCCATCGTGAACGCGCTGCAAGGCGCGTACAGATAGCCTCTTTCGATCCGAGAGGGAGAAGGAACGTCGAGGCGCGAGAGGCGCAACGACGCAAGAAGGCCGGGAGAACAAGCCTCTTTGCCTTTTTGCGTCTTTGCGACTTTGCGACTTTGCGTTGAATCCGGCCCGGCTCGAGCGCGGGGCGCGCAGCCGTCAGCAGACGCGGCACCGAAGGGTGGTGGCCGGCGCCGCCAGGGTGGAGGCCAGAGCCTCCAGCGCTGTGGCGTGCCCACATGGACGGCCTTGGTTTTCCCGGCGGATCGTGACGCGAAGGCGGTGGCACGCGCGCTGCTGAGGAGGTGTGTGTCGCGATCCTCACCACAGCACGAGGATGCGCATCGACGGCGGAACCAGGAGACGGCACATGGCGACGCGAGCGGGGGAGAAGCAATGATGGCGCGCGAGGCTTTGGCCGGCGAGCTGCGGTTGGACGCCGTCGTGGAGGAGGGGACGTCGGCGTTGCTCGATGGTGTCGAGGTGCCGCGGGAGAGCACGTCGCGGATTGCGCTTCCGTCGGGGCGCGCGATCGAGGCCGTGGCCGGGCCCGACGGCGAGCGCGTGCGGGTGCGCGGGCGTGGGGGAGAGGTCGAGATCGAGGTGATCCTCACGGAGCGCGGGCCGGTGCTGAAGATGCGCGCGGTCGATCTCGAGCTCAGCGCGGCGGGCGCGGTGCGGGTGGATTGCGATCGCTTTCACGTGCGGGCGGCGAGCGGCATCGTGCAGGAGACGGGCGGTGAGCTCGCGCTCGGGGGGCGCGCGGCGACGATCACCGCGGAGCGCGGCGACGTCGCGATCGAGGCCAATGACGACGTCCGCCTGCGTGGCGAGCGCGTGAAGCTGAACTGCTGAAGGAGACGGACGCGAGATGAACACCAAGGTCGAGGTCGCGCTCGCGGTGGGCGCGTACACGCTGCCCGTGCGCCGGATCGCGGGCGCCGAGGGCTTCTCGGAGCTGTTCCAGATCTCCCTCGAGATCCAGAGCAGCGAGGGCGCGCTCCCCATGGACACGCTGGTGGGCGTGCCGGCGGCGCTGACGATCGCGCACGAGGGCAAGAGCCGCACGCTGCACGGCCGGCTCAGCCAAATGGAACAAGGACGCACGGCGCAGGGCACGACGACGTACCGCGCCACGCTCGTGCCCGCGGTCTTCGCGCTGACGCAGCGGATCGATTGCCGCGTGTTCCAGAAGACGGACGTGAAGACGGTCATCGCTTCGGTGCTCGCCGAGCACGGCTTCGGGGCGAGCGACTACGTGCTGCCGGCGGCGACGTATGCGACGCGCGATCTGATCGTCCAATACCGCGAGAGCGATTGGGCGTTCCTCAACCGGCTCATGGAGGAGGAGGGCATCTACTATTGGTTCGAGCACGGCGACGGCTGCACGCTGGTGATGGCGAGCGATGGGAGCGCGCACGAGCCGCTGCCCTTCGGCTCGCTGGAGTATCGCGAGAGCACGGGCGCGCTCGTGGGCGCGGGCGAGCGGGTGACGAGCTTCTCCTATGCGCAGGCGACGGCCAGCGCGCAGGTGACGACGTGGTCCGTCGCGATGAAGACGCCGAATTCGACGACGACGGTGACCGCGCGGGCCGGCGAGGTAGCTCCGCGTGCGGAGGTGTTCGCGTTTCAGCCCACGCAGTCGGCGGAGCATCGGCTCGCGTCGCTGCGGGCGGCGACGGTGATCGCGACCGGCGATGCGAGCACGGTGCGGATGGCGCCGGGCGGGACGTTCGCTCTCGAGAACCATCCGCGCGATGATTTCGATGCGACCTACCTGGTGACGAGGGTCGTGCACGACAGCGACACGAGCCCGTCGTCGGTCTATTCGTGCTCGTTCACGGCGATCCCCGAGGGCGTCGCGTATCGGCCGGTGCAGCGGACGCCGCGGCCAGCCATCGTCGGCCCGCAGGCGGCGACGGTGGTGGGGAGGGCGGGCGCCGAGGTCGACACCGATGCGTACGGGCGTGTGCTCGTGCGGATGCATTGGGATCGGAGCATGGACACGTCGATCACGAAGAGCGTGTCCGCGAGCTACGAGCTCTGGGTCCACGTCGCGCAGGTGTCGGGTGGGGGAGGGGCGATGTTCCTGCCGCGCGCGGGCACGCACGTGCTCGTGGAGTTCATCGGCGGCGATCCGGACAAGCCCGTCGTCACCGGCCGCTTCTACAGCGATCAGCTCGCGCCGCCGTATGCGCTGCCGGCGAACGCGCTCAAGTCCACGCTCCGCTCCAAGGTGCACGGGAAGGACGACGAGTACAGCG
The DNA here is from genome assembly GCA_001931535.1 of Minicystis rosea. GTDB lineage: Bacteria > Myxococcota_A > Polyangia > Polyangiales > Polyangiaceae > Minicystis > Minicystis rosea. Next base: position 15,479,044 of record CP016211.1, read on the forward strand.
AGCTCACCTTCGACGACGACGCGAGCGCGAAGCAGGTCTACCTGCGCGCGCAGCGATCGCTCAAGGTGGACGTGGGCACGGCCACGGAGGCCAACGTGTATCGCGCCGTCACCGTCCACGGCGACGACTCGAAGTCCGTGAGCGGCGACGAGGCGCTGGTGGTGAAGGGACAGCGTGAGGTCACCGTGGGCGCGGGCCTGGCGGCGGCGTTCGCCGGTGTCGCGCACCGCGTGACGGTGACGGGCGACGAGGAGATCGCGGTGAGCGGCGATCAGAGCATCGGCGTGGCCGGCGCGCGGGCGCTCGTGGTGGGGACGACGCTGGCGAGCGCGACGCTCGCCGATGCCACGAACGTGCTCGCCGTGACGGGCAGTCAGGCCGTGAGCGTGAGCGGATGGGAGACCGTGGTGATCGGTGCCACGCGCCAGACCACGATCGGCCCCTCCGCGAGCAGCGCGAGCTACAGCGCGGCGGCGGTGGTGGACACGACCTCGATCCAGGGCAGCCAGGAGATCAACATCGCCGGCACGCAGTACGTCAACGTCTTCACCGACAGCCACGTCAACGTGCAGGGCAACAAGACCGAGACGATCCAGGGCGACTACGCGCAGACCATCTACGGCACCACGTCGACGACGATCGACTCGTACGCCATCACCTCGGGGAGCACGTACAAGGTCAGCGCCGCCGGCGAGATCCGCATCGAGTCGGACAGCGACGCCACCAAGATCGGCGGATCCACCATCTATCTCTCGGCGGACTCGGACATCGAGATCCGCTCGGCGACGAGCGTGTCGCTCGTCATCGGATCGCTCACCGACAGCGGGTCGTGGAGCCGCAAGCTCGTGCTCGACGAGGACGGGATCTACGTGAGCAACGGCACGGTCAAGCAGCGCCTCACCGGATCGACGGTGCGCTTCAACTGCTGAGGGGACGATGAAACGGCGTCGCGATGTCTTCGAGGTGCTCCCCAAGGAGCAACGCCTCGCGCTCATGAAGGAGACGGTGCTCGCCCTGCTCGGCGACACGGTCGGCGGCGTGACGTGGGCGCGGATGGAGCCGGCGCTCCGCTACGAGCGGCGGCAACCGGGGGATCACCTCGACCCGGCGAAGAACCATTGGAAGGGCGCTTGGCGCATCTACGAGGCGGAATGAAGAGCGGTGAGCGGGCCGAGATCGATCCCGGCTTCTTCGAGTGGATCGCCGATCCGGACAAGCTCGCGGAGCTCGAGCGCGTGGCCTTCCTGATGCGCGCCAACTTCCCGCGCACGGAGGGCTTCTCGCGGGCCGAGCGCGACGGGAAGCACATCCTCGCGCTCCTGATGAAGCGCACGTTTCGGATCGAGAACGGGCGCTGCGAGCTCGCGGGCGAGGACGAGCAGGAGATGCTGATGATGGACGAGGTGCCGTACGATCGTACGGTCGAGTCTCCCCGTTCGTCGCCGCCCCTGTTCATGAACGACTACGTGGCGGTGAAACGGAAGACCGACGTGGTCGTCCAAGGGATCGCCTTCGCGCCCGAGCCCACCGCGCGGCGGTGCGAGGTGAGCTTGCGTTGCGACGCGATCGAGCGGCGGATCGCGGTGTTCGGGCCGCGCTTCGGCGAGCTGGATCGCGCGGGGCGGCCGCGCTTCTCCGAGCCGTCGACCTTCGAGGCCGTGCCGCTGCGGTACGACTTCGCGTTCGGCGGCGTGGATTTCGATCACCTGCTCGCGCCGTATGCCGACTTGCCCGACGACGCGGATGTCGAGCTGCCGCCGATCTCGGACGCGCACTATCCGCGCAATCCGTGTGGGAAGGGTTATCTGATCGAGCTCACGCCGGAGCGCTTCGAGGGGCTCGCGCTCCCGTCGCTGGAGGATCCCGACGATCCGCTCACGCCCGAGCGGCTCGCGGTGGGTAGGCCCGAGCGATGGCTGCGCGCGCCGTTGCCGGCGTGTTGGGACTGGCAGTCGGCGGCGTGGTTTCCGCGCGCGGGTTATCTCGGGCTCACGCCCGAGGTCGAGGGCGGCGTGGTGCCGGCCGAGGTGAAGCGCGGGTGGGCCGCGTCGGACATCCTCACGATCCCGCCGGTACACCAACACCCCGATCGGACGCTGCGGATCGAGCTCACGCAGGCGGCGTCGCCGGGCCTCGCAGTGGAGCGGCTCGCGCCCGATGCGAGCTTCGAGATTCGGGGCATGCATCCGCGGCGGCAGCGCGTCGCGTTTCGGCTTCCGGGCGAGGTGCCCGAGGCGCAGCTCGAGCTGTCGCCGGGCGTGCTCTCGTCGCTCGAGCCACACCTCGACAGCGTGGTGGTGCGGCCGCATCGCGGCGAGGTGGTGATGTTGTGGAGCATGCGCGCCGTGGTGCCGCGCCGCTACACGGACGAGGAGCTCGGGCTCCTGCGCCGCGTGGTGAGCTTCCGGTCCGTGCGCGCGGGAGAACGGTGATGGGCGGCTACCCGACATGCGCGGTGCGGCGGTGGGATTTCTTCATCGGCTATTCGGTGCACGAAGGGCAGCTCCCGGTGATCCCGCCGGTGCCGCCCATCCCGATGCCGCATCTGTCGTTCGGGATCGTGAGCGGGACGCAGCTCTTCGCGCAGCCCACGGCCGCCAAGCACGAGACCGTGCTCTGCGACGGCGTGCATTTGATGGGGCGCCTCTCCGACGCGTTCCCCGTGGTCCCGCACCTCACGTACCCGATGATCTGGCAGCCGATGCTGCCGCTCACGATCCTCTTCGGGAGCAGCACGAGCTGCTGGGGCTCGGGAAAGGTCGTGCTCCAGACCTCGAACCCGATCTTCGGGAACGCCGAGGCCGACATCGCCACGTACCTCGGCTTCGTCCTCGGCCCGCACATCGGCTGCAACGAGCCCTTTTCGGCGCCCCTCGACATCGCCTTCGCCACCAACACGACCTGTCAGGTGGGGTTCGGCTGGGGTGATCTCGCTGCGTGCTTGATCGACATCGCCATCCAGCTCGCGATGGAGGTGGTGATGAAGGGCGCAGGTGATGCGGTGGGCACGGCGTTCCGCAAATTCAAAGCGTGGAAGAAGGGCTCCGGGAAGCTCGCGAAGCTGCGCGAGGCGAACGCGGCGTTCCGCAAGGCGGACACCGTCGCCAAAGAGGCCTCCAAGGAAGCGGCCGATCACGCCGCCGCGAAGGTCGGCAAAGAAGCGGCGGAGGACAGCGCGGCGAAGCGGGTCGCGGAGCTCGACGACGCGGTCGACGCGGGCAAGAAGTCGAACGCGGTCGACATCAGTGACGAGCTGGATGACCTCGACGATGTCGTGGTCAAGAACGCGGACGAGGTCGACGACGTGGACGCGGCCCAGGCCGCGCTCAACAAGAAGGCCTCCGAAGCGAAGACTGCCGCGGAGAAAGCCGACCTCGCGCTCCAGGAAGCGAGGCAGCAAGCGGACAAGGCCATCAAGCTCAAGAGCTCCTACAAGACCCAGCTCAAGGAGAGCGGCGAGCGGCTCGCGGCGTTGGAAGAGCAGGCGAGCAAGATCGACGAGCTCTACAAGGACGCGCCGGAGCGGCTCAAGATCGAGCGCCAGCAGGCCGCGGCCGCGATCGCGGCGGAGAAGAAGACGAGCTACAAGCTCTCGAAGAACCTCGCCGATCTGAACGACGACTCGTGGAGCGCCATCTGGAAGAGCCAGCACAAGGGCGCGGCGAAGAAGGCGGAGGAGGTCGCCGAGCGCTCCAAGTACCTCACGTACACGGACTACATGAAGCTGTACGGGGCGGGCTCGGTCGACAACAAGATCCTCAAGTATTCGCTGGTCTATCCCGCCTACAAGTTCGTCATGAGCGGCGGGTTCGAGTTCCTCGAGACCATGGCGTTCCACAGCGGATCGAACATGGCCTACCTGATCGCGCACCGCGCATCGGCGAGCCTCAAGAAGATCTGGTCGCGCGTGGGGCGCGAGGTCTTCGGCAGCTACGCGAGCGAGAACAAGGGCGTCGGCAACGTCAGCGCGCGGTGGACGGGGTATTCGCGGCTCGATCTCATCGAGGACATCGACGGCGACACCGATGCCTTCAGCGATGCGTCGAGCACCTCGCGCTTCGGTTGGGTGAGCGACGGCGCGACATCGAAGATCACGAGCGGCGACAAGCTCACCTGGACGAGCGCCGCGGAGGTCGCGGCGAGCCAGGATCACTGGGCCGACACGAGCTACGTGACGAAAGTGACCGATCGCTTCGGGTGGGTGGACGATCTGGAGAGCGACGAGAGCGCGTGACGTGCGGCGGGGTTTGGGGCCGCACGCGGCCCCATGGGATCAAGCGTCGCGACGGCCCTGCTGGGCGAGGAAGCGATCGGGGCGCGCGATGCGATGGCTCGCGGGCAGCACCGCGGGGACGGGGCCGGGATGGAGGGTGATGGTGCGGCGCTCGCCTTTCACGATGCGATACTCGACGACGGATCGCAGCGAGAAGAACACGAGGCCTTCGCCGGCGACGATGCCGATCTGATCGAGGTGCATGGGGAAGACGTGCTCGCGATCCTCGAGCTGCACGTGGACGTGCATGGCGAGGTCGGGCATGGCGAACGCGAGGTCGCCGTCGCGCAGGCCGTGCGAGACGCGGATGATGTCGCCCGCGCGGGGGCCCGCACCCGGCGGGAGGATCATACGCGGCTGCGCGGCGTTGAAGACGGTCGGGAGGATGTCTTCCGCATCGATCGGGCGCATCGGCTCGCTGTTCGAAGGCGAGGAGCCACGCGCGGCGAGGGGATGATCGATGGCGGCGAGCGGGCGCAGAGAGCCATCGTGCGGGTAGTAGCCGAGGCCCACCGGATCGGGCATGTCGTGCACGCTTCGCACGAGGCTCGCGGGATCTTCGAGGTTCGGGAGCGGGTTTCCGAGGGCGGTCGCTTCGTCGAGGCAGAAGCCGATGCCTTCGGGGTTCTTGCCGTAGGGCATGTCGACGCCGTACTCGGTGGCCGCGCGGCCGCCGAAGGCGCGCGCATACGCGAGGGGCATGCTCACGAAGGGCTCGGGCGCGCTCGGCGCAAGCGCGCCGCTGTCGTCGCGAACCCACCGGCGATCGCCGAAGACGGCGATGCGCCGGCGAAACGTGCGGCCCACCTCGATCTCGACGTCGAGGTGATCGCGCGGCACGCCGTTCGGTTGCCGGACGGTGCCGCCCACGAGCACGTCGATGCCGCCGCTGTAGAACGGCTTGTCGCCCATCGAGGTGCCGAGCGGTGTCTCGAACGGCGCGGGATCGATGGGCCACGGCGCGGCGCGGACGAGCGCGCCGTCGCGGATGCGGTAGGTGGGCCGCGCGATGACGCAGGCGAGCATGCGATCCTCGGCCCGCGCAGAGGCGGCGCGCAGCATGTCGGCGGGGTGATCGGTGTGGTTTCGAAGATCCATCGTCGTGATCCAACCGGTTCGGGTGAGGCCCGTGCGGGCACGTTCAGAAGCCGATGTCGCGCCCCTTGGCATCCGCCGGCTTCACCGCGCTCGAGCGCGCCGTCGTTGGGCGTGTGCTCGGTGAAGGCTTCGCAGAGCTCGCGATGTCGGCGGGCACGCTCGAGATCGCGGGGGGCGCGGTTGTGATGGGCGATGGGACGGCGGTCGCCGCGGCAGCGCTCGCGGTGAAGGACGGCGTGACGGTGAGCGCGGTCGAGCTGGGCGCGATGGTTGGTGCGACGGCGATCGGCGTTGCAGACGTCGATGCTGCGGGCACGCGATCTCCGCGCCGCCCGAGGCCGATGACGAGCGCGGCGACGCCGATCAGGAGCGCGGCGAGGACGGCGATCACGGGCGCGTTTCCATGCGTTGGAGGCGAAGGGATCGAATCGGGGATGGAGGTCGGCGCGACGTCGACGCGCGCTGCGGGCGGCCTTCCGGGGGAGAGCTTGGTCGGTCCGATCGGGGCGGCCGGCGGATCGAGGAGCGCGGTCCGTTGCAGCGGAGGCGCAGGCAAAACGATGGCTGCGGGCATCGGGCGCGCGGACGTCGCCGGCGCGAGCATCGTCGGCGCGGATCCGATCATCGAGCCGAGCGGCAGCGTGGCGCTTCGAGGCTTCATCGCGACGGCGAGCGCCGCGATGGCTTGGCCTGCCGATGCGGGGCGATCGGCGGGGCGCTTCGCGAGCATGGCGAGCACGGGCGCATCGAGCGCGGGCGAGAGCCCGGGGCGCGCGGCGGAGACCCGCGGAGGCGTCTCGATGGTGTGCTGGAGCAACAGATCCACGAGCGCCTCGTTCGCGAACGGCGGCGCGCCCGTGAGCATCTCGTGGGCGAGCACGCCGAGCGCGTAGATGTCGGCCCGATGATCGACCGGGCGTCCGCGGCACTGCTCGGGGGACATGTAGCGCGGCGTGCCCAGGAGGATGCCCGTCGCCGTCCGCGGGCCCATGTCGTCGCCGAGCAGCTTCGCGATGCCGAAGTCGAGGACCTTGGGGACGACGCTGCCGTCCGGCTCGCGCGCGAGGAAGACGTTCTCGGGCTTGAGATCGCGATGCACGACGCCGGCCGCGTGCGAGGCGTCGAGCGCGGCGGCGATGCCCTCCAGGATCGGGACCACACGCGCGGGATCGAGGCACGTCTCGCGATCGAGCAGCGCGCCGAGCGTCTCGCCCTCGAACAGATCCATCACGTAGTACCGGCGCTCGCCCTCGAAGCTGCCGAAGCCGAAGACGTCGACCAGGTTGCGGTGGCGCATGCGGCTCACGGCGCGGGCCTCGGCGATGAAGCGCGCCACCGCCTCGTCGTTGGCCGAGAGCTTCCGGCGCAGCAGCTTGATCGCCACGCGCTTGCCGAGGACTGTGTGCTCGGCCGCATAGACGTCACCGAACGTGCCGCTGCCCACGCGCCGGACGATGCGGTGCTCGCCGACGATCGTGCCCGGATCGAGGGGCGGATCGGGCTCGTGATCGTCCGTGGTGGGCGCGTCGATCGCCCGGCGCGTTTCGTCGTCGTTCATCGGCAGGTCGGGCGGACCTCATCTGCACGGGCCGCGCCAGCGCGCGCCGTGGGCGTCGGTCTTGATCCCGACGGGCAGGGTCGCCATGATTCCCGAATCCATCGGGAGACGAGCTCTTGGAGTTGACGCCGGATCTGGTGATCGCCGACCGCTTCCGCCTCGTGCGCCCCCTCGGCGAGGGCGGGATGGGCGCGGTGTGGCTGGCCACGCACATCCGGCTGCAGATCCCCTGCGCCGTGAAGTTCATGCGGCCCGAGGTCGCCGCGGAGCCGGCCTACCGCACGCGCTTCGATCGCGAGGCCGTGGCCGCGGCGCAGATCCGCAGCCCGCACGTGGTCAACATCCTCGACCACGGCGTGTGGGAGGGCGCGCCGTACATCGCCATGGAGTACCTCGAAGGCGAGGACTTGGCGCAGCGCCTCGCGCGATCGGGGATGCTCTCGCCCGCGGAGACGGTTCGGATCGTCGCGCAGGTGGCCCGCGCGCTCACGCGGGCCCACGCCGCGTCGCTCGTGCACCGCGATCTCAAGCCCGGCAACATCTTCCTGGCGCGCGACGACGATCGCGAGCTGATCAAGGTGCTCGACTTCGGCATCGCCAAGGTGAGCTCGCCCGCGACGGGCAACCAGACCAAGACGGGCGCCATCCTCGGCACGCCCTATTACATGAGCCCGGAGCAGGCCCAGGGCACGAAGACCGTCGATCATCGCACCGATCTGTGGGCCTTGGCCGTCGTCGTCTTCGAGTGCCTCACGGGCAAGCTCCCCTTCGTGAGCGATGCCTTCGGCGATCTGGTGCTCAAGATCATCGTCGAGGAGATCCCGGTGCCCTCGCGCGTCGCCGCGGTGCCCGCGGGCTTCGACGCGTGGTGGGCCCACGCGGTGGCGCGCGATCCGGCCGCCCGTTTCCAGAGCGCCAAGGAGATGAGTGAGGCGCTGGCCGATGCGCTCGGCGTCCCGATCGCCGGAGAAGCCGGCGCGCCGAGCGTGCAAGCGACGCAGGTCCCGGCGCCGGGCGGGCCGCGGACTCCCGCCGAGGTAACGCCAGCGCGCCCGGGGGTGGAGGCTCCAGGCTCCAGCACGGTGGCGGGAGCCGCCACCACCCTCGGCTCGCCCGCGCGATCGCGATCACGTGTGCTCGCGGGGCTGTCGGTCGCCGCCGCCGTGGCCATCGGCATCGGCGTCGTCGCCACGCGCGGGAGCACGCGTGCGATGCCCCCGGCGACCGCCGCGGCGCAGCCTGCGAACGTCGCGGCGCCTCCCGCAACTTCAGCGGCGGATACGCGCGCGCCCTCGCCCAGCGCGGCCCCGTCGCCGTCCACCGCGGAGCCCGTGTCGAGCGCGGCTGCGTCCGCGGCGCCGCCCGTCGAAGCCAGCGGCGCGCCTGTTGCTCACACGGCCGGCACGGTCGGCGGCAACGGCCCGCGACCGCATGGGAAGGCCGTGAGCCCCAAGGCGCCGGCCTCCGCCGCGCCGCAGGGACACGACATTGGCTTCTGACAAGGACCGTGGGGCCGCCGCAGGATCGATCAACACGACGAGGAAGGACGCCAACGCGGGAAGAGCGCCGCCGGACACGACGCTCCCCGTCGACTCCAAGCTTTCGGCGCGGCTCTCGGGCCCAGCGCTGCCCTTCGTCGGCGCCTCGTCCGCGGTCGCGTGCCACGTGCTCGCGCCGGTGCCGGATGCGACGCCGGTGCCCATCACGCTCGGCGTGTTTCCTTGGCGCCTTCAGGGCGCGCTGCGCCTCACCGTCGTCGCCAAGGCGACGTTTTCGTTCGCCGACGGCGACGTGGCCGTGCCCATCGCGCCCGACGCGCTCGAGGTGCGCGACGTCCACCACAAGGGCCGCCCGCTCGCGCACGCCGTGACCGCGAGCGATCGCGTGCCGTGGAAGACGGCGGTCGACGTCACGCTGCTCGGCCACGCGTGCGCGCCGGCCGGGGAGCACGTCACCGAAGCACGCGCGCGCTTCGCGTTGCTCCATGGAGACACCGCGGTCTTCGACAAGTCGGTGCGCGTGATCGGCGATCGCGCCACGAAGGACGCCGCGCCGAAGCCCTTCGACAAGATCCCCATCGTGTACGAGCGCACCGTCGGCGGCATCGGCACCCCGAGCAACCCCATCGGTTGCGCGGGGGACGACGGCGATCTGCCCAACGTCCTCGATCTCGAGAACCCCTATCGCCCTGCTGGTTTCGGGCCCATTCCCGCGGCGTGGCCGCTGCGCAACAAGCGGCTCGGCGAGACGAAGCGGCCCGATCTCGACGGGCCCGTCATGGAGCTGCCCGCGGGCTTCTCGTTCGCGTACTTCCAGGCCGCGCCGCAGGATCAGCAGATCCCCGCGCTCCCGCCCGACGCCGTGCTGCTCCTCGAAGGCATGCATCCCGAGCGGCCGTGCGTCTGCGTCACGCTGCCATGCGTGCGCGCCGTGGGCGCGGCCTACGGCCTCGACGCCGCCGATCCGGACGCGCCGTCGCCGCTCCCGTTCCGCGTCGACACGCTGCACGTGGACGCCGATCGGCGCACGTTCACGCTGGTCTTCCGAGCCTACGTGATGCTCGCGGACGATGCGCAGCTCGAGCGCTTGATGATGGCGGCCGGCGTCGGCATCGTCGGCCACGAGCCGCCCGTGCCGGCGCGCCGGCCACGCGCCGCGTTGCCCGAGCCGTCGCGCACGCTCGATGCGCCGGCCGTCGCGAGCCCCGCGCCGACCGGCACGCTGGACCTGGCCGCACCCGCGTTCGGCGCGCATCTCGCAACCGCGAGCGCCGACGTCACGCTGCCGCCGCCCGTGATCCACGAGCGCGAGGTCGCGCCCGCCGCGAAGCGCAGCGCCGCGCCCTTCTTCCACGATCTCACCAAGCTGCGCGCCCTCGCGGACGGCGCCCCGCGATCCGCGCGCGCGCCCGGCGCGCCGCCTTCACCCGAGGAGCTGATCACCCTCGAGCGCTACGCCGCCATCGCCGCAGCGCTCGACGAGCACGGCGTGCGTCGCGCCGACGTGCTGGCTGCCGCGGAGGTCGACGCCGCCGTCTTCCGCAAGGCCGAGCTCCATTGGAAGCGCGCCATGGCGCAGGGCTCCCGTCGCGGTGATCACGGCCTGCGCGATCGCTTCGACGAGGCCTACGTCGCTGCCTGGGAGGCGGAGAATCCCGATCGCTTCGTGCTCGCCCACTACGCGTCCGCGCGCCACGCCGAGCGCCGCGGTCTGCTCGCCGTCGAGCTCGACGATCAAGGCCTCCACGCCGGCCTCGGGATGCGCCTCTGCCGCGTGTGGCGCCGCCGCGTCGACGCCGATCCCGAGAAGCGCGCGGCGCTCGATCACGCCCTCGCCGACGCGCGCTGACCGCCGCCCCGCTGGAGGCGCGAGCCTCCACCCTGGAGGCGTGAAGCGCCACGCCGCGCGCAGAACACCGCGCATTCTCCCGCTCCACGGCGTGGCGCATCGGTTGCACGAGCGCTGGTGCCCCTTCCAACGAGGCCCAGATGAAACTTCGCTCCACCATCGTCGCCTTGATGCTCGCGGCCGCGCTCGTCCCGAGCGTCGCACGCGCAGACACGTCGGACATCGATCGCGCCACGGCGCGTACGCTCACGCTGGAGGGCTACGAAGCCCTCGATCGCAAGGACTACGCGACCGCCGCCGATCGCTTCGCGCGCGCCGACACGCTCTTCCACGCACCCACGGTCGCGCTCGGTCTGGCGCATGCCCAGGTCGGCTTGGGCAAGCTCGTGGAGGCGCTCGTCACCTACAGCCGCATCGCCCACGAGGTGCTGCCGGCCGGCGCGCCGCCGGCCTTCGTCAAAGCGAGCGACGACGCGCGCGTGGAGATGGCCGCGCTCATGCCGCGCATCCCCAACGTCGTGATCATCGTGCGCGGAGCCGAAGGCGTGAAGGTGACGATGGATGGGGTCGACGTGCCCGCGGCCGCGCTGGGCGTGAAGCGCGCGGCCGATCCCGGCGCGCACGTCATCCGCGCGACCGCGCCCGGCATGCTGCCCGCGGAGGTGCGCCTCTCCCTGCTCGAAGGGAAGGTCGAGAACGTCGACCTCACGCTGAACCCCGATCCCGCCGCGCCGCGCGCCCTGCCGCAGCCGCCCGCGATCGCGCCTCCGCTGACCGCGCCGCTCGCGCCGTCGCCTCCGCCCGCCGCGCCCGAAGGCATCTCGACCCACAAGGCGCTCGGCCTCGCCGCGCTCGGCACCGGCGCCACCGGCCTCGTCGTCGGTGCGATCACCGGCGGCCTCGCGCTGGCGAAGCACGGCGCCATCCTCGACCAGTGCCCGGACGGCCGCTGCTACGCGAGCCAACAGAGCGCGCTCGCATCGGATGTCGACGCCTTCCACACGCTCGGCACCGTCTCGACCGCGACGTTCGCCGCCGGCGGCGTGCTCGCCGCTACGGGCGTCGTCCTCCTCGTCACCGCGCCGAAGGGCAAGCCCACGCGCGAGGCCACCGTGAAACCGCTGCTCGGGCCCGGCTTCGTCGGCGCCGCCGGGAGGTTCTGATCATGCGCCACCGAATCCAAGCCCTGCTCCTCGCCTCCCTCGCCGTCGCCTCCGCGGGCAGCGGCTGCACCAGCGTCCTCGGCGACATCACCTTCGATCGCAGCACCGGCGGCGCGGGCGGCGACGGCGGCAGCACGTCGTCGTCGGGCACCGGCGGCGCGACCGCGTCCTCTTCATCGGGCACCGGCGGTGCAAGCACATCGTCTTCGTCGGGCACCGGCGGCGCGACCGCGTCGTCTTCGTCGAGCGCCGCGAGCAGCTCCTCCGGCGGCGTGATGTGCGGCGCCGGCAAGTACGAGTATCCAGCCGGTTCCGGCACCTGCATCGACGATCCCTGCCTGCCGAACCCCTGCGATCATCCCGGTCTTTGCGCCAACGACACGGGCTCCGCGGTGTGCACGTGCGTCTTCTTCGCCGACGGTGCCGCCGCCGGCGCCGGCAACGGGACCTCGTGGAAGGACGCATTCACCGACATCCAATCCGCAGTCGATGCGGCCTCGGCGGAGGTGAAGGCCGGCGCGACCACGTGCGACGTCTGGGTCAAGGAAGGCACGTACCGCGTCTACGACGCGAGCGACACGCACAACGGCCTCGTGCTTCGGCAGAACGTGGGCGTCTACGGCGGCTTTGCAGGCACCGAGACGCTCCGCACCGCGGCCGATCCCAAGGCGCACCCGACCATCCTGAACGGGCAGGACGCGACGGATCCCACGCTCCACGTCAATCACACCGTCGCCGTCTACGACGCCGAGAACGTCACGCTCGATGGCTTCACCATCCGCGGCGGGAGCGCGACCCAAGGGCCGACCCCCGAGGATCAAAAGGGCGGCGGCGTCATGGCCTACGTCTTCAACGGCACCACGTCGCTCACGATCTCACGCTGCGAGATCACGGCCAACGCCGCGCTCTCCGGCGGCGGTATCGGCGTGGCCGCGCAGAACAACCACCCGCTCACCATCACGGTGATCGACTCCGACATCCACGGCAACAGCTCGGCCTACGGCGGCGGCGGCATGAGCTGCGCCGGGGTCCTGTGCACGCTGAAGAACACCTCCTTCTGCGCCAACACCGGATCGAGCGGCGCGGGCCTCGCGTCGTTCGCGCCCACCGTCGCCGATCACGTCACCTTCGCCGAGAACATCTCCTCGGGCGACGGCGGCGGCCTGTGGCTCCAGTACCAGGATGCGTCCACCGCGCTCACCAACCTCGTCTTCCGCGGCAACCGTGCCGGCAGCGGGCGCGCCGGCGGCCTCATGCTCGACGGCACCAGCGCGAGCGTGAAGCTCGTCAACGCCGCCTTCGTGGGCAACACCGCGATCGACGGCGGCGCGATCTACGACGGCACCACCTCCGGGATCACCTGCATCGGCTGCACCATCACCGCGAACCGCGGCACCACCACCGGCGACGGGATCTCCTGGGCCAACGCCGGCCCCACGCTCCACAACAGCATCGTGTGGGGCAACCCGAGCCCGACCGTTCCTTCGATCGGCAAGGACATCATGCCGGCCACGTGGGCGATGATCACCGCCACGCACTCCGACATCCATGGCTACACGCCAAGCGGAGGCACTGTGCTCGATCAGAGCCCGCTCTTCGTGTCGCTCCCCACGTTCTTCGATGCGGTGGCGAGCGCCGCGGCGAGCACCACCACCGTCACGGTCTCCTCGAGCTCCAAGTACGCGAGCGGCGACGTCATCGAGATCGGCGGTGACGGCGTGGCGCGCACCGTCTCGGCCTCGAGCAGCAACGTCGTCACCTTCGCTCCCGCGCTCGGCGCGCCCGCGCCCGCAGGCACGTCGATCCGCAACTGGGGCACCGCGCTCGGCACCATCGATCTGCACGTCGGCGCCGCGTCACCTTGCATCAACACCGCGGACGCGTCCCTGGCCAGCACCACCGACGTCGAAGGCGACGCGCGCATCGGCGCGCCCGACATCGGCGCCTACGAGAGCCACTGAGCCCGCGCTCTCTCGATGCGGCACGACGAGAGTCGATGTGATCCTCTCGTCGTCGCCGACGATCCTGCTCTCCCCGCTCTCCTCACCGATCGCCTGAGTTGCTTCGCCGACGAGCCAGTGTGCCCGCTCGAGGTGCTTCATCCAGGGCGAAGCGGGATCGGCGGCGGGGAGCCGATGACCACGCAGATGGACGGTTCGGCCACTTTCGCTCGCGAGCGTCGAGTACCATGCGCTGCACGTGGATCTCTCCATCGAGGTATACGCCGCGGTGATGGCCGAGCTCGCTGCCGCGGGGGATGCGCGCGCCGAGGTGCTCGCGCGCCGCGGGCTCGACGAGGCTCGCTGGGATGTCGTCGATGCCTACTGGCAGGGACGACTCTCTGAAGCGCTCGAACAGGAAGACGACGGGTTGGCCGAGATTGTCTCGGCGTACACCGCTGCCTACGAGGCGGCCCAGCGCGCGCTCGCGCCGCCCATCTCGATCGAGCAGCTCGCCACGGCGACTCGACTCTTTCAGGCCAACGGCGATCTGCGCGCCTCGCTCGCGAAGGTCGGCATCTCGCTGGCCGACTACGTCCGAGGGACGGAGCACTGGAGCCGACAGCTCGCGACCGATCCAGACGTCGAGCGGCGGTTCGACGAGGCGCTGCGCGGGCGGTGAGCCTCGGCGCCGACCTGACAACGGTGCCGTTCGCACCTACCATGCGGTCCGTGCCCACGCAGGTGACGCTCGAGCGATACGCGGAGATCCGTGCCGAGATGGAGGCTGGAGCGCTGCGCGACGACGTGCTCTCGCGCGCGGGGCTCTCGGCCGACGCGTGGACGGCGGCGCAACGGGATTGGCTCGAGAGCATGGGCGCCGAGATCGCACGCGGGCGCTTCGAGCTGACCCATCGCTACGCGCAAGCCTTCGTCGAACGGCAGCGGGCGCTGGCGGCCGCGCGCGCTCCCGCAGCCCACGCGCCGAGCGCACCCGCGACGGCGTCTCCACCGCTCGAGGAGAGCGCACCACGCCCCATCGAAGCGAAGCCGACCTTCCTCGCAACAGGTGCCGCGGCCGACACGGCGATACCGAACGTGCCCGTGGTCCGACCCGCGAACCCGCTCTTGTCGGGGACCATGAGCGCCGACGTCTCTGCGTTCCGACCCGCGCTGCCTTTCGACGCGCAGGCGCAAGCGGCGGAGGCGCCACCGGCGCCGGGGCCACAGGCACTGCCCGCTGTGAGACGCGCGCCCGCGGAGCTCTCGGGAACGTCGATGGGTTTCGCCGCACCGAAGGGGCCCGCGTTGCCGTTCGCGCCGAGCGTGCCGATGTCGGACGCGACGCTGTTCGGCCTGCCCAAAGCGCTTGGCAGCGAAGGCACGGCGGACGGCACATTGCAGGGGGTCGTCGAACCGAAGGGGCCTGCGCTTCCGTTTGCTTCAGGCGCCGTCAGCTCGTTGGCGAGCCCAGGAGCTGGGACACCCGCGACACCGGCGAGCGCGCCACCCGTCAAGCGCGCGCCTGCTGAGCTTTCGGGAACGTCGATGGGTTTCGTCGCACCCAAGGGGCCCGCGTTGCCGTTCGCGCCGAGCGTGCCGATGTCGGACGCGACGCTGTTCGGCCTGCCCAAAGCGCTTGGCAGCGAAGGCACGGCGGACGGCACATTGCAGGGGGTCGTCGAACCGAAGGGGCCTGCGCTTCCGTTCGTTTCGGGCGCTGTCACGCCGTCGACGAGCCCTGCACCGGTCGCGACGCCGTCGACCACGCCACCCGTCAAGCGCGCGCCTGCTGAGCTTTCGGGAACGTCGATGGGGTTCGCTGCACCACGAGGACCAGCGCTCCCTTTCGCGGGTGGGCGCCCTCCCGCCGAATCGTCGCTTCAGGTCGCGCACGACGTGATCGCGCGTGATGGTGCAGGGCCGAGCGCAGCGTTCAATGCGCCCTCAGCACTGCCATCCTCGGGCAGCGCGCAGCGGCTCGCGCGCTCCGCCGTCGACGTCGATGGCACCCTGGATTCGACGGTAGCGCCCGCAAGGGTGCCTTTCGCCAGCACGGCTGAGCCTGCGCCGCCGGCTGGGTTGTCGCTCCAGCAGTACGCCTCGCTGTGCGTCGAGCTCGCCGTCGTGCCCGCAGAAGCGGGCGAGACCTTGCATCGTTATCGAATCACCGCCGAGCAGCGGAAAGCGCTGGACGAATACTGGCAAGGTCGCATGTCGGCCGACCCGATGGTTCGAGCGACGTTTGATCAGGCCCATGCAGCGTACGAGGCGTGGTTCGTGGCGTCGCGCGCGAGGTGAGTCGTTGGTGGCCTCGGTGCACGATCTCCGAGGCGCTTGTCCATCATCTGCCCATCCGTGATCGGGGGTAGCGCCTTTGATAAAACCTCTGGGTCGCGGTCGTCGCGAGGCGCGTCGTCGAGAAGGAATTCACCGAGCCGCCCGTCACGAGGTGCGGTGTGAAGCGAGCCTTCCGCAGCGGCGGTTGGGGAAAGGTGCTTTCCGCAGCGGCTTCCAATGGCCGCTGCGGAACGTGAGCGGCTCTCGGTTGCGCTCAGCGCTGGCCGATGCCCACGCGTTCGGCGACCCACGCGTCCACGTCGCGAGGCACGTTGACGGCGGCGATTTCGCCGCCGCGCAGGAAGATCTCCGCCGGCATGGGGCGGCCGTTGTATTCGCTCGCCATGGTGAAGCCGTAGGCGCCGGCGTCGCGGATGACGACGTGGTTGGGCACGGTCGCGAACGGGTGGGCGCCGAAGTCGTCGGAGCTTTCGCACACGGGGCCGACGACGCGGTAGCTCGGCGCGTCTTCGCCGGGCACGGTCGCGCCGTCGAGCGGCTCGATGCGGTGGCGCGCGGCGTAGAGGGCAGGGCGGATGAGATCGTTCATGCCGGCGTCGATCATCAGCCAGCGCCGGCCGCCTTCGCGTGATTGCTTGTGACCGATCACGCTGGCCACGAGGACGCCGTACGACGCCACCAGGCTGCGGCCCGGCTCGACCACGATGCGCGTGCCCGCGAGCGGCGAGCCTTCGACGAGCTTCACGGCGCCACGTGCGAAGTCGGCGGGCTTCACCGGGCAGCCCGATCCGTAGTCGATGCCGAAGCCGCCGCCGAAGTCGATGAGCTCGAGCTTCGCGCCGGCGCGGTTGCGCTCCACGGCGAGCGCGAGCATGACCTCGGCGGCCGCGAGGTACTCGCCGGTGGCCGTGAGCTGCGAGCCGACGTGCCCGCCGAGCCCGATCAGATCGACGTGCGGCGCGCGCGCGAGCGCTTCCCACGCGGCGGGGAGATCGGCGCGCGCGATCCCGAACTTCGCCTCGTCGTGGCCGGTCGCCACGTGCGCGTGCGTGTCGGCCTCGATGCCCGGGTTGATGCGGAGCGAGACGCGCGCGCGGCGGCCGAGGGCGGCGGCGCGGGCTTCGATGCGCGCGATCTCTTCGACGCTCTCCACCTGAATCGATAGGAGCCCACGATCGCCGGCGGAGAGCGCACGATCGATCTCCCACGCTTGCTTGGCGACCCCACTGAAGACGATGCGTTCAGGCGGGATCCCACACGAGAGCGCGACGGCGAGCTCGCCGCCGCTCACGACGTCGGCCCCGCAGCCCGCCGCGCCGAAGATGCGCACGATCGGCCCGGCCGTGTTGGCCTTCACGGCATACGCGACGAGGTGCGAAGCCGCGCCGAATCCCGCGACGAGCGCGCGCGCCTCGGCATCCATGCCGTCGAGATCGTAGACGTACGCGGGCGTCCGGAGGGGCCGGCCGCGCTCGCCCGCTCCATCGTTTCCCACGAAAATCTTCGACAGCGGCACGCCTCCGAGCACGGTGCCTCGCTCGTCCCTGGTCAGCATGCGCCCCCGCTACCTCGCCGGCCACGGCCATGCAACCAGCTTCGAGCCGACGGCGGTTGTAGTCGAGGCCCGCCCGACTGTGTCATGCTGCCGGGCGTGTTGGTTCGCAAGGCGAAGATCGTTTGCACCATCGGCCCCGCGTGCGACGACCAAGCGTCGCTCGAGCAGCTCATCCGCGCGGGGATGGATGTGGCCCGGCTCAACTTCTCGCACGGCTCGCACGAGGAGCACGGGCGTCGCTTCGCGACGATCCGCGCCGCCGCCGAAGCGTGCGACAAGCCCGTGGCGATCCTGCAGGATCTCTGCGGCCCCAAGATCCGCTGCGGGCGCTTCCCGGGCGGCACGCGCACGCTCCCGAGCGACACCATTGTCTCGCTGGTCGAGGCCGGCAACGAGGGGATGGCGGGCCCTGACGAGATCCCGATCCAATACGAGGGCCTCGCGCAGGATCTCCAGCCGGGCGACGTCATCCTCTTGGACGACGGGCGCGTCGTGCTCACGGTCACCTCGATCGACAACGGCCGCGTGCGCGCCGCCGTCACCCAGCCGGGCACGATCCGCGATCGCGTCGGCGTGCATCTCCCCGCGCGGCGCGTGCGCATCGCCACGCTGACCGAGAAGGACAAAGCGGATCTCTCGTTCGGCCTTTCGCTCGGCGTCGACTACGTGGCGCTCTCCTTCGTGCGCCACCCCGACGACGTGCGGCTCGTGCGCGAGATCTGCGAAGCCTGGGGCCGGCCGACGCCCATCGTCTCGAAGATCGAGACGCCTTCGGCGATCGATCACTTGGAGGCGCTCATCCTCGCGTCCGACGGCGTGATGGTGGCCCGCGGCGATCTCGGTGTGGAGTTCCCGCCCGAGCGCGTGCCCATCATCCAGCGCGAGATCCTCGGCCTGGCGCGCGTGCACCAGCGCCCGGTCATCGTCGCGACGGAGATGCTCCAGTCGATGGTGACGGCCACCCGCCCGACGCGCGCGGAGGCGAGCGACGTGGCGACGGCCGTCTTCGAAGGCACGGACGCGGTGATGCTCTCGCAGGAGACGGCGACCGGCCAGCACCCCTCGCTCGTGGCGCGGATGATGGCGCGCATCATCACCGAGGCCGAGACGAGCAAGTTCTACCAGCCGCTCTCGAGCGAGCTCCCCGGCCAGCGCGCGCAGGTGAACGAGGCCGTGGCCCGCGCGGCCTGCGACATCGGGCGCGACATCGGCGCTCGGGTGATCGTGGCCTTCACCGAGAGCGGTCTGTCGGCGCGCTACGCGTCGAAGGCGCGCCCCAACGTGCCCATCATCGCCTTCTCGCCGAACCCGGTGACGTGCCGGCGCCTCGCGCTCGTCTGGGGCGTCGTCCCGTGCCCGCTCGATCAGTTCCGCTCGCCCGACGAGATGGTCGATCGCGCCAGCGCCTACCTGAACTCGCACGGCTTCGCGGCACCCGGTGACAAATTCGTCGCCATCTTCGGCGCGCCCGTGGGCGTCATCGGCACGACCAACTGTATCCGTGTGAGGGTGGTCGAGTGAGCGCCGAGGCCCCGGACTCTTCGGGGCTCGCGGTTACGATGGGGCCGCAGCCGGCGGTCAAGAGCCCCGGCCTGACCGACGATTCCGCGGTTCGGGATGTGGGCTCGGCGCGTCCGGTGTCAAACTACGGGCCGGTGACGCCCGCACCTGTCACGATGGAGTCGGAGGGGAGCCCGGCTTCGGCGTCGGTCGCGACCGTGCCGCGCGCGGCGGGGATGGCAGAGCAACGAGCAACGCCGAGCGTACCGCTGGGCCCGCCCTCGAGCGACGGCGCCCGATCGGCGCCCTCGGGGCCGACCTCGGGCTTCCCGCGCATCGAGAAGTACGAGCTGCTCGAAGAGATCGGCCACGGCGGGATGGCCACCGTCTACCGCGCCCGTGATCCGCGGCTCGGGCGCGAGGTCGCGGTCAAGGTCATCCACAAGCACCTGCGCGAGAACCCCGAGGTGGGCACGCGCTTCGTGGCCGAGGCGCGCGCCGCCGCGAAGCTCCGGCACCCGGGCATCGTCGACGTGTTCGACGTCTCCGGCGACGACGATCCCGAGCGCTACCTCATCGTCGAGCTCATCCGCGGCACCACGCTGCGCAAGGTGCTGCAGAAGCACCGCGACATGCCCGCCGAGATCGGCGCCTCCATCGTGCTTCGCCTCTGCGATGCGCTCCAGCACGCGCACACCGCGGCCATCATCCACCGCGACATCAAGCCGGAGAACGTGCTGGTGGAGCTGCCCGCCGATCGCGCCGCCGCGAGCGGGCACGAGCGCGATCCGCACGCCGCGACGCCGACGCCCCCGCCCGTCGAGGCGACGCCGCTCCCCGTGGCCAGCGCCAGTGACACGCAGCTCAGCCTCGCGGACGCGGTCGCTCCGCGCGCGCTGCCCGCGGCGCATCCGCGCGAGGAGACGCGCGCGAGAGAGACCGTGAAGCCGCGCGACGACGGCGGTGTCGTCATCAAGATCACGGACTTCGGCATCGCCAAGATCCTCGACGCCCAGGGCGTGACCTCGACCGGGCAAGTGCTGGGCTCGCCCGCGCACATGGCGCCCGAGCAGATCGAAGGCGGCGAGGTCGACGCGCGCACCGACGTCTTCGCGCTTGGCGTGCTCATGTACGAGTGTCTCGTCGGCCACCTGCCCTTCGAGGGGAAGAACCCCGCGCAGGTGCTGCGGCGCGTGCTCGAAGGCAGCTATCCCGCCGCCGACCGGGAGCGCCCCGCGGTGGGCGGGCGCTGGTCGCGCCTCGTCGCGCAGGCGCTCGCGCGCGACGCGACCGAGCGCGTGGCCTCGGCCGCGGAGCTCGGCGATGCCATCCGCGCGGAGCTCGGCGCCCTCGGGATCACCGACGCGAAGGCGGAGATCGACGCCTACTTCGCCGATCCGGAAGGCTACACGCAGCAGATCACCGAGCGCCTCGTGCCGCGCCTCGTGAGCCGCGGGGAAGCCGCGCGCCGGAGCGGCGACATCCCCGGCGCCGCCGCCGACTTCAACCGCGCCCTCGCGCTGCGGCCGGACGATCTCACCATCCTGAAGCGCATCGGCAGCCTCACGTCGAGCGCGGGGCGGCGCCTCTTGGTGCGCCGCGCGGCCGCGATCATCGCGGGCTCCGCGGTGCTCGGCGTGGTCGCGTTCCAAGCGGCGCGCGCGTGGAAGGCGAGCGCCGCGCATCCGCCGGCGCCGCCGGCGAGCGCCTCGACGATCGAGGCCCACGAGGTCGCGCACCCGATCCACGATCGGCCGGCGCCTTCGCTGGATCACGCCTCGCTGTCGCCGGTGCCATCGGGCTCCGCGAGCAACGAGCCGGCCTCGAAGCGCCCGCGCACGCCGGCCAACCCGGGCTTCACGCTGCCGTCTCCGCCGTCGTCGGCCGCGCCGGGCACGCGCATGGTGCGCTTCAACATCAATCCCAAGGGCGCGAAGCTGATGGTCGACGGCACGCAGCAGTCGTCGTTCCGGCCCTTCTCGTTGCCGCTCGGGCCGCACAAGGTCGAGGTCACGCCCAACGCGGTGAACTGCTGCAAGAAGCTTTCGGTCGTGGTGCAAGTCGATGCACCTCCGGCCAGTGAGCCGGAGAACGTGCAGCAGATCCCGCTGACCATGGAGATCAACCCCGCGAAGGTGATGCTCTCGGGCGCGCCTCAGAATGGGCAGCTCACGTGTCCCGAGCTGGGGCTCACCTGTTTCGCCGGCAGCGCGCAGCCGGTGAAGCTGCGCGAGGCGGCGCAGTCGACGGTGTGTCAGTTCACCGCGCCGGACAAGTCTCCCCACCGCGCGCGCGTGTCGTTCAACGCAGGCGAGACGAACGTGATCCCCTGGCCGGCGGAATGACGGGATCCCGCGGTCGGGCCTCCACCCGGCTGGGGAGGGAATGTCGATTCCTCCGGGAAAACCAGCGCGAGGGAGCGGATCCGCGCGCCGACCGGGCAGAAAAAACCCCGGCCTGCCCATGAATCCGGTACATCACCCCGACGCGATTTCCCGGCATGGCTCCGTGCTCCACAGGTGGGGAGTGGCCCCGCACGCGACGGCCCGGCGTCCCGCAACGGGGTCCGGAACAGGGGCGTCGCCTCGCCGCGCGGTTCGCTTCGGCGGCGCTCGTGGGCCTCGCGGCGCTCGTGTCGGCCGCGCCTTGCCGCGCCGATGATCAGCAGGCCTTCGAGCTGGCGAAGAACCCGTTCGACGCCGGCCAGTTCGCCGAGGCGCACACGCGGCTCTCGGCGTTGCTCGATCCGGCGCTGCCGTCGTGTGAGTCCGGCACGCCCGCGGGCGGCCGCTGTCACATCGCGGATCCAGATCTCGTCGAGCGTGCGCGCGCGCTCGATGCGGCCTCCCTCTTGGCCCTTCGGCGCGAGGCCGAGGCCGACGCGCAGATCGGCAAGATCCTCCGGGCGAACCCGCAATACGCGCCCAACACCGCGCTCTTCCCGCAGGAGGTCGTCGATCGCTTCACGATGGTGCGCGGCGCGCTCCGCCCCGAGCTCGAGGCCATCGCGCAGCAGAAGGCGCGCGACGAGCTGCAGAAGCGCGTCGCCGGTCAGAAGGCGCGCGAGGCCGAAGAGAAGTGGCTCGCCGAGCTCGAGCGCCTCGCCGGTGAAGAGCGGCGGATCGAGCCCAACTCGCGCTGGATCGCGATGGTGCCTTTCGGTGTGGGCCAGTTCCAGAACGGCGACGTGCGGCTCGGCGTGGTCTTCGCGGCGGGCGAGGTGCTCCTCGGCGGCGCTTCGCTGGTCACCGTGGCCGTCGTCAACCGGCTGGCGTCGAGCTTCTCGGTCCCCAACGTCGACAAGAATGCGCTCAGCCGACAGATCAAGACGGTGACCACCGTCAACCAGATCACGTTCGCTGCGTGGGCAGCGGTCACCGTTGCCGGCGTCCTGCAGGCGCAATTCGGGTTCGTCCCGGAGCGCACCACGACGGTGAAGCGTCCCATCCCGCCGCGGCCGAAGATCGCGCCCGTCGCCGCGCCCGTGCCGGGCGGCGCGATCTTCGGCGTGACTGGTACGTTTTAGCGTAACCCAGCGGATGTAACGGTTACGCGGTTACATGGGTCGCGTTGCCCGAGCGACGTGGAGAGCGCGGCTGTCCACTGCGGAGCGCGCGACAAAAAGACAGCGGGGCAAGCGTGTTTCCACGCCTGCCCCGCGTTGTCGGGCTTCACGATCGTCGCGATCAGTAGCGAGCCCAGTGGCCGGGGACGTAGTAGTACGCGCCCCCGCGGCCCTCGTAGTGCGCCGGGACCCAGCGCGCGCCACGGCGCGGCGCTTCGTAGCGGCCCGGGAGCCAAATCCAGCGCGCGCCGTTGTAGTGCCAGTGGCCCTTGATCCACACGTAGTCGGCGCGCGGCGCGACCGGGACGACCTCGGTGGCGTAGTCGGCGGCGGGCGGCGCCTCGCGCACGGCGACTGGCCGCGGCGGCGACTGAACCTCGACCTCTTCCTGAACGGCGCAACCCGTCGCACCGAGCGACGCAATGCCAAGAACGAAGGGGACGGCAAGCTTCCAGACGTTCATCGTGATTCCTCCAAGCGGTTCTCTCGCACCGGGAATTCTTGCGGCGTCGGCCGCTGTGGATCGGCTCGGTTCACCGAGCTCGAGATCCGAGAGCGACGCTCGGCGGTGCAACCGCGCGCGCTGCTGACCACCATCCACATCTCGTGCCCGCAGCTCGACGATGATCGCCGCCGTGGCACGAAGCCTCGATGCGGCATCCATGACGAGCACGTTCGCCGCACCTCGACCACGTCCACGGCTCACACGCGAAGCCGTCGGGGCTGCACGCGCGCGTGATGCGACGACGCGTCGACACGATCGAAGCGTGTCGGTCGACGCTCAGTCGCCGTCGGCGAGGATGTCGGCGATGTCGATGCGCGCGCCGCGCGGGGCGTCGATTTCCGCGGCATGAGCGGCGTCGAGCGCGGCGAGGATGGTGGAGAGCGTCGTTTGATCGAGCACGGCGTCGGCGGGCAGCGCTGCGAGATCGCGGCCGACGAAGTTCTTCGGGCAGGTGTCGAGCGTCGGCTCGGTGTGGACGGGCAGCGCGCGCTTGCCGGCGGGCGGCTCGGCGGCGAAGCGAATGGGCAGCCCGTGCGTGCGACAGATGAGCGGGCGCGCGGTGTAGACGGCGCAGCGGCCACCCTCGTCGAGCGCGGGACACACGGTGGGATCGCCGTGGAGCGCGCGCTCGGCGAGCACTTTGCGAGAAGGCTCCGGCAGCGAGGCCACTGCTTCCGCGATGGCCTCGGCTTCGATCAAGGTGACGGAGAAGCGCCGGCGGCAGCAATCGTCGCAGCCGGCGTGGCAGGTCACGCCATCGCGATCGGGGAAGCGCGCGTGCACGCGATCGAAGAAGGTGTCGACCTTGGCGAAGAGCTCGACGAGGCGTGCGCGCGGCGTGGTCACGACTTCTGCAGCGCGGCGATCCAGAAGCCGCCGAAATAGGCGAGCGGCGAGTCGCAGAGCGCGCGCTCCGCGCGGCGAAGCACGGAGCCGACGACGGGGATCCGCATCGCCGCGGCGGCCGGCGTGACGATGCGCACGCCGCGCGAGGCCACGAGGCGCGTGTTCCGAGGCTTGATGGTGTCGATGTCCCACGGCGCGTCGAAGCGCGTGAAGACGGCGCTCTCCTTGGTCGCGTCGCTGATGGCCCCCGCCGGGCCGAGGCGCTTGGCCAAGCCGCGCAGGCTGATGGGGTTGTAGAGCTCCGCGAGCACGTAGCCGCCGGGGCGAACCACGCGCGTCATCTCCGCGAGGGCGCGCTCGATCTCGCGCACGTGCGCGAGCACCTTGAACGAGCAGGCCACATCGAAGGTGTCATCGGGGAAGGGCAGCTCGGTGGCGCTCGCCTCGCTCACGTCGAGCCCGCGCTCCCTCGCGTGCGCGAGCATGCCCGGCGAGAGATCCACGCCGCGCGCCGTGCGCGCGAAGCTCGCGATCCGGCGGAGGAGGAGGCCCGTGCCACAGCCGACCTCGAGCACGTCGCGCCCGCGCCCGTAGCGCTCGACGTACTCGACCTCGAGATCGTCGAGCATGTCGTGGTAGCCGCCGGGATCGTGGCCGTCCCGGCGGTCCTCGTAGCGCGCGGAGAACTCGTCGTAATAGGCCCGCGTCTTGTCGAGGTGCTCTTGTTCACGCATCGCGCCCTCTATAGCGCAGGGCGGGGCGTGACGCGCGCTGCTTTCGCCCCTACGCTCACCGCGTGAAGCCCGGCGATCATCCCGACTTCTACCGCGTGGCGCCGCCGCCTGGCACGTCCCGGGAGAGCACCATCGTCCTCGACCGCGAGGGCCGCTTCTGGCACGACGGCGCGCGCATCGATCACCTCGCGCTCGAGCAGGCGCTGCGGAGCTGGATCGCCCGCCACCCCGACGACGGCCGGCTGATCCTCACGAACGGCTACGATTGGTGCTATTTCCGCGTCGAGGATGTGCCGTTCGTCGTCGACGCCCTCCGCGTCGAGCCCGACGGCGGCGTCACGGCGCGCCTCTTCGACAGCAGCGAGGAGCCGCTCGATCCGGACACGCTGCGCCTCGGTGAAGCCGACGTCGTGTATGCGCGCGTCAAGGCGGGCACCTTCGAGGCGCGCTTTTCACGTCATGCGCAGACGCAGCTCGCCGACATCCTGGTCGAGGCGGAGCCGCCGGCCGTGCGCGTCCGTGGGCGGATCGTGCCCATTCTGCCGCGAACGCCGTCCTAACAGGATGGTGAGAAACGTCGCGAGCGCCCCGAAGCTAGGGAGCGCGACGGAGGAATCCTCGGCGATTTTGAGGGAGCGCGACCGACGATTCGGGGCGCGAAGCAGTTTGTCACCATCCGGTTAACCGTGCTCCCGAGGCGCTCGGCCTTGCCCGCGGTCGAGCGCCGACCAAAGCTCTTTCGTCATGCACCACCCGCCGAGCTTGATCGTCGCCCTCGCGCACCTCTTCTTCTCGGGCGTGAGCGTCTTCATCGTGGCCAAGCTGCTCCCGGGCGTGCAGGCCAAGTCGCTGACCTCGTCGATCGCGTTCGCGTTCGTGGTCGCGGTGCTCAACGTGATCGCGTGGTGGCTGCTGGCGCCCCTCACGCTGCCCTTCAAGTGGCTGACGCTGGGCGTGGGCGGGTTCATCATCAACGGCGTGATCTTCATGCTCGCCGCGCGCATCGTCGGGGGCGTGAAGGTCTCCGGCTGCGTGATGGCGGCGATCGCGGCGTTCTGCGTGACGTTGGTGAACCAGGCCATTCAGCACGTCATCGGGACGTGGTGAATGATCGATGAGGCGCGGGGCCGCTACTTCGCGGCCGCCGGCTCCGACGCCCGGGCGCTGCTCATGCTGAGCGCCGTGTAGACCACGAACGAGATCCCGAAGCCGACGAACCACGCATAGTTGTAGAGCTGCATCCAGAGCGCGCCGACCTGTGCGGCCTTGATGGTGCCGAGGAAGCCGGGCAGGTTCGGCAGGATGCCGGCCGCGAGCGCGACGAGGGCCTTCCAGTTCCACCCGCTCCGGTACCAGTACGGACCGTCCTTTTCGTAGAGCTTGGCGAGGTCGAGCTGCGTCTTGCGGATCACGTAGTAGTCGGCGATGAGCACGCCGCCGATCGAGCCCAGCAGCGCGGAGTAGCCGACGAGCCAGGTGAAGATGTAGCCCGTGGGATCCGCGACCCGCTTCCAAGGCTGGATGAGGAGGCCGATGATGCCGGTGATGTAGCCGCCGGTGCGGAAGGAGATCTTCGAGGGCCACACGTTGGCGAAGTCGTTGGCGGGGCTGATGACGTTGGCCGCGATGTTGGTGGCCAGCGTGGCGATGCACAGGCTCACCAGCGCGACGACGAGGAGCAGCGGGCTCTTGAAGCGGGTGAGGAGCACGACGGGATCCCAGATGGTCTCACCGTAGATGACGACCGTCGCCGAGGTGACCGCGACGCCGATGAACGAGAAGAGCCCCATCGTGGCCGGGAGCCCCGCGGCTTGGCCGACGATCTGATCGCGCTGCGAGTAGGCGTAGCGCGTGAAGTCCGGGATGTTGAGCGAGAGCGTGGCCCAGAAGCCGACCATGCCGGTGAGCGCGGGGAAGAAGAAGGTGAAGAACTGTCCGGCCTTGGGCTGCCCGGGCGCGAACGCGGAGGGCTTGTCCAGCATGGGGCCGAAGCCGCCCGCGTTCTTGTACGCCCAATAGAGCAGGGCCAAGCCGAGGATGATCAAGAGCGGCGCCTTGATGTTGAGGAGCACGCGGATCGAGTCGATCCCCTTGTGGATGACGAACATGTTGATCGCCCAGAAGAAGAGGAAACAACCGATCTGGGGCACGTTGATGCCGAGGGACGTCGGCGGCATCGCCTCCCACGAGGGGAGGTAGATGGCGAGGATCTTGAAGATGGCCCAACCACCGATCCACGCTTGGATCCCGAACCAACCGCAGGCGACGAGCGCACGTAAGATGGCGGGCACGTTGGCGCCGACGATGCCGAAGGCGGGCCGGCAATAGACGGGGAAGGGGATGCCGTACTTGGTGCCGGCGTGCGCGTTGAGCACCATCGGCAGGAGCACGACGCAGTTGCCGAGGAAGATGGTGAGCACGGCCTGCCACCAGCTCATGCCCTCGGCGATGAGCGACGAGGCCAGCATGTAGGTCGGCACGCAGGCCGACATGGATATCCAGAGCGCGGCGATGTCCTTCGTCGCCCACTTGCGATCACGGAGGCGTGTGGGCGAGAGATCCTCGTTGTAATAGGGCGAGTGGATTTCGCCCTCGAGCTCGTGGATGCCATCGACGACGCGGACGGTGGGCCCTTCGGCCTCGGCGCTCGTGGTCATGGTCTGTCAGGGTAGCTGTCCCGACGGCGCACGAGAAGTTTCGCGGCAAGGCTCTGTCCGGCGACGGCTGAGCTCACCGCATCGTCGGTCGAGCTCGCTCGCCTCGGGCGCTCTTCCTCGCTGCGGCGCGCGGCGTCAGTATCGGTATTGCCAGAGCACGTCCACGCCCGTGACCGTCTGGTCGCTGCCGGCGTCGACGCGGCCGCGCAGCATCCAGTTCCGCCAGAAGCGCCAATCGACGGTGATGAGCGTGCGCTGGCCCTTGAGCTGCGCGCTGCCGGCGGTCGTCGGTTGATTGGAGGCGCCGTACGTCGAGAGCTCGATGACCTTGTCACCGGCGTTGTAGACGAGGCCGGGGCGGAAGGTGCCGTCGTCGTTGGCGCCGATGCTCGTGGAGATGTTGCCCGCGATCTGCGTGCTGAACTGCTGAGCGATGAGCTGCGCCGCGAGGCCCGTGCCCGGCACGCCGCCGGCCTTGTCACCGCCGGCCCCGAGCGTCGATTGCTCCACGCCGCCGAAGAGGAGCGTGGCCATGATGCGGTTCTCGGGGATGGTGGGCGAGCGGTACTTGATCTTCTCCGGAGCGATGGGGAAGAGCACGCCCGTGTACTCGATGAAGATCTGACCGTCGGGCGAGTCCCACCGGGCGGTCACGTTCACGTACGGGTTCGCCGGATCTTCGGGGCGCATGTGCACGACGCCCTGCTCGATCTCGAACTGTTTCTTCATCACCTCGATGCGGCCGCGCGTGAGCTGGATGTCGCCCGAGACTTGGGCTTTGTCCACCATCTCCACCTTGATGGGCGCGCTCTTCACGCCGGCGAGGCCGACGTCGAGCAGGCTGCTCTTCACGGTGATCTCGCCGAGGTTCAGCGTGAGCGAGAGGCGCGAGGGGGCGCCGCGCTCTTCGCGGGGCTTGCCGCGGTCCTGCACGATCTCGACGTCGGCGTTGTCGTCGAGCGCTTGCACGCTGTTGCCGCTCGACTTGGGGAGATCGATGTGGAGCCGCGGCACGCCGATGGTGACCGAGAGATCGCGCGCCTTCTTCTCGGCGACGATGTCGAACTTGCCGCGGGCGTCGCCGAGGGGGACGCCTTCGAGCGTGATGGGCAGCTCCTGGCCTTGCTTGATCTGGAAGCTCGCCTCCGCGCGCACGAAGCGCAGGCCCGCGAACTGAGCCTTGCCGGTGCCGGTGATGCGGCCCTTCGTGCCGTCGGCGCTGAGGCGGTCGAGCATGAGGACGCCGCCCGCGCCGCCGTTCAGCTCGATCTGCGCGTTGCGCAAGTCCTGTCCGAGCTGAGGCAGGTGGAAGATGCCGTCCGCGACCTTCATGCGCACGGCGATGCGGGCCTTGTCGTCGTCGTCGAGCCGCGTCCACCCGAGGCGCGCGTCGCCGTCGAGCGTGCCGTCGACGCGGCTGAGCACGCCTGCCAAGAACGGGCCGAGCACCGCGAGCCGGAAGCGCGTGGCTTTGGCCACGAGGTCGGCCGGGCGCGCGGGATCGACGGTGGGGATGAGCGCGTTTTGCCAGACGATGTCGGAGAAGGCGCTGGCGCTGAGCTTGCCGCCCGTCTTGCTGGACAGCTCGAAGCGCGCGGTGGCCGCGCCACGATCGGCCGTGAGGTTGCGCCCCTTCGGCCGGCCGATGTCGAGCTGCACCGCGGCCTCGTCGTAGCTGAGATCGTTGCCGACCTTGAGGCCGGGCAGCGCGAGCGCGACCTTGACGACGGGCGCTTCGCCGAGGCCCGTGATCGACACGGTGCCGTCGAGCGCGCCGCTGATGCCGCGATCGCTGAAGAAGGGGATTTCGCCGAGCGGGAGGCTCGTCACCTTGGCTTCGACGGCGCCCTTGGGCTTGATCGGGCGGCCCGCGAGCACGTCGGCGATGGGGACGACGAAGTTCGCGTCCGCGTCCGCGACGGCGCGATCGTCGTGCTTGAGGTGGGCGCTCGCGGTGGCCTTCTCGCCGTCGTAACCAAGGAGGACGGCGATGTCGACGGGCACGCCCCACGGGCTCTCCGGCGGCGCGAGCTTGCTCGGGTCGACGGTCTTGAGCGGCTTGCGCTTGTCGTCCACCGGCTCGGGCGGCGGCGCGCCCACGTGCGCCACGCCCCAACCGCCGGCGCGGATCTCCGCGTGCGGGTGCTCGATGCTCCCCGTCACCTTGCCGGAGAGCTCGATCTCGCCGGCGAGCGGCGGCAAGCGCTCGCGCACGAAGGAGGGCAGCGTGCCGAACGCGCCGATGGCGCGCCGCGGAATGTTGAGGCTCACCTCGATGGGCGCGACGCGGAGCAGATCCCAACGGCGCTCGGGGTGATCGAGGAAGGACGCGACATCCAACGTGGCGCGGGCGCCGACGGAGGCGATGGGCGAGCCGTCGGTGAGCGTCACCTTCGCGCCGGTCACACCGCTCACGGGATCGAACGAGCCGCGCAGCTCGACGTCGGTCGAGAGCGAGGACCACGCGGGCTTCTCCGTGTTGGAATCGATGAGGCCGGCCACCGCGAGGCCGCGCGTGCGGGCCACGAAGTTCTTCACCGAGGGCAGCTTTGCCCCTGGGCGGCGCTCGATCACGGCGACCGTGCTCAGCTTGCCGCGGATGTCGCTGAGCACGAGATCCACCGGCGCGAGCCGCGCGAGGCAGCGCAGGTTCCAATCCTCGGCGGCCACTTCGATCTTGCCGGAGACGCGGGTCCAAGTCGTCGGATCGAGCATCGGCCCAGCGAGCTGACCGTCGCCGCCGCTCACGCGCACGGAGGCGATGGCGCCGTCGCAGCGCTCCGCGGCGGGCTCGTTCGGCGTGGCGTGCGCGACGAGCCGGAGCAGGCCGTCGACGCGCATGCGCTCGCCCGCGAACGAGGCGACGACCTGGCCCGAGACACCGGAGATGCCCGCGGCCTGGCCGTTCACCATCTCGATGGCGACGTGGCCGTAGCGCTGGCCGGGGCGGCTCGACGAGAGATCCACGTCGACGTTGGCGAGGCCTCCGAGGTGCTGGGGGATGCCCGCCATCTTCGCGACCTTGCCGAGATCGACGTCGTGCCCGTGCAGCTTGCCGACGATCTCCTGGCCCTGCACGCGGAGGCCGCCGTACATCGCGCCGATGCCCGCGCCGTGGAGCGCGAGCTTGTCGAGGACCACGCCGGCGGGCGTCGACGACACCTGCGCGACGGTCGCCTCGACGGTGCCCTCGCGGCGCGCGATGGTGACCTTCACGTCGCGCACGGCCTTGGCTTTGCCGTCGATCGCGCCTGCCGCTTGGATCGAGTCGCCGTTGGCGGCGTCGAGCTTCGTCTCCACGCGCATGCCGAGGGCTGGGCCCGCGGCGCGGACCTCGATCGTCTCGAACGCGTAGCGGTTCGCGCGCACGCCGCGGCCGCGCACGCTCGCGTCGATCGTCGGCGACGTGACGGGGCCGCGCACGCGCGCGTCGATGTTGCCCTCGTCGAGCGCCACGTCGCCCGGCGCGCGGATGCCGCCGACCCGGCCGGTCACCTTGGCGTCGATCGCGCCGTCCTTCAGCGTGCCCGCGACCTTGACCTTCGCCGAGCCGTCGACCGGCGCGCTGATGCGGCGCACGGCGCGGATCGACGCCGCTTGGGTCTCGACCTCGAAGCGCAGGCCGTCGTTGTTGTCGAACGAGAACGTCGCGTCGGTCGGCGCGCCCTCCTCGTCCACGTGGGCGTTGCCCTTCCACGCGCCCTTCGAGAGCGAGGCCTGCGCCTTGACCGCGGGGATCGGGTTGTTCGCGATCGCGAGCGGCTTGGTAGTCACGCTCGCGTCGATCTCGAGCGCGTCGCCGAGGCCGAGACGCACGCGGCCCTCGGCGTCGAGCGGCGTCGCCTGTGGAACCTCGAGCGCCACCCGCGGATCGAGCGCGCGGATGTTGAACGCGAGATCGAGCGTCGGCGGCGCGTTCAGCGAGAGCTTGCCCTTGGCGTCGACGCTGCCGCTGCCCTCGAAGCCGACCTGTGCGTCGACCGCGAGCTCGGGGAGATCGCCCTCCGCATTCGCCACCACGCTCGCCGGTTTGTAGAGCGGGAGCTTCGTCGATTTGTCGGGCAGGAACGCGGCGATCGCTTCCGGCGTGGCGCGCGGCACCTCGACCTTGGCTTTGACGTGCGCGCCTTCCATGAGCGCGGAGACGTGCACCTCGATGTCGCCGATGCGCCCATCGAAGCCCGTCTCCATGCGTGGCGGCGGCGCGGCCTCGTTGCCCTTGGCCGGAGGCACGTGGAGGTGGAAGCGCGCGTCGCCCGCGAGCGGTTGCGGCACCGGCGCGCGGGCGTCGACGCGCACCGGGCCGACGTCGACGGCGACGCCTTCTCGATCGACGCGCACCGAGCCGACCACGTGCGCGAGCTCGGCGTCGAGCGGGGTCTTGGGCGCGACCGCGCCGTGCGCCGTGATGCGATCGACCTCGATCCGATCGAGCGTCACGCGCGGCGGCGGTCCGCCCGGCGCCGAGGGCGA
The DNA here is from genome assembly GCA_001931535.1 of Minicystis rosea. Classification (GTDB taxonomy): domain Bacteria; phylum Myxococcota_A; class Polyangia; order Polyangiales; family Polyangiaceae; genus Minicystis; species Minicystis rosea. Next base: position 15,510,560 of record CP016211.1, read on the forward strand.
CGGGTTCCGCAGGAGGAAGGTGTCCGCGATCGTCGGGCCGCCGGCCTCGCCCGGCTCCAGGCCGACGTCGACGCGATCGATGTGGATGAGCGGCACCGGCACGCGGATCGATCCGCCGCCGAAGAGCGCGCTCTTCGCGATCGCGATCACGTCGGTGTCGGCGCGCAGACCGTCGATGCGCACCACCTCGACCCCGCGCGGATCGAGGGCGGCCACCGAGCGCACGGAGAGGCCGCGCAGGCTCAGCCGATCGATCTCGCCGAGGACGAGCTTGCCCTTGAACGTCGTGCCGAGGATCCCGTTCGCCACCGTGCGCACCACGCGCCGCGTGGGCGCGAGATCGAGGTGCACCGCGACCGACACGACCAGGGCGCTCACGAACACGGCGGTGAGCCCCATGACGGCGCCCATCGTGCCGAGCACGCGCCGAAAGCGGCCCGGCCCGGACGAAGGTCCAGGCGGCAGCGGCGCAGGCGATGCGGGAGGCGCGACCACGGCGGAAGCTTACCAGGCTACGACGGACTCGTCGCTCGTGAGGCAACATCCCGGCGCGGGTTCGTCCACATGGGTTCGTGAGAGGCGCGGCATGTGCGTTTTGCCGCGTCGGCGGGCACGGAGGTGAGGGCCCGAGCCCTCACATTTCTGTCCGAGCCTTCGACCCGCGCGGCCCCGAGGTGTGAGGCGACTGCCCGGGTCGTGCAAACAGAATTGCGATCACGCCAGCGCGGATTGCACGTCTGCAACGTGGGAGATGGTCGCCCCGCTCACCAGGCCTCGATGCCTTCAAGGTGTCTCGTCGCAAGCGCGGACGAAGTACCAGCGAAAGCGGAGCGCGCCGGGGCGCATCTCGACGCAGGCCACGTCACCGACCTTCACCGATTCGTAGAGCTGGCGGGACACCGCGACGTCGTTCACGCCCGGAAACGAGCCTCCGGACGCGAGATGCAAATCGTAGTGAGGACCTTTGCCCGAATGAAAGTGCTTGTCGGTCACCGCCACGCGGGCCACCTCGCGCGCGCCGCGATCGAGGATCATGTTGGCCATGCAGAGCGCGCCCACGGCGTGCGGAGCGAGGAACAAGAGCACGCTCAGCCGGCCGTACCAGTGACGTCGGACGTCCGAGGCCGCGCTCGCGATCGCGGTGGAGAGCGCGATCGCCGCGATGGTCGCCCACACGACCAGCGGCTGCCAATCGATCACGTGAACATCCAGGGTCACGCGGAGCATCAACGCCAACCCCGGTCCGAACAGCGGGATCTGGAGCCCGGGGCGAACGTCGTTCCGCTCGCCGAGGATCGCGTAACGGTCGCGCCCTGTGAGGATGAGCGTCGTCGTGACGATCGGGATCACGACCAGCACGGCCATGGAGAGCCAATAGGGCTGAGGATGGAAGAAGCCCCACGCTCCCGCGGCGAACGTGGCGCCGCTCATGACGCGCGCGATCGAGCGCGCCCACATCAGCGAGCGCCGGCGCTCGTCTTCGGTGCCCCCGAGATCCGGGCGCTGGAGCAGCTCCTCCGTCGCGTTGGCTTGGTCGAGCAGATCGAGGTTGGGGATGCGTCCCAGCCACTCGTGGAAGGCGTCGTCGCGCTCGACGTAGAGATGCGCTTTGACCGGCTTTCGGGCGGTGTCTTGCAGCTCGAATACGAACTGCTGAAAGCCGTACTGCATGGGAATGATTCGGAGCCCGCGAATCTCGTCCAGGTGCAAGCGTTGCTGGGCGTGCTCGACGAGCTCGATCTCGTGCTCGAAGAGGACCACCCGACAGCGCCGGATCCACCAGAGGAGATACGGGCAGCCGACCATGAAGCAGAGGCCCACGAGGATGACGAGGACGCGCCAACCCACATCGTTTTGTGGCCTGCGCTCGATGAGCAGCGCGCCGCCGATGAAGGCTGTGGCCATGACGAAGCTGCCCGCGCTGGTCGCGTAGTAGAAGAGCCGCTGTTTGCGGGAAGGCCGATAGACACGCGGCCATGTGCCGTCGCGTCGCGCTTCGGGGAGCTCAGCGCTCGGTTCGATGGGGGGCAGCATCGGTCCGCTGGCGATACCACTCCATGGCGACCTGCTCCACCCGTTTGATCCATGCATTCTTGCCGTCGTTGTAGGCACCGACGTCCGCTGGGTGCATGGCATAGACTTCGCGTTTCAAAGCCTCGTAGTCGACGCGCGCTTCTTCATGGCTCCGTAGATAAGTGCAGAAGGCGAGGTGACGTTCGATATCGGGATCTCCCACCTGATAGGTGTGGATGTTGTGCGTCCGATACTCGCCCTGATCCTTGATGAAGTAGCGGCGCCCGGGCAGGCCGTATTCACCCCAGTATCGATAACCGGCGGCTTCGAAGGCCGGCGCCAGCGCTTCCACGAGGGTGATGTCGCGCACGATGGGGAGCATGTCGATGATGGGCTTGGCCGCGAGGCCCGGCACCGACGTGCTCCCGATGTGATGAATCGTGACGAGCAGATCACCGAAGAGCGCGCCGAGCTTCTCGGCCTCCTGCGCGAACGCGGTGGGCCATCGAGGAGAGTAGTCCGTGAAGGTGTAGAGGCTCGGCATCGAGGGCATCCGGCGAGGATTGGCGCCCAGTCTATGGAGGCCGCGCCGGTGTCACAATGGTGAGCTTCGGGCGAGACGGCGGCCTTCCGCCGCAGGCAAAGGCACATGAGACGGTCGATGGAGACCTCATGGCTCATCGACTTGCCATGGAGGTGCTGAGCGCGCTGCTGGCCACGCCCGAGATCAGTGCGTGGAAGCGCCGATCCGCTTCACGGATGCGTCGTGCTCGGGCGGCGCCGTCGAGGCGTGGACCTCTTCGTCGGTGAGCTTGCGCCAGCGTTTGCCGTCGGCGGACCACTCCTCGATCTCGCCCGAGGCGACGTCGAAGAACCAGGCATAGAGCCGGAGCGTGCCTGCCTCCACGCGCTCGCGGACGAGCGGGAAGGTGCGCACGTGATCGAGCTGGAGGAGCGCGTTGAGCCGCGCGACGTCGTCCTGCGACATGTCGCTCGGCAAGGTGGCCACCATGCGGCGGGCCTGCGTGTCGTCGAGCCAGGCGCGCAGGCTGCCGAGCGTGGGCGGCACCGTGTCCGGGTGCGTGAGCGCGTGGATGGCGCCGCAGCGCGAGTGCGCGCAGAGGATGATGGCCTTCACGCCGAGCACGCCGACCGCGTATTCGAGCGCTGATCCCGCGGGCGGCGGGTGCTCCTCGGAGTAGGGCGGCACCATGTTGCCGACGTTGCGCACGATGAAGAGCTCGCCCGGATCGGTCGACGTCATCAGCGCGGGCTGGATGCGGCTGTCCGCACAGGTGATGAGCATCGTGTGCGGCGTCTGCTTCTCGGCCAGGCGCTCGAAGAGCTTGGTGTAGCGCGGGAGGTGATCGCGCCGGTAGCGATCGACGCCGGCGACGAGGCGCTGGCGCGTGGAGAGCGGCGCCGTCTCAGGCGAGCAGATCGCGGCGATGTCGGCCTCCGTGTCGGCGACGACGCCGGCGAGCGCGCCCCCGTGATCGGCGGCGATGGCGCGCGCCATCAAATCGGGGCGGAGGCCGTAGAGCGCGACCGAGAGATCGCGCTGCTTCATCGCGGTCACGAGATCGACGAGCATCTCCGCGCCGGTGGCGTCGATCGCGGTGGCGCCGGTGGCGTCGAGGACGAGCGACGAGCCGCGCCGCGCTTCGCGGATGCGCTTTTGCAAAGCCTCCATTTCGAGCGACGCGAGGAAGGTGATGGGGCCCGTGAGCTCGAGCCGCGAGGGCGCCGAGCCGCGCTCTTGGAGGCGTGAGCCCGTCTGTCCGAGCCTGAGGGCGGCGATGGCGAGCGCGGCCACGAGGCCCCACTGCACGCCCTCCGCGAGATCGGCGAACACCATGACCGCGAAGGTGATGGCGTACACGGCCGCGTCGCTCGGCGACACGCGGGCGAGCGCCACGAGCTTGCGCGGATCGAGCATCCGAAACGCCACCGAGAGGAGCACGCCGGCCAGCGCGGCTACGGGGATGCGGCTCATCACGGGCGCGAAGAGGAAGACGACGGCGAGCAGCGCGAGCGCATGGATGATGGCCGCGCGCCGCGTGCGCGCGCCGGCCTGCACGTTGAGCGCGGAGCGCACGATGACGCCGCTGACCAAGATGCCGCCCGCGAGCGCGGACGCCACGTTGCCGAGGCCTTGGCCGATCATCTCTTGATCGGGATCGTGCCGCTCGTCCTGCTTGCGCAGCTTGTCGATGGCGCTCGATGAAAGCAGCGACTCCAGCGAGGTCAGCGCATACGCGAGGAACGCGGCCCCGAAGATCGTGCCCCACGCGGCGCCCGGCGGCATCGCGGGCAGATGGAGGGGCGGGAGCGAGCGCGGGATCTCTTCGATCGTCTCCGTCTTGATCCCCAGCGCGGCGACGATGATCGTGGGGATGGCGACTGCGAAGAGTGCCGCGGGGATGCGGCGGTTGAGCCGCGAGAAGCCGAAGACCAGTCCGAGCGTCCCGAGCGCGATGAGCACGCTCACCGGTCGGGCCTGATGCAAGAGCTCGCCGATGTGGGTGATCACGTCGATCACGCGATCCTGCGGCGGCGCAGGCAGGCCGAGCACGCGCGGGAGCTGGCCGATGACGAGGAGGGCGCCGAAGCCGGCGGTGAAGCCTTCGACGACCGACACGGGCACGAGGCGGATGATCCGACCGAGACCGAGCGCCCCCGACGCGATCTGCAAGAGGCCGCAGCACAGGACGACGACGAGCAGCGCGCCCATCCCGTGCTTCTGCACGATGGATGCGACGAGCACGGCCAGCGCCGCCGCCGGCCCGCTCACCGCGAGCGTGGTGCCGCCGAAGAGCGCGCAGACGATCCCAGCCACGATGGCCGTCACGAGGCCCACCACGGGAGGCACGCCGGACGCGAGCGCGATGGCGAGCGAGAGCGGCACCGCGATGCAGGCCACGGTCAGGCCGGCGATCACATCTTCACGGAGATGCTCGGGGCGGAGGAGGGCACGCCATTCGGGGAGGAGGTGCCGGACGCCCAAGTCCAGCCGCGGATCGAAGAGCCTCTTCATCGCGACACGGGCTCAGTTATCCGGCGCGAGGTGGCTCACGTCAACGGCATCACCGGCCGTCTTCGTTCTTGTTCGTCGTCGAGATTGCGCGGGGATTCCCGCGGAGATCCGCCCCGGCCTGCGCGCCCCGATCCGTGCCGGTCGGGGCGCGAAGAACGTTTGAGCTCAAAACAAATCGCTGATCTTCTTCACGAGGCCGCCGCCGCCGAACATCATGCGGAGGCCCTTCTTGAACCAGCCGTAGCTCTTCTCGGTGTACGGGAACCAGAGCGGATCCTTCTCGCCCATGGCCACGCGATCGACGCTGATGTGCCGCGGGTCGCACATCTCGCGGAGCGAGTCGTCCCCCATGGCCCGGCCGAAGCCGCTCTGCTTGATGCCGCCGAAGGGCGCCTCGACCGTGCCGCCGTTGGAGAGCACGTCGTTCACGAGGACGCTGCCCGCCTCGATGCGCTCGGCGAGCCGCCGGCCGTGCTCGCGATCGGCCGAGAACACGTAGGCGTTGAGGCCGAGGTGCGACTCGTTGGCGAGCCGCACCGCCTCCTCTTCGCTCTGCACCTTCATGAAGGGCACGATGGGCCCGAAGATCTCCTCGCGCATCACGGTCATGTCGTGCGTGCAGCCGGCGATCACCGTGGGCTCGAAGAACTGGCCGCGACCGGGCGCGCGCTTGCCGCCGGCCCGCACCTCGGCGCCCTTGGCCACCGCGTCGGCGATGTGCTTCTCGGCGATGTCGATCTGCGGCGCGAAGATGATGGCGCCGACGTCCACGAAATCGCGGCTGGGATCGCCCTGGCGCAGCTCCTTCGTGAGCGTGACGACGCGATCGAGGATCTGATCGTGCACGTCGCGGTGCGCGTAGACGCGCTCGACGGAGATGCACACCTGACCGCAGTTGGAGAAGCCGCCGAAGGTGATGGCGCGCGCGGTGCGCTCGATCTCCGCGTCGCTGCACGCGATGAGCGGCGCCTTGCCGCCGAGCTCCATCACGCAGGGGATGAGGCGCTCGCCGCAGGCGGCCGCGACCCTCTTCCCCGTGGCCACGCCGCCGGTGAAGACGATGAACTGGACGCCCGCGTCGATGAGCGCGGCGCCCGTCGGCCCATAACCGGTGACGACCTGGAACAGATCCTCCGGCAGGCCGGCGCCGTCCCAAATCTCCTTGGCTTTGAGGGCGATGAGCGGCGTCACCTCGCTCGGCTTGAGCACGGCCGCGTTGCCCGCGAGGAGCGCGGTGATCACGTCACGGAGCGGAAGCTGGAACGGGTAGTTCCACGGCGAGATCACGCCCACCACGCCGCGCGGCATGAGGTGCACGTAGCTCTTCCGGTGCTTCATCAGATGCAAGCTGAGCTGCCGGGGGGCCAGGATGCGCTCGGCGTTCTTGGCGAAATAGGTGGTGATGTCCGCGACCACCATCACCTCGTGGAGCAGCGCTTCGTGGCGCGGCTTGCCGCACTCGCGCGCGAGTAGGTCCACCACCTCGTCGGCGCGATCGACGATGGCATCGCGGAAGCGCAGCACGCGGGCCGCGCGCTCGGCGACGGGGAGCGCGCCCCACGCTTCCTGCGCCCTGCGGGCGCGCGCCACGGCTTGCCGGACCTCGTCGGCGGTCATGTTCGGGACTTCGCCGATCAGCTCGCCGGTCGCCGGCGCGTAGCTGCGGATCTTGGCGGCCGCCTGGCCGTTCGTGCTCGTGCCGTTTCCGTTGACGCTCACCACGTTACCCATTTCGACCTCCCTGGCGCAGTCTGGCCGGCACGCTAGCCCTTGCAGGCCCGACCAGCAATCCGGAGGTGGTCCGACGGGACGACCCCGGCAATGCGATGAGGGGTAACCCCTGTGTCGGGCCGGGCCCGACCCGAGCGATCCTGCAATTTGCCCGATGACGCGCCTCGCTGGTTGCGCCATGACGAGAAGCCATGATTCCGCGTGAGGAGCTCGATCGCATCGCGGCCGTCGAACACTCGGACCCGCACAGTGTCCTCGGTCCTCACGAGGAGGATGGGGCGCTCGTCGTGCGCGTGTTTCGCCCGGATGCGCTCGACGTGCGCCTCCTCCGCGACGACGGATCGAGCGTGGCCATGGAGCGCGTGCACGGCCTCGGCATCTTCGAGGCCCGCCTGCCGCGCCCCGATCCGTCGCGGGCCGCGGGGCGACCGTTGCTCCGCTACCGCCTCGAGATCCGCCACCCCGAGGGCGTCGAGATCACGCACGACCCGTATGCCTTCACGCCGAGCCTCGGCGATCTCGATTTGCACCTCGTCGCCGAGGGCACCCATCAAGAGATCTATCGCCGCCTCGGCGCGCACGTGCGCGAGGTCGACGGCGTGCGCGGCACCGGGTTCGCCGTGTGGGCGCCGGCCGCGCAGCGCGTGAGCGTCACCGGCGACTTCACCGGTTGGGACGGGCGCCTCTATGCGATGCGCCGCATGGGCCTTGGAATCTGGGAGATCTTCGTGCCCGGCGTGGCCGAGGGCGCGCTCTACAAATTCGAGATCAAGACCCTGCAAGGGCCGTTGGTGTTGAAGAGCGATCCTTATGGCCAGGCCATGGAGCTGCGCCCCAAGACGGCCTCCAAGGTCGTCTCGCGCCGCTACGAGTTCACCGACGCGCGCTGGATGGCCGATCGCGCCGCCAGCGATCCGCGCCGCAAGCCGATCTCGATCTACGAAGTGCACCTCGGCTCGTGGCGCATCAAGCCGAAGCCCGAGGCCGTGCCCGGCGAGCCGCCGCCGAAGGGCGATCCCGCCGAGCGCTGGTATTCCTACCGCGAGCTCGCCGACATCCTCGTCGACTACGTCGCCGAGATGGGCTTCACGCACGTCGAGCTGCTCCCGGTCATGGAGCATCCGTACGATGGATCGTGGGGTTATCAAGTCTCGGGCTATTTCGCGCCCACGAGCCGCTACGGCGACCCCGACGATCTGCGCTACTTCGTCGATCGCTGTCACGCGCGCGGCCTCGGCGTGATCCTCGATTGGACGCCGGCCCATTTCCCCAAGGACGCGTTCGCGCTCGGCCGCTTCGACGGGAGCGCGCTCTACGAGCACCTCGACCCGCGCAAGGGCGAGCACAAGCACTGGAACACGTTCGTCTTCAACTACGGCCGTCCGGAGGTGAAGAACTTCCTCATCGGCAACGCGCTCTATTGGATCGAGGAGTTCCACGTCGACGGCCTGCGCGTCGACGCCGTGGCCTCGATGCTCTACCTCGACTACGGCGCGTCGAACCCGGGCGAGTGGGTGCCGAACAAATACGGTGGCCGCGAGAACCTGGAGGCGGTCGAGTTCATCCGCGAGCTGAACGAGCGCGTCCACGCGCGCTTCCCCGGCGTGCTCATGGCGGCCGAGGAGTCGACCTCGTGGCCCGGCGTCACCAAGCCCTCGTACGTCGGCGGCCTCGGCTTCGACTTCAAATGGAACATGGGGTGGATGCACGACACCCTCGCGTACTTCTCGTTCGATCCGATCCACCGCGCCTTCCACCACGGCAAGCTCACCTTCGGCATCTGGTACGCGTGGTCCGAGCGGTATCTGCTGCCGCTCTCGCACGACGAGGTCGTGCACCTCAAGAAGTCGCTCCTCTCGAAGATGCCCGGCGATCGCTGGAAGATGCACGCCACGCTGCGCGCGCTCTACGCGTACATGTGGGCGCATCCGGGGAAGAAGCTGCTCTTCATGGGCGGCGAGATCGGTCAATACCGCGAGTGGAACTTCGAGTCCGAGCTCGATTGGGGCCTGCTCGCGGAGCCCGATCATCACGGCCTCTCGAAGCTCGTGCGCGATCTCAACGAGCGCTACCGCCGCTATCCCGCGCTGCACCAGCTCGACGACGAGCCCGAAGGCTTCAAGTGGATCGACTGCAACGACGCTCCTCACAGCGTCATCGCCTTCGTCCGCTTCCCGAGCTTCCTCTCGCCCAAGGGCCGCCGCGGCAGGATCGTCACGAAGGGCCTGCACGTGGTGGTCGCGTGCAACTTCACGCCCATCCCGCGCACCGGCTATCGCTTCGGCGTGCCGCGTCGCTGTGCCTACCGCGAGGTCCTCAACACCGACGCGCGCGACTACGGCGGCAGCGGCATGGGCAACCTCGGACGCGTCGAAGTCGAGGACGTGCCGCAGCACGGTCACCCCCAATCGATCGTGCTGACGCTGCCGCCGCTCTCGGTGATCTTCCTCGTGCCGGAGCTCGACGAGGATCCCGTGGGCATCGAGCCGCCGGCCGTCGATCTCGAAGCCACCGAGGCCGAGGTGGCCGAAGCGAACCTCTCCGACAGCGCCCCCGACGAATCGGCCCGCCACCGCGCGTTGTTGCTCGCGGGCCTCTCGCCGGCGGCGATCGCCGCGCTCGCGGGTATCTCCGACGTGGAGGTCGGCGACGAGTCCACGCTCGTCAGCCTCGATCGACGCAAGCCGAAGAAGCCCTGATTCACACGGCGGGGACTCACGTCCCCGCCGCCCCATGAGCAAAGCTCATGGGGCCCCACCACCCCGTGATCCACCCGAGATTTCCATCATGTTTCGCCGCTTCGGGCCTCACGTTCGTCGCATCGGGATGCGGACAAAGTCCTCGGCCGCGTGACTGAGGTCCGAAGGGCGCAAGCGGCATTGGAGCGAAGGAGCTTTGGACGGCTCCTTCGCGCTCGTGCCTTTCAATTGCTCTTCGAACGCCTCTGCGGGGTCGGCAGCCACATGTCGATCATCGACCAGAGGCCCATCACGCCGAGGACGACGAGCATCGCCGCGCCGCTCGATCCCATGAGGAACGCGAGGCCGGCGCGGCCGCGCACGAGCCAGGGCGCGGCGATGTGAAGACCGCTCGTGACGACGGCGAGGACGACGCCGGTGCTCTGGAGCCATGAGGGGATCTTCGCGAGCAGCCACAGGTGCGCGAGGATCAATACGTAGACGGGGATGCTGAAGAGGTGGAAGTGCGTCACCTCGAGCAGCTTGCGCTCGGGCATCTGCTCGACGATGGCGCGGGGCTTCTGATCGTCGGGCGCGAGCTCGATCACGAGGCCGCCGGGCGCGGCGCTCGGGGCCGGTGCGGCGCTGGGCGCGGCGGTTTGGGCGGCGCCCGCGTAGTAGACGGCCGGGCCCGCGTCGCCGACGGCGGCACCGTAGAGTCGCCACGAGACCAGGAGTCCGGCGATCGTGGCGATGACGAAGGCCGAATAGAGGATCTTCGCCCCCACCGAGAGCACCCGCAGGCGTCCCGGCGCGGAGACCTGGAAATCTCTCACAGGCCGTACTTCAGCGCCGCTTGAAGCACGAGGGCATCGCGCTTCACGCCGAGGGCGACCGATCGCGACGACAAGGTCGCGCCGCTCACGATGTCGATGTCCTTGCCCGCGGTAATGGCGTCGTTCGCCGTCTTGCCCACGAACTGGTTGCGGAAGCGCGGGGCGACGATCCCATCGCCGTAGGGCTCGCGGAAGGCCATGATCTCGACGCGGCTCACGGCGCCCTTATCGTCGAAACGCACGCCGAAGTCGATCAGCTCGTGCAGCCCGATCTCCGCGTCGAGCACGGCGAACCCCGTGCGCTTGCCGTCGGCGTTGGCCACGTACACGTTCCACTGCCGCTTGAGGTGGGCGGGATCGGTGCCGAGCTTCTTCGCGATCTCGATCGCGTCCGCGTTCGCGAGCGTCACCGTCTTGGGGGCCACCTTCACGTTGGGCACGCCCTTGAAGAACTCGGTGAGCACCGTCATCGGCGTCCAGTAGTCGACCGCGTGCGCAGGCAGCGCGGCGCCCGAGACCGCCAATGCGAAGGCGAGCGCGAAAGCACGAGAGCGCGGAAGGATCGTCGGCATCAGACCTGGGCGCACGTTGTCACTATTGAAAGTCAAAGTCAACACGCGCCTTCCACAGAGCATGATTTCGAGAATGGTTGTCTCAGCGCGAGCATGCGAGTCGATGAGAAGCGAGTCCGAGCCGGATCCACCGCGCCTCGATGCGATTGCCGGCGCACGCCGGAACAAGGCATCTCGAGATATGGAGTTGCGACAACCAGGTTGCGACGTCGGTCGCGCGGGCGGGGCCGTTCGCGACAGGCAACGAGACGTGGGGATTCGTCAGGTCGGATAGAACTGCGTGACCCACTTGCGATAGAGCCCGACCGGGCCGTCGCCCTGCGCCAGCGCGGGGCGGGCCACGTAGCGCTTGTTCTCCCAGATGTCGAAGTCCTGCATCACGTCGTGGCGGAAGATGGGGAACGCGATGGACGCCATTCCATAGGTGAGCCGGCGCAGCGGGAGGTGATCGCGGACCTTGCCGAGAGCATCGAGCGTGCGCGGCTCTTTCATGCTGACGCCGAGCGTGAGCGCGATGCGGCCCTCCTCGGTGGGCGTGGACATCACGAGGTGCCGCGTGCGCAGGCCCAAGCTCTTGATGTCGACCTCGACCAGCGAATAGCCGAGGCCGTGCACGTGCAGCTCGAACTCGGTGTCGAGGGCGACGCCGATGCGGCCGAACGGGCCGAGGCCGCGCGTCATCGCATAGCGGGCCGTGAGGTACGGGCCTTCGATGCGCGCCTCGCGGATCACACGCACGTTGCGATACCCGTGCACGATGGCGAAGTGACCGAAATCGACGCTGTTCTCCGTGGTCTCCTGGGGGTGGCCGCGGAGCGACAAACGCTCGAGCACGAACGGAGACCAACCCTCGGTGTCGAGCATCGGCACCTCCCACGCGGGCGGCTTTCCGCTCGGATCGTGCCAGACCATGATGACGCCGTGTTGCTCGCGCACGTGGCGCACCGCGAGGCGCGCGAGGGGAGGGGGCTTGGTGCCATAGCCCGTGGCCACGCACGCGCCCGCGCCGTCGAAGCAGAAGCCGTGAAAGGCGCAGCGAAGCGTCTCTCCCTCCACGTTGCCCGAGCGCCCGAGGTGCGCGCCGAGATGCGGGCAATACGGCGCGACGGCGCGCGCTTCGCCCGAGGCCGTGCGGTAAAGCACGATCTCCTCGGACATGAAGGGACGCGTCAGCGTCTGATTGCGCTCCACCTCATGAGAGGTTGCCACGATGAACCAACCACTCGGCAAACCGAGCGTGCCCAGGACGGGCCCCAGCGAACGAGCATCCCTTCGCGGTTGTCGTGTCGTCGTCTCCAAGGGTACCTCCAAGCGTGAATCTCGATCGCAGCCCATGGATCCGGGTGTGTCGACGTCAGTCCCTCACGCGTAGATCCAAGTAGGCCTGCGCGTCGCGCACCCAGGACGCGACGCCGTCTCCAGCACATAGGTGCCGGACCACGTCCTCCGCAATGTCGGCACAGTGATCGAGATTCACGTGGAGGAAGAGAGCTTGCCGACCGAAGGGGTATACCTCACCAAGCGCAATCACCTGATCCATGGCTACGCGCCAGTCCGTCCGCCAGCTTCGTCGGTAGAGTGGATAGACGCCGGGCACGAAGCGCTGCCGCACCTCGATCGGGCGCACCCCGCGCGGCGCGATGCCGGTGCGCTGGAGTTGATCCAGGAGCTCGTCGAGGTGCGCGCCTGAAGCGAAATCACGCCCCGTTCCCCAACGCCCCTCAGGGATTTCCACCGTCAGGATGGTCTCACCCGCGCGGCGCAGCGCCGGCGAATAGTTCTGCGGCTCGGAGACGCGGCCGAACCAGAGGCTCGGGTCGGGCGAGTAGTGCGTCTCCGCCTCGCCCGCGCGATCGACGGGCAGCGCGACGTACACGAGGTAGAGGCCGCGATGCGCGAGCGTGGTGGGCACGAGATCGCGGAGATCGCCGGCGAAGAGGACAGGCCCTGATCGCGACGCGGCGGGGTCGAAGGGCACGCCGCGTTCGATGATCACGTCGCGCTCGGCGAGCGCGGTTTCGAGGTAACCGATGATCGAAGAGGCGCCCTCCGCTGGATAGACGAAGCCGTCGATGGCGTCGCGATCCTGCCCCGTGGCCCAGCGTGCTGCGCGCCCGGCGAAGCTCGTGACGAGCTGCCACGGCGCGGTGGTGCTCACCCGCTTCTTGGCCACGGACTGCGAGAGCTCGCGGGGATCGAGGCCCCAGACCTTCTCGGCATAAGGCCGATAGAAGGCCTCGTAGGCCGGCCCGCCCACGCGATCGCGCACGAAGCGCTCGAACCCCACGTCCTCGTCTTCGGCCGCGCGATCGCGATCCCACGTGGCGAACGCGCGCCGCTGTCCCGGCCGCGCGAGCAGGCCGACGGCGAGCGCGGCGCTGGCGCGGATCCCGAGCGCGCCCAACATGGCCGCGGCGCTCGGCGGATACGGGATGCGCCGGCCGTTGAAGTGCAGGAGACCGCGCCGCGGCCGGCGCAGGAACGGTCGCGCCGCGTCGATCTCCCGGAACAGCGGCCGCGAGAGCGCCGACGGATGGAGCCGATGCGAGCCGAGATCGCACGGGATCCCGCGGAACGTCTCCGCGCCCGCGAGCCCGCCCACCCGCGCCGCGCGCTCGACGACGCGCACCGCCCACCCCCGCCGGGCCAAGAGGAGGGCCGCATACAGCCCGGAAATCCCCGCCCCGACGACCCGTGCTTCCCTGCGCATCGCGTTCGACGATCCTCATGTCCACGCGGCGCGCGTGGGTCGGCGATTCGTTGGAGCACCAACGATCGGTGAGACGGCGCGCCTCGGGCGGGCCTTCACAGCTCGTGCGGGAGCAGATCGCGCGGGCTGCGGAAGTATTGCAGCGGCGAGTACGAGAGGAGGTTCGACACGCGCGAGGTGTAGACGCAGGCGTACTCCTCGACCTGGTCGCCGAAGCTCGAGGTCTCGTGCGCCTCCTTGAGCAAGGAGCCCCAATAGGCGTGGAAGCGCTGCGCGATCTCGCGCTCCAGCGCGTTGGCCTCCGCGTCGACGGCGCGGAGCTGCCCGCGGATCCGCTCCACGGTGCGCTTCACCCGCGCGCGGTCCGTCTCGGCGGCGCCGTTCGTCACGCGCGGGGCGCCGTTGGCCTTGCCGGCCTCGCCGCCGTTCTTCCCCGCCTCTTCGTCGATCTTGCGGGTCAGGTCCTTGTAGCGCTGTTGGTAGAAGCGGAGCTGATCTTCGAGCTCTTCGCGGCGCTGCTCGAGCTCGCTGCTCTTCTTGTGCTGATCGCGGCAGGCCTCGTGGGCCACGACCTCGGCCTCCATCTCCTGGATGATCATGGCCGTGCGCCAGGCCGACTCCTTCTTGGAGCGGAGGATGTCGCCGTAGATGTGATCGCCGACGTAGAGGATGCGATCGCCGGTCACCCCGATGGCGGCCTCGAAATCGTGGAGGTTGCCGCCTTCGTAGATGGCGCCGCGCTCGAGCGGGAGCGAGGCGGGGCGGAGCTCGTTCCCTTCGCGGCGCATGAGGGGACGCGACTCCTGGAAGAAGGCGGGCTTGGCCGCGGCCACGATGATGACGTCGAAGTAATGACGGAAGCTCGGGTACTCCGGCATCGCGCCGCCGAGCAGGTACGTCATCATCTTCTCGGTGTAGGGCCAGCGGCTGTTGGTCAAAAGGAAGAGCTTCTTGCCGGCGGATCGGAGCTTGTGGAGCGTTTGGGCCAGCATGGGATCACGCTCCACGAAGCGGGGGAGATCCCGGTTCACCTCGTCGAGGATCGTCCCGTCGCGGTGGGCCTCGTCGATGCACTCGCGGATGTCGGTGAAGAGCCGCGCGAAGTCGAGCTCGAGGCCCTGGCGCTCGTAGGCGTCGACGATGCCCGTGTACATCGTGGCCTCGCTGAGCGCGTAGAGCGTGTCGATCCAGTGGTAGCGCGCCGTGGTGGGGCGGATCTTCTTCTGCTGGTAGAGGGCGCGGACCTCGTCCCTCGAGAGCTCGCGCAGGCCGTGATAGCCCTTCTGCACCACCTTGAAGCGATCCATCTTCAAGATGTGGCCGTAGCGCTTGTCGATGAGCAGGCCGCGGATGGGGAACTCGATCTTGTAGTCGATGCCGCGGATGAGCTCTTCCGGGTAGCCGCGGGTCACCAGCTTGTCGACCGTGGCCTGGATCGAGAGGCGATCCATCTCCCCCTGGTTGTAGATCGCCAGGGTGTAGTCCATGTCGAAGCCCACCCAATCGATCCCCGCCATCTTCAAATTGCGGTTCACGAAGACACGCCGCGTGCGTGGGATTCGTGTTGGCTCGGGTTGGGGGATGAGACCCGCGATCGGCAGATCGAGCTGTTCGAATGACACGGTTCTGCATGAAGCCTAGTACATCCGCTCGCCAGGTCGAAACTCTGGGAGGTCGGGAGCCCGTGACGTACAGGAATGGGCGGCCGAAACCGCGCATCGGTGGGGAGGGACCCGCCCCCGCATGCCCACAATTCGGCTATGGTCCGCGCTGCCGCCCATGACACTTATCGATGCAGGAAAGGCGCGCGCCGTCACGAACGGCGGTCCCGCCGGGAGAGGTAGCCGCCGCCCCACCGCGTGGTGGCTTTCCATGCTCCGCCGTCGCGCCGAGCGGATGTACGAAGAGAAGCTCGACCTCCGTGAGCCCATTCACTTCGCCTCGGAGGAGGAGCGTGCGGCCGCCATCGCGTTCTTCAACGCCGCCTACCGCGCCGAAGAGTCGGGCCTCACGCAGGCGCACGCCCTCGCCGACGAGATCGGCGCGCGCGATCCCGATCTCGCCGAGTGCCTCCGCCTCTATGGCAACGAGGAGGGCTGGCACCGCGAGCTGCTCACCGAGTTCATCGCGTACCTCGGCGGGACCATCAAGCCGATGGGCCGCGTCACGGGCACGTTTTATCGGGTCTACGGGCAAGCCGATCGCGTGGAGACGATCGTGCTCACCAACCTGATGTTCGAGACGATCGGATCGACCACGTATCGCTTGGCGCTGCGCCGCGCGACGCACCCGGCGGTGCGGCACGTGCTCGCCATCCTCACGCGGGACGAGTCGTTCCACGTGCCGCTCAACGTGCATTTCCTCCGCGAGGCGATGGCGAACATGGAGGGCGGGCCCGCCGCGCGCCTCGCGATGCGCCTGCGTCTCCAGGGTCTTTATCACCTGCTCTATGTCGCCCTCATCGCCTCTTCCGCGGCCAGCCGGCGGCGCGCCGAGGCTTTCGATCACATCCCGTTCTCCGAGCTCTCCAAGGCATACGCCGAGCACCTCGGCCGCCTCTTCATGCACGAGCGCGATCTCGCCTTCACGCCGTCCTCCATGCTCCTCCGCCTCTTCGGCCTCGATCGCGAGAAGCTCGCCGACGCGGAGGACTTGTCGGTGGTGAGCATCGAGGCCGCCGAGAAGGCGGTGGACCGCGAACGTGTCATCGTGTCCGCGCTGTGAGCCTCGTCCGCGCCGTCGATCTCCTGAAGCACTACGGCGACGGCCCGGCCCGGCGCGCGGTGCTCGATCGTGTCTCGCTCACCGTCGAGCCCGGTGAGCTCGTGGCCGTCCTCGGCCCGAGCGGGTCGGGCAAGAGCACCCTCCTCGGGATCATCGGCGGCCTCGATCGCGATCACGAGGGCACCGCCGAGGTCTTCGGGAAGGACTTACGGAAGCTCGGCGACGGCGAGCTCTCCCGCCTCCGCGGGGCGCGCATCGGGTTCGTCTTCCAGGCGTTCCACCTGCTCGCGCACCTCTCGGTGATCGACAACGTCATGGCCCCGGCCCTCTTCGCGGAGGGCGCGGCGGATCTCCGGCCCCGCGCGCTCGAGCTCTTGGATCGTTTAGGTCTAAAGGATCGCGCGGACGACACGCCGGCCCGCCTCTCCGGCGGCCAGCGGCAGCGCGTGGCCATCGCGCGGGCCCTCTTGCGCCGGCCGGAGCTGCTCCTCTGCGACGAGCCCACGGGGAACCTCGACGCGGAGACGGGCGCGCGCACCATCGATCTGTTCCGGGAGCTTTCCGCGGAGGGCGGGCTCACCATCGTGGCGGTGACGCACGAGGAGCGCCTCGCCCGCGCGGCCACGCGCACGGTGCGGATCCGCGACGGGAGGATCGAGGAAGGATGAAGCTCGCCGCCCTGTGGACGCTGATCCGCCGTGATCTCGGGCGCACGCGCGGCGCGCTGGTGACGAGCGGCTTCGGCATCGCCGCTGGCACCGCGGCGCTGGTGTTCTTCTTGGCGCTCGGCCTCGGCGTGCGCGCCGTGCTGCTCGGCGACGTCTTCCCGATCGATCAGGTCGAGCTCGAGCCGCCGAAGGCCGCCGATCCGGGGCTCCTCGGCATCCTGCTCGGGGGCAACGCGGCGCCCACCGGCATCCCCGAGGCCGACATCGAGAAGCTGCGCGGCGCGCCGCGCGTGACCGGGGTCTATCCGAAGCTGCGCTTCGCGTTCCCTTCGAGCGGGCGGGGAGGGAAGGAGATCTTCGGCCACGACGTGGGCACGAGCGAGCTCGTCGGCGATGGGATCGATCCCGCGCTGGTGCGCGGCGAGAAGCTCGCCGATGCCTTCGTGGATCCGCTCGATCGCGCGGGGCCCGCGTGCGTCGATGATGGAGGCTGCGCGGCCTCGCAGTATTGCGAGCGGGCGGCGGGCGCCGCCGAGGGCAAGTGCTCGGAGCCCATCCCCGCGCTGGTGAGCCGCTATCTCGTGGAGGTCTTCGACAAGAGCATCGCGCCTGCGCACGGCCTGCCGCCCGTGGGCGAGACGCTGGTGGCGCGGGCGCAGGGCGTGACGTTCAACCTGCGGCTCGGTGAATCGATGCTCGGGCGGGCCAAGCACGGCGCGCCGCGGACGGTGAAGATCCGCGCGGTCGGCGTCTCGAAGCGCGCCATCGATCTCGGGATCACGCTGCCGCTCTCGGTGGTGCGCAGGTGGAACCGCGAGCTCGCCGGTGATGCCGCGGCGGAGCGGTATTCGAGCGCGATGGTGCAGGTGAGCGCGCCGGACGCGGCCGCCGACGTGCTCGCGGTGGGGCAGACGCTCGGGCTCGCGCCGCACGACACGCGGGCGCGTGACGTGAGCGTGCTCATCTCCGGCGTGACGGGGCTGCTCTCGCTGATCGCGGCGGTGATCCTGATCGTGTCGGCGTCGAACATCGCCTACACGTTCCGCGTGCTCGTGGCCGAGCGGCGCGCCGAGATCGCGCTCTACCGCGCCGTGGGCGCGACGGGGAGCGACGTGCGCGCGTGGATGCTCGGGCTCGCGGCGATGGTGGGCGTCGTCGGCGGCGCGATCGGGCTCGTGGTCGCGCGCCTCTCGGCGCTCGTGGCCGATCTGATCGCGACGCGGAAGCTGCCGGATTTTCCCTTCAAACCAGCGAGCTTCTTCGCCTTCCCGCCGTGGCTCTGGGGCGTGGGGATCGCGTTCGCCGCGCTCTTCGCGATGGTGGGCGCGTTCGGCCCGGCGCGTCGCGCGGCCAAGGTGGAGCCGGCGGCGGCCCTCTCGGGGAGCTGATCGCGCGCTTCACGCGTCTCGCCCAAGCGCGGCGGTGCACATGCGTCGAAGTCGTTCACGCGGCCTCCCAACGCGCGCGGGCTCGCAACGATGTGGACGATCATGACGGCTCGGATCGCGTCGATGACGATCGCGTTCGCGATCTCACGAACGGTGCCCGTCCGCGACGTTGGCCACCCGCCACATCGAGGGATCCAGCGCTTCGAGCGGTGCGATTGCAGGGCTTGCCGGTCTTGACGATCGCGCCCGCGCAGAGTCCGATCGAGGTCCATGACGACGCGCGTCGTGGATCAGCGGGAACGGCGGCGGGCGCGGGTTTGGCTGCCGATCCGCGTGCGGTGGGAGGGCGGCGAGGGTGTGGCCGTCACGTACGATGCCAGCGACAAGGGCGTGCTCCTGCTCATGGCCGAACCGCTCGCGGTCGGAACGCGGGTCTCGGTGACCTTCGAAGTGCCCGGCGAGCCGGGAAAAACGGCGCTGAAGGAACGCACGGGGGCGGGCCGTGTCGTACGCGCCGGGCCCAACGAGGAGGATCCCCACGGGCTCTGGCCGCACCGGGTCGCGGTGGCGCTCGACGAGGCCGTGGAAGCGTTCGCCGAAGAGATCGGGCCGCTGTCGCGCGAGCACCCGCTCGCCGACACCAAGCGTTGAAGCCGAGATCCTCGAACCGCGTCATGCCGTGGATCGAGCGCGCGGCTCATCCGTCGGAGCCATGTTGGGCCCGTGGCGCGTCCATGAATCTGCGCCTTCACTCATGCGACTCGGCACGCGGAATGAAATCGTCAGCGAGCACGCTGATGGCGGGATCGTCGGACGCGCATGTTCGCTATATCTCGCGACCATGCGGGACGGCCGAGCGCCGAGGATGGGGGATGACGTCTGATAGCCGAGCAGGGTTTCGTCCCTGCATTGACAGTGAAGACGGAGCAAACTTTCATCGGGGGGTCGAGGGGAGCGCGACGTCGTAATGGAGCAATCCGGGCCGATTGATCCCGGGGGTGGTGGGAGCCGGGGGAGCTCGCTGCGTCCGGGGGTCGTGGTCGGCGGCAAGTTCGTGCTCATCCGCCAGATCGGCCACGGCGCGGCGGGCGCCGTGTTCGAAGCGGAGGACACGTGGATCGGACGCCGCGTGGCCATCAAGGTGCTGCACCCGCACGTGGCGCGGCACCCCGATGTGATGTGGCGCTTCCGGCGGGAGGCGCGCGCCGCCGCGAGCATCGAGCACCCGAACATCGTCGGCGTGCTCGAGGTCGGGCAGCGCCGCGATGGATCGTTTTACATCGTGCAGGAGCTGCTCGACGGCGTGAGCCTGCGGCAGCACCTCGAAGAGCGCGGGCGCTTCGCCGTCATGGAGGCGCTCGACATCATGGCGCCGATCATGGGCGCGCTCGTGGCCGCGCACCGCAAGGACATCGTCCATCGCGACATCAAGCCGGAGAACATCCTGCTCGCGGGCGCGTCCTCCGGTGTGATCACGCCGAAGCTCATCGATTTCGGGATCGCGCGCATGGCGGGTCAGGCCGGTGAGCAGGACACCGAAGTGGGCGTCCTCCTCGGCACGCCTTCGTACATGTCGCCGGAGCAGGCCGAGGGCGGCCCAGTGGGCGCGGGCACCGACGTGTGGGCCGTGGGCGCCGTGCTCTACGAGCTGCTCAGCGGCGAGCGCCCCTTCAAGGCGCCGACGGCGGCGCTCATCGTCGACAAGATCCGCCGGGATCGCGCGCCGCGCATCACCGGCCTCGTGCCCAGCGTCCCGGTCGAGGTCGCCGATCTGGTGCATCTCGCGCTCGAGCGCGACCCCGCGCGGCGCATGCCTTCGATGGCGCATTTCCTCCGCGAGACCATCGACTTCGCCAATCGTCTGGAGCCGCATTTCGCCGTGCGCCATGCGCGATCCATCCCGCGCTCCTTGGCCACCGCGCCGCCGGCGCGCGGCGAGCTCGACTCGGACGTCTCCGTCGACGAGGACACGCGCCCGCTGCCGTCGCGCATGTTCTCGTCGGTACGCGCAGTGGTGCGGCCCGATCTGGAGTGGCACGAGGACGTGCCGCTCGCGCCCGTGCGTGGGCTCGATTGGCACGCCGAGCAGGCGCTCTCCGTGAACGCGCTCGACGACGCCATCGCGCTCGCCGAGCAAGCCGTCGTCACGGGGCCCGAGGGCGATCGCGATCTGCTCGGCCGGATGCGCCTCGTGCAAGCCATCGCTTACCGCTGGCTCGGGCACTTCGCCGAGGCCGAGCGCTGCGCCATCGAGGCCGTCGCCTGCCTGCCGCGCGGGAGCGCCGGCTGGTACACCGCGTTCGGCCACTATGCGATGCTGGTCGGCTATCTGGGGAAGAACGATCTGCTCGCCGAGCGCGCCACCGAGCTCGGCGCCATCGAGCCGGGCCGCGCCGTCGGCGCGCAGGTTCGCGCGCTCTGTCAGATCGTGGTCTCGCTCATCCGCGCGGGGCGCATCCCGCTCGCGGAGCACCTCTTCCAAGTGGCGCGCAACGCGAGCGACGCGCTCCCGTACGGCGAGCCCGGCGTGCGCGCGTGGATCGATCTGGCGAGCGCCGAGTTCGCGCTGCACGCGGGCGATCCGACCACGTTTCTGCGCCTCGTCGAGTCCGCGGTGGAGGGCTTCGCCGAGGCCGGCGACGCGCGCAACGCGGCCCTCTCGCGCGCCAACATCGGCAACGCGTACATGCAGCTCGGCGCGTTCTCGCGGGCCGAGCGCGTGCTGCGCCAAGCGCTCCACGTCGCCGAGCCGATGAAGCTGTCGTTCGTCGCGCCCGTGCGCGCCAACCTCGGCTTCGCGCTGGCGCGGCTCGGTGATCTCAGCGAAGCGCTGGCCGTCGAGACCGAGGCGGTGCAGCGCTGCGTGGAGCAGGGCTACCGTCGCTTCGAGGCGGCGGCGCGCATCTACCTGGCGGAGATCCTCTCGCTCCAAGGCTCGCTCGTGGAGGCCGAGGCGCAGGCGCACCAAGCCGAGGCCTGCTCGCCCGGATCGCCGGCGACGCGCGCCCACGCGCTGGCCACGCTGGCGAAGATCCTGCTGAAGCGCGGCGAGGCCGCGCTGGCGCTGCCGAAGGCGCAGGAGGCCATGGAGATCCTCGCGTCGCTCGAAGGCGTCGAGGAAGGCGAGGCGTTGATCCGCCTCGTGTACATCCTCGCGCTCGAAGCCACGGGCGAGCGCGAAGAGGCCGAGCGCCGCATCGTCGAGGCGCAGGAGCGCCTGCGCGTGCGGGCCGAGCGCGTCAGCGATCCGCGCTACAAGCGGAGCTTCCTCGAGCACGTGCCCGAGAACGCCGCGACGATGGCGCTCTCCGCCGGCTGACGGTCCGCGAATCCCGCGCGAGCGGACCTTTCGTAAAATCGTTTGAGCTCAAAGCATCTCGGCGGCCGAGCCTTCGTCCATCGCACCCGGCTTTCGCGAGCGCGAGAGCCGGGGGCTGGCGAGAATGTCGGCGCGACCGTTGGAGCTCAAACGATCGCTCAGCGGCGGATCGCGTGGACGATCGCGGTGACGAGCGCCGAGATCGCGAAGGATGCGAGCAGCGTCGCCGTGAGCACGCGCGCGTAGCTCCACGGTGCGGGGGCCGCGGAACGTTCGGCGACGGCGCGGAGGATCGTCGCGAAGGCGGCCGCGCTCGCGGGGCGATCGTCAGGGTGCTTCGCGAGGGCTTGGAGCACGGCGTGATCGAGGCCCTCCGGGAGCGGCGCCGGTGCGTGCTTCGAGGGGGGATCGGGCGGCTCCGCGGCGTGGGCGCGAAGCAGCGCCTTCACGTCGCGGTGATGATCGAACGGCGTGCGCCCCGTGAGGAGCGCGAAGAGGACGAGGCCCGCGGCGTACACGTCCGCGCGCGCATCGAGCGGCGCGCCCGTGGCCTGCTCGGGCGAGAAGAAGCGCGGCGTGCCGAGCGAAACGCCTTCGGCGGTGGGCACCGCGAGCGGCGCGGGGAGGGCGCCGTCGAGGCGCTTGGCCACGCCGAGATCGAGGAGCTTGAGCACGCGCGCACCGCCTATGACCGCGTTGCACACGAAGAGGTTCTCGAGCTTCACGTCGCGGTGGAGGAGGCCCGCGCGGTGCACCGCCGCGAGCCCGTCGAGCGCTTGGGCCACGAGATCGATCGCCTCCAGCGCCGGAAGCGGACCGCGCGCGTCGAGCTCGGCGCGCAGCGTGCGCCCTTCGAGGCGCTCCATCACCAAGTAGGGCCGATCGTCCGCGGTGACGCCGCTGTCGAGGACGGTCACCACGTTCGGGTGCCGTACGGCGCGGAGGCCCTCGCCTTCGAGGCGCAGACGGTCCGCCAGATCGCGCCGGCCCGCGAGGTGGGCGTGCAGCAGCTTGATCACCACCCGCTCGCCGCCGCCTTCGCGCTCGGCTTCGACGACCTGGCCCATGCCGCCCGCGCCGAGCGCGCGCACGAAGCGGTAGGGCGTGCCTTCGAGGAGATCGGCGGGCGTGGGCGCGCCCGACGGCGAGGGGATCACACGCTCCAGAGGCGGCGGAAGCCGATGCCGAGCACGGTGCGATCGTGGCGCTCGACGAGCGCGCCGAAGCGGCATTTCTCGATGAGCGCGCCCTCGCCGAGCCCATCCGAGTGCTGGTAGCGGACCCGCTGGCCCTCGCTCAGCGTGGCGAAGCCCTGCGCATCGCGGGCCACCGCGAGGAGCGCCTCGGAGATCACCCCATCGGCCGCGCGAGCCGCCGCGCGAGGCACGCGCCGCACGACGTCGCCTTCGAGCCACACGAAGAGCTCGTCACCGCGCACGAACACCACCACGCCCGTGCGCTCCAGGCCGCGCTCGTCGTGGAAGGTCACCACCTCGCCGGCGCCCGACTCCGTCGACGCGCGCCCGCCCAGGCGCCGGCGTACCGTATCCACCGTGGGCCGCTGCGCGGGCTCTCCCA
The DNA here is from genome assembly GCA_001931535.1 of Minicystis rosea. Taxonomy (GTDB): domain Bacteria; phylum Myxococcota_A; class Polyangia; order Polyangiales; family Polyangiaceae; genus Minicystis; species Minicystis rosea. Next base: position 15,533,814 of record CP016211.1, read on the forward strand.
CGGCGAGGGGCAAGAACAGCCGCTTTCCCATCTCGCCGGGGAGCTTACCACGCCGGGGCAGGGCGCCCGCGCTCGTGCGGCAGCGCACCAATCAGTAGCCGCTGCCGCGCGTGATGCCTTCGTTCTGATCGAAGCGATCGAGCAGATCGTGCTCGATCTTCACGAGCTTGTTGTACATGCCGATCACGAGCAGGCTCGGGACCCATTGGCCGATGAAGTTCGCCGTCGTCTTCTTGCCCGCGAGCTGGAACGCGGCCGAGGCGATCATGGATCCGATGGCCAAGCCCAAGTAGGTGCCGGAGGGGATCCGGGCCGTCCTTTCTTCGATCCTCGTCGTGACTTTTCCTTCGTGGCGCAGCTTCTCCGGATGCATGCCGAGCTCGGAAGTCGTGCTCATCGTTGCCTCCTTGTGACGGCGGACGGAGCGGCCGTTCATGCGGACCGGCCGCTTCGCACGCGTGTCCCATGGACGGCTTGCGACTCCCGGACCGTCCTTCGTGCGCGCCGCTTGCCCTGAACTTGTTCAGCCCGCTGAAATTTGGCGAGAATATGGATGCACCATGCGAATCGCTCGGCCGTGGGTCGTCTTCGTTCCGCTCCTCACGCTCACCCAGGTCGGTTGTCCGACCGAGCGCATGCCTCTGCCCAAGGAGGCGGCGCCTCCCGAGGACGAGTGGTCGAGGCTGCCGCCGTCGAAGGAGTGGCTCTACGCCACGGGCGAGTTCAACGGCCCGCACAAGGCCGAGTGCGATCACGTGCTCGGTTGGGTCAAGGGCGAGGAGACCTGCAAGGCCACGCTCTGCGAGCACGGGGCGTCGCTCGCGAACGACTGGCTGCAACGGTGCACGCCGCTCGTGGAGGCGAGCATCGCGGGATCGGTGCGCACCATCCAAGCGGCGATTTCCGCGCGCGTGAACGAGCGACCCACCGACTGCGCCAAGCGGCTCGGCGAGATGGTGCGTGAAGGATGCGGTGCCGACGAGTCCTGCATGGCGACCGGCCAGCGCTGGGCCACCCGCTGCGCCAAGAGCGAGGCCACGCCGCTCGTGATGCGCATGCTCCAGCGCACGATCGAGCGGCGCGTCGAGCAGGGCGCGGAGCCGGTCAAGCTCGACGTGCGCACCTGCGACGAGCTGCGCGTCGAGGTGATGGAGGCGAGCAAGTGCAAGGATCGCTTCGCCTGCGCCGAGCTGATCCCGCGCATCGACGCGTACCGCGATCGTTGCGAGAGCGAGAGCGAGCGGCCCACGCTGGCCACCGCCGTCGCGGAGGCCACGGTGCTCTTCTTCGGCAACAAGCCGCCCGAGCCGATCCTGCTCGCGGCCGGCGCGCCGACGCTTCAAGCGGGGCAGCTCCCGGTGATGCTCGACGACAAGTCCGGCGGCGTGATCACCGTCTGCGACGAGCGCGCTTCGGACCTTTCGCGCTACCTCGGCTCGCGCCAAGGCTGCCAGAGCGGCCGCATGGTCGTGGCCCGCGCGTTCCGCTCCACGCGCACCACGGAGGCCCGCGCCGAGGTCCGCGTGGGATCGCTCGACTTCCCCGATGAAGCCACGTTCTCCGCGCGCTACCCGACCATCGTCGCCGCCGGTGAGCTCGAGGCCCGCGACAAGCAGGCCGCGGCCGCGCTCGACGCCGAGCTGGCCCGGGCCGCGGATCTCGCGCGCGCGGCCGCGACCGCGGGCGAAGCGGGGCACCTCGTGGCCAAGGCCGTGCTCTCGCACGTGCTCTCGATCAAGCGATCCGCCGCCGTGCGCGCCGTGCTCGCGAAGCGCGACGACTCGCTCGCGCCGGCGCTGCGCGAGATCGCCAAGGAGAAGATCGCGGCCTCGCGCGGCAAAGTGACGGCGCCTCAGTCCGCGGGCCTCCTCCTGCGCGGCAGGACGCGCGTGTTCGCCGACATCGCGCCCGATGGCACCGTGCAGATCGGCGCGGCCTCGCGCGCGTTCACGCTCGACACCGGCGCCATCCTCCCGCGCGCCACCGAGGCCTACGCGACCGCGCTCAAAGGCGCGCGCCCCAAGCGCGTCGATGGCCGCACGGCCAAGGCGGAGTCGGCCCGCGGCGTCGCGGCGGCGCAGGCGTGCGGCGCGGCGCTGAAGAAGCTCTCCGAGACCAAGACCTCGCTCGCGAGCTGCAACTTCGGCTTGGAGTCGTGCAACGCGGGCCAGACGACGTGGCTCGTGAAGATGGTCGACGAAGCTCGTCTCGCCGCCGAGCGCGCCTACCACGATTTCGAGGACGCGCGCACGGGCGGCGCCGCCGACGACGCCGACACGCTCACCCGTGCCGCCGAGTCGGTGAGCTGCCGCGAGCCTTGGTGGTGACCGGGCCGGCGGACGCGCGTCGGGCCGGCTGTCCGGCCCGGCGGACACCCTCGCGCTGAAACCACGAGAATCGATGCGGGCAACCGAGCCCTTCGCGGCGGCACGTGCAGTGCTCACTCGCTCGGCAGGAGGCTCACCATGATGGATTGGTTTCGCGCGGGCGGTTGGGGGATGTTCCTGGTGCTCATCATCGGCGCGGGCGGGATCGGCTTCGGGGTGAAGGCCCTCGGGAAGCCGACGGCCGAGCGCCTCGCCATGCTGCGCTCGCTGCCGTCGCTCTTGATGTTCGCGTCGCTCTTCACGTTCGGCGTGAACATGTGGTCGGTGAACCAGCACGTCGGCAGCGAGGCCTTCCTCAAGGCCAACAACGTCACGCCGGTCGAGGCGCCCCTCATCGCCGTGCTCGGCGTCACCGAGTCGGTGCAGACCTTCACGCTCGCCGGCCTGCTGGCGATGGCCGTGGTCGCCCTGCGCATGCTCGCCGAGGCCAAGAAAGCGCGCTCCGAAAGCTGAGCGCGCCTCACCCCGCACGACGCCGGACGGAGCCGGGCGAAACGGATCGACGAGGACGCATGCGAGAAGGCATTGACAATCGCGTGGTGACTTGGTACCTGACGCGTCCTCGTTCGACGAGCACAGGCGCGTAGCTCAGTGGTAGAGCACTACCTTGACACGGTAGGGGTCGTTGGTTCGAACCCAATCGCGCCTACAAAGAATCCAAGCAGTTAGCCCCTCCTCATCTTTCTCGGGGCACCACCCACGACACTCGGAGCACCACCGGGAGCACCATCACGCGACGCGTCGTGGTGCTCGGAGGGAGGAGCGCTCCCGCCATCGGTCGCTCGCGTCGGCTTCACGAGCCGAAGCACGCGGCCGATGCTCTCCCGTTGCTCGACCGGCGTCACCGTCGAGTAATGCTCGCGCATCCGATCCGTGAGGTGGCCGGAGATGCTGCGGGTGACGAGCGACTCCACCTCCGCCGCGCGCGCCAGGTCGTTGAACGTGCGCCGCAGCCCGCGGGGGGTGAAGCGCATGTCGAGCCCGATCAGCGCGCGGACGCGAGCGAACGGCTTGCGCAGCGAGTGCTCCGTGCGCAGGCCGCCGTCATCGGCCGGGAAGAGCAGCTCCGACGCGCGCTGCTCCGAGGTGACGAGCTGGGTGTCGACATGCCAGCGGAGCACGTCCATGACCGCGTCCGGCACGCTGATACGCTGCCGCAGCTTGGTCTTGGTCGTGTCCATGATCTCGTCGCCCAGCGTGTGCGAGCGGCGCACGAGGATGACGGCCTTGTCCCAGAGGATGTCGGGCGTCGGTCCGTTGCGCCGCAGTGGTCGCATCGAGGAAGGGCGCAGCCCCGTCGCGACGCCGAGGTACGTCATCGCGTAGTGCTGCGGGAACTCCTCGCGCATGCACGTCAGGAACTCCGCGGTCGCCTCCGCGGCGAGCGTGTTCGGCTCCTCCTCGGTGTAGGTCGGGTGCTCGGACGTGTCGAAGCTCGAGATGCCTTCCGTCGGATCGGAGGGCAGCTCGAGGTCCCGCTTCGCCGCCTTCATGACCACGTGAAGGATCGCGAGCCAGCCGTTCGCGGTCACGGGCGAGTAGGTCTTGGCCGCGATGAGCTTGGCGATCCCGACCCGCCATGCGTTCACGTGCGCCGGCCGGATCTGATCGACGAACATCTCACCGAAGCCGGGCACACCTTCGGTGCCTGCGATGAGGTGCTCCAGCGTGTAACGCCAGCGCTCACGGCTTCGCGCGCTTTTGATCTCTCGCGTGGTCACCTTCCGCTCCAGCAGCGAAACTGCGTAGTCGGCGAAGCGCTCGCTCCGTCGCAGAACCGGGATCGGCCCCGCCTGGACGCGCTTGCGCTCCTCGTTGAGCCACATGAAGGCCGCCGCTACGTCGGCCTCCGGCAACGACTTCTTGATCTCTTTCATCCGCCGCGTGGTCGGATCGACGACACGAGCGCGGACGAAGTGTCCGCCCTCCTTCCTCTCCCAGACGCCCGGCACCGACGTCGGCGCGAGCCAGTTTTTCCAGCGAAACAGCCACTTCTTCTCCTTCATGCGCATCTCCTCGATCGAGAGGCGCACTCAGGCGGTCCGGCGTCAGTGTACCAGCCGGCGGCTCCCCTCGAAGGTAACGATCGAGCTCTTCGCGAGCCCACATCCACGGACCGTTGCCACCGCGGCGTCCTGCGGGGCGGAGGCGTGCTTCGCGGTGCGCCTTTCGGATTGCACTCGCGTCGACGTAACCGCAGTACGCGGCCGCTTCGGTGGTGGTGAGCAGGCCGCGTGCGAGGGCAGCGGGTTGGGGCGCGAGCTCGGCGACTGGAGTCTCAGGCAGCGCGGCGGGCCTGCGAGAGTGCGCGTCATGGGGCGGCCTAATCGCGCGCGGCGATGATCGTGGCGGCTTTGCGATGGAAGCGTCCGCTGGCGATGGTGCGACCTCCGACGCGGGCTTCACGATGGACGCAGGCTTCACGATGGGAGGGTGTCCCCAGAGCGCCGCATACTCGTCGTGCGTCGACGGGGGTGCAGGTCCCCAGGATTTGATCCTCGACCCATCGCGCAGATCCACGGAGGGCAGCACAATCGCGAGCGCCATTCGGTGAGCGAAGGAGCGCAGCGCGATCGGATCAGGCTCGGCGGTGCCCTGCTCCGTGCAGCAAACGCTGCGCCAGCACGGGTCGGTGATGAAATACCGAATCCAGCGATCCAAGTAGGCATCGATCGTGGACGGCGGCGCGGGGCCCCATGATCGGACGTCGCGGGCGAGGTGGAGCTTGCTCGCGACGATCTTCGGCGCGGTCGCAACGTGTTCCGCCGCGAGAGCATTCGCATGCGCCTGTTTGTGCAGGGCTGCACCGAGCGAGCCGTGCGCCGTCACGGCGCACCTCCTTGCGTCGCGTCGGGCGCGCTCGGTGCATCGGGTTCGTCTGGCGCTGGGCCATCCTGCGGCCCAGCCCGCGAGACCACGCGGGCGCGATGATGCGATCGCTGCCGTGACCCTCGGTGTCGGTGCGCCGCGAATATAGATCGCGCCTTCGCGGACGAGCGGCTCGCGTGCTGCTGCTCCAAGACCCTCGCATCCGTGTTGCTCGTGTCGGCGTGCGCTTGCTTTGGCGCGGCGGCCTTCGGTCCCGCCCACTTGTCGCGGTTGCGCGCGGCCCACTCCAGGGCCTCCCTCATCTCACGCTTGCAGGCTTCGACGTCGAGCGCTGTGTCGGTCGCCGGCTTGGTTGGAGCGTCGCCGGGAAGCGCGAGCGCCTTGGAGAGCATCTCCTGGAACCGGGGATCGGTCTCGGAAGGGAACGCGGGCAACTGCATGCCGCGAAGTGTAATGGTGACAAATCGCCTTACTTCGTAGCCCGGAACTGCCCGGGATCCGGACTGTCCGGGCCGTTCGCCCAAAGGTCCGGCGCCCTTCCGGGCACGTGGTCCGGACAGCCCAGATTCCGGACCGAAAGTGGGGGTATCCGAGCCTTGATCGGGGCGAGTCGCCAGGGAAAGCGCGTACTTCCATGCGACGCGAGCCTGCGCGATGAAGCGCCAGGCGAGCTGCAGGCGGCAGTCGATTTTTCCCCGGGAGGTTTGGAACGCGGGGTCGGCGAGCATCGCTGGTGCGGATGCGCCGTCGTCATGCTTCATCCTTGTAGTACCGTCGCTTGCGGCATGACCAACGCGGCGAAGACCACGAGGGACTGGAGCTCTTCGTCGCTGGGCGAGCGCGTCGCGTACATCTGCGAGCTACGCGGCTGGTCGCTCAACAAGCTCGGCGAGGAGTCGGGCATCGCGTCCGGCCCGATGTCGCGCCTGAGCCGTCGCACCGAGGTCGTCGCCGCCTCGCCGGAGACACTGGTGCGCATCGCCGACGCTGCCGGGGTCAGCGTCCTCTGGCTGATGTTCGGCCGCGGTCCCGTCGAGACGGGCTCACAGCACCCGAAGGCGCTCCGCGCCCACCCCGACTGGCGGATCGCGCTCGCCGAAGCGAAGAAGCGGCAGCGCGGCATCCCGGAGGAGTTCTGGGACCTGGCCGGCAATGCGGTGCTCCACGTGACGCGCCTCGACTGGCAACTCATTGTCGGCCTGGTCCGCGAGATGTACTCGGCGCACCAGCGGGCGTTCGATGCTGTGGACGAGGAGCCCAGCACGCCGCGCCAGTCGCCGAAGCGGTAGGCACTGCCATCGTCGTGCTACGTGATGGGAGCGCCGCGTGCCGCTGTGCGAAGCGTAGCCGCGAATTGACATGCTACAAAAATTCAGCAAGTGACTCTAGAGCGTTTGACAGCTCTCCGCGCGTAGCTACAGATCGGAAGCAGCGCCGGCACGCGGATGCGCCTTCCCCATAGCCCGCACTTGGCTACCGCAGACACACGCGCTGGATTGGGGGATCGTGAGCCAATACGTTTCGCCGATGATGCGCGCGCGGGCGATCAACTCCGGGTTGGAGAAGAATGCCTCCGAGAAAGAGCGAGAGGTTGCCGCGAGGATGGTTCGCCTCCCCGCCATGGTGCTCCTCGACCTGGAGCGCGCGGAGGCACCCAAGTTCGTGTTTCGGTGGGTCGCTTGGGCCGCCAACCATACAATGCAGCGACGGCGCACGGACCTCGTGCTCTATCTTCGTCGTTCGATCGAGCGGCGCCTGAATGGGTGGTTCGAGGAGCGGCATCTCACGGCGGCCATGGCGGCCTTGGAAGCGGCGCGCGATGAAGCGCGTCGGCGCGGCGGAATCATGCCGGCCGTGGACCAGATCCCCGTCGAGGTATATCGCGCCGCGGTCGAGGGGGCGGCCAAGAACAAGCGACAACGTAGGTTGGAACCAGAGTTGGAAGCAGCGATTGAGCAAGATGAGCCTTTGTCATCGGATGACGAAGACGATGGCGCGCATGGAGGCGGCGGGGACGACAACAGCGGCGAAGACGATGAGCACGAGGCGGTGCCGATTTCGGAGCGCATATTGAGAGGTCGAGGCCGCATTCTACGACGGCTGAGCGACGCTGTCGGAGAGGCACTCGCGGTTCAGGATGTCGAAGCTGCAGAAGCGATCAACAACACCATCGCGCTGCTTTGCGGCAGCGGCGACATCGGTTTAGACGTTGCTGGCCCGGTCGACGGCGTCGAACAAGCTCACGAACCGCTCGACGAGCGCCGCCGCATCATCGCTAAACATCGTCGCGCATGCGAGCTTGGGCATCGTGTCCGCTTTCGCGATGCAAGATACTGAATCTTGCGCGTTGAACAGTACCAGTGAACTTCCCCTGGTTCGATACGGAAGCGGGGGAGATCTCTCGCTGCCGCATCTACCTTTGCGTCTGCCTCCGCCGTGACTGCGCGAGCTGCCCCGCGCCGACGCGATTTCCGCCCTAGCGACACGCGCGCACGAGCCCGATCACGAGCGCTGCAATCGCAAACCACACCAGCCAAAGGAAGCATCCCGCCGTGGCCATGCTGCTCACCGATCGATACACCTGCTCTTTGGGCAGGACGCCTTGCGCGATGAGCGCACGCGAGAGGTCGTAGAGGACCGCCCAATCTGCGACGAGCCACAGGCGGCTTCCATCTCGGAGGCGGAGATCGAGCCCGAGGTAGAGGATTTCGCCGCCCATGTTGCCGTCGTCGAGCTCGAACCAGCGGCCGTGCGTAACCTGCCGGGGATCCAGATCGATGGTCCCCTCCTGCGTGCGGACGATGCGCCAGAACTCGCCCTGCTGCTCGACACGCCGCACACCGTGGAGCGCCTGGAGGCGCAGGAACCATGAACGATCAAGCACGCCACGGACGAAGAAGAGCGGCCATAAGGGAATGAAGGTCACGGCATGCAGCACGTCGATGACGGGCGAGAGCTTTCTGGCCACCCGACACACCTCGTTCCGGATCTTCTCCAGTCGCCGCCGGATCGTCATACCCGTGACCCTCCGCAGGAGCCGTGGGGGACCTGCCGGCCCGCGACAAGGGCACGCCCCTCTCGCGACGCTGGCGTTCCGGCATCCGTGCGCCACGAAGAGTCGTCGGGATGGCGACATGCTCGGCGATGGCCGAGCGCCGGCTGCTTCAGCGTAACGCGCGAATCGCGACCTGAAGTACCCGCGGAGGTCCGAGTGGTCTCCAGGTCACGGCCTGCCTTCGGCAGAGCTGAATCGCGTGCGGTGGCTCGGGTGCTCGCAGCGATTGGCCATAACCGCGTATCAGCGGATGTCCTTCAAGCTCCGAGTACGAGAACTTTCCCCTGGCTTGGCACAATCCGCATCCCCGGACAGTTCGTCGAGTTCTGGAGCGACATGCTCGTCAGCCGCGTCGCGGGCGCTCCGCCAACGAGCACGTGAAACGCCGCCGTTAGATGCCTGCTCGGCCCCATCACCGTGCCTGACGCGACCCCCAACGCCACACCAGCATTGTCACCATTCGTCAGCGGCACCGAGGTGCTGAGATTGTGCGCCGGAGCGCACATGAAGAGTACGTTATAGGCCGCGGGCACGCCCATTGGCGCGAGTGCCAGGTTTGGATACGGGATTGACACCGGCGCGGGCGTCGGTGTCAGGCACACCTCGGGGAAACCGAGATCGAGCCCCATCATCTGCGTGTTCGCGAACATCGCCATCCTCCTCAGCCCAGGTGGATCTCTGCGCCGTCGACCTTGACGAGCTGCTCTGCCGTCACGAGCGCGTTCTCCGCGTGCAGGCTCAGGTTCTTCTTCGCTGTGTAGTCGAGCCGCGCCGCGCGCACTTGCTCGAACTGCTCGACGAAGCGGTACGCCCGCTTCGCTCGCTGAGTCAGCCGCTCCACGGATGTGTCCAGCGTCGTCGCAGCGATCTTCGCCTTCTCGAGCTGGGCCTGCACGACCGTGCCCACGTACGAAAGGCTCTCGATCAGCAAGCTGCCCGTCCGAGCGTTCACCCTCACGTCGTCGGCGGTCAGCGTCGCCGCCTTGCCCGAGACCAGATCTACGCCCTCGGCAGCCGCGACGACGAAGCGCCCGCGGGGCACCTTCACGGTGGGATCCCCCTCGACCACGACGCTGGCCGCTCGACCCTCGCGCTCCAGCACGGCGAGCACGTAGCAGACGCCCGGCGCGACCGACACCAGCACGACATCGCCGAGCATGGGCTCCACGAGGCAGCTCACCGCGCGCTTGGCCTCGTATTCGCCCGCGCCCGCGTCGACCAGGATTGCGCCCTCTACGACGCCCTCTACGCGGGCAACCTCCTGGCACGCGATCTTCGGCTCCACCTTCTTCGCAGCGCTTCGCATGTGTCCTCCGTTCCGGCTCAGCCGGTCTTGCTCTTCATTCGCTCCTGCCACGTCTCGGCCTCCGCGAGCGATGCATCGTCGCCGAGCGCCACCGCACGATTCGTGAAGATCGCGCCGTCCTCCCGCGTGCGATGGAACCGCGTGCGAAACAGCGAGGCGCCGGTGAAGTCCGCGCCCTCGACGTTCGCGTGCGAGAAGTCCGCATAGGTCAGCTCGGCTGCGGGGAAGCGGGCCCGCTCGCAGCGCGCGCGATGGAAAATGCTTTGGTAGAGGTCCGCCTTCGTGAGATCCGCTGATCTTCCCCCGCTTCCGTACCGGATCGGGGGAGGATCACGCGCGGCTGACGCCCGCGACCACCTGGGCCACGGCACATCTCGGCTGCGGCCGCATCCCGGCTTCGCTGATCGGTCACGTTGCGACGGCCCAGGTGTCGAGATGCTCAGTCTCGCGGCGACCGCGCCGGCCAAGCTGATGGCCTCTGATGATCAGAACCTCTACCACTATGATGGGGCCGCCATCTGGTACGTATCGCTCGAGCTCTTCGGTGCACCGGCGCTCCTGACCAACGTGTCGCTCCCCGTTCTGGATCTCGCCGTCGACACCAAGCTCGATGGATGGGTCTACTGGTCGCAGCAGGACGACGCCGACACGGGCTCGGTCATGCGCATTCCGAAGCCTCCGCAGCTCGGGACGAGCCCGGCGCCTTTCATCGGCAAGATCCCGCAGCCGCACGCGCTCCTCGCCGACGACACCGGCGCCTACTGGGTCTCGTACGGCGTGGGTGGTTGCGACGTGAAGGCGTCGCAGATCATGCGTTTGCGGGAAGCGCAGACGGGCGCCCTGCCCGAGCAGATTGCCACGAGCATCTCGTGCCCGGTGATCGCGCAGGATGCGCGAAACGTCTACTGGGCGGCAGGCGGGAACGTCTTTGCCAAGGGGAAGGGGCCGTAGCAGGACGGTGAAAAACTGCGGTGCGCCCCGAATCGTCGGTCGCGCTCCCTCAAAATCACCGAGGATTCCTCGGTCGCGCTCCCTAGCTTCGGCGCGCTCGCGACGTTTTTCACCATCCTGGTAGCGCGGCGCGGCGAGCGCGCTCCGAGCTCCCGTGTGGCTCGTGAATGCCTGTCACGTACAGGCATTCACCGCCTTCAATGGGTGGCGCCGCCGCTCACCGCGCCGCGACGGACGAGGCTCCCGAGCTGCTTGGAGACCACCGTGAGCTGGGCGGAGGCTTCGCGCGTCTGCCTCGTGCTCGCCTCGGTCTCGCGCGCGACCTGCGTGACCCCGACGATCGCTACGTTCACCTGCTCGACCGCGGTCGTCTGCTGCTTGGTGCTCAGCTCGATCTCGCGCGCCGCGTCCGTGGTGAGCGAGACGCGGTCGCCGATCTGCTTGAACGACGCGAGCACGTCGCTGAACTGCCGGGCGCCGGCGGCCACGGCTTTGCTGCCGTCCTCGGTCGCGAGGATCGTGGTGTTCGCGGCGCTGCGGATCTCTTCGACGAGCGCTCGCACGTCGCGCGCCGAGCCGCTCACGCGATCCGCGAGCCGCCGGATCTCGTCGGCGACCACGCCGAACCTCCGCCCTGCCTCGCCCGCGCCGGCGGCCTCGATGGTGGCGTTGATCGACAGGATGTTGGTCTGCTCGGCGAGCTCGTTGATGAGTTCGAGGATGCCCCCGATCTCGTGCGACTTCTTCCCGAGGTTGACCATGTGGCCGACGATGGCGTCGACCTGGCGCTGGATGGCCGCCAGCGCGCGGTTCGACTCCTGGACGGTGGCGTCGCCGATCCCGGCGCTCGTGCCCGTCTCCTCCGCGATCTGCACGACGTGGCGCGCGCTCTCGGCGATCTGGCGGGACGTCGCGAGGAGCTCGCGGATCGTGGTGCTGATCTCGGTGGTCGTGGAGGTGAGCGTGCGCGAGGTGGCGATCTGCTGGTTCGCCGAGGCCTCGAGCTCCGCCGACGAGCTCTCGATGTTCTGGAGGGCGCCGCCGATCTGGTGGCCGAGCCCGCGGCTGATCAGCATCGCCAGCGCCGCCGCGAGGAGCGTCGCCGCCGCGGAGAGCGCGCCGAGCACGCTCATCGCGCGCTGGGCGACGACCGTCGCGTCGTGCTGGGCGCGCGCGAGCTCGCGCCGCTCGAGCTCGCCGAGCGCCGAGAGGGTCGCGTCGAGCGCGCTCACCTTGCCTTGGTCCCGCGTGAAGTGCGTCGAGACGGTCTCGATCGGGGCGCCGCCCCTGCGCACCTCGACGATCTCGTCCCAAGCTGCCTGAACGTCCGCGTTGGCGCGCTCCACTTGCAGGAGCAACGCGCGCTCCTCCTCGCTTCGGGCCGTCTCGCGCAGGCGCGCGAGCTTGGGGAGCAGCTCGTCGCGGGCCGCGTGCATGTCGCGGACGAAGGCGACGTCCTGGGAGATGATGAAGCTGCGCACGAGCTTGGCGCGGCGCTCGCGGAGCACGCGCAGCTCCTCGACCTCGAGCAGGCGACGCGCGTCCACGTCGACGACCGCATCCTTCTCCGCGACCACCGCGCGCAGCGACAGGATGCCGCCGACGCTCGCGAGCGCCGCGAGGATCGCGATGACCGCGAAGCCGACGCCGATCTTTCGCCCAAACGTCCACGAACTGGGCATGAGCTCCCAGGCTCCTTCCCGGACCGCAGGCTCACGAGAGAGCCGGCGTCCACCGCCACGACCATTACGATTCTCGTCGTTATATCGTGCCTCGCGATCGGAGGTGAAACGGCGGCGACCCCCTATCGATATTTGGAGACCGAAGGTGTCGCGGGTTACGACGAGAGATGTTCCCATCCATATAGGGAGGACCCCTGTAGAGACTGCCACCGAGTCTCTCATCGATTGAACGATCGGACGTGACGCGCATTATGAAGGGCGGTAATCGTTGAGCCTCGTCGCGTGATTGCTTGTGACGATGCGGTGGACGGGATATTGGGATGGTGGAGATATTTGCCGACGTATCGCTCCACCGGCTCCGGCCGACACAGATGACGTTAGAAGGATCGCAACAGCCTGCGAGCCGCTCCGCTCTGGAGAGCGACGTCGCCGGGAGCGTGACGGGCGCCGTGGAGGCTCTGCTCCTGCGCGCTGGAGGGTGGGTGTGTGCGCTCCGGGTGGCGAGCGTCATCGAGACGTTCCGACCGCTTCCCGTCGAGCCCGTCGCGGGCGCGCCGTCGTCCGTGCGCGGCGTGGCGATCGTACGTGGGAGCCCGGTGGCGGTGGTCCGCCTCGCTTCGATCCTCGGCCCCGACGACGGCGCGCCGGGGGCGCGCTTCGTCACGCTCCGGAGCGGCGTGGGATGCGTGGCCCTCGAGGTCGACGAGGTGATCGGGATCCGGCGCATCTCGACCGAAGATCTCGCGGCCGCCGCGCCGCTGCTCGGCGTCGCGCTCCGCGAGCACGTCGAGGCGCTCGGTGTGCTCGATGGTCAGCTCGTGGCCGTGATCGGGGCCGCGCGCCTCCTCCCCGAGGGCTGGGCGCCATGAAGCCAGAGGCGCGCGGGGGCACGGGGGACGAGGCGGGGCTCGCGGCGTTGCTCGAGCAGCATCTCGGCTTCACCGCGGAGGGGCTCCGCGAGCACGAGCTCGCGGTGGTCCTGCGCGATCGACTGCGCGCGACCGGCTGTGCTTCGCTCGACGCGTATCGCCGCCACCTCGAGGTCGCCGAGGCGCACCGCGCGGAGATCGCGGCGCTCGCCGCGCGGCTCACGGTCGGCGAGACCTACTTCTTTCGCGAGGCTTCGCACCTCGCCGCGCTCGTCGCGGCCGTGCGCGGCGGCCTCGGGCACGGCGCGCCGCGGATCCTCTCGGCAGGGTGCTCCTCCGGTGAAGAGGCTCATTCGATCACCATCGCGCTCCGGGAGGCGCTCGGACCGGGCGCGGGCGGCGTTCGTGTCCATGGCATCGACGTCAACCCACTCGCGATCGAGCGGGCGCGCCTGGCGCGCTACTCGACGTGGGCGCTCCGCTCCACGCCCGAGCCGCTCCGCGAACGGTATTTTCGTCCGCAGTCGGGCGAGACCTTCGAGCTCGCGGCCGAGATCCGGAAGCACGCCACGTTCGAGGAGCGAAACCTCCTCGCCGCGGATCCTTCCTTCTGGAAGCGAGAGAGCTTCGACGCGATCTTCTGTCGCAACGTCTTCATCTATCTCTCGCGCCGCAGCATCGGCGTCGTGCTCGAGCGCTTCGCGGAGGTCCTGGCGCCGGGAGGGCTCTTGTTCCTCGGTTGCACGGAGACGATCGGACGCGTGAGCGAGGCATTCGAGGTGGTGCGCTCGCCCGATCTGGCCTACTTCCGGCGCCGGGCCGACGACGCTCCGCCGGCGCGCGCACCGGAGCCGGCGGCGGATGCTGCGTGGATCCAGTCCATCGACGCGCGCGCTCGTCGCCTGGGCGCGCTCGCGGCGCGCAGCCCGGTGTCTGCGCCCGCGGCTCGGCCTCGGTCGGCACCTTCGTTCGTCGAGGGCGCCGACGTCGACGTCGCGCTCCAGGCCGTCCTCGTGCGCGTGCGGGACGAGCGCTTCGACGAGGCGCTGGCGCTGCTCGAGCAGGCGCCCCTCTCCGGCGCCGGTAGCTCGGAGGTGCGGATCACGCGGGCGGTGATCCTGGCCAACAGGGGCGACTTCAGCGCGGCGGAGCAGGTGTGCCGCGAGGTCCTCTCACGCGATCCCGGCTACGCCGCCGCACACTATTTCCTGGGGCTCTGCCGCGAGCACGCGGGCGAGGCTCAGGCCGCGCTCGGCCATTATCGCAACGCCGTCGCGCGCGATCCGGCGTTCGCGCTCGCGCATCTGCGGCTCGGGATCCTCGCTCGGGGAGCGGGCGATCGATCGTCGGCCCGGACGGCGCTCGAGGCTGCCCGGCGCTGGATGCCCGACGAGGACGAGCACCGGATCGCGCTCTTCGGCGGCGGCTTCCGGCGCGATGCGCTTCAGGATGTCTGCATCGCGGCGCTCGATGCCTGCGGAGGGAACCGATGAGCGCAGCCGGCGTTCGCCTCGTCGCGCTCCAGCACGAGTTCGACACGATCTTCGCGAAGCCGCTGCCATCGGCGCCCGATCGGATGGAGGAGCTGCTGGCCATCCGGCTCGACGGCGCTCCGTTCGCGCTGCGGATCCGCGAGCTCGCGGCGATCCGAGCGTACCGCGCGCCCACGCCGCTGCCCGGTGGTCCGCCCGGTCTTCTCGGCGTCGGCGGCGACGATGGGCGTCTCCTCGCCGTCTACGATCTCGCGCGCGTGCTCGGGCGCAATCGAGGTGACGCCGCGCTCCGGTGGCTCGTGATCCCCCGCGCCGATGCGCAGCTCGGGCTGGCCTTCTGCGAGCTGGACGGTTGCCTGCGGATCCCCGCCTCGGCGCTGCTCGCGCAGGAGGGCGAGGTGGCGGGCTCGATCGAGGCGATGCTCGCACCGAGCGATGAAGGAGCGGGCCGCCCGCTGCTCGACCTCGCGTCGATCGTGAGCACCGTCCACCGGAACGCGGAGTGATGGTGGCAAAGGGCATCCACGACACCTTCGTGATCGAGGCGCGCGAGTGCCTCGATGCCCTGACCCAAGGGCTGCTCGCGCTCGACCGAGGCGAGGCGACCGCGCCGCACGTCGCGGAGCTGTTCCGGAGAGCGCACACGCTCAAGGGCGCAGCGCGCGTGGTCCACCAGAGCGCGCTCGCCGAGATGGCGCACGTGATGGAGGATGTGCTCTCCGAGCATCGCGACTCGGGCGAGCCGATGACGGCGCAGGCGGTGAGCGAGCTGCTCAGGCTCGTGGACGCGCTCGAGGCGGAGCTCTCCCGGGCCGCGGTTCCGACGGAGGCCGAGGGCTCTGCGCCGCTCGTGTCCTCCGAAGCCGCCCAGCCAGCGGCGGTGCGGGTCGACTTCGCGCGGATCGATGCGCTCGTCGAGGCGCTGCTCCGGATCGAGGCGCAGCTCCTCGGCCTGCGCGCCACCGCGAAGGATCTCGATGGGGCGCGGCGATCCGCGAAGTCGCTCGCCGACGATCTCGGAGCGGGCGGCAGCGGGGCCCGCGCGACGATGGATCAGCTCCGCGCCTCTCTCGCGTCGGTGACCCACCGGACGACGGCGAGCGTCGGCGCGCTCGAGCACGCGCTCCGGTTGGCTCGCGAGCAGATCGACGAGATGCGCTTGACCCCGGCGAGCGACGTCTTTCCTCCGCTCGAGCGCGCTGCGCGCGACGCGGCCCGCGAGCTCGGACGCGAGGCCCACTTCGCCGCGACCGGAGGCGACGCGCGCCTCGATCGGAACGTCTTGCAAGCGGCGCGTGATGCGCTCCTCCACCTCGTCCGCAACGCGGTCATCCATGGAATCGAGCCGCCCGACGAGCGGCATCGCGCGGGCAAGGCCGCCGCGGGACGGATCGCGCTGCGGGTGGAGCGCCGCGGGGATCGCGTGGTGTTCACCTGTGAGGACGACGGCCGCGGGATCGATCTTGCGGCCGTGCGCGAGGCGGCGGTGATGCGCGGGATCGTGAGCGCCGCGGACGCCGAGGCGCTGACCGACGACGCGGCGCTCGACCTGGTGTTCCAGCCCGGCGTCTCCACCGCGCGTACCGTGAGCGAGCTCTCGGGGCGCGGCGTCGGGCTCGACGTGGTCCGGGCAGCGTCGGCGCGCTTCAAGGGTCGTGTCGACGTGAAGAGCCGACCCGGGCTCGGCACCGCGATCTCCCTCGATCTCCCCGTATCGCTCGCCTCGTTCGTCGCGCTCGCGCTCGAAGCGGGCGGTCGCTCGGCGCTGGTGTCGTGCGACGCGGTGTCGTCCACGCGACGCGTGAAGGACGGCGAGCTCGTGCGCTCTCCGCAAGGCGTCGCGATCCTCGACGAGGGCAAGCTCGTCCCGTTCGTCCCGCTCGCGCTCGTGCTCGAGGGGGCCGTACCGCAGGCGCCGCGGACCGTGTGGACCGTCGCCGTGATCCGCTCCGCACGCGGCGATGTCGCGCTGGGCGTGGACGGTCTGCACGGCGTGCGCGAGGTCGTCATGCGCCGGCTCCCCGCGGCTGCCGGACGGTGGCCCGCCTTCGCCGGGGCCGTGGTCGAGGCGTCGGGAGATCCGAGCCTCGTGCTCGATCCCGAGGGCCTCCGCGAGGTCGCGCGCGCCGGCGTCGACAGTGCCGCCTTGCCGGCGCGCGAGGTGCAGAAGCTCCCGATCCTCGTCATCGACGACTCGCTCACGACCCGCACGATGGAGCAGAGCATGCTCGAAGCGGCGGGCTACGAGGTCGACGTCGCCTCTTCCGCCGAGGATGGGCTCGAGAAGGCCGTGACGAAGCGATACGGGCTCTTCGTCGTCGACGTCGAGATGCCCGGGATGAACGGCTTCGAGTTCGTGGCCAAGACGCGTCGCGATCCGACGCTGCGCGAGACGCCGGCGATGCTGCTCACCTCGCTCTCCTCCCAGGCCGATCGCGAGCGCGGGGTCGAGGCGGGGGCGAGCGCGTATTTGATCAAGGGCGAGTTCGATCAGCGCCTGTTCCTGCGTCGCGTGAAGGAGCTGCTCCGATGAGATCGGCCGCCGCGCTGCGCGTGCTCGTCGCCGACGATTCCCCCACGATGAGGCGGCGCCTGATCGCGGCGCTCGAGCGCGCGCCGGGCATCGAGGTGGTGGCCGAAGCAGCCGACGGGCGGCTCGCGGTGGAGCTGTGTCGCCGCCTGCGCCCCGACGTCGTCGCGCTCGATCTCGTGATGCCGGACGTGAGCGGGCTGGAAGCGACGGAGGAGATCATGGCGAGCTGCCCGACCCCGATCCTGATCGTCGCCGCGGCCGACAACCTGGGTGGAGGAGAACGCATGATCGACGCCCAGGCAGCGGGCGCGGTCGAGGTCCTCGAGAAGCCTGGCACCGAGTCCGACGATCGCGCCTGGGACGCGGAGTTCGCGCGGCTCGTCCGCCTCATCGCGCGGGTGCGTGTCATCACCCACCCGCGCGCGCGGCTCCGATCGGTGCCGCCGCCGCGTGCGGCCACCGACGTGATCGCGCAGGGGGCAGCGCCGAGCTCTTCTTGGCGAAGCGCCATGGCTCACCCGGGATCTCCTCGGTTTCGCGCCCTCGTCATGGCCGCGTCGACGGGCGGCCCCGCCGCCGTGGCCGAGATCCTGCGCGCGCTGTCTCCGGCGTTCCAGTTGCCCATCTTCGTCGTGGTCCACGTGGGATCCTCGTACAGCGCCACGCTCGCCGATTGGCTCGAGCGTCGATCCGGCCTGCAGGTGTCGCTCGCGGTCGACGGCGCGCCGCTGCCTCCCGTCGGGAGCAAGGCTCGGGTCTTCCTCGCGCCCGCCGATCGACATCTCGTGATCGAGCACGGGCGGCTCCGGCTCACGACGGATCCGGAGCGACACTCGTGCCGGCCTTCGGCGGACGTGCTCTTCGAGTCCGCCGCACGCGAGCTGGGCCCGCAGGCCATCGGCTGCCTGCTCACCGGGATGGGCCGCGACGGAGCGGCGGGGCTCCTCTCGATGCACCGCGCAGGCGCGCCGACGATCGCACAGGACGAGGCGTCGTGTGCCGTGTTCGGGATGCCACGCGCGGCCATCGAGCTCGGCGCCGCCGACAGCATCGTTCCGCTCGGCGAGATCGCCGCGCACATCGAGGCGATCGTCGCCGCTCGGGCCTCGGCGCGGAGGACGCCATGACGTGGCCGGTCCTGATCGTGAGCGATGCCGTCGCGTGCCGCTCGACCCTGCGGCAAGCGCTCGAAAATGGCGGGTTCGCCGCGACGGTGTGCGCGACCCGGGCTGCCTTCGAGCAAGCGATGCTCACCCAGACGTTTCTGCTCCACGTCATCGATCTGCCCGAGGACCAAGGGCTCGAGCTCGTCGGCGACGTGCGCCGTGGACCGGCGGGCGCGGGCTTCCCGATCATCACCCTCGTGAACGACGGCAACGTCTCGTCTCGCGTGAGGGCGCTCCGCGCCGGCGCCTCCGACTGCGTGGCCAAGCCCTTCAACCCCGCGCACCTCGCCGCTCGCGCCGCGGCGCTCATGCAGGGGCCGCGCGCGCGCCTGTCGAAGGATCCGAGCGGGCCGGGGAGGCTCCTCGTCGTGGACGACAGCGCGACGTACGGCAGCGCGTTCGCGGAGGAGCTCCGGCGTGACGGCCACGAGGTGATCCTCGCGGTCAACGCGGCGGAGGCGCTGGAGCTGCTCGCGCTTCAGCGCGTGGACGGCGTGCTCCTCGACGTGTTCATGCCCGACGTCAACGGCATCGAGCTCTGCCGCCGGATCCGCGGTCGGGCGGCGACGGCCAGCGTGCCCATCCTGATGTTGACCGGCCGCAAGGACAGCGTCCTCCGGGACACGGCGCTCACCGCAGGGGCCGACGACTTCGTCGTCAAGACCACCGATTTTCCCGCGCTCCGCGCGCGCGTGGCCGAGCTCCTCCGCAACGCCGCGGCGCGCCCGGTGGAGCGGAGCGGAGCGCCGATCCGGCCCGCTACGTCCAGCGCGTTCCTCGATCGCATCGTCGCCGCCAGCGGGCTCTCGACGCTGGTCGGGCGCAGCAGCGTCCTGCGCGCGTGCGAGCGCGCGGGCGTGGCCCCGCACGAGCTCACCCCCGTGAACCTCGCGCGCGTGCTGCCGCACCTCGAGTCCACGCTCCGCGTCTTCGTCGCCGCCACCGAGGTGCAGACGCGCATGCGATCCATCTCCGCGCTCGGGCACGCGGAGCCGCCGGCTCGGTCCTGATCCGACACCGCGTCCTCGCGACGTCGGCCGGCCCTCGGCCCCGGTAAGGAGCGCGGTCGGCCGAGGAGCGCGGCTCCGCAGTTCACTCGGCCGCGGCGTCGTTCTATCCTGCCGGCGCTTCGTGGCTGCGACCTTTTCTCAATCCTTGCGCGCGCTCGCGGTCGATCGGCCGCGGCGGCGGCGATCGGCGCGGTGCTCTTCGGCGGGTGGATCGCGTGGTTCTTCGCGGCGGAGGTGATCGTCTACGAGACCGCGCGGATCGAGGTCGATCGCGCGGCGCACACGGTGGACGCGCCGGTCGCCGGGCGGGTGAAGACGAGCGCGCTCGAGCTGGGCCGCGAGGTCGAGGCGGGGCAGGTGGTGGTGGAGATCGACGCCGAGCTGGAGCAGCGGAGGCTCGCCGAGGAGCGGGCCCGCCTCGCCACGCTCGGGCCGCAGATCGACGCCCTGCGCCGGCAGCTCGTGGCCGAGGAGCAGGTGCTCCGCGACGCGCGGCGGGCCAGCGACTCGGCCATCGAGGAGGGCCGCGCCCGGCGCACCGTTGGTGCGGTTCACCAGCTCGCTCTGATTCACGCGGGCGGCCACGTTCGGGCGCGCTCGCTGCCGTCGTGTCGTTCCTCGTCGGACCGGACGGAGGGTGGGGGGACGGACAAGTCATTCGCGCGAACGGGGGCCTGCTCTGAAGCGCTACGTTCGTTTCGGTCGGCGCTCAATCCGATGTCCCCGCGGCAGCAGCGCGGCGAGCCAGATCGCGGAACTGTTTCGGCGACGAGCCAACGACGCGGCGGAACGCGGAGCTGAATGCGCTCTCCGACTCGTAGCCCGTCGCGAATGCGAGCTCGGAAATGGAACGCGTGTCGCGACGTAGAGCATCGCGCGCAAGGCTCATTCGCCATTGAATCAGGTAGTCGAGCGGCGGGCTTCCGACCTGACTCTTGAACGCCCCCGCGAAGGCCGAACGCGACATCCGGGCGATCCTCGCGAGCTCCGCAACGGTCCATCGATGCGCGACATCCGCGTGCATGGCGCGAAGCACGGCGCCGATGCGTTCATCTCCGAGCGCTCCGAGCCAGCCGACGGGCCGGTCGCGCTGATCGGCGTGGGCGCGCAGCATGTGTACGAAGAGAATCTGCGCGAGATGGTCGAGAACCAACGAACCTCCCGCCTCTTTCGCGTCGATCTCGGCGACGAGCAGCTCGCTCAGATATGCACCTCGATCACATCGGCGGTGCATTCGCCGCCGAGGGCAGCGCGCTATTTCCCAATGCCGATCTCTTCGTCACGAAGCAGGAAGTCGACTACTGGACGAACGCTGAAACGGCGGCGCAGGCACCGGAGGGACTTATCCGCTACTCGTTCGAGATGGCTCAAAAGGCGCTGAAGTCTTACGGGGGTCGCGTGCGCCACGTAGAGCTCAGCGCCGAGGTCGCTCCAGGAATCCGAGCTATCCCACTCTTCGGACACACGCCGGGCCACGTGGGCTATTCCATCGAGTCCGAGGGCCAGAGGTTTTTGATCTGGGGCGACCTCATCAACTCGCTCGTGCAAGTGCATCGTCCCGAGGTGACGTTCTTCTCGGATGTGGCTGCGAGGGAGGCGACGAACACCAGGAAGAAGACGTTCCGGATGGTTGCAGATGAACGAACCCTCGTGTCTGGGATGCACCTTCCGTTTCCTGGCGTTGGGTTCATGCAGAGAGCGGGAGAGAGCTACCGATTTGTACCGGTGATGTGGCAGGAGAAGCTTTAGCCGCCGTGATGGTTCAGTCGAGGTGCGGCGTCGACGTCGCGCCTCGCACCGACGACGTGCACGCCGGGTTGCGCTGCGCGAGTAGTGGTCGCGCGACGTCTGCCCAACGGCGGTCCGTTCGCGTCGGCGCGCTCCGGGGCGCCGTCTTGGCAACCACCTCGCCGCCACCGGATCGATCCAGTCTGGAGGCGCGTACACTAGAGCGTGACCGCTCAGCGACGCCGGGATGACAGTGCCAGCAATCGCGGCCAGCGTCGCAGGCATGCGACGAAAGATTGCGGATGAGCGGGATGCGCGTGCCTGCCTCCGCGCCGCGACGGCGGCTGGAGTCCGCGTTGGAGAGTGGGCGCGGGACCATGGGGTGGACGGCCGGTCACTCCACGCCTAGCATATCAACCTCTCGCGCACTGGTGCGAGCGTGGAGGCCACGGCGAAACCGCGGTTGGTCGAGCTCGTTCCTGCGGTGCTGCCCCAGGCCCCCGCACGCTATGTCGTGCAGGTCGACGGCGCCCGGATCGAGCTCGCGGACGACTTCCGCGAAGAGACCCTCGTGCGCCTCGTGCGAGCGCTGCGCGCATGCTGAGCCTCCCGCCGACGGTCCGTGTCTCGTCGCCGTCGAGCCCATCGACATGCGCGGCTCCTTCGACGCGCTCGCCGGCGCCGTGCGGCGCCTCGACCTCGACCCGGTGAGCGGGCACCTTTACCTCTTTTTCAACAAGAGGCGACGAATCGCCAAAGCGATCTGGTTCGATGGCTCGGGCTGGTGTGTTCTCGCAAAGCGCCTCGAGGCTGGGAGTTTCCAACTCCCGCCCATCGAGAGCGCCGAGTCCAGGGGGCAGATCGATGGCGCGACGTTCGCCTCGTTGCTCGCGGGCATCGACTTCACCGCCGCGCGGCGGGGCTGGTTTCGACGGCTCCCGAGTCGGTAGGGGATCGACATCAATCGCGAGGCGTGATCTCGTCACCTCGTGATCGATGTCGAGGCGCTGCTGCGAGAGAACGCCGAGCAGCGTGCGCAGAACGCCGAGTTGCTCGCAACGAATGCGAGGCTCGTGACCGAGCTGGCGAAGCTCAACGAGCGCGTCGCGGAGCTGTTGGCGATCGCCCAGCGCAAGCAGCGCAAGACGGCGTCGCACCCGGAGAAGAAGCCCGCGCCGCCGCCCGTCGTCGCGGCGGAGGCGCAGCAGGCGTTCGACGCGCGGCCCAAGCCTCCTGACCTGCTGGAGAAGACGAAGACGCCGAAGAGCGGCGCGCGCCGCCGATCCGGCCGCAGCGCCATTCCCGAGCACCTCCCCGTCGAGGAACACCGCCTCCGGCCGGTGAGCTGCGACCACTGCGGCTCGAGCGAGCTCGATGTCGTCGATGAGGTCGTCGAAGAGAAGCTGCATGTCGTGAAAGAGGGCCCCGCATCCTCTCGACGACATTCTTTACTCAGGTGTGATCCCGCTGTCCTGGTTTGTCGGCAAGGCGCCTTGGTGGGGCGCAGCGGCGTCTCTGGAACGGATTTTGCCGACGGCGACGCATGATCGATGGACGTCGTGCTTTCTTCATTGCTTCGATGATCATGGCCTATGGAGCGGAGGCGCGCGCCAACGAGTGCGGCGACTCTTTCACGATCGTGGCCGAGGACGTGGAGATCTCGCCCAACCCGATCGCCGGCTGCATCCAGGTCACCGTGGATGGCACGAGCAGGCCGGGCTGCGAGGATCTCCGCGTCGAACTGCACAACGAGTGCGCATTCCCAATCACCGTGGTCCTCGATCCCTCGGTCGACTGCACGGAGCAGGGGCACTTGGGCAACTATCTCTGCCTGCCCGTCGAGCCTGGCAAGGGGGGCAATATCTACTTTCCGGTCAGTCGGCTTGGTCCGATGACGTTTCAGTATCCCATCCTCGCGGAGGATCAGGCCTTCACCCTCACCGTGAAGGCCAATCTCGTCGACATCGGCGGAGCCTCCGGATGCACCATCGGCGCCGGCGGGACAGGCCATGGCGCACCAACCTGGGTGGGCCTCGCCGGTCTCGGCCTCGCGCTCTTCGTCGTTCGGCGTCGGAAGACCGCAGTATAGGTCGCCCCCGGCACGTTCAAGCCCGACGTAGGCGGCGATAGCCTCTCTGCTCTCCAGCGGTGCCCCCGTCACATCCTGCCCATTCGACGTCTCCCTCTCAACATGCTGTTCGCGGGCAGCACCGAGGGAGCACACCGCGCCTGCGTGCTGCTCGGCATCGTCGCGACCAGCCGCGCCATCGGCGTTCCGGTGCGGCTTATCTCTCCTGGGTGTTCGAGCGCCTCGGCACCCACCGCGAGAGGTTCGGCCTCACGCTCGAGGCGCTCACCCCCGCCGCCTTCAAGGCTGCGCGCGGCTGACGGCCGCGACCACCTGGGGCCACGGCACATCTCGGCTGCGACCGCATCCCGGCTTCGCTGATCGGTCACGGAGCGCGGGACTCGAGCCCCAAACCGCGAGCGCGCGTTCGGAAGAGAGACCATGGCCATCCTCCCGCGCACGCAGCTGCTTCGCGGCAAGCTCTCCCGCGTCGCGAACATCGAGGCAGCGGAGGCGCTGCTCCGGGCATCGACGGAGAGCGGCGCTGCAGGCTGGGAGCGATCCGGTGCTGAGCGCGGAGATGATCCGCGGCCCCGTGCTCGGCAAGCTGCTGCGGCAGCGCGAGCCGGTGGACGAGGCGTACGTGGAGGCGGTGGTGAACCTGGTGGTGCTCGGCGCGGAGCGCGGCGGCGCGATCCGAGCGGCGAAGTGAGCGCTCGAGAGCTGATCGAGAAAGGAAGCGCTGATACCAAGTGGCGCAACCGCATGTGGAGCGGGGCTTGGCCTTCGTCCAATGCTTGCTGCTGCTACTGCGCTGGTCTCCTGCTCGTGCGTGGCCCGCAAGCGGAAAGCGCTCAGCTTCGCCGCGGCGACGAAGCTTGCTATAAGGCGCGCATGGGACACGCCGTGCGGCTCGCCGACGTGACGTTCGAGCGCGCCGCGCGCTCGGAGGGCAGCGCCGTCGTCTGGACGGGGCAGATGGTGACGCTGCCGCACGGCGACCTCTTCGGTACGTGGCAGACGGCGTGGATTCGCAGTGTGCTCGAGGCGGCGTTCGGGCCGGCCGACGAGTCGCTGGAGGACGGCGCGAAGACGCCCAGCTCGTGGAGCTACGAGCTCGTCGCGCGCGTGCGCGACGTGGAAACGCGCTTGGACATCCGCGCCTGTCACCATCCGGTCGTCGTCTCGGTCGGCCTCGCCGGGGCGCGGCGCTTTCAGGCCAGTCGCGAAGACCCCGCGGTGGTGCAAGCTCTGACCGACGCGCTGATGCAGCTCTGCGAGACCTGGGCGCGGGCGGATTTCTCAGGTCGATATGCCAGTGCGCGCGACGGCGGCGCGCTCCGCTACGGCGTCCTTCGCGGCGTCCCTTGGGTGGACAAGAAGGCCGAGCTCCACGACTGTCATCCGCGTCCCGGCTCGCTCTGGGCCCACGCCGACGCCTCGAAGGGCTCCGTGGTGGTCGCGCTCGAGGGCGCGGCCGAGGCGCAGCACGCCGCGGGCGCCGCGCCGAGCGACGCCGAGATCGAGGCGTACTACGCGGCCCACGTCCCGCCGAGCTCGCCCCCGCTCGCGGTGCTGCGCGAGCACATCATGGCGGCGATCCTCGCGTCGCGAAAGGCCCCGCCGCCGCTACGCGAGGTGCGCAGCCGTGCGATCGCGGACGTCGTCGACGACCTCGGAAACCTCGCTCGCTTCGACTTCGTCCCGCTGTCCTACGCCTACCACGCAGGCTCGTCGCAGCCGATCCCGGCGCGGCGCGGGGCGGCGAAGCTCGAGCGGCTCGCCAAGCTCGTCCGCGACGTGCTCGCGAACGAGGCGCCGGAGCCCGCGGCGTCCCCGCTGTCGAAGACCAGCCCCGTGCGCGAGCACGCCGAGCTCTGGCGCGCGGCGGCCGACGACCTCGAAGCCGCCGCGCAGATGCTCGCTGGCGCGGCGCCGGACGCGACCTTCACGGTCGGCCGCGGGCCGCGGTTCTGATCGCGGCGCGCGGCGAGCTCGGATTGAACTTCCCCCGATTCGATGGGCAGTTTCGGTATGTCGCAACCGCGACGCCGCGTCGACGACAGTCGACAGCGTCCCCAGCACGCAGCGCCGCGCGTGACCGCCCAGCGTCGTGCCGGCCTCGAAGCGAGCGCGGGGGTACGAAATCAGCGCTTGCCCATGAACGGATTCACGCCGACATCGTGGTACACCGCGTCTGGGTGCCCTTGAATGATGCCGTCGGCGGCCGCGTCGCTCCGGGCAGCGTCCATTTCGTCGAGGGTCGGGAGCGGGGTGAGGTTCAGCTCCGGCCTCTTCTCCTGGGCGGCGGCGACGAGCCGGCCTCCGAGCTGGAAGAGGTGATCGTGGAGCGTGATGAGCGCCAGGACTTCGGCAGGGGTCATCGCAGGGCCTCCGCGAGCTTCTTGAGGTCGGCATACGCCTGGGAGAAGAGTAGATTGGCGGCCTCCAGCACCTCGGCGTCCGTCGCCTTTCCCAGCTTCGCCAGCTGGACGGTGGCGACGAACGATTGCCAGAGAACCCGGGTCGACAGATAAGCCCTCTGCCCCGGGAGGCAGATGGCGTCGACCTTCGCCAGCTCGTCCTTCGTCGTGGCCGCGCGATACCGCGGCACGCAATCATCCAGGATGATCCGGTTCTCGGTCTCGGCCACGTCGTGGATCGTGTTGGCCGCGAGGATCGCGCTGTCCCGCAGCGACGGCGCGCACCCGGCGAGCGCCAGGGGGAGGGCGAGGGCGGCGCGCTTCATCGCGTCTCCCCTCCGGCAGATAGGGTTTCTTCCTTCGATGGAGAGGCGTTCGTCATGCGGCTCCCTCGCGCTGCTTTCCTCGACGAGATCGTGGTCTCGACGAGGGGCGATCGGAGCGCCGTGGACGCGCGCGCGGTGCAGGGGACGGGCGCGCCTCGGGAGAATGGGTATCGCGCGGCGATGCCCTCGAATCACGGAAATGTACGGACGATGCGGGCTCTCGGGCGCGTGATCAGGGCCCGAGCCACGCGAGCAGCGCGGCCGTCGATTGCGTGCCTCGATGGTGCTGGAGCGCGGCTCGGGCCTTGGCGCCGTCCTGGGGGTGATCGTGGAACACGTCCTCGACGAGGCGCGGGTGCGGGCTGCCCAGGCCGAGCAGGTTGGGCAGGTAGGTGCCGACGAGGTTGTCGTGGAGGCGCGCCGCCTCCGGCAACGCGAGCAGGCGAAAGAGGGTGATGGCGAATCGACTCGCGTGCTTCGGCACGGGGGGCTCGGCCATGTCGATGGCCGTGGAGAGCTTCATCACCAGCGTCGTCCGGGTGACGTGGGAGAGCGCGGGATCCTCGAGAAAGGCGGCGAGCGATTCGAAGGCGGAGACGGTCGAGAGGGCCTCGGCCTCGTGGCGTGCCCAGAGGTAATCGGCGAACGGCGCTCCCAGGGCGGAGGCGGCCCGCCGCGCGAGCGAGAGCAGGTGTGCGAGATCGAAGTGGGCTGCCTCGGCCTGCGCGGCGAGGTGTACATCCGCGAGCGCTTCTTCCGGCGGGAGGAGCGCCGCGCAGCCCGAATCGCCGAGCGTCACCGCGGCGTCGTCGCTGTCGATCTTGCCAAAGGCGACGACGCGGGTACCCGGATCGATGGATTGATTCGACCAGACTCCCGGCATCGGGCCCCAGGGGACGGCCGCCCTCACCTGTTTGACATCGATGGCGATGGAGTCGCCCGGATGCTGGGTGATGGGCCCCTTCACCACCTCTTCGAGCTTCAGGGACAGCGCCACCATGCGCTCCTCGTTGTTCGGCGGTCGCGGGCTCCAGGGGCTCGCCTGTACCGAGGTGACGCTGGCGACGAGGATGCGCGTGGCGCGGAGGATGCTGGAGCGTGAACGAGGGTCGATGATCATGGTGGCCTTTGCTCGGGGCGAGGCGCTCGGCGCCGCAGAGGGCAGCAGGGATGTCGACGGGGTGGAGCCTGCTTCGATGGCAGCGTCCCTGGGACGGCACTGCACGACGAGCAGCCCCAGCATGGCGGCCGTCGCGGCCATGAATCCGATGGGCGCGCCCGGGGGGCCCATCATGTGGTGTTGTCGACGCGCAACAGGTTGAGCGCGACCGGAAAGCGGACCTCGAGGCCGCTGCCCTCCACCGGCGTGGCGAGCCTCAGCGGGTTGGTATCCTTTTTCATGGTGATGGCCACCGGCGGGATAGGGCCTATCGGCGCGCCGGTGGTCGGGTCGAAGTTGAGGGCGAAGCGCACGAACCAGTGGTTGGTCTGCACCGACGCGTAGAGGCGCTCGGCCGGGGAGTTGGTCGCGCCCGAGCTGGAGGTCATGTTGGTCCAGAAGAGGAGATCGACGCGGAAATCGAGGTTGAACCGGAACGCGACGAGGTTGCCGCCGAGGGGGTGTGTCGCGGACATGAGGACGCCGCTCGGCAGCGGCAGGCCAGGGCTGTCCGATGTATCGACGGTCCACTCCTGCCCGAGTGCTTTGGTCACCGTGGGCATGGGGGTCGTGAGGGGGCCGATGCCACCCCATTGTCCGGTGCCGGTATCGCCGCCCGTCCCGCCCGTGGTCTGGTTGCTGCAGTCGAGCACGGGGCAAGAAACGGGAACGGGCGGCGTCAGCACGGATGCGGGCGGCGGCGCCAGCACGAAGAAGGCCTGATGAAACGTCGGTGGGATGATGGACGAGAGGAGCGGTGGCATGGAGACTTGATATTGCCCGAAGATATCGATCCCTTGAGGGACGCTGGCCGAGGTGGGCGTCGCGACGATGTGCTGGGACCACCCCGCGAAGAGGCGATTGAGCCCGCGCAGCCCATCCTGCCCACCGCCGGTTACGGCCACCGTGGCGATGCTGTAGGCCCCTGCGGTCGCTGGGGTCTGACCACCCGTGTAGACGCCGATCCCCGTGGCGGAGGTGGGCGCGGCCGGCAGGACCTGGGCGCTCGTCCCGGGGACGCTCGCGTTGCTCCTCCCCTGCACCCGGATGAGGATGAGGTTCATCACCAGATGAGGCTGGATGTCGACGGCGAAGTCGAACGAATCGCCGCCATTGCAATCGACGAAGGGGAGGATGTGAAAGGTGCCCACACCGTCCGCGATCATCCTCGCATGCAGCGGATTGGCGGCATCCGGCACGGGCCGTGTCGGGGTCGGGAACGCGGAGATGAGCGTGGCGTGATCGCCCTTCGGAGCAGGGCGGACGTCGCGCTGGACGAACCACCTCACAGGCACGCCGGTCGGGGCGACGTTCACGGAGAGCTGGATCTTGTGCGCGTCGGAGGTGGAGAGCACCGAGCCCTCGACGAGCACGAGCGCGGGGTTGTTTGCGTCGTCGCGGTCCCAATCGTTCGTCGCAGCGCCGGCGATCGTGTACGAGTGGCTCGCGGCGGCGTTGCCCGATCGCGACGTCAGCGGAGGCGTGGCGCGGATCTGCGCTTGGAGTTGGCTGAATTTGCACACGGTCACGCTTACCGTGTCGGCGCTCTTGGGGTTGTCGTGCTTGAGGTGCAGGGTGTAGCCCGCGTCGCGCAGGGCGCCGCTCACCTTCTTGCCCTGCACCCAGAACTTCGTGTCCTCGTTCTTCGCGGTCCGATAATCGATCTCGTGCCCAGAGGCGATGACGGCCTCACCGCTCGTGGGGAGCTCGTTCGGGTAGAGCTCGGTGTTCGCCGTGATGGCCTTCAGCACCACCGTGCCATCATAGGTGTCGGGCAGCGTCTTGCGGACGATGAGGAGCGCGCGACCATGATGGTTGTTCGCGTCCTGCTCGTGGACGAAGCGGCCCACGGCCACCTTGTCGGCGGCGGTGAGCGGCACGGGATCGACCCCCGCCGCCGTGCGGCTCTTGCAGATGTCGAGCGTGAGCTGCACCGCCGTCGCGGTCACCCGGTCGCCGTCGGGATCGACCCCGACGATGCCGAGCTGGAAGCCGGTCGTGCGCATCGCGGTGCTCGGGTGGGCGCCCTGCGCCCAGATCTCGTGGCCCGCGCCGATGGCGCTCGCGGCGATGGTAAAGGGCAGGGCGGAGAACTCGCCGACCTTCGGTGTCTCGTTGGCAAAGGCGGTGACCTCCGCGTTCAGGGCCTGCAGGACGAGCCGCCCCGTGAACGTCGGTGGCCTCACGGGCTTGATGATGAGCATTGCGCGCTCGAAATGGTTGCCCGCGTCCTGAACGAGGATGTCGCGGCCGACATGGACCTTGTCGTCCGTGGAGAGCTGGGGCGGCGCGGCGCCGGCCGCGGGGCGAGGCCGGCAGATCTCGAGCGTCAACTCCACCGATGTCAGGGTGGCTGTGTCGTCGGGCCCTCGTGGCCGCGAGCCGCCGGTTAGCGCCAGGGTGATGGTGATGTCGTCCATGCGCAGGCTCGGCGTGGCCCCTTCGGCATAGACGGTGACGCCGCCCACCAGCGTGGCGCCGTGCGCCCAGCGGGGCGGCGAGCCATGCCGGAAGACGTTGTCGTGCCCATCGAAATGGATCTCGTGACCGCCGGTGGGGGCCGACCAGAACCGCACCAGCGTGGGCTGAGAGCAGGTGAAGGTGCCCGTGCCGTCGAAGGGCCCATCCGTCGAGAGCTGGATGGGCTGGCGCATTGGATGGGTGTAGGCCTCGACGCGATGGTTGCTCGGATTCCGAGCCTTCTTGGCGACCACGACCACGGTCGTGGCCGGCTTGATGATCGGATTGACGCGCGCGAGGGGCGTCGGCCGCGGGTGCGGCGGGCCGGCGGTCTTCTCCACCGCGACGGCCGCGAGCGCGGGGCGCGGCAGGGCGAAGGCGCGTAGTCGCCCGTCGAGCAGCGCCTTGCGGAGGATGGTTTCGAGGCCGCCGTCGTCCTCCGCGTGCACGGGCGAAGGACGAAAGCTCTCGAGGTAATCGCCAATCTCGTGGAGGACGTGCCGGAAGGTCGCGTTCTCGGCCCAGGTGCTCAAATGCCAGATCGCGGCGGTCTTGCCGAGCGGCGTGGCGCCCTCGGGCGCCGGCCCGGGGCCGGCGATGAGGAGCACGTCCTTGAGCGCGGTCGCGAGGTGCCAGCGTCGAAGCACGGATTCGATCTCCCGCGCGGCATGGGATCATCCGCGCGGTGCCCCGTCAATCCGGGACGTGCGGCGCGGGATTCACCCATTCCGCGGGGCCAATGGGCTCGGCGGGGAGAGTCGGTATCGTCGATTGGAGGTCTGATCGGGGGGTGACGCGCGGCCGGAGCGCGCCGCGCGTCACGCCGTCACGTGATCGAGCGGGAGATCAGGGCGTGGGCCCGTCCTTGGCGTTGGCGCAGCCCCAGGACTCGACATAGACGGTGAGGCTCCACGGGTACTGGAAGGCAGCCTCGCCGCCACCGCGCGTGAAGGACCAGACATGGCCGTTGGTGAGCTCGAGGAGCCAGCTCTTGTCGATGGTCTGGGTGACGTCGAACATGTGCCAATCACCCTGGCTCTGTGCGGCCGTGACGATGGCGGAGACGGTCGTCAAGGTGACGGAGCCGAGGCCGAAGGCCCAGCCGTAGGGGCCGGCGCCCGCGAGGCTGCCTGCGGCGGCGGCGCCCGCGTCGAGCACCGTCGTCCAGCTATCGCTGCCAGGGTCCTTTTGCTGGAAGCAACTGTAGGTGACCGTGAGGTTGTTCTGCGTGATGCGCGGGCCCGTCTGGCCCCAGAAGATCGAATCGGCCGGGCCGAAGTCGGCGCCGCCGTGATCGGGAATCTTGGCCGTGGGCTTGGTGAGCGCGACCTCGACGGTGCCATTGCCGCCGGCGCCACCAATCCCAGCTCCTTCCGCCGCCTGTTCAAGCTGTGCACCGGCCTCACCCCCCGCGAGTACCGGCGGCGCTTCGCGGTTCGCAGCGCACCGGGTACGCTCACCCTTCACGATGAGCCCTGACCGGCGGTGTCGGATCGCGATCGATCGGTTCGCCGCATCGGGCTCGCCCCGTTGCTGATACTTTCCGTGTCGCGATCGACCTTGGCCCGGAGGATCCAGGTATGGCTGATGTGCCCCCCGACCTTGCGTGGTCTCACTGGTCGAGCGCGGGCCATCCGTCGCGCCGCCAGTTCGCCGCCTGGACCGAGGCCCTGTGGAGCACGCACCTCGAGTGGTCGCTCCATCGGCCGCGCGACGCACGTTATCGAGCCGAGCTCGAGCGGTACGCCGTCGACGTCGCCCGGATCGTTCGCTGTCGCTGCGATCCGCTCGAAGGCTCGCGCGCGCGGGGGGAGATCTCACGCAGCGAGGGCGCGTTCTTCGGCGTCGTGCTCGTCGTCGACGGCGCCGAGACCATCCGCTCCGCGGCGGGAGAGGCTCGGCTCGCGCGCGGCTCGTTCGCGCTCTGGGACAGCGAGCGAGATCTCGAGTTCCGGGTGAGCGAGCCGCTCCAGAAGATCAGCCTCCTCGTACCGAAGGACCGCTTCCGCGCCATCGTCGCCGAGCCCGAGCGCGATCTCGGGCACGTCGTGGACGCGGGCTCCGGCGCGGGAGCGCTCGCGGCCCATCAGCTCCTCGCGCTCGCGCGCCACGCCGGCCAGCTCGGCGAGCAAGCCGGGGGGCGCGTGCTCGACGGCACGCTCGAGCTCGTGGGCGCGGCCCTCCGCGCGGCCGCGCCGCCGTGCTCGCAACGAGCGACCCAGCTCCTCCGTGTCCGAGAGTGGATCGAGCGTCACCTCGAGGATCCCGATCTCACCCCCGAGCGTATCGCCGCGGCGCACGGGATCGCGGTGCGTACGTTGCACGCGTGGTTCCACGCGGAGGGGGTGTCGCTCTCGCGCTGGATGCTGCGCCGGCGGCTCGAACGAGCGATGCGCGATCTGTCGCACGGCGACGGCGTCCGCGTCACCGAGGTGGCGCTGCGCTGGGGCTTCAACGACTTCTCGTACTTCAGCCGGACCTTCAAGCGCATGTTCGGCAAGCGCCCGCGGGACGTCGCGCGATCCGGATCGGCTCGGTCGGCGACGGCTCGCGGGAGGTCGCGATCCGGATCGGCGTGACGCCATCACGCCGTTCGAGCGCGGCGCCGAGCCTCCGCGAAGCGCGCCGCACGGCGGCTCGCGCTCACGTGAGGTGCTGGAGGAAAAAGTCGCGCTGCGCGGCGCTGGAGACGCGGAACGCCTCGTCGACGTAGGCGTCGAAGTGCCCACCCGGGAGGAGCAGCAGCTTCTTCGGCTCGCGCGCTTCCTCGTAGGCGGCCAGCGTGAGATCGACGACGGTCAGGTGATCCGCGGCGGCGGCCACCATCAGCAGCGGCGTCGGGCTGATCAGCGGGATGTACGCCCCGGGCTCGTAGTCGAGGAACATCTCGACGGACCGCAGCGTCACCTCGTTGCGCCACGAGGGGGCCCGCTCCCGGATCGGTCCCATGAAGAAGTCGTGGGTGTCCGCGGTCGGCAGCGCGCAGGGCTCGCCGGGCTCTTCGTAGGCGACCTTGATCATCGCGGGGGCCGCGCCGGCGTAACGGGCCGCGCGATCCGCGTCGAAGCTCGCGCGCAGCCCGGCGAAGTGATCCGCGCGGACGAGCCGGCGAGCGTTCTCGGAGCCGCTCACGAGGGGCACCTGCGAGACGACGCAGCGGACGCGTCGATCGATGGCCGCGACCACGAGGACGTGACCGCCGCTGTAGCTCGATCCCCAGATACCGATGCGCCGCGCGTCGATGTCGGGCAGCCCGCTCGCCCACGTGATCGCCGTCCGGTAATCCTTGATCTGCTGCCACGGATCGATCTCGCCCCGCGGCTCCCCCTCGCTCGCGCCGAGGTTCCGGTGATCGTACACGAGCACCGCGAGGCCGGCCGCTTGGAACACCTCGGCGAAGTCGGTCAGGTACATCTCCTTGGTCGCGGAGAAGCCGTGCGCCATCACCACGAGTGGATGGGGACCAGGCCTGTCCTCCGGGCGATAGAGAAAGCCGCGCAGCCGCACCCGATCCTCGGTGAAAAACTCGATGTCATCACGCATGGCACTCTCCTGCTGACGGGAGAGGATCACATCCCGATGCGCGCCGGCTTGGACGAGCGCGCACGATGACATGGACGACAGCGCATGACCCACGCGAACTCGCCGTGCTGCGCGCGCCGCAAGAGGGCGGCGCACGCGGCCGAGCCGGCGAGGAAGGCCGCGGCGCTCGCGCCGAGCGCGAAGGCGCCCGCCGCGACGTGCCCGGCCAGTGCCGAAACCTGCCCCGTCATGTACGAGGTGTACTGCCCCGCCGCGAGGAACCCGCCGACGTTGAGCGCACCGGCCGCGAAGCACAGGGCGGCCCCGAGCCACCGGTTCGCGCGTGCGTCGCACACCGGGCCGGTGAGGGCGCACGTAGGTGATCGGCAAGCGGGCTCCTTTCGGCAGCGATCTACGGCCCGTCATCTTCCCGGCCGCGCCGGCAGGCGGGCTTGCGATCGATCAAGCGCCGCGCCGGACATCGCGATCGTGGCCGCCGACTTGACGTCATCCTACTAGTTGGTAGAATGGCTCCCATGAGCTCCGAGCTCTCCCCGAAGGCCAGCGAGATCGTGGCCTGCGCGCAGTCACTGCTGGCCGCGGGCGGCTACAACGGCTTCAGTTACGCCGACATCTCGGAGGCCGTGCACATCAGCAAGCCCAGCGTCCACCACCACTTCCCCAGCAAGGTGGAGCTGGTGCGCACGGTCGTGAAGCAGTACCGCGAAGCCGCGCGCGCGGGCATGGCTGCCCTCGAGCGTCAGATCGCCGATCCCCTCGCCCAGCTCCACGCCTACACCGGCTACTGGGCGGCCTGCATCCGCGACGGCACGGCGCCGTTCTGCATCTGCGCCATGCTGGCCGCCGAGATGCCCGCGATCCCGGCCGAGGTCGCCGAGGAGGTCCGCGGCCATTTCGCCGACCTGGCCGCCTGGCTGGAAGCGGTGCTGGAACGCGGCGCCGCGGACGGCCTCTTCCATCTGCGCAGCCCGGCGAAGGCGGAGGCGATGGCCGTCATGGCCGCTGTGCACGGCGCGATGCTCGCGGCCCGCGCGCACGGCGACCCCGAGCTGTTCGGCACGATCGTGAAGCCCGTCCTGCATCGCCTGACGCATCGCTGAGGCGTCGGGTTTTTTTTGATCCACTTACCTACCAACTAGTAGATACACGACCATCCTCAAGGAGCCGCACCATGGCACATCCCCTCTCGTCCCTGGGCATCGCGCACACGGGCATCAGCCTCGTCCCGCTCGTCGCGGGCCTCTACGGCTTCGCGCGCCACCGCGCGATCGAGCCGGCCGTGCGCTCCGGCCGCGTCTACCTCGGCGGGCTGGCGTTGTCGGTGCTTACGTCCTTCGGGCTCTCGAGCACGGGCGGTTTCAACCCCGGTCACGCGCTGGGCATCCTGGCGCTCCTCATCGTGACCGGCGCCCTGCTCGCGCCGCGGCTCGCCTTCCTGGGACGGGCCCGGCCCTACCTGGCCACGTTCGGGCTCTCTTTCAGCTTCTTCCTGCTGCTGGTGCCCGGCATCAACGAGACCCTGACACGCCTGCCGCCCGCGCACCCGCTCGCCGACGGGCCGCAATCGCCGCTGGTGAAGGGCGTGCTCGCCGCGTGGCTCGTCGTCTTCGTCGCGGGCTACTCGCTGCAGGCGCTGGCGCTGCGCGCGCGCGGCCGGCGCGAGGCGCGCGGCTGATTCCGGCCGTCGCAGATCTACGGCAAAAGGCTGCAAAGCGCGCAGCAGGATCGTCGAAAATCCCGGCGAATTGCATCTTCACTTCCGGCGACCGGCCGGCCTCTCAGATCTGCGGCGAAATGGCTGCCGTCGGAATCGGGAGAAACGGCGCGGGAACGTTTGGTGTTGGCACCAAACGCCCCCGCTGCCGAGGGTCGGAGGCTCCTCATCGCCATCCAGTCGATGCAATGATTGAGCGCGCCCTCGCCGAGACGATCGCGTATGTGAAGGAGCGCCATGCGTTCGGCAAGGCACTGATCGAGAACCAGACGATCGCGTTCAAGCTCGCCGAGCTGAAGACGAACGCCACCCTGGGTCGGCGAGCTCCAGAATACGATCCTCGACGACTGCCTCCAGCTCTTCGGCGGCTACGGCTACATGAACGAGTACCCGACCGCGCGGGTCTTCAAGGACGCCTGCGTCGCGCGGATCTACGGCCGCGGAGGAGCAGCAGCGCTTCGCGGCCCAGCAGCACGCCGCCGCGGCTCAACAGCGCGTCTTCGCCGAACAGCAGCGTGCTGCGCAACGGCAGGCGATGGTCGAGCAGCAGCAGCGCGCGAGCATGGAGCAGCAGCAGAGGGCGCAGGCCGAGCAGCAACAACGCGCGCAGGCCGAGCAGCAGCAACAGCGTGCGTACGCGGAGCAGCAGCGCGCCCTTGCCGAGCAGCAACAACGCGTCGCCCAGCAGCGGGCTCAGGCCGAGCAGCAGCAACGTGCTTATGCCGAGCAGCAGCGCGCGGTCCTCGCGCAGCAGCAGCAGGCTGCGGCCGAGCAGCAGCGGGCGGCCCAGCGGCGGCGGCAGGCCCCTCCGGTCGATCCCAAGGCGACGCGCAAGCGCTGAACGAAAACCCGCTCGAGGACGAGGCGCAGGGCGTCAGGATTGCCGTGATATCAGAAGGGCGATCCGACGAATGCGCACCGTGGCTACGGCGTGAACTTCGCCACGAAGATGTCGTTGCCACTGCTGCTCGAGAGGGTTCCGGCGCCGAAGTTCACGGTGCCCGCGAACTGCCCCGTGATCAAAGCGTCGTCGGACGCGTCGAACGCCACCGCGTTGGAGTCCTGGCTAGCCGCGTCGCCGAAGCGACTGGCCGAGATGAACGCGCCGCTCGTGGCGTACTCCGCGAGGAAGATGTCGCTGCTGCCTGCGCTCGTGAGGTTGCCGCCGCCGAAGTCGACCGTCCCGGCGTACTTGCCGGTGATCCGCACCTTCCCGCTCGCGTTGGTGGCCAGGCCTCGCACGAGATCGGCGCTCGTGCCTCCGATGCGCTTGCTCCAACCGAGGCCGCCTGTTGGCGCGAAGCGGGCAAGGAAGATGTCGTCGAGCCCAGCGCTCACCATGGGTCCGCCTCCGAGATCGGTGGTGCCACCGAACGTCCCGGTGAGGTACACGTTACCGAGGGAATCGACGCCGAGGCCAGTCGAGAGCTGCGCCGCTGTATCGCCGAAGGCCTTGCTCCACTGATGGACGCCGCTCGCGTTGAACTTCGCTACGAAAGCGTTGACGTCGGTGCACGACGAGGTGGTGAGGTTCGCGCCGCCGAAGTTGACCGTGCCTGCGAGGCCGCCGGCGATGATCACGTTGCCCGATGCGTCGACCGTGATGGCCGTCGCGGACTGGTTCGCGCACGAGTCGCCGAACCTCTTGGCCCAAACGAAGCCGCCGATGGCATCGTACTCGGCAACGAAGATGTCGGCGCTGCCCGCGCTGACGAGCGGGCCACCGCCGAAGTCGACCGTGCCCTGGAACTGGCCTGCGATGACGATGTTGCCAGTCGAGGTGACGGCGATGGCGGCCACGCTTTGGGCCGACGCGTCGCCGAACCGCCTGGCCCACACGCCCGCGCCCGCGGTGTCGAGCTTCGCGAGCCAGATGTCGGTGCCCCCCGCGCTGACGAGCGTGCCTGTGCCCAGATCGATGGTGCCGTTGAAGTTGCCCGTAACGAGCACGTTGCCTGATGTGTCCGTCGCCACGCCCTTGACGTACTGATCGGACGAGTTGCCGAAGCGCTTGCTCCACACATGAGCGCCCGAGCCGTCGAGCTTGGCCACATATGCGTCGTAGCCGCCCGCGCTCGTCAGGTTCCCGCCGCCGAAGCTCGTGGTGCCGCGGAACTGGCCCGCTGCGATCACGTTGCCGCTCGGGTCGGCGGTGACGGCCGTACCCGCCTGCTCCATGGCGTCACCGAATTGCTTGCTCCACAGCGAAGTCAGCGCCTCCTCCGAGGTCGCCGTCGTCTCGAAGCCGGGATCGGGTGTTTCGCAAGCCGATGCGAATGCGACGATGGCGACGAGGAGCGTGCGATGGGTCATGAGAGACCTCCTGGGTTGGATTGGGACGACTACACGAAGGTCGCGGTTCCCGCCCGCGCATCGAGGCGGTCGACGAACGTCGCGTGGTGAGACGAAGCCTGCGTGCTCGGTGCCGAGCCCGGCCGCCCCGACAACATGCTCGCAGGGACCGAGCGCGAGCTCAAGGTGTATATCACTGCATGATGACGGTCCCAGGTGGGCTCACCTATGCTCCGGCCACGGCGACCAATGATGTAAACATCGCCGCGGCCAAGCTGGCGACCCATTGCCACGGAGCTGGGATATCACGTGATCGTGAGATGAATACGCACGCGCTGCTCTTGCAGACACGGCCGGATCCGCACACCGTCCGCCAAGCCAGTATCGCATTCCGGCGACAGATGACGCACGGTGTGACTGTGTTCGAGCGCGAGCACGATCGATGGTGCTCGCGCTCGAACACGCGGCGCGCTGGAGATTACGCCGCGAGGAGTGATGGCCTGACCGATTGGGCGGTGATCGAATGGCTGAATGGAAGATGTTGGTGACCATCGTCCACGAGGGCGAGTACATCGACACGGCGGGGAAGAGCTATGTGGAAGCCGGTGTTCGACTTCTTCGCGCTGAAGGAGGTCTTCACCTGGAAAGCCCGCGCGGAGAGCGACGACGAGCGGAGGCCGAAGCACGAGGAGCTCGTGGACCAGTACCGGCGCTGGGCGCAGCACGCGATCGTGAACGGGGATCCGGACGCGTGGAAGCGCTTCGAGAAGCAGATCTGGGCGGACCACCTCTGCTTTGTCTTCCAGCGCCCGTCCGGCGTCGGCCTCAACGGCGCTGACGCCCTCTGGATCGGGCTCGACGGCAAGCCGCTCGTCGCCACGATGAGCATCCCCCGCGAGCCCGGCAACATCCGGGGCCAGGCGCTCGGCGACGTCATCGTCTACGAGTGGCTCCACAGCGTGGATGCTTATCTGCAGGCCTACTTCGGCCGCGACGAGGAGAGCGTCGTCAGCTGCCAGGGGTACGACAAGGCCACGGTCAAGTGCTCGGGGATCTCGGCCGAGATCGAGATACTGCGCCAGATCCCTGATCCAAGAACCCAGGCGCGATGATCGACGACATCCAGCCGAAGAGCCTTTGCGCGAGCGGTCTGCCGTACCTCGAGCTGCTCCAGTGCGTGAAGAAGTGAGCCGGACCTCGGCGCCGCGCGACGCTGAGAGATAGCGCTTCCGCAAAGGCCCTTCGTCACCGTCGCCCTGCCGCAGCCTGGGCGACGGCCTACGGCGAGGGTGTGTCGACGGCGCTCGTGAAGCGCTCGACCCCATGACCCTGCACGCCGGCGCGGCCGCGGCGCGCATGGCTGCGCGCTCCCATCCATTCATGATCGGCTCACGATCCGCTCATAATCTGCTCACGGCGCACCGGACCTGCGCGCGTCATGCTCGTCGGTGCTCCGAGCGCCGGTGCCGCGCTTCGACCGGATGATGGGTTGCGGACGGCGCTCGTGAGCTGCGGGAAGGCGCGGTCGCGCAGCGGCGTGCGCGTCACGGCAGCGAACGGAGAGCGCGCCCTCGGGGCGCCGGCTCTCCACTCGAACCAGAAAGGTCGTCACGATGAGAAGAGGTCATGTGGTTCTCGGTCTGCTCACCCTCGTTGGGGGAGCGCTGGTGTCGGCGATGGGGTGCTCGCATCAGGGGGACGGAGGCGAGGACACGGGCGCGGCGCAGATCGCCATCAGCCAGGTCCCCTCCGACGGCAGCGTGGGCTGTATCGCGGTGACGGCCACCGGCGATCACACGGTGACGCGGTCGTTCGACGTCGTGCCCGGCCAGAGCACGGTATTCGACATCCACGGCTTGCCGGTGGGGACGGTGAGCTTCCTCGGCAACGCTTATCAGGGGGCGTGCGCCGCGGTGACGCCCGCGTCGTCGCCCACGTGGATCAGTGACGCCGTGCTCGCTTCGGTGAGCAACGTGCAGCCGGTGATGGTGCAACTGACGTTGCACCGGAACGGAAAGGCCGGCGTCGACGTCGACTTCGAGGACGAGCCCTCCTGTCGCGCTGCCGGCGCGCCCTGCCTCGGCAATGCGGAGTGCTGCTCGCAATCGTGCGTCGCGGGAGCATGCGAGGAGGTGCCGCTGGTGTGCCCCTGGTGGCTCGTGAGCTGCAATGGTGCGTGCGTCGATTCGTTGAACGATCCGCTCAACTGCGGCGCGTGCGGCAACCCGTGCCTCGGCGGCGACTTCTGCTTGCTCGGCGTCTGCGTGGCGGCCACGTGCGTGGACGGCACCCTGAACGGCGCGGAGACCGACGTCGATTGCGGCGGCTCGTGCGCCCTCTGCGGGCTGGGGAACGCGTGCCAGATCGGCGCCGACTGCGCGAGCACCTACTGCCTCGGCGGCGTCTGCGCGCCGGCGCCGTGTCAGACGGCCACCGATTGCCCCGGGACCGACGGCGATTGTCAGATGCGCGCCTGCAACGCGGGCCTCTGCGGCACCGCGTACGCCCCCGCCGGCACGCCGCTGAGCACGCAGACGCCCGGCGACTGCCACGTGACCGTGTGCGACGGCTGGGGCAGCCACTCCATGGCCGTGGACGACGCCGACGTGCTCGACGACGGCAGCCCATGCACGGTCGAGATGTGCTGGATGGGATCCTTGCTCTGGATGCCCGCCACCGGCACCGCGTGCAACGAGAATGGCGGCACGGTGTGTGACGTCAACGGCGACTGCGTGCCTTCGTTGCCCTGAGGTCGCTCGCGCCGCCATTGCATGATCCATGAGAGGCCATACGCCGCGGTACGCGCAACGCGACACGTGGCCTCTCATCGACCTCTCAAAACAGGAATCGCACGCGGCCGGGCCGAGCTCCAACGCGGTCGCCTGGCTGGGCGATCTCCCGCCGATCACCCAGAGCGGTATCCCGACCGCCGCGAGGCTGGCGCTCCCGATGAGCACCGGAATGGTGATGGGCACCATGTCGGGCACCGCGCCGGGCCGGCGTCGATCCCGGACAGCATCGCGACCGGCACGACCGTGTGGGTCGAGAGCATGCCGCGAGTGCCGGTCTTGAACGCGCGCGTCGACGTCGGAACGCTCCACAGCGTCGGCCCCAGACGAGATCGAGGTCGTCATCGAGTGGCCGTCCGCACCCGGCAACCTCATGAGCTGGCGGAGCGCGCACCGACGCCGCCGGGCGCGTGCCGCCGCCGTGATCGTTTGAGGTCAAACGATCTTCGGCCGCACCTCGGGGCAAGTCACCCTACGGCTCGAGAACGATCGAAGCCGCGGCCTCGAGCTGCGTGTCGATGCCCTTCGCGAGATCGGTGGGCTTGAAGTCGACGACGACGTCGATGGGCGCCGTGCCATCCATCGGTTTGCCCATCGCCGTGTCGACGCACTTCGCTCCGGAGATGAAGCTCAGGATGCCACTGTGGACTCCTGTGACGGGAGCGATGTGTTTTTTCACGTACGACGCGCCCGTGGTGTAGCCGTAGGCGCCTGCCGAGGCGTGACCGACGATCGGAATGCCTTTCTTCTTCGCGGCGTAGACCATCCAATCGCCGGCGCTGTACGCCGTGCCGTCGACGACGACGGCCTGTTTGCCCGTGTACCCGACGGACGGCAGTGGGCTATCGACGAAACCTTGATAGGGGATGGGGTACTCCACGGCGTCGGTCTTGAACCCGGGCGGGCTCGAAGCAGGGATGCGTGCGAAACACTTGGCAAACGCGCCTTCCGTCGTGCCGAGGATCGCCGGATCGATGAGCCCGACGCCGAGCTCCTGAGAGCCGCCGCTGTTACCGCGGAGATCCCAGACGAGGCCGGTGACGTTGCTGTACTTGGCGAGCTCGGCCTTGATCAGATCGATGCCCTCGGCGACCCAATCGCGGTAGCTCGCGACCGTGAGCGGGGCGGGGAAGGGGTGATCGGCGTTCTGTCCGAGCGTCGGCAGAATGATCACGACGACGCCGTCTGCCCGCTGTGAAGACGCATAGAGCTTCGCCTTCGAAGGCCGGCGCAGGGGATCGTAGCAAGAGATGTACGACGCCGTTCGCGCGGGAACGGTGATCGTTCGCATGCTTCCGTCGGCCGCCTGCACGTCGATTACGGCGCCTTCGTCGAGCAGCGCGAAGAGGTTCGCGGCCGCGTAGTCCTCCCGCGCGCTCTGCGACGGCAACGAGCCATCGCAGAGCGGCTCTTCGCCGACGCGCGCGAGGAACCCTGGACTCTGCCAGACCTCGTTGTTCTTCGTGACCTTCACGACGCGATCGCCGGGCACGAGGCCCATCGGGTTGTCCGCCGCCGCGAACGTGATGATGGAGCTGTCGCCTGCGGCACGTCCGCAGACACCGTACCAAGACGAACCGCGGAGCGGCACGGTCGCCGTGCGCACCATGCACGCCGAGAAATCCTCCGGACCGAAGCCGGTCGCTGCGTGGCCTTGAGGCACGGCGCGGAAGACATGATGGATCGCCTTGGCGAGCGCATACTCGGATTCGTCGCCGAGGAAGAGGAGGCGACGCGCGTCGCTCTTCACCGTCGCGAAATCGATCGGCTCGAAGTAGCCCGTATAGTCGCGTAGATCGTTCGCGTACTGCTCGACCGCATCGGCCTGCTTCAGCTGCTTGGTCGTGACGGTTTCGCACGCGGTCTGCTTGCAGATCTGATCGCTGGGACAGTCTTCGTACGCGCTCCAGGTCGGGGCGCCGTCCTTCTCTTTGCAGGTCGCGACCCGGCCGCCTTCACAGCGCGTCGCTCCCGCCGAGGCGCACGCGTTCTCGGGGGTAGAACCATCCGTATTGCCATTCGCGTCGTCGACGCCGGCGTCGTGGCTCGCGCCCGGCGCCTCGGCGCATCCTTGAAGCGAGAGAAGAACGGCCGGTGACGCACCGACGCACATGATTGCCATATCGAGTCGCATGGGCTTCAACTCCGAGTGAGGTGCAAAGAAGATGCTCCGAGCTCGCGCGCGGACAGCTACATCGTGCTCCCGTTGACCCCGATGCGCGCGTGCGTATCCGTCCCATAGCTCATGAGCGTCGCCCAATCGTAAGGCGCTTGCGTGGCGTTGCTCCAGTAATCGCGATCTGCCTCTTCTGCATCATGGCAGGCGGCGATGCAGCTCGTTCCCCACGTCAGCGACACCGCCACGAAAAGCTGCTCTCCCGCCTGGAGGATGATTGGACTCGGCAGATTCTTTTTCACGACGCGGAAGGACGCGGCAGCGTCTCCAGTCGGGATGTCGAGCTTCGCGACGAGGTTCGGGGTGTTCGACGGCGCGACCCCGCTGCCCACGGAAAACTCGACTCGATGAGGCGCCGACGAATCGCAGTCGCCGATCCCTGCGAGCTCGTAGTGGACGTCCGTGACCTTGTAGGGATAGGACGGCGGCGTCAGCCGAACCGCGTACAACTGCCCTTCGTTTCCCGGCAGGGGATAGGCGTAAGTGGGGTTGATGCACTCGGGATCGTTGTTGATCGCCGGCGGAGGCTCGTACCAACTGGACTGCAAGGTACCTCCGCCGCCGCCGCCGGTGCCTTGTTGTCCTCCACCCGCAGCGGCGGTGCCGCCCGAGCCTTGCTGTCCTCCACCCGAGGCGGTCTCGCCGCCGGTGCCTTGTGCGCCTCCCCCGTTTCCCCCGCCGCCCACGCTTCCAGTGGAGCTCGACACCGAGCTGGACGACGCGCTCGACTCATCTCCATGGTTCGCGGAGGTCGAGTCGCCTGTGGCCGTCGCACAGCCTCCAATCACCGTCGAGGTTGCCAATGCGAGAGCCATGCCCACCATCACGCAAACGTTGAATCCATCGCTCGCGAGCTTCATGGGCCGCTCTTACCCAGCGCCTCCTTCGCGTGTCCAATGTGATTTTCTGCCAT
The DNA here is from genome assembly GCA_001931535.1 of Minicystis rosea. GTDB lineage: Bacteria > Myxococcota_A > Polyangia > Polyangiales > Polyangiaceae > Minicystis > Minicystis rosea. The sequence goes on from CP016211.1 coordinate 15,576,686, forward strand.
CTCCGAGTCGATCGACGGAGCGGCTGGGGCGCGTCGCCAGCACCGCGCCACACCCGCGACCGCCGCGGGCTCGGCGCTCGGCCTCACGATCGCGATACGATCGCGAGGCTCGACTGGAGCCGTTGGATCGTGTTCTCCAGCCGTCGCCGCCGGGGCGGGTAGGCACCATGAGAACACGGCATCCGCGAGCCCGCCGCTTCAGATTCTCGCAGGTGCGCTCCGGACCGGTCCACCGACCGGGTTGTCGCTCCGCCGTCGCAGGGGAGATCTCCCGCGGAGTGGGGTCGAGGCCCTCGGCAGCATGCGCCTTTGCTCGACGCGGCAGCGGCGCAACCTGCTGCGCATGATCGACGACCGCGCGTACTGGGAACTGCTCTGGGCAAAGACGCTCCGCGAGCACCCGGACAAGGTCGCGCAGCGTCCGCCGAATGCGCACCGCCGAGGTCGCCATGGTGGCGACGATGGCGTCACGCTCGGCGAGCGAGGCGGCACAGGGGGCCGCGCTTCCCGCGAAGTCCCGAGGCGTGTGGAGCGTGGCGATGGCCGATGAGACCGTCACGCTCGACAAGATCAAGCACGTTCGCGCTCGGGTCGAGGTCAGCATGGCTGTCGCCAAATCCACGCTGATTGCCGTCGGCGGCGACGTCGAAGTGGCATATCTGGACGCTCGTCTCCGACGTGGGCGTCTATGACGAGATCCACGGCGGCCGTGACAGCGAGGCTGTCGAGGACCTGCTCGCGGGCTTCGACGGCTACGTGATGTGCGACGGCTACAAGGCCTATGACGCGCTCGCCAAGAAGTACCCGTCGCTCGAGCTCGTGCAGTGTTGGGTGCACGCGCGGCGCAACTTCGTCGAATGCGAGCAGGCTTTCCCGAACGAGTGTGGCTGGATGCTCGAACGGATCGGCAAGCTGTACGCGATCGAGTCGCGTGCCGGCGACGACCTTGAACAGCGCAGGACGTTGCGACGGGAAGAATCGCGTGCGGTGCTGGTGGAGATCCAGCAATGGATCGTGCAGCAGCGGAGTCCTCCGGGAACGCGGTTGTACGAGGCGATTCGCTACCTGACGAATCGATGGAGTCTGCTCTGCCGCTTCGTGGACGATCCCGCGCTGCCGCTGGACAATAATCCCGCGGAGCGTGCCTTGCGCGGCCCTGTCGTGGGCCGGAAAAATCACTACGGCTCCCGCTCGCTGCGCGGCACGCAGGTGGCGGCGTTGTTCTATTCGTTGCTCGAGAGCGCGAAGCTCGTGAGCGTCGATCCCGCGGAGTATCTGCGGCGTGCCGTTGCGGCCGCGTTCGCGGGCGAAGAGGTTCCGCTGCCACACGAGCTCGCGGCGGCGAGCTGACGACGGCTGTGCTGCGGCCGGCAACCACGGAGCGAGGTGGTTGTCACGACGGGGGTCGGCGGGGGTTACCGTGTTCGCGCTTCTGGGCACGGAACAGTCGGCGTACGAGCAGACCACAACCGATGAAGACTGAAAGGCTACTGCGTCCGGTTGTGGACGCGAAACGCGTCGGTGCCGACATGGACGAGCGCAATCGCGACGACTGAACCAACGAAGATCGCGATCGTTTGAGCGACTGTGGGGTGCTGGGTCTGCACGTAGAAGACGCTGCCGAGGCCGATTGCCCATCTCGATAGCACTTCGAGATAGTCCCACCCTCGCCCATGCATCACGCAATAGCCGTCCTACCTCGTCTGGTTGCGCGTGCGAAACGCGTTGATTCCAACATTGGCGAGGGCGACGGCGACAAGGCACGCGACGAACACTGCGACGGTCTGGCCGGCCGTGGTGTGCTGCCATTGCGTAAAGGCAAATCCAGCACTGGCAATTGCCCAGCTAACCAGGCTGTTGACGTAGTTCCAGCGCGGTGCCCGCATCATAGAATGCTTAGACACATGCGGCGCATGACCTCCGCTGCGGAGAGGCCAGCCGTACCGCAGATCATTACCTCCAACACGTCGCATGAGATCCGCACGGTGACGAGCTTGTTCTTGTCCAGAGCGTCGCGCTGAACCCGCGTAATGAAGGTTCCTGGTGGGCAAAGCTCGTGGAGCAAGTGCCTTTTGCAGCCGTATTCGGCGGCCCACGTTCCAGCAAGCAGACATGCGCCCACGAGAACCAACGGCCACGCGACACTCTGGTGCGCCTCGGCGATCGGCTCGCTCGGCGTGTCGTTGCGTGCCTCATCATCGACGGCGCGCGCGACACGGGTGCGGGGCTGCACGAGGTAAGGCTACCGGTCGCGGTCATGCAGCACGACCGCAAAAGGCTCGCCCTGGTCCTGGGCGAGCACGGTGACGCCGTGCTCCAGCGCGAGCTCTGGGCGGCTGATCGCCTGCACCTCGAACCTCTCGGGCACGCGGAACGACCAGCCCGTCGGGACGCGCACGCGCGCGCCGCCGACGATCTCGATCGGCCTCTCGAGCGCGGCGTAGAGATCCCACGTTCCTGCGGGCTGCCGCGGAAGCTCGATCCGCACGCGGCCGATCTGCTTCGCCCGCACGTACCCGTTCGGCCGCGTGCGTCCGAAATCCCGGTACGCGATGCCCTCAGCCCGTCGTCGCTTGAACGAGGTGTCGTCATCCATCGAGACGCTGACGGATCGATGGCTGATCCACGCTGGAGCGAACGTCCAGAGAAAGAGGCCAGCAGTATGGATCACATCCTTGCCGTTACGGCGGAGCAGGTGGCGCGGGCGCGTAGAAGCATGGCTCCGTCACCGCCTCGTCGCGGAAGAGCGGCGTGCCGCCCTTCATCCGAACGAAGATCCGGCGGGTCGTCTGATCGTCGGGAGTACGTCCTGGTGAGCAATGCGCGACCGCCGTCCAGCGGCCCAGCGCTCTGCGCTTGGGGCTTAGCTGGAAGAGCGACACGTCCGTGAACGACCTCCCCGCGCGGAACGCCAACACGGTCATGAGCACCTCGGCGCGGCCGTCGCCGTCGACGTCCGTGGCGCGGAGGATCTCTTCGCCTTGGACGCTCTCGTCGAGCTCGTGGTCGAGCGCGATGGCAGCGCCGTCGAGGACGAGGAGACGCCTCGTGCGCGGCACGCCCACGCCCGATGGACAGTAATCGATCAAGTAGGCGGCCTCGGTCGCGCCTGGCCGTGTGAAGGCTCCGCGCGCCATGGTGATGCGCGGCAGCAGGATACCGCCCGCACGCTGCGCCGGCGGAGTCCCCGGAGAGTTTGGGTCACAGTGCGCGCCCGCCGCGGCGTGCGGGTGCGGAAACCGCTGGAGCAAGCGGTCGAATTCTTCTCGAGGCGGCTCCGACCGCGATGATGCCTTCTCGGTCGAGAAGTCGTAGAGCAGTCTCTCGCCTGCCGGGCTCTGGGGCGCGGCCTCCACGCTCGGTTCCGCGGCCGGCACTGGCGCGACTGGCGGCTCGACGGTCGGCGCCGTGGGCGGCGCGCAGGCCGTGACGACGAAGGCCACGATCGCCGCGCGCGATGCATCCAGGAACGACATCACGATCGATTCTACCTCGCGGCTCACGGCGCTCGGAACGGGCTTCGGACGCTCAGCTCGCACGGGCTCCGAGGTGCCGGCGTACCCCGAACGACGCGCTCGGCGGGGAGCCGATCCAAACGGGAGATGCTTCGAGGCGGAGGTCGTGTCCGACTACCGCCTCGATGATTCATAGGTGCCGGCCTCGGCACTCGTGTTCCCGTTACGCCGCCCACGCCCAGTGCGCGGCTTCCTCGCCCGTCCGCTTCTGACGCGCCCACTCCGACCGAGGAACCGTGCAGATGTTGCGAACGATGGGCGTACGGCACTTCAAAACAAGCCTTCCCAGAGCAGGTGGTGCTCCGCTCTCCGGAGCACCACCTGGAGCACCACTTGGCGTCACGGCTGGACCGCCTGAGTCACGCCTGCGGTTCAAATTCCCGGGAAATTCACGGCCCGTCACGCCTGGTCACGGGCCCATCGACGCTTGACACGGTAGGGGTCGTTGGTTCGAACTCAATCGCGCCTACAGCATAACCCGCGGGAAATCGGCCGGATCAGGCGCAAGCCTGGCCGGCCTTTTTCTTTTGCTGTCCACCTGCGCGGCGGCTCTCCCGGTCCGCGTGGGCCCTGGTCACGTCGATGACCTTGGCCAGCGCTTGCCGTTGCTCGTCGCCGCTCATCGTCGAGTCGTGCCGCTGCATCCCTTCGGTGAGGTGGCCGCTGATGCTCCGGGTGGCCACGTCCTGGACCTGGGCGGCGCGTGCCAGGTCGTTGAACGTGCGTCGGAGGGCCCGCGGCGTGACGTGCTTGGTGAGCCCGAGCGCGCGGCGGCTCGGTGGGCGGGTGGCGTCTTCGCCGGCGCTGACGGCGTCGTCGATTTGGGTGCGGAGATCTGCGAGCCCCATGCGCACGGCGGCGTGGTCGGTCAGATCGAGCGCGCGACGAGCGCGCCCCGGAACCGCGCTTGCGGGGATACACTCCGGCCATGCGCGTGCGCAGAATCAGCCGCTTCGACATCAGCCGCGCCGACGGAGCGGTCACCTTCACCGCCGAACATGACGGCGATCACGGCCTGGTCCACCGCATCCGCATCGTCTCCTTCGTGCTCCTCGTCGCCGTGCCCCTCTTCTTCGCCCTCGTCGCGCCGGAGGAGGAGATCGTCTCGGTCTTCGCGGTGCTGTTCCTCGGCATGGCCCCGGCCATCGCCGACTTGCTCAACACATCCCGCTACCGCATCTTCCGCGCCCCTCCTTGGAGCTTCGTCCGCCGGTCCCTCGTCGTCCTCCCGCCGACGGAGGGCGACCACCGGCACGCGCCCACCGGGCTCCGCCTCCTCGTGGACGGCGCCCCGATCGAGGTCACCGATCCGGCCCGGATCCTGGTCAGCACCTCAGTCATCGTGATGCAGCAGAACGGCTTCACGCAGACCCGCATCCGCCACCACGTCGACCTGGTCTTCGCGCGGAGCGTGGTCCGCGTCGACACCACCGAGGAGCTGGAGGACGCAGCCGACGTCGGTCGCGCGCTGCACGATGCGATGGGCCTCGACGAGGACGCCCTCGAGGTCGGCCTCACGACGCCGTTCGAGAGCACCGGTGCCGGCATGGCGCTCGGCGTCGTCTCCGTCCTCGTCCAGGTGGCCGCCATCATCGCCGCCATGGTGTGGGCCATGGCCTCGGACTTCGCCGATCGGGGTACGACGCGTCTCGCGCTCGCCGCGCTCGTCGTCGCCGCCCTCGAAGCGCTCGTGCAGGAGACCACCTATTCCTTCTCCGCGGCAGCCCAAGCCTCGAAGACCGCAGACGGCTACAACGTCCAGATCGAGCCTGCGCCCCTCCGCCGCCGCGCCCGCATCGGCTTCGCGGTCACGGTGGCCGCCCTGGTCGCGGCCGCCGGCCTGGGGCTCTACACCACCGGGACGCAGCCGCACCGCGCCGACTTCACGCCGGGGGGCGAGCGCCTCACGCTCGTCGACATCGACGGCGTTCCTACCCCGGTCGGCTTCTCGCTCGGCCACCTCGATGCCATCGATCCGCGGAACGGCCAGCGACGCTGGTCGATCCCGCTCGACCACGGTTCCCAGTCCAACCTGGTGATCCGGGGCTCGCTCGGGCTGGTTCACGGAGACTCGGCGTTCCTCGCCTTCGATCCGGGCTCGGGACGCGTCCTCTGGAAGGCGGACGCACCGAGCCGCTTCAGCTCGTTCTTCTTCCACAAGGGCTGCATCGCCTTCCGGAACGGGCTCCAAGTTCGGTCCATCGACGAGCGCACGGGCGAAGCCTGCGCGGCGCTCGCCTGGGCCTCCGCCGAGACGGATGACGACGATGCGCACCGCGAGGCACGGGAGGCGCTGTTCGCGGCCGAGAACGCGCAGAGAGAGGCGGAGCGCTCGGCGCGCGCGGCCCGGTCGACGCGCAAGGTGGATGGGGTGGAATACGCGGTCGACACCGTGAACAAGCAGCTCGTCGTCACCGCCTCGCGCGCCGGCACGCGCCTCTTTCGGACCGAGCTGCCGGCGAGCCCGCTCTCACGGACACCGTTCGCGGTGGGAGACGGCCTGGTGCTCATCGCGGGCACGAGCCTCGGTCACCGCGGCGGTGCGGCGCGCCTGCGGCTCGTGGGGCTCGACGCAGCGACGGGAAAGATCCGCTTCGTCGAGCATCATCCGGCCGTGGACGGCGGGTACACCGACGTGGCCGTCACCGGAGGCGTCGGCGTCGTGGCGTGGGCCTATGAGCTGTTCGGGGTCTCGCCAACGACGGGGAAGGTGGTGTGGAGGGTGCGGTGAGGATGCTCCGGATTCGGGCCCGGGCCCGGGCGGATCGACCTCACGGGGAGCTGCGCGATGGGCTTGGCGGAGGAGGGAGGTCCGCGTCGAGCCGTCGCTCGGCGGCGCGGAAGGTCGAGCTCGAGAAAGAGATCACGGACCTCTGGGCGCAGGGCGCCGCACCGAAATCGGGCGGCGACTCCAAGCAGAAGGAGCAGGACGCCCGCGCGTCGAAGCGCCGCCTCGGGCGGGTGATCGCGCCGCCTGCGCTCGTCGGCGCGTGCGCGGCCGCCGCACGCCGAGGCCCGCACCTGCCCGGCGCTCGTGCTTGCCTTTGCCATCCGGTGGAGGCGATGCTGACCCGATGCGAACCGCTACATGGATCCTCGTATCGTCCCTCCTACTCGCCGTTGGCACGGGCTGCGGCGAGAGCCGCGGCACGTGCATCATGCCCGCGCACGACGGCATGGAGAAGAGCTGCACGGTCAACGAGGTCAAGCATACCTGCGACGACCTACTCGGCACGAAGGGCACCTTCACGAAGGAGTCACCCGCCGAGGGCGTGCTCCACTGCAAGGGGGCCGGCTTTACGCACCTCCAAATGGTCTTCGATGCGACGCATCACAACGTGAGCGACAGGAGTCATCTCGACGAGACCTTCGCGAAGGGCGGCTCGGCGTTGTATATGACGCCCCTGAAGTAAGGCAGTGAGCCACGCCGCCCCCGAGCGCCGCCGGTGAGCGCAGCGCGATCAGCACCTTGGCCTCCGCCGCCTCGAACGACGGCGGCAGGCTCGCGCTGCCTTGAATCGCCGCATCACGCAGCCGCGCCGGGATGCGGTTCTCCACGAGATCCGAGAGCTCGCGCAGCTCATCCGCGCGATCGCGCCGGAGGGTGAGCACCTCCTCGAACTGATCGAGCACCAACACCGGCGTGGCCGGATGCCCGCCCTCGTCGTCCCAGAAGCCGGTCCAGTGAAAATACTCCCAGAGCGTCTCGCCCTCGCGCGGCGGCGCTCCATCGATCTCACCGCGCTGCGTGGCCTCCCGCAGCCTCCTGCGCACCTGCTCGACCAGCTGCGGCTGTCGCTCTCCCGCCTCGTCGACGCCGAACGAGAGCCGGAACCGCAGCGGCACGAGCCCCGCCTTCCGCATCCGCGGGAAGAGCCCAGCCTGGAGCAGCGACGTCTTCCCGAGCCCCGACTTGCTGTAGAGCACCGTGAGCGGCCGCAGCTCGACGAGCGCAAACAGCTCCTCCGCCTCGCGCCCACGGCCGTGAAAGAAGGCCGCATGCTCCTCATCGAACGAGCTTGGCCCCAGGCAGGGATGCTCGGGATCGAGGCGGGTTTTCTCGGGCTCGGTGGTCACGGGGGCACGGAGGGGTAGGTGCGCGATGTGCGATGCGGAGGACTACCGCAAGCGCGTTCCGCGCCCCGCGGGGATGCGGAGATGGCACACAGGGGCACGGTCGTGGCCTACAGGGGCACGGTGGTGGCGCACAGGAGCACGCTCACGAGCTACAGGGGAGCGTTTCGAGACACAGGGGCGTGGTTCGGTGAGGTCGACGTGTGCCCGCGGGAGTTTGAGGCGACCGCGCGACGTACAGGGGTGAGGTTGCGTGAGGTCGACGTGGGGTTCGGTGAGGTCGACGTGTGCCCGCGGGAGTTTGAGGCGACCGGGCGACGTACAGGGGTGAGGTTGCGTGAGGTCGACGTGCGGTTCGGTGTGGTCGACGTGTGGCTTGGTGGCGCAGGGGCGTGGTTCGGTGAGGTCGACGTGGGGTTTGGTCGCGCAGGGGTGGCCCCGCGTGAATGGGAGGTGTGGTTTCGAGATTCAGGCGCGGGGCGCCGGGGCCTGTAAATTGTGCCCAGGTGACGGCGGTCACGTCGGGAGCCGGTCTGCGAAGCTTGGACAGAGGCCTCCTAACTTCGCAACTCCGTTTGGAAACACCATCCGCCTCGTCGATCGTGTGTCGCGAGGATCCGGCCGTCCCTCGTTCAGTTGCGAGCGCGCCCAGAGCACGCGTATGCTGAACAGCACCGTTCGCACCAGGGGCCCGCCGACATGGTTCAAGCGATCGACGTCGCGTTAGCGCGTGGCAACAGCGTCGAGGCCAGATCCGGCCCGAGGCGCAAGCCCTCTTGTCAGGCATCCGCCAGGGCAACGCCGACGTCGACAGCGGGGGAGCCACGCATACGTCGAGCTCTTTTGCTGCAGCGTCATCCAGGCAGGTGGGCACATCCACTCTCTTCACCATGAGATGAGGCCATCGATGCTGCGTGGAATCGACATCTCCCACGGACAGGGCAACATCGACTGGGACAAGCTCGCCCCCCAGCTCGATTTCGTCTTCATCAAGGCGACACAGAGCTCGGGGCCGCAGTGGGCCGACGGGCCGGTGTCCCGAACCTGCTTCGCCGACTCCAAGTTCAAGACCAACCGAGAGAAGGCCAAAGCACACAATCTCATACGCGGGTATTACCACTTTGCCATTCCCAGCTACGTGGCATTCCACGATGCGCTGGACGCGGCCGGCGGCAAGGCGGTGAGCCCCAGCGATTACCAGAGCGACGCCGCCGAACAGGCCAATTTCTTTTGCGACACCGTGGGGGCGCTGGAGCCCGGCGAGCTCGATCTCGTCCTCGATCTCGAGGCTACCAAATACAGCCACGGCGATCACACGCTGAACGACGAGGAGCGCCGAGAGCTCCAGGCCTGGACGGTCACCTTCATCGAGACGGTCCAGGCTCGGTATCCGGGCCGGACGGTGATCATCTACACGTACTCGGCCTTCGTGAAGAGCATGGTGTCGAGCGCGGCGCCCATGCCCCCTTCGATCCTCGCCTGCCCGCTATGGATAGCGGCCCTCTCCCACGGCACCACCGGGACGCCCCCGCAGAACACGGCGGAATGGGAGAGCTGGGCGACCACCGTCGACGGCAAGGGCTATAACCCCAGGCCGCCGGTCTGGCCCTCATGGGCCTTCTGGCAGTTCTCGTGGAAATCGCACCTCGACGGGATGCCGAGCGCCTCCACGGACGTCGACGCCGACCTCTTCTTTGGCAGCATGGCCGAGCTTCGGCGGTTCGCGCACCTCGATAGCATCGTCTACCCGCTCGATCAGGACGCGCCCGCGCACTATGCCGTCAACGAGGGTGGCGACGGTGGCTTCTTCCCCATCGGCGCCAACAACTTCTGGCACGGCGGCATCCACCTCGACACCCGAGACCGGCTCCAGTCGGTGGCCGATGGCAAGCTCGTCGCTTATCGCGCCACCAAGAAGCCTCTCGAGATCACGCTGGGTGGCCAAAAGCTCCCGCTCTCCAGCGGCTTCATGCTCACGCACCACACGCGCTACACCCCGAAGGGCGCCAAGATCGACTTCTTCACGCTCTACGCGCATACGCAGCCCATCGATAGCTACACCGACGCCCAGAAAGAGGCGCCGCCCCCGCTCTTCAGCAAGCCCAAGATCGTCGTCAGCACCGCGGAGGACGGCCACGGCATGGCCGCGCGCGATGCCGCCGATCAAGGCACCATCCTCGGCGTCATCCCCAAGTGGGCCTATTTCGACGTCGTCCCGAACGCCAAAGCGAGCTGGAGCACCACCGCCAAGAAGGTGGTTTGGGGAGCCGTCTCCGGGTTCGCCGAAATCGAGACCCGCTCCCTCAAGATATCGGGCAACACCTATCAATGCACCACGCTGGAGGACGCCCCCGCCGAGGCCCTGATGGGCCTCAACGTGCGCAATGCCTCCGCAGGCAAGAAGGTGATCCGCGTCGCTCCTCTCGGATCGAAGCTCGAGCTCAAGGACATGACCTCCGCGGTCCAGGGCGGCAAGCTCGTGGCCGGCTGGTACGAGCTGAGCGGCGGCGGCTGGGTCTGTATCCGCACCAGCGACTCGCCCACGGCCACACTCACCTTCACCCTGGATGGCGCCCAGCTCGACAAGGTCATAAAAGTCGATCGCCCCATCGCGCCCGGCATCGTCCTCGGATATCCCGGCCCGTATTTCACCAAAGAGAGCACGGTCCACGTCGAAATCTTCACCGCCGACGTCGGGTTCATGAAGAACCCCAAGGGCGACAAGGGCGGCCCCACCACGCTCAAGGTCCCTGCTGGCACGGTCTTCAAGAAACGCAAGGACTCGCCCGATGAGCTGATCCAGATCGACGCCCCGGCCGACGCGCAGATGCGCGTGATCAAGAAGGGCGATCCGTACCTCAAGGTCGAGGTCCTGGAATACGTGGGCTGGACCCAGCGGGACGCGCTCGGCGACTACAACTCGAGCACTCGGAAATATACCCTTCAAGCCCCGCTCGAAACGCTCCTCCTCGGCGATCCCGAGACGGGCGAGCCCCTCACCATCAACGCCGCCCAGGGCACCAAGATCACGTTCTACAAGCAGGACGGGGATCACCGGAAGGTCGGTTACCCCCTCTTGCAGAGCGAGCGTGAGCCGCGCACCGGCTTCGCCCTGCCCGTCGAGCTCGGCAAACCCAACTCCGCCAAGGACCGTTACACCCTCGCGGGCCCGCTGGCCACGTTGCACAAGGTCGACCCGACCACGCTCGTCGATTTCTCCGAGGACGCCGGGAAGAACGCGGCGGATCTCTGGATTGACCTGCTCGTCACCCCCGATCCGGCCGTGTTCAAGGACGCGAGCGGCAAGATCTGGCAAGAGGCCGAATTCGCCCCCGGCCAGAAGGGTTGGTTCCGGCAGGACGCACCGGGTATCAAACCATTCTCGGCCTACGATTGGCCGCGCTGGCAGCGCATCCAGGATTACGGCAACTTCAGCGACGATGGCCTCTGCGATGCGGCCGAGATCGTCGGTATCGTCGACACCGACGGCGACGGCGAGATGACCTCGACGGAGATCAAGCACGCCATGCAGGACCCTCGATATACCGACAAATTCCGGTACCTCGCCTGCATGCACCCCACCGAGTGGGCCGGTGAGCTCAAAGGCATCGAACGGCTCGGCGGGCCGCCTTGGCACATCGGCAAGGAGATGCTCGACGCCACCAAGGACTACATCAAGAAGCTCGGCTACTGGGACGACCTCGCCGGCGCCGACCTGCCCTCGAAGACGAAGGTCTGGCACGTCCACCCCATCGCCTTTTTGGAGCACCTCCGCAAGCTGACGCTGCTCCCCACCGCGCCGGCCACCATCGTGCCCGCGCCGACCACGGGTACGGAGGTGTTCCTCCTCTGCGGCCACAAGGTCGAGGACAACCCGCGCTGTGTGCGCGACAAGCTGGGCAAGCTCGAGGTCGTCGCCTCGGTGAGCAAGGGCAAAGACACCATCTCCGTCCTCCACCACGACAGCGCTGCTCCGTCGCCGGCCTCGCTCCAGATCAAGGGCCCGAACAACGCTCTCATCGAGGCCAAGGCCGGGACGACCGAGGGCGGCGACTACACCCAATACACCTTCGACGCCGAGCACACGGCGCCCGACAACTTCAACATCATCTCCGGCGAGTTCTGGCAACAGCTCTTCTTAGGCCGCACGTACCGCATCCAGAACCTGGCGCGCCCCGTCGACGTCATTGCCTATCCGACCCACAAGTGGAAGCTTGGCATCAAGTTCCCCGCCATGAAATCCCTCAAGGTGGGATCGAAGCTGGAGAAGCAGTCGATGGCCGTGGCCGGGCCCGGCTATTTCGGCGCCGCCAAGAAGACCACCCACACCCTCGAGATCGAGAAGACCGGCTGGAAGAAGGTCAAAGAGACCACCAGCGTGGAGACCTCCAAGGCCACGGGCGTGGTGGTGACGAACAGCCAGATCGCCGTCATCAACCAGAACGTAGCCAAGCTCGAATACACCCAGGAGGCCGCGAGCAACAAGGTCGTCAGCGCCGTCTCGCTGAGCCGCGACAACGAGGATATCTCCCTCAAGAAGGTGCCTGCCCTCAAGGCGCTCTTCTCCATCGTCGAGGTCGTCAACGACATCATGGGGGTGATCCGCGCCATCCAGGACAACGTCCCCAAGGTGGGTTGGTACGCGGAGGTCGAGGTCCAGGTCCTGCAAGGCAAGCTCGGCCTCGAGTGGCAATGGAAAGAGCACCGCGATCACCGCGCCTTCCTCTGGATGAAGGCCGGTATCGAGATGACGCTCTTCTCGATTTCGCTGGAGATCGGCGTCGGCGTCTCGGGTTGCAGCTTCAAGGCGCAGGTCTTCGCCAAGGTGGAGGGCGCCGTCGAGACCGCGCTCAGCGCCGAGCGGGTGAGCCCCGACGCCTGGGACGCGGTCCAGATCCCGCTCAAGGTCTCGATCACAGGCACCGTGGGGGCGCGCTTCGAGGCCGGCAATTTCATCAATGTCGAGGCCACGCTGGAGACGGCGCTCGAGGTGGAGGGCACCCTCAAGCTCAACACCTCGAAGGGCCTCGGCGCGTCGGTGTCGTTCACGTGGACGGGCCTCAAGGGCAAGATCAACGCATCCATCGGCAAAGGTGGCAGCCTCGGCAGCTACAGCGGCAGCCAGACCTTCATCGACTCGGTCGATTTGGGCAGCTCCGAGTGGCCGAGCCCGGAGCCCTACAACCCCGAATACACCCCTCGCGCGCGGATCAAGGAGATCATCTCCGGCGAGGTCACGGGCTTTTGGAACGGCATCCAGGTCTACTCCGGTGACCGCGCCTGGAGCGACGACGAAATGGTCGAGAAGCTCACGAAGAAGATCGACTCGCGTACCGACATCCGCCGCGATACCCGATCCATCGAAGGGCTGGTCAAGGACATCCGCCAGCGCCTCGACGGGAAGCGGAAGGACGGCGGCTTCTGGCGAGGAGAGTATATCGAAGGTGCGGCCTTCGATCGCTTCGTCTACAGCGGCGAGCTCGATGGCATCATGACCACGAGCTACGTCGACCCGTGCAAGGACATGCTCAACAAGGTCGGTCCGTAGGAGAACCCATGATCGACCAGCCCATCTACCATCTTCGCCTCGTGATGCGCGGCTGCCTCGCGCGCGTGACCGTCAATGGCTTCCCCGTCGTGGCCATGAACACGCGCCGCCCCACGAGCGTGGGGCCACCCATCAACGCCTTCCTCGCCGGCGAGGGGAACGTGATTACCATTGAAGCGTTGCCTGCGCCCGGCGGCCCGCCCAACCCCCTGGAGGTCGAGATCCGCGGCTCGGTGGCGGCGTTCGCCGACGGTGACATCGTGGCGCCGGACGCTCCCGCGGAGATCGTCCTGCCCATCGATCTGCGCCGCGCCCTCGTCGGCAAGAAGCCCGAATTTCCCATGCGCGCGCTCTTCGTGTTCGACAACCCGGGCCCGGCCTTTCCTGCCCTGTTCCGCGAATCCGAGGTGATCGAAGACCTGGACCCCCTCTTCGACTACGCCATGCACCTCCGCTCTCTCGCCGCACAATCCGACGTGGGCGGGCTCGTGGCCGAGCTCGCGCCCAAGATGTGCGATTACGCGGCCGCCTATTACGAGACCGAAGACTCGATGCTGCAGCAGCTCCGCGACTTCCTCACGGGGAGGATGTTCCCGGGCCCGATGGACGTCGATTTCGGCCGCGGCGACATCCTGCCCGTGCCTTGGTGCGGGGGCCGCATCTGGGAGCTCCGCTGCGCGCCCTCCGAGCCGCTCCTCCGTACCCAGCCGGACGGCGAGGGCGCCCGGCTCGAGATTCCCATTTACGTGGCCCTGGTCAACGGCGGCCTCAAGGTCGTTCGATAGCAGCCTGTTTCTGCGGTGCGCTCCGATCAGGCTCGCGGCGTAATGTTGCTCGAGGATTCCGAATGGTCATTCAGGGGCGCGAAGTCGACGCAAGCAGTTGCGTGAGTCTGTTGGCGTCTTCGACCCAGCTGAGACTCAAACAACCTCGGAGCTCACGGATCCTCAGACCTCGTCGAAAATCCTCGTCGTTCATGCCCTCCAGTCGAGGACAGGACGCGACGCTGGGCGAGAAATGACGGGTTGGATCGAGGTTGTCCAGGACCCGATTGACGGCGGTCACCAACTGCACGAACGGATGGACAGCAGCGAGCAATGCCTCGGAAAATGCTCGCAACAGGAATCGCACCGGCGGACAAACAACCAAAATCATTGCGCCACAAGGCACTTGATCGAGGAGGACGACGGTGTCCTCGTCGATACGGTCCACCGTCATTGCCGATTCTTCCCATGCCCACACCGTTTCCCGTGGGGAACCGTCGAGTAACGCGATCGCTGCACGAGTCCAACTCTGGTGCATGCCGATTTCATCGACCAAGTCAGTGGCGTCGTCGGCCGCAATGGTCACGCCATCCGCTTCGATGAAGAAGCCGCCGTAGTGCGCCCACGGAGCGAACGGCCCATCGTCTTCCACAAGATGCCGTATTCGACCTTCAACATCATCGAGCGTGGCGACATCGAAATAGACGGGAGGATCATCGTCCTGACCCTGCAATAGTCGAAATGTGGCGGATGGAGTGCGGAGCGGCAGTTCTCGCCAAACGGCCAGTGTTGCTGCAGGAAGTTCAGGCATTGTCGGCGACACAACCCATTGCTCCATCCTGGCCTGTCCACAAGAGGCTTCGGAGCTGCGGTCAGAGCATTTCGGGCGAATCCTGCCCGCGCACCGGCGTCGTCCAAGCATAGATTACGGAATCGCGCACGGCGCCCCGTCACCCGCAACCTTGTCGGGCGCGCTCCCGCAATCGATTGGGAGGCTATCTGAAGGACTGCGTGGCCTGCGCGCTCGCGGCCGCCTCGGATGTCGGTTCAGGATTCGTGCTCATCTCACGATCATTCCAATGCCGGGGCTGTGCTCACGATGCGTCCCTTCATCGCCTCTCGTACGGGAACGACCCTTCGTTGCCAACGAAGATCATCTTGCCGCCTTCGAACCTCGGGCGATGCGCTCCCTCGCCACCAGCGCCGCAGCCCTCGGCGCGCGGAGCTGCGCGAGCGCGTCGGCCTCACCGCCGCTCGCAGCAGCACCCGCCGGGCCCCGCGCTCGCGGCTGCCGGCGTTTGCCGACGTCACCCGCAATCATCGCGGTGATCGCCTGACGTCGGCGCAGGCTCACGGGCAGGACAGCGCGCACCACGACTTCGCTTCGGAGACGCAAGTGCTGTCCCAGCTCGTGGAGCAACAATACGTGTCCGACTTGCAGACCGTCGTGACGCACGCATCGCAACCCGTCTTGAGCTTCGTGCCCGTGGCGCACTCCGAGTGGGAGCAAGTGGAGCTCCCACCCGAGCTCGAGCTCGACGAGCTGCTCGAGCTCGATGCCCCGCACCACGCCTTCGCCTCGGAGACGCAAGTGCTGTCCCACTTCGTGGAGCAACAATACGAGTCCGACTTGCAGACCGTCGTGACACACGCGTCGCAACCACTCTGGAGCTTCGCGCCCGTGGTGTACTCCGAATGGGGGCAGGTGGAGCCCGCATCGGATGCCGTCGCGCGCTCCTCGGCCACACCGAGGGGCTCGTCTGCGCCTTCGAGCGGCGCGGCGTCGACGAGGCAGCCCGCGAGGAGGCCGAGGGTCATCGGGATCGACGCGAGCAGGGCCAGGGTGTTTCGCATGTTCATCGCCGTCATCATCCTTGCGTGGGGAGGGGGCGCCGATCGCAGCGGTCGATCCGCCGCGCGGCGTCGGGCCCTTCAGCACCGGACGTGCCAGCACCGGAAGCTCGACGATGTAGGGAAATCAGCGCGCCGGCGGCGATGCGGCGTTCGTGCAACTGGACGAGCGGCGGTCGTTCAACTGGACAAGCGATGTCTGGCTGAACGTGGCGGACCTTCAGCTCGGGCAGCCGCGAGCGCGAGCGAGCGGACCCCGTCGAGCGCGCCGGCGCACCATCCCCGGTGCGCGCTCATGATGGCCCCCAACGCCATCGCTCGCGAGCCTCCGACGACGAGCTCCGTGCCGATGGGTTCTCGCCGCGGTGGGGCTCTTCGCTGCCAACGGGCGGGAGATGGTGCGGCTCCCCTTCTCGGCGAAGGATGTCGACGTCGTGCTGCGCGCGATCGAGGCCCGCGGCATCCCGATCGAGCACGTCTGCGACCAGAGCCGTGCAGCGCGGCGCGGATGGGACGTCGTGACAACGGCAACGTCCGCCGCCGCACAACCGCCACAAATCATCCTCGATCCCTTCGCCGCCACGCGCCGGGACCGCCTCGCCCGCCGTGCATGGTGGTCGCGGCATGCTCATCGCTCTCGTCCCTCGCTGGAAGCGCCTCTTCGTGCTCCTCGTCTTCGCCACCGCGGCATGGGTCGTTTGGCGCCGCCTCCACCCGTCCGTGCCATCGATCCTCGCGCACGGCGGAAAGGACATGCACGTATTGCTCGCGGGAGCAGAGCCCTATTACCTGCAACGCGATCCGCGCTGGGCTGGGGACACGCTCGCCCCCACCCAACAGACCATGGCGGCGGTGGGCTGCCTCGTCTGCTCGCTGGCGATGGGCAGTGAAGCGCTGGGCGCGCCGGTCGCTCCCGGCGCGCTCAACCAGCGACTCGGCGCGAGCGGTGGGTACACGCGCGAGGCGCGGGTCATCTGGGAGAAGCTGTCTGCAGCGACCGGCGACGCCATCGGCGTCGTGGTGCACGCGCGGCCGCAGCACGCGATTCTGGACGAGGCGCTCGAACGCGGGGAGCTGCCTGTGGTGAAGTTCACCTTGCCCAGCGGCGCCCCCCATTGGGTGCTCGTGGTCGGGAAAGAGGGAGACGAGTATCTCGTCAAAGACCCTCTGGTGACGGATCGAACGATCGTGAAGCTCAGTCGTCGCGCGACCTCGATCGAGTCGGTGCGGGTGCTGCGCCGGCGGTGATGCGTTCGCCTCGCTACAGGTGCCCGCACCCGTGGCCGCACATCCAGTTGTGGCAGTCCATCAGGTAACACGCGGCCTCGGTGCCCGTCGCACACGGGGCGCCGCACTGAGCCCAGCACTGCGCCTCGTCCGTGCAGCCGCGCATGCAGTCGAGCCATGCCGCGCACGTCGCGTCGGCGAGGCAATCGTTGATCGACGTCGTGTCGTTGCAACACCGGCACGAGCACGCGAAGCAGCCCTCGCCCTCGGGGAACACGTCCGACGTGCTGCACACGGCGCCCGTCGCGCTGCATACGTGCGCGAGCGTCGCGGGCCCGCCGCCCGTGGTCGCGTTGGGAGGCTCGTCACCCGGCCCTTCGAGCGTGCCGCCTTCGCCGCGGGTCCCGCCGGCACCGCCGCTGCCGCCGCCGATCACGGTGGTGCTACACCCGAGCGCGAGGAACGCCGCCGAGGTGAACGCGACGAAGACGAGGGCGCGTGCGCGAACGACATCCAGAGTGCCTGCGAGCATGCCGCGCCGCCAGGCAAGCGCTCGGCCAGCACCTGGATGACGCAGAATCTCGGGGATTTCGAGGGTGCACGCTCGGGTGCGCGTGCCGATGTGGCGCACGCTGGGCCACCCGTCGCGGTAGGGGGACGGAATGTGCGCTGTCGGTCGTCCAGCCGTTGGCCTGCGCGAGGTGCTCGCGCGGCAGACCGAGCAGATCGACGATGAAGTTGCCAGGGAAGGCGATGGCGAAGGACTCGACCCTCTCCGCCCGGCCTTTCGCGACGAACCCGTCCACGAGCCCTTCGGCGAGCCCGCGGAGGATCGGCTCGAACGTGGCCAGCCGGCGGAGCGAGAGGGCTTGGGTGACGAGGGCGCGCTGGTGGGGGCGCCGGCGGATGGGGGCGTCAGCGCGCGTTGGTGGCCGGGGACGCCATCCCGTTGAGCACCACGCGGAGCGCGATCAGCGCCTGCCGGTCGGAGGTCGCCGAGTAGGCGTCGTTGAGGTACGCCTGCGCGGCCTCGAGCTCGTCGGCCTCGCCGAACTGCACGGCGTTGCCGTACCAATAGATGGCGTCGATGAGCGCCGACGACTCGGCCGAGCCGTCGAGCGAGGCCTTCAGCGTGTCGAGGAGCGCCGACACGCTCGCGTCGCCGCCGGTGTTGGCGATGTCCGACAGCACGCGCGGGAGCACGGTGACCGAGTGTTGACTGCAGCCGTCCATCGACCCGCAGAAGGGCATCCCGTTGCTGCAACAGCCACACTCCATGCCGTTGGTGGTGGTGCATGCACCGAGCTCACACGAAGCCGCGCACTCGGGGCGCTCGGCCTTGGCCTCCGGCGTGACCGCCACTGTCGCCGCCGCACCGAACACCACCGCGAACGCGAGCTTCATCCAACGCATGTTCATGGAACACTCCTTCTCGTGGGCCTCGTGAGCTCGCCTATCGACGAGCCAATCGCCATACCCGCTCCCGCCCCGAGGACATCACATCTCCGGTCCCGGAACATGGTCTGTCACCTCCATGGACCAGCGCCCGGACGACGAGATTCGGCGGCTTTGCGCCTCATCGTCCTCACGAGCGCGGAGGAGGTGCAACGTCACTTGGGGCGACGAGCGTAGAGGCGACTCTATGCAG
Source organism: Minicystis rosea (assembly GCA_001931535.1). GTDB lineage: Bacteria > Myxococcota_A > Polyangia > Polyangiales > Polyangiaceae > Minicystis > Minicystis rosea. The sequence continues at coordinate 15,595,313 of CP016211.1, forward strand.
CGTCGCCTCACCCGTCAATTCCGTTTTTTGTGTTTCACAAAGGCGCGCGCAGAAGGGGATCCCTCATGGGGGCACGAGCTCATGACAGGGGGCACGCCGGACCATTGGCGGCTTCCGCCGCACGCGCTTCAAAGGCACGTAGAAGACGCAGCTGACAGCGTACCTCGTAGGCGCGGCCTACAACCTCTTGCGGATCGCGAAGCTTTTGATGGCCCAGGAGGCGACGGCGTGAGCCCCTCCCTGAGGGCGGCGCGCGCCAGCGCGCCAACCGATTTGGGAGGGGCCGGCCGCGCGCAGGCGCGCAGCGCCGAGCACGGACGGGGGTGGGCAGCTGCTTCCCTCGTCGTCCGAACAACGAGTTGCTCACCACCCTGCTAGGCTCGCACGCGAGCTGCGAGGCGCGCGTACGACTCCGGCGGCAGCGCCTGCTTCGCGGTGGCCAGGAAGCGTCTCCGATCCGGGAAGTGGAGCCAGCGCAAGTCGTCCCAGTCTCCGTGGCGGAACACTTCGATGATCACCTGCTCGTAGACGCCGAGCGCTCTCGCATCCGCGATGAGCACCTTGGTGCTGCGCTCGTTGCCATCACTGCCTTTCGGCTTGGCCTGGTACCAGGCGATCGCGCGTCCCGCTTTCGCGACGTACTCCGGTCGCCAGTGCGCGCGGAGGCATGGCAACGCGAAGAACGCCATCGGGAACCCCTTCGGGAGCTGGGTATCGAGCGCCTCGTCGAGGATCTCGTGCGCACGCGGCGCGGGGAGCTTGGCGATCGCGATTTGTAGCAGCGGGCTCACCCACGTCTCGAGCTGCAGGTACAGATGATAGTAGCCGTACATGTACGGGGTCTTCGCGAACCACCACGCAGCGGGATCGAACCGCAAGTACTCGTCGTACTCCTTCGGCCAGGAGACGTCGCGCGAGGCCTCGACCGCAAGCGCACCCACGATCGCCAACCGATACACGAAGCGCGCGTGCTTCGTGATCTGCTTGCTCGCGTGTGCCTCGACGAGGCGGGGCACGGCCTCGAGCCCCATGATGCTCAGACCGAAGGGCAGGATCGCGTTTTTCAGATCCACGCATGGATCGACCACCGCGCGTGCCGCCGCCCATGCATCATCGGTCAGCGCGAACGGCAGCAACATCATGGCTTCGGGGCATCGCGGGATCCAAGACGCGAGCAACGCGCCTGCTTCGCTGCGTGTGCAAGAGGCCAGCGCGGGCTCTCGGCTCAAGAAGGTCTCGGACAGGCTCCTCGATACGGCCGTCGAGAACGACACCGGCTCGTCGCCGTACGGATGACCCAGATACGGTAGCGGGAACGGCCGAAAGCTCGGCGGCGTGATCGTCGGTTCCATCAGGCGCAGTCTACAAGGCTCGTCTCCCGGCTCGCGATGGGAGTGTCCGGCCTCTCGGCGCCGCCCCGGCTTCGCGGAGCGGTCCCTGCGGGACGAGGCGATCGATCCTCGCCGACATGCACGCCGCGCCCGGGAGGACGGTGTTCCATGGATCGAACGGCAAGCTCGTGGTCCGCACGAGTGACTCGCTCTCAGGCCGCCGACGCATGCTGTCGTGGCGCAGGACGGCGGATGGGCGTGTCCCGTCAGATTGCCAATCTCGTCCAGCACCCGAAGCGACGGTGCGGTGTGCTTGCGCCGTCCGCGCTCCAGGGAGGGCATCCAGGCGCCGTGCGGCGATCCCCCCCGACCGACGGCGCGCTCGATGAGAGCAATCCGCGACGATGCGGTTCTTCGTCACGGGCGCCACCGGCTTCATCGGAATCCACCTCTGCCGCCGGCTGCTCGCCGACGGGCACCAGGTCGTCGCGCTCGTCCGGAGCCCATCGAAGCTGCCGGCCGACGTGCGCGCCGGCGTGACGGTGCTCGAGGGCGATCTCTCGCTCTTCGAGCGCCCCGACGTCGTGCTGCCCGAGGTCGACGTCGTCGTGCACCTCGCCGCGGTGATCGCCGGCAAGAACGAGCGCGACTACACGACGATCAACCACGACGCCGTCGCGTCGCTGGTTCGCTGTCTGCTCCGCCAGAGCTTTCGCCCGCACCGGCTCCTCTTCGCGTCGTCGCTCGCGGCCTCCGGGCCCTCGACCCCCGGCGCGGTGGCCACCGAGGTCGACGCGCTCGCGCCGATCGACCCGTACGGCGATGCGAAAGCGCGCGCCGAGGCGCTGCTCCAGGCCCAGCCCTTCCCGACGACGTCGTTCCGCCCGCCGCTCGTCCTGGGGCCCGGCGACGGTGCCACGCTGACGCTCTACAAGATGGCGCGCTCCGGGGTCGCGCCGCTCCCGGCCCGGCAGCTTCTGAGTTGGATCGACGTCGACGACCTCGTCGACGCGCTCATCGAGCTCGCCCGCGACGCCTCGACCGAGCACCGCACGTACTTCGTGACCAGCGACACGAGTGCCGGTCCCCCCGACCGCGTCGTAGACGGCCGGTCGGTCTCATGGTTGGGGGCTCCGCCGACATACCGGTCGCAGTTTCCCGTCCCGGAGTTTGGCGCGGCCAGCCGAGGCGGCTACGGGGACGCCGGAGGCGTCGGACGACGACGAGCGCAGAATGGTCGAGGCGACTTCCGGACCCCGTTTGCAGCGGCTATCCGCCCCGGGTTGGCACGCGCGCCGGCTCTCCGCGCGCGTCCTCGCGGCGTGCGCTACGCTCGCGCACGAGCCGCTATGCCCTCGTTCTCGCCCGCCAGCCACGACGCCGACCGCGCGATGCCGAGCCGGCTGCTCGCGACCAGCGTCGACGTGGGATGGACCTCGCTGCTGCTTGAGCACCGGCGCATCGAGGCCCCGGTGGAGTTCGAGACGTCACCCACGCCCGACCAGAAGCTCCTCGTGCTCACGCGCGGCGAGGCCGAGGTGCACGGCCGGCGCGCCGGGCGCTGCGCGAGCGCGGTGTACCGCGCCGGCTCCGCGGGCATGGGCGCGAGCGGGCAGACGTCCCGGCTCCGGCTGACGCCCCGCCGCCGCGCGCGGGTCGTCGAGACAGCGCACCTGTTCGTGCCCGTGGCGTTCTTCGACGAGGCCGCGGAGCACTACCGCGCGAGCGGCCGCGCGCACCGCGCGTTCGACCAGTGCTTGACGGTCTTCCACGACCCGGCCGTCGCGCAGGCAACCGCCTCGCTGCTCGAGGCCATGAGGGCCGGCGCGCCCGACCTGTACGGCGAGTCGGTGGCGTGCTGGCTCGCGACGCACCTGCTCTCGACGCATACGTCGTGGCCCGCCAGCCCGCAGCCGCTCGCGCTCGCGTCCGACACGCGCATCTCCCGCGCGCTCGAGCTCATGAGCGCGCGCTTCGCTGAGCCGCTCTCGCTCGACCGGCTGGCGCGCGAGGCGGGGATGAGCAAATTCCACTTCGTGCGGAGCTTCCGGGCCACCACGGGCTCGTCACCGCACGACCACCTCGTCCAGCTGCGGCTCGAGGCGGCGCGCCGGATGCTCGTCTCGACCGACCTCACCGTCGCAGAGGTCGCGTTCGCCTGCGGCTACGGCAGCGCGGCGCACTTCGGCAGCGCGTTCCTCCGCCGGTACGGCACGTCGCCGCGACAGTACCGCCTGCGGCGATGAGCCGTCCCCCGGCGCGCGTCATCGGGATCTTGCCGAGGACCATCGCGTCCTTGCGCTTCGCGCAGCGCGCCGTTGTCGCGTGCACGGCGGCGCCCTAACCGAGGCGCATGAAGATCGGCATCATTGGAGCAGGCAACATCGGCAGCGTCCTCGCGGCGAAGCTCGTCGCGCTCGGTCACACCGTCGCGATCTCCAACTCGCGCGGCCCGTCGTCGCTCCGCGAGGTCGCGGTCCGCACGGGCGCGCGCGCCGCGACGGTGGACGACGCGGTGCACGACGCCGAGCTCGTCGTCGTCGCGATCCCCGAGAAGAGCGTGCCGCATCTGCCGCGCGGACTCTTGCAGAACATCCCACCGGACGCCGTCGTGGTCGACACGGGCAACTACTACCCCTCCCTGCGCGACGGCGTGATCGACGCGATCGAGCGCGGCGCGACCGAGAGCGAATGGGTCGCGGCGCAGCTCGGGCGCCCGGTCGTGAAGGCGTTCAACAACATCTTCGCGCGCAGCCTCGCCGAGCGCGGTCGTCCCCGCGGCGACGCCGCGCGGGTCGCGCTGCCGATCGCCGGAGACGACGCGCGCGCCCGACAGGTCGTGCTGGCGCTCGTCGATGCGCTCGGCTTCGACGGAGTCGACGCCGGCCCGCTCGCCGAGTCCTGGCGGCAGCAGCCTGGCACGCCGGTCTACTGCACCGACCTCGACGCCGCCGGCGTACGCCGCGCCCTTTCGGCGGCCGACCGCGCGAAGACGCCTGCGCTGCGCGACGCCCGGATCGCCCAGCTGCTCGCGCTGCCGCCCGACAAGCAGCCTGACGGGCTCGCCGTGTTTGCTCGGCGGTTGTCGGGCGTGGGCGAGTGACGCACGGACAGCATGGGCCGTTGTGGACGTGCTGACGCCGATGCGGATCAGGAACCCCACGGCCAGTATGTCCGCCAACGAAGCGGCCGACCACCACCACAGCGGGCCGCGGTCGACCAGGTCCTTTCGTATCGATCACGCCGCGGCGGACTTGGCGGACTTGGTCGGCACCGCGTCGCCGTGGATCTCCCAAGGCCGGACGAGGATCTGTCGCTGGTCCGCGGAGAGCTGCGCCAACGTGCGCGTCCAGTACTTGGGCGAGAGGTCGAGCATCCGCGTGACGGGCCAGTGTGGGGCGAGGCGCAGGACCTGCTCGAGGTAATCCTGCGGGTTGAGGCTGTGGAGCGAGCACGACGCGATCAAGGAGCGAAAGGTCGTGCACCAAGCGAGGCCGGTCTCGTTGGCGAACCACTGCCAGTTGTGCCGTCCGAGCACCAGGTTTCTGAGGGCTCCTTCGGAGATGTTGTTGTCGAGGCGGAGGCGCCCGTCTTCGAGGAAGCGGTGCAAGGCCTCGCGCTGGTTGTCGTAGTAACCGATGGCGGTGTCGAGCGGCCCGCGGGGATCGGCGCGACCACGGTGGGCCTCGATCCAGCGATCGAACATCGCGAGCACGGGGCGGGCGCGCTGAGCGCGCACCTCTGTGCGGGTGGGCATGGGGATGTCACGGCACTCGCGCTCCACCGTGAAGAGCTCGCGGATGATCGCGAGCGCCTCCATCGAAGGGGCGCGATCGGTCTCGAGGGCGCGCCCCGCCACCCCCATTCGCAGCTCCGCCGCCGCCCGGCTCGACCTTCGTCCCGCACCCGCCACCCCCAAGCACCCTCGCCAGCACGAGGCCCACGCCACACGCATCACGAGCCCATTGTGCTCCGACAATGGGGAGACGCCCTCTACGAAGGACATCTCTTCGTCTTTCTCGGCCGCCGACTCGACCGCAGCAGGATCCTTTTCTTCTGATCGTGGTGGCCTGGTGCTTGACGATGAGCACTTCGAGCGTGGATTTCGCGGCCCTCCCAACCCAGCCTGAATAAGAGCATCGTTGCCGGCTTCAGTGGTTTGATTGCGCCGCCGTCCCTCGTCGGGCGTGCTCTTTCGAGCCCGGCGGCCGCGCCACCGAGCCCAGGGCCTCTCCGCGGCGACGCCATGACACTCGTCGCTGTCATTCCCCGTCATCGGGCGTCATGGTTCGAGGGACGCCTTCGCGCTTACGGTGACTCCACATCAGGAGTCCACCATGAGCACTTCCGAACAAGAGATCCGCGACCAGATCGAACGAGCCCGCCAGGTTTCACACATCGACATCGATGAGAACGACCTGCTGTCGGCCGAAAAGCTGTTGCTCGAAACCGCCGCCAGTCACATCCCCTTCGTGGGCGGTCTGATTTCAGGTCTCATCGGGCTCCTCTGGCCAGGCGCCGATACGACCCAAGACACCTGGAACCGCATCAAGGCGAACGTCGAGGCCCTCATCAACGAGGCCATCGACAAAGCCATCTGGGACCAAGCCATGGCCCAGGTCGCCGCGGCGCACAACGTGGTGAATGAATTCCGCAACGCCGCAGATGCGAACGTTTCGCCGGACAATCTCCGGGAACGATACCTCGCCGCGTCGGCCGTGTTCGACGCCCTCGTCCCGCTCTTCCAGCACCCCTCCATGGAGTTCAGGCTGCTACCGCTGTTCTGCCAGGCGGCGACGCTGCAGCTCTCCCTGCTGAGCGACGGAGCGGCGCACGGCGCGACTCGCATGGGAATGAATGACACGGATCATGCCTACGAGGTGAGCCGGCTGAACAGGTGGATCCTGACCTACCGGAGTTACGTCGTGAGCACCTATACCAGTGAGATGGCTGCGAGGTCGGTGAACATCCAGGACTGGGGCACGGGCAGATATTATCCGATGACGGTGTTCAGCCCGTATCAAGCCATCAGGATCCAATACCGCAAGGCCTGCCTCGACTTGGCGCTCTCCTGGATGCAGCTCTATTACGTCGACCCATCGAAGGTATACGGCACATGGAACGGGACGCTGCTTCCGATCGCGAACCTGGGCATCCCCATCTCCCCTCAGTACGTCATTCTCACGACCGCGTCGGGGACGCTGGAGACCGGCTGGACCTTGGGCGAGGCCAACATCCCGTTCAACGAGCTGTTCGTTACTTATGATGTGCAGAAGGAGATGGTGATCACGGCTCAGGTGACGACGAAGGGGGATGGGGCCCGCCTCAAATTTCTGGGTCTCGACAATCGAGTCGTGAGCAAGAACAGGCCCGATGCCGGTGATTGCGACAAGAACTTCTGGTTCGGCGTCGATACCAACGCGGACGGGCGCAGCCCGCCCTTCGGCTTTTCGCGTGTCGTCTACGGCGACAATCCCGTGACCCACGTCTCCATGGAGGTCTACGCCGACGTCATCAGCACGATGAGGTTCACGCTCAAGGACGGGAGCATCCTCGGCACCGCGAACGACTTCGGCGGAGCGACGCTGCCGGACGACAAGTCCACGTGGAACTGGGGATACGGGGGCAACGCCGTGCTCGTCTACTTCAAGGGGACCTGGAGCAGCTACTACGCGTGCATCGGCTGCCTCGTCGGAGCGACCGTGCCTCTGGGCGCGTACACGGCCATGTTGAAGGGGCAATGCAGGAAGGTCGATCGGGAGACGGCCATGTTCTCTCCTCCACCCGAGGCCTTCAGGCCGGAATCGCTCGGAGCACGGGTCATCGACGATGAAGGCTTTGCTCACGCAAGCGGGGGCACCACCTACCATTGCACTTCGACCGTCGAGCTGGGGCGACTCAGGGTGGCGTGGGGTGTCTGGTCCTTCGAGCCGGTGCTGTCGTTCGATAGCAGCGCTTCCGTGAAAAATGGCAGGGACGTCGATTTCGGCGCGCGCAGGTTCGCCATCGATCACCTCGCCTCGAACCAGGTTCTGACGGCGGAGATGCTGGGCGGCGGAGCGCTCGCCGAGTACCCGTTCCCGTTCAACCTCGACTCCCGAGGGTGCGCCTCCGACGCGTGGATCATCGAGCCGCACGCCTCGGGAACGTACCGGATCATCTCCAAGCAGACGCACCGCGCCTTGACGCTGGTCACGGGCCCGGCGGATGCGAGCGGCGCTCCCGGAGCGGGTTGCATCCTCTCGCCCATCGACGAGGTGGATCCACACCAGGCGTGGAGGCTCGAGGAGGTCACCGACAAGAAGGCGTCGAAGCTCGTCAGCCATGATGGGAAATGGGTCCTGGCGCTCGACGCCCGCGAGAAGAAGGTCACCGTTCATCCGAACGATTCCCTCACGCCCCCCGACCAGATCTGGAGATGCACGCCGCGCGACAGCTTCCATGAAGAGTGGCCCGTGGAGGTGCTGCGTACGCTGAGCGACGGTTTCATCGAGCGACTGCCCGAGCCCGCGCGCGCCGTCGTCCGGCAGCGCCTCGGCCGATGAGAACGGGGGGCGCGAGCCCCCTCTCCAACAGGTGGGCGAGCGCGGCGCTCCACCGCGACGCTCTCCCTACGCGAGCGCGGTGTTCACGGCGCCGTCCGCGCAGCGCGCGTCCGAGCGTTTGCTCACGCGGCGTGCGCGCGCGCTTCCCGGCGGGCGCTCACGGTTTCCCGAGGCTCACCGAGCCCCCGTAACACGTGGGGTCGCAATCGGGCCCGTTCGGCTGGGAGGGGGGGACCACCTTCTCGTCGGAGAGCAGCTCGGCGCCGTTCTTGTCGCGGACGGTGCCTTTGATCGTGTGGCCGCCCGCGGGCTCGCTGTTGCCGAGCGGGAAGGTGATGGTGACGGAGCCTCCCACCGTGGCGAGGCATTGCACGCCGGGAGCAGGCGGATCGAAGGTGCAGCACGCCGTCCCCTGCTCGCTGACGTCGCAGTCCGAGGCGTTCGTCTCGAGGTCCACGGTTGCCGTGACGCACTGATCATCGATGCAAGCCTCGATGGTCAGTGGCGAGGGGGTGTTGGGGCCCGTGAGGATGTTGGTGAAGCGGGCCTCGACGCGGTAGTCGCAGCCGACCGCCGAGCAGGCATACCCCACGAGGGAGCAGGACGTGGAGTGGACGGAGGATAATGCAACCAAAGCGAAAGCAAAGCGCGACATGATGACTCCTAATTCTTAAGAATGCGCCGAACATCGCCTTCCACATGCCATGGCGGTGCCGGGCGCGACCGATGAATGGTCGCGCGTGTCCCCGGGGTGCACAAGCGGTTTCGCCGCTGCGTTCGGTGGCGGAGGGCTGCCCCCGGGGCTTCGCGCAGAAGCCTGCGTCAACGACGCTTGGCGTGTCGGTCTCGAGGCGCTGGAGCGCGCGGCCCATCGTGGGTCGGTTGACGGCGATGGCGTGCTTGCGTGAAGGGCGGTGATCATGACGCCGCGGGTTTCACCGATCCGGCGCGGGGTGGGGTGATCACCAACACGGCCCACCGACGACGCGTGATCGCTGCGGCTCACCACCTCGCCGCCTCGCCACCAGCCGCCGGTGGCCCGTCGCGCTCGCATGGGATTCGTGGTCGCCGCATGCCGTCCGATTTCACGGCGAGGACCAGCTCACGCGGCCTCGCCCACACGATTGTGCACGTGTGTAGAGCATTGTCATACTCACGTCCTGATGCCTGGGCGTTTCCCCAAATGGTCCGGCGCCATCAGAGCGCCGTCCGGCCGTGGGCGAGGCGCGAGCGCGCCATGGACACGACCGGCGACGGCGGCTCGTCGACTCCGAGGCCGCCGAATGGCTCGCGTCGCGTTGGCCAATGGCGCACCGGCGCCGACCACCCTATCGAAATATCAAATCTCTCCTCACCCCGCTTGCACATGCTCTTGCGCCCGCTAACCTCCGTTTCATGGCATTCGACCCTGACATTCTCCCGGCCGCCACCAAGCGGTCCTACATCTCGCTCGGCGAGCAATTCGGCTCCGAGGACACGTTAGCGCAGGCCAACCAGACATCGAATCTGCGCCCCAAATTCGCGCCGTTGCTCGCGCAGCACGGCTTTGCCGCCACCGATTGGGACCGGCTTTCGGACGCGCGCGATCTCCTCATCGAGGCCGGCGTCGGTCGCGACGGCGCCAAGGGCGACAAGAAGGCCACGGGCAAGGCTTATGTGGCGGCGGCGACGGCGGCGCAGTCGGCGCGGCTCTCGGCGCGGTCGGTGCTTTGGGGCGCGCACGAGGCGCTGGACGAGAGCGGTGATGAGAAGAGCGCGCAGCAGGTGGCGAGTGTGCTCGCGCAGACGTCGGCGACGCCCGACGAGCCGGAGCGGTTGGCCGCGCAGCTCGATGGGCTGCGCAAAGCATTGAACGTGACCGAGGTGGCGACTGCGGCGGCGAAGCGCGGTGGGCCGGATTCCGTGGCTCGCTTGCAAACGGCGGCGACGGCGCTGCGGGACGCCGACAAGGCGGACACCCGTGTGCGCGGGACGCCGGAGGAGACGGCGCGGCTGGATCTGCTGGACGGGATCATCGTGCGGTTGGTGCGGCGCGCGCGGAAGGCGGCCATTGCGGCGGGGAAGGCGACGGGCAATGCCGCGGTGGGTACGGAGTTCCGGCTCGACAAGCTCTATCGCGGGCGCGGCGGAAAGGCGGCCGAAGAGGTGTCTGACGAGGGGGACGAGGGCGAGGACCAGGGCGGCGGGGAGAAGTAGCCAGCTCCGCGCCGCGACGGCGGCCGGCGTCAGCGGGGCAGCACCGAGGGAGCTCAACGCGCCTGCGTGCTACTGGGTATCGTCGCGACGTGCCGCGCCATCGACCTCCCGGTGCAGGCTTATCTCACATGGGTGTTCGAGCGCCTCGGCACCCACCGTGAGATGTTCGACCTCGCGCTCGAGGCGCTCACCCCGGCAGCCTTCAAGGCCGCGCGCGGCTGACGGCTGCGGCCACCTGGGGCCACGGCACATCTCGGCGGCGGCCGCATCCCGGCTTCGCTGATCGGTCACCGGCTACACGCCGTTTGGCACTCCACAAAAGTGCATTTGAATTGACAGTGCCGTCTCTTCACGCGCTCGAATTTGTCAGCACATCTTCTTCAGGAATTTCACGAGCGCCGAATTGGTCTGCTCGGATGCTTCCAGTTGTGGCCAGTGGCCGACGTCCGGGATGATCAGGCTGTCGACAATGCCCGGGAGCGACGTTCGGAGCGTCACGGCATCCTTCGGGCCGCCCATCTGGACGAGTCCGTCTTCGGCACCGCCGAGAAAGAAGGACGGCTGTTCGACCAGCTTGCCCTTGAAGGGGGCAAGCAGGTCGAAACTGAGTTGCATCGCCCGGTAATAGTTCAGCGCTCCGTGAAATCCGGTCCTCTCGAAGTCGGCAATCTCCTCGCGAATGTCGTTCCAGTCGGCCCAGGCAGGCAGCGGCGCGGGCAGGCTCCGGTATTTGGGTAGGCTTCGGTTGAACAGCGTCCATCGTTCGTCCTTCGGCGCGGCGGCGGACGACCAGTAGAGGTTCGCCGGAATCGTGGTCGCAGCGTCGGCCCATCGTTGGTCGGCCTCGGGGAGCATGCGGTCGAACATGTAGAAGTCGCGATGTCCCGCCTCCGCGAACATCTCCAGCACGCTCTTCTCGTTGCGCGGGGTGAAAGGCACGCTCAGTCCGAATACAGCGAAGAAGCGGTCCGGTCGCATCAGCGCCGCGTTCCAGACGATGTTGGCCCCGAAGTCATGGCCAACGAGAATCGCGGACGGCAGTTCAAGGGCATCGAGCAAGCCGACCAAGTCGCCCACCGAGTGCAGCACGGTGTAGAGTTCGGGTTCGCGCGGTGCCGAGCTCTGACCATATCCGCGCATGTCCATGGCAATAGCCCGGAAACCGGCGGTCGCAGCCGCTTCCATCTGACGGCGCCAACCCCGCCATGTGTCCGGAAAACCATGGCAGAAAAGGACGGCGGGTCCTTCTCCCAGCTCGACGACATGCAGCGTCACACCGTTTGTTTTCACGAACGAGTGTTTCATCGGAAGAGGTCCATTGATTGGGGGCGCGGGTTTCGAGCAAAGCACGGGCGAGTTCAGTTTAAGCCAGCCCCTTCGGGAACCGCAACTCGTTGGCCCAACACGTCAGATCGTGCGTGAGTGGGAGCATGCTGCGCGTGGACACGCCTCACGTGACCGCTCAGCGACGCCGAGATGACAATGCCAGCAATCGCGGCCAGCGTCGCAGGCATGCGACGAAAGAATGTGGATGAGCGGGTTGCGCGTGCCTGCCTCCGCGCCGCGACGGCGGCTGGATTCCGCGTTGGAGAGTGGGCGCGGGACAATGGGGGGGACGGCCGGTCACTCCACGCCTGGCACATCAACCTCTCGCGCGCTGATGCGAGCGTGGAGGCCACCGCGAAACCGCGCTTGGTCGAAGCAGCACCCATTCATCCCTTCTTGCCCAAACGCGAACCTGCCTTCGGCCCCGAGGAACGCGGCTCTTCGGTCACTGGCAGACGGCGGCGCCGAACGCCGCGCACGCGCCCTCGGCGCACGCGAGCGTATCGACGCAGGGGCACGCGTCGCCGAGGCCGCCGAGCTTCACGCATTTGCCCTTGGTCTCGTCGCTCGAATCGAAGCCCTGGCAGACGGCGCTCGCGGCGCATTCGCCGAGGTTGGTGCAATGCTCACCCGCCTCGGGCAGCGGGCGGCACTCGCCGTCGCCGCAGTCTCCCTGGACGCAGGTGCGGTGGCAGTACAGGTCGGGCGCGCACGCCTTGGCGAGCGCGCCTCCGAGCACGCAGGCGCCGCCGACCGAGACCCACGGCGGGGGCCGGCACACGTGTGAGTCATCGCAGAAGAGGTCGGCGCGGCAATACCCGACGGAGCAGTCGTCGCCCACGACGAGCCCGGCCGGCAGCGGCGCGCAGGCGCCTCCCTCGCAGTGCCCAGAGGCGCAGAGGCTCGCCTCGGCGCAGACGGCGCCATCCGGGGCGCGCTTCACGCAGGCCCCTTCGTGGCAAAGGAGGGGAGCGAGGCACGGCGTGTCGTTGTCGCAGGCCTCGCTCAGCTCGCTGCGTGCGGTGCACTTGCCCATGATGCTGGAAGGCTCGATGGGCTTGCAGTAGAGCGTCTCTTGGCAGTCTCCTTCTCCGTAATCGATGCAGTCTGCGCCCAGCTTCTGGCCCGGGAGCTGGCAGCTCCCGTCCTGGCAGATCCCCTCGATGCAGGTGTCGTTCGTGCCGCCGCAGTCGTCGCCCAGCGTGCGCGCACGCTGGCAGGCGCCGCAGTCGCTCGACAGGGCGTCGCAATATCCGCTGTCGCACTGGACGCTGGCAAAGCAAGCTTCGCCGGGCGCGAGCGTGCCTGTCTTGTCGTGCGTCGGATAGAGCAGGTCGCCGCCGAGGCCGATGCACGTGGGGAAGACGCCGCCGCCGAGGCAGCCTGAAGTGTCGAGCTCCTTGGCGCAGGCGGCGACGTCCGCCACCGTGAGGGTGACGCCGGGCGCCGCGAGGACGCCGGCGCACGAGGCGACGTAGGCATCCTCGTCGAGGTTCTGCGCAAAGACGCCGGAGCAGCGCTGGTCGAAGGCGAGGCGCTTCGCGAAGAGGTCATGACAAGCGGTGCGCGCGTCGCCCGGCGCGGAGACCTCGACGGAGCCGCAGGCGAGGAAGAGAGGAAAGGCGAAGCCGAGAAAGGAACGAAAGTGCATGGCCGGCACCTTGGCAACGCGCGTGCCCCTCTGAATTTTTCGCGCATTTTCGCGACAGAGCCGTTCGGTTACCACCCCGAGTGATCAACGGTTGTCAGCGCGCGGTGAGGCGGACGCGGACGGCATCGTGGTCGCGGCCGGCCCGCTCGGTCGATGAGCGCATCTCACATGGGTATTCGAGCGCCTCGGCACGCAACGTGAGATGTTCGGCCTCGCGCTCGAGCAGCTCACCCCCGCCGCCTTCAAGGCTGCGCGCGGCTGACGGCCGCGCCCACCGGGGCAAGGCACATCTCGGCTGCGGCCGCATCCCGGCTTCGTCGATCGGTCACGGCACGCGCATCCCGCTCATCGCATGTGTACCCGTTCGGTCGGCTGCGTCCGAGATCCCAGTGGGTGTGCGCGCGCCGGCCTGATCCCGGTGCCGGGTGCGCTGCGGACGCGGGGGGCCTTGCGCCACCCTTGCGTCGCTCGCGCCCTTGCGACCTCTTCTCGTTCGAGAACCATGATCGCCGATACGCTCTTGGAACGCGGAGCCCGTCTGCGCGTTTCTCGCGCGAATCGCTTCTTCGGTTCTCGGGACGAGCATCTCCAGCCCCGTCCTCACCGCCTCTGCTTGGACTTCATCGATGAAGGGGCGGAACTTCTCGTTATAGTCCCGAAACGCTCGCTCGAAATCTCCGGGGTGCTCTCGCATCGCATCCGCCAAGGCAGACGCGCCATCGATGGCCAGTGATCCGCCCATCCCCGCCGCGGGGGATGCGCAATCGCCGGCGTCGCCCACGAGCGCGACTCTGCCCTTCGTCCACGATGGTATTCGGATTTGACACAGCTTGTCGAAGCAAAAGCTCTGCGAGCCCTGCACTTCTCTCAGCAGCTCGGCCGTCCTCCAGCCCTCTCCGGCGAACCGTTCCTCGATGATCTTTCGCTGCTGCGCCTCGTCGCGATGGTCCTACGGAAACTCCTTCTCGGAGACGAAGGCGAAGATGATGTCGGTCTCGTTCTTGTAGGCATTGAGCATGATGGCTTTGCCCGGCACGTTGAAGAGCTGCGCGGTGTTCTGCTCGATCAGCAGCTCGTCCACGATCGTGATCGAGAAGTACTGCTCGAGGAAGTGCGTGTATTCGGCCTCGCTGCCGAAACACATCTTCCTCACCGCCGAGTGGATGCCGTCGCAGCCGAACACCAGGTCGAACGAGCGCCGCGCGCCCTTCTCGAACGTGGCTTCGAGGCCGTCTTTCGTCTCGCGCAGCGTCGCGATGCTGTCGGAGAAGACGATTTCGACGTCGTCCTTCACGGCATCGAGCAGGATGTTCACCAGCGTGTTTCGCTCGATCTCGAAGGCATCGTCCGCGGGCGGCTCGCCGACGTCTCGCAGCACGAGCGTGCGCTCGGTGACGTCGTCGGCGTTCTTGAGCTCCGACCTCTGCAAGCTCAATCGGTTCGCCTTGATCTGCTCGAAGATCGTGGGTTGCCGATCCAAACGGGATGCGGAAGGCTAGGGGCAGGTTGCCCATGCGGGGTTTGACGCAAGATCGCATCTGCGATTCTCATCAAATCCTCGGATAGGCGCGTGATTTCATCGAGAGAGCGCAACGCTGGGGCCTTTGCACTGCGGCTGCTCGGCCCCACGCTCGCGAGGCGCTACCAGGGTGAGCTCAAGCAAGCATATCTCCCGTTGTCCTGGGACACACGCCGTCACCCCGCTGCTGGGCCGGACTCGCGCGCTCCTACATTCGGTGGGTGCGGATTGTTCGCACCTCGCAGATCGGGCAAAGGTCACTGTTGCTCTCCCAGACTTGCGCGCACTCCGGGCCGCTCAACTGCTCGAAGAGCTCGTTGCCCTCGAGCAGCGCGAGCGCGAGGCGCGTAACCTCGCCCGCCAATCTCGCCTTCAAACAGTGGGGCTCCGTCTTCAAGGACGCGTCCTGCCTCGGCGCGCTCGTCGACCGCTTCGCCCAGCACTGCCACGTGCTCGACATCGACGCCGACTTCTGGCGATAGAAGGCCTCGCGCCGCGCCGCAGGACGACCCGCTCGCCGCGCCGAAGACTGATCCCCTCGCGGTTGTAGGCGTCAAACGGCCCCCGCCGTCACTCGTCCCGGTCGCGGACGAGATCGCCGATTCCTACGGATCGACGCGGCCGGCTACAATCGCGGACAGTTCCTGTCCGCGATGGCTTCTAAGGTCACGTCGACCGATCGCCGCACCGCGCACATCGGCACGTCGCTGAAAGGACAACGCAGTGTCAGACCCCATCGACTTTCCCCAACCGAGCATGATCGCCGTCAACGGCATTGAGCTCGAGGTCTTCGAGGCCGGGCAGGAGAACGCCGGCAACCCCATCGTCCTCTGCCACGGCTGGCCGGAGCTGGCCTTCTCGTGGCGTCATCAGATGGATGCGCTCGCCGCCGCCGGCTACCACGTCATCGCCCCCAACCAGCGCGGCTACGGCAACTCGTCCCGCCCCGCCGAGGTCTCCGACTACGACATCGTGCATCTTTCCGGCGACCTCGTCGGCCTCCTGGATCACTTCGGTTACGAGGACGCCACGTTCGTGGGCCACGACTGGGGCGCTAACTTGGTGTGGAGCGCTGCCGTGCTGCATCCCACCCGGGTGAACAAGGTGATCGCGCTCAGCGTGCCGTACATGGAGCGCGGTGAGGTACCGCCCCTCGCGTTCATCGAGGCGATCGTCGGCAGCGACTCGTACTTCGTCCACTTCAACCGCCAGCCCGGGGTGGCCGACGCCGTGTTCGACGCGAACGCCCGCCAGTTCCTGCGCAACCTCTACCGCAAGAACGAGCCCGCGGCCGAGCCGGAGCCGGGCATGCCGCTCATCAACCTCGCCCACGCCGAGACTCCACGCGGCGAGCCTGTGATGAGCGACGGCGAGCTGGCGGTGTTCGTCGACGCGTTCGAGGCATCGGGCTTCACGCCGAGCGTGAACTGGTACCGCAACGTGGACCGCAACTGGGAGCTGATGAAGGATGTCGACCCGATCGTCCGCCAGCAGGCGCTGATGATCTACGGCGCACGTGACACGGTCATGAGGGCGCCGAACCTCGAGGCGTTCGTACCGCGCGTCGAGGTCGTGGAGCTGAGCTGCGGCCACTGGATCCAGCAGGAGCTGCCGGAGGAGACCACCCGCCTGATTCTCGAATGGCTCCTGCGGCATAAGGTCGCCGACAAGTCGTAACTGGATTTGGTGGGCATCGGCACTCGCCTCGGTGCCCTGCGGTTGGTGAGTCCGCAGGTCACCGAGGTGGACACCTTCTGCGCCGCGCTCGATGCATCCGTCGCATGGATGAGCCATCCGAGGTGGTGCGGGTAGGCACCCAGCCCCCGCCGTGAGCGCGAACAGCTATGTCTACCCACGCGAACGCTCCCCTCACGCCCGAGGGCCGTAGGCGTCGGTGCGAACGCATCGACGCTGGCCGCCCACTCGCGCACGTCGCCAACGAAGGCGGAATCAGCCGAGCCACTCTGACCAAGTGGTACAAGCGCTGGCTGATCCACGGCGCTACCAGGGTGGATGTCGCGGCCTACACGAGGCTTTCGGCGTTCTGTGATCGCTTTGGCGAGCGTGAGGGCGCGCGGCAGACGGAGTTTCGCTGCGACGCGGTGTGAGGCTCGCGCTCAGTGGGCGGCGCTCGCGAGCTTGCCGGCGATGGCTTCGGCGAGCGCCTTCTGGCCCTTCGGGGTCATGTGGATGTCGCCGTCGAGGAACGCGCCTGGCTCGGCCGCTGCGAGCGCGGGCGTCGCGTCGAGGCCGAGGGCGCCGATGGCTTCGGCGGAGGTCACGATGTCTTCGAGGAGGATCCGGGTGGGCTCCATGTCGATCGGGGGCGCGCCGTACTTGGTCCATTCGGTGGGCGAGACCTGCACATCCATCGGCAGCGCCACCACGAGGAGGCGCGCGCCGTGGGCGTCGCAGGCGGCCTTCACGGCGCGGAGGTGGGGCGTGAGCGGCGACCAGGCCCGCACGATCTCGGCGGGCGCGGCGCGGAGCTCGTCGAGGCGCTTCTGGAGCGCCTGGCGCTCTTCCAGCGTGCGCACGATCGGGTGGGAGAGGCCCTGCTTCAGGTCGCTGTCGAGGTAAGGGCTGTAGCTGAAAATGTCGCTGTAGCCGGCCTTCGCCCAGGGCTCGGGCAGGTCGAGGCGACCGTGCCCCTCTCCGGCGTCGACGCGGGCGGCGAGCTCGGCGAACACCTTGATGCGCGCCTCCATCGCGCGACGGATCTGGGCGCCGTTGTAGAGCGTGGTCGCGGTGACCCTGAGGGGGCGCTCGCTCTCCACACCCGCGGCGGTGGTGTAATTGACGACGATGTCGCCCGGGTTGTCGCGCGACTTCCTGTAGGCCTCCGCCTGGCCACCCGTGTTGCGCAGCAAGAACGTGTCGATCACCAGATCCTCGAGCCGGAGATCTGCGGCGAGGTGCTTGGCGGCGGCGCTCTGGATCTCCTGATCGCGCTTCGCTTTGAGCGCCATGGTCTCGCGATCGGCGCGCGCGTGCTCGTTGCCCGCATTCGTCCCGATGACCAAAAGCTCCGTGGCGGTGCCCTCCGAGGCGAAGCCGCGATCGTCGAGCTGCGGCCCGCGGGCATGGAGATACGTGCGGAGCGCGTAGAACAGGTGCGATCGGCGGTAGACGAGCTCGCGCCCCGGGAACCGGGTGACGGTGTCGGGGGCCGTCTCCGTGCGCACGGCCCAGCCGTCCCAGACCCGGTGGCGCTCCGTGTTCGGGTGCGAGGCCTCGAAGAGATCGTTCACCAGATTGACGACATAGACGACCGTGCCCACGCGCCGGCGGGCGAGCATGTCGGAGACGACGGCGTTGTACTCGGCGGGCCCGTACGTCGGTACGCCTGCGTTGATCACCGCAGTGCTTCCCAGCATGCGGCCGAGCACGGCGCTCGCAGTCTCGTGCTCCTCGACGCCGAGACCGAAGACCTGCGAGTCACCCACGACCACGATCTCGCCGGCGGTGGGCGGCGGGAGATCGGGGCCCCGCAGGCCGTCTCGGTTGATCCGCACCGAGGTGAGCGGGTTCTTGCCGAACAGAAGACGCTGCGCGCTGCCCGGCCGGAGCCGCACGCCGAGGCGCGCGTCGCTCTCGTAGAGGTTCAGGTGCGGGAACGCGCCGCGATCGCGGAGGTGAAAGCCCGCCTCTGCCAGCCCGAGGCCGAGCGCGAGGCCGGCGAGCATTTGCCCGGCACGCGTGAGCCAGCGCCGGCGGGCGCTCGGAGGCGGCGCAGGGGCGAGGGGATCGGGCATGGCGACGTCGATGCTATCGCAGCGACGCGCGCATCGGGGATCCGCTCAGCGGCGTCGCGCGAGTACATTGCGGATGGCGGTCTTGAACGCGCGCGTCGACGTCGGAACGCTCCACAGCGTCGGCTTGAAGAGGAGATTCGTGGTCAGCACGAGGGAGCGGTTTTCGTGCCTTCGACGGATGATGTCGTAGAGCGGATCGGCGGACTGGCGGGTGCATGGGAGATAGCCAATCTGTCCAACACCGGAAGCGAAGACGCGGTGTGCTTGCGCGGGCAGCGGGCAACGACTCCTGCTTCAAGAGGTCTGCGAGCGCGGCCGACAGCGTCGTGCCCCTTGGTGATGGAGTCGAGCGTGCAGAGCTCGTTGACGAGCTCGATGGCAGAAGTCGGTGTCGTGCGGAAGTCGTCGCCGAGACCCACCGAAACCTGGTAGTACGCTCGGGGAGCGAATGGCAGCGAAGCGTTCCCAGAACCGAGAGCAGCTACGAGCCCTGCTCGTCATTGCCGAACAGGTGGTGGGCGAGTCGCGCTGGGTCGACACGGCGGAGCGAACAGAGCGGCTCGCCTGGTTCGAGCACTGTCGGGAGCTGCTCGAGGTGACCACGGCGGCGGGCCTCGGCACGCTCCAGAGCGAAGTGCTCACGGAGTGGAACGAGGGTGTCGGTCCCGACGTGGAGGAGTTCTGGCGGCGGGTGGCAGTCGCGGGCCTCGCGGTGCCGCGCAAGCGGAATGTCCTCGCGGAGACGCTGGCGCGCGGCTCTGTCAGGAACATGGTCGAGTACGCCGTGTTGGAGGACGGCTTCGAGTTGTTGCAGACGTCGGGCACACTCCGCATCGAGCAGGCCGAGGCGCTCGCCCGGATGCTCGACGCATTCGCAGATGCGCCGAAAAACCGGCAACACTTCAGGTAAGAGCCTCTCCCGGTAGAGCAGACCTGAGTCACGCAGCCCCCGCAGCAGCGTATTGCACGCGGCGAGCGCGCGCGCGTGTATCCTGCCTACTTCTACTGCGTCATGAGACGTCTCGCCGAGCAAGCGACGTGTTCGCTAGACCCGGCGTGCGGGCGAAGCCGACAGCATCGCCACGCGGCGACCGCTCGCCGAAACGGGCCGCTCGTCGGCCTCGCCGAGCTCTCGTTTCACGTCTGGCTGCTCGTGAGGACCCACTCGTTGCGCCGGCCTGACGCAGTCGTGCTACGGGCTCTCCTGCGTGTACTCATCGGATGTCGGCCAAAGACAATTGACCGTGAAGACGACCAAAGGATCCGCGTGCGTTCGGTCGCAGCGCGCATACGAAATGTCGCGAATGCCTTTGGGCGTAGACTGGCAGACCGCGTCCTGGTTCATGCAAATCGCCTGACATCCCGCGGTAAAGACCGGACCGCAGACCTCGTCCCAGTTCCCCCGACATCGGCCCAATCACGGGTGGTGGTCTCGCAACTTCTCAGGCAGTCTTCGAGCGGGAAGCTCGACCACGTCGTGCACGTGCTCAGCTTCTGATGCTCGATATTCCTGCAGGCACTATCTTCGCCTGCGCAATGCGTATCGTCCGTACAGGGCTCGCCCGCAGCGGCGCATCGAAGCGCGACGCAGAAGGGAGCATCGATATTTGCCTGACAGACGTGACCCGGCAACGTGGTGCATTGCAGATCGTTCACGCAAGCCACGTCGGTGATGCAGTTGCTGCCGCCACCACCACCCGTCGCGACACCCGTGCTGTTGCCTCCGCCGCCTCCACCGCCCGTGTTGCCACCGCCGGAGCAGGCCGCCATCGTGAGGGCCGCCGCCACCATCCACACCGACGCCCAGGAGCGCGGCGCGGCGAGGGACGCCGATCGAGGAGCCCACACGGATTTCGAGGGGGGTCTACCGACGACGCGCGGCGCGAGTTGCTCTGCTGCACGGTCCTTCATGTTCCTCATACGTGTCCTTCGTTTCCTTCTCTCACCGTGGAGGATGCCAAGGCGGACGACGCAGGCGTTCACGGTCATCGGCGTCTGGTTGAACCACGGGTTGGGTTCAGCGACCTCGTCGCGGGATATGTCGGTCACCGCGAGGTGACCTGTCGTCGAGATGCTTGTCGTACCTGGAGAGATCGAGTCTCTCGCTCGGCATGAGACCACCGGGCGCCCTCCACGCCTGCCACGATTGGACGCGCAGAGCCCCGCTGGTACGCGCGCCCCGAGCGCGCGGCGCGACGGATGCGCGCTGCGATCCGTCGATGCCGCTCAGCGCGCGAGGACCTCGGAGTTACGGCCCCACCCCACCTTGAAGACGTAGAGATAGCTGGTCTTCTTGCCGCATCCCACCGCGCCCACCGACTTGTAGTCTGCCCCGAGGACGTTGAGCTCGATCTGTGGTGCCGGGCAGCTCAGATCGAAGGAAGCCTGCTTCCGCAACACCGCCTGCTCGTCCGCCTCGAACCAAGCGCGCGTGCCGACGACGCCCGCGCATCCGGAGACGAGCCCCGCGGCTGCCAAGGCGACGCAGAAGGCCGCCGCCGCACGGAATGCCCGTGGTCTGGAGGCCGCGGGCCCGGCGGCGCCGTGCGCCGCGAGGCTCGGGCCTTCGTCCCGGCACACGCTTCCCCGTTGGGGGGTGAGCTGCGCGTCCCCTCGGTTCCTGTACATCGAAGTCTCTCCCACACGACGTGTCGAGATTGGATTGGGAACGATCATTCCCAAACCGTCTGGTTGAACCACGCCTCATGTGCAGCAACCTCGCGCGGGATATGTCGATCACCACGAACGACCGTATCCAGCGTCAAGGTGCGTGCTGTACTTGGAGCAATCGAGTTTCTCCCTCAGCATGAAGCCACGCCCGTGGCCCGCTGACAAGCTCTTTCTTTGAATAAAACAAACTCAGCAGGTTGCCCCCGCTCGGAGCGCGTCCCCCCGGCGCCGCCGGTGACGTTGGTGACAGCTCCCCCGTGCGCTCGTCGTCGCCATCGTCCGCGGGCTCCCGGTGGTCACGAACGTGTCCCGCGAGCCCGGCGCCACCAGCGAGCCTTGGCCGAGATCGAAGGTGCCTTTGACTCCGCCCACGATCACCGGACTACCTTCCGCGCGGCTCGCAGGGACCATTTTCGTCGCCGCGTGCCGACGAGTGACGCTCTTCGCTCACACCCAAGTGGGATTGGGACGAGGGGGGGCAAAACGATTTGGAAATCGATGTTGGACGATCGATTTCCGGTTCGGCACCCGCGACCGGATGAGCGCGGCGCCGAAGGCCGAGCATGAGGCGACCTCATTCATCGCTTCTAAACGGCCTCGCGGGTGAACGGCCTCGCGGGGCCGCTCAATCGGCATTCGAGAATCACGAACGCCGCGAACGCCGATTCAGCGACGTCGCTCGGCTCGGGACCGAGCACGCGGTTGCGCCTGGCGAGGCCGGGGCGAACACGGATTCGAGATGTCGAAGACGAGATTCGGAAGGCGCCTCACGGCGACGAGGCCCAGTAGCGGAACCAGTCGATCCGCATGACGGCGTCGTTGGCTGGATAGTCGGGCGATCCATCCTCGTACCAGTGATCCGCTGGATGCCAGACGTTGAAGAGGAAGGGCGCCGGGTGCTGCGGGATGAGCGCCTGGTTCGTGAAATCCCACAGCGTCACTTCCTGCCCGTCGAGGACGATGAAGAAGCGGATGTGCGTCGGCTCCCAGTCGAAGCCCATCTCGTAATAGGTGAAAGGCTCGGGAAACCCCGGGTGCTTGAACGCAGGATCGTTGCCGATCGGGATCAGGCCGAACTCGTGGTCCGATGGTGATTCCAGGTAATCGCCCGTCGCGGTGTCTACGCCGCGGCTCCATTTGCGGAACGCGGTGTCGTCCGTGTAGTTCGTCCAGCTCGAGAGGAGGATGTAGTTGGGCTGGCCGCAGAGGATCTCGATGTCGATCTCGGTGTTGTCGACGAGGCCGTCGCCGTCGTGATCGAGCCCGTCGTTGAAGAAGACGAAGATGCCGTTGACGGCCTCCTCGTCGGCGGCGCACGACGCGAGCTGGACGCGGGTGCGGTAGGTCCCGAAGGAGAACGTGTCGGTGCTGTCGATCTCGGTGGCGAAGCTCGGGCCCACGTGATCGGCAGTCCCGAGCGCCGGATCGCCCGGGAGGACGAGCTGGCAAACGGCGTCGTCGGTTGCGCTCGCGTCCGCCACGCCGAATTGGATCGACGCTCCCGGTTGCTCGACGAGATCCCACGAGCCACCGTTGCTGCCGCACTCCGTCGCGAAGGTGGGTGGGAGTGCTGCCGTGCCTCCCGTGCCCGTGCTCCCGCCGGTGCTCGTCGTTCCGCCGGCGCTGCCGGTGCTCGTGGTGGCGGTGCCGCCGGTACCGACCTGGCCGGTGCTCGCGGGCGTTCCCGTGGAGCCGCAGGCGGCGAGCGTGAGTGCGAGCGCGATCGTGGGGTAGAGCGGGTTCATTCGGCCTCGCGAGGTATCGACGATGCCTCGCGAGGCCGCGGCGATGCAAACCCAAACGCACCGGGGCAAGCGCACGTCCCCGCGCTCGCCCACACGCTACCAGGCTGGCGTTCCATGGCCCGCCCCGTGCAGTAGCGCTCTCCGCCGCTCGACGCCGCGCCGCGGAGCCCGGAGCTCCGCCCCATCGCGGCTCGAACAGCGCCCTTCGCCGAGCGCCGCTGCCCGACAGCGGTGTCGTGTCCGCTTCAATCGTCCTGTTCACCCTCACACGAGATGAACCCATGAATACTTCTCGCTCGTCGGCCCTCGTTTCCCCGGTTGATACAGAGCTCTGCGCGCCGCTCGGCGACGCGACTGCCATCGAAAGCCCCCGTCCGCGCCGCGCGATGCAGCAAAGGACGCTCGGCCTGGTCGCCCTCACCGGCGCCATCATGATGACCGGCTGCGCGGCCGACTCCGCGCCCGGGGCCGAGCTCGACGCCCAGGAAGAGACCGAGGAGACGGCGGAGGCGCTGACCGCGAGCGCGGGCACGAGCACGTCGTTCACCGCCAAGCACAGCGGCCTGTGCATGGATGTCTGGGGTGCGAGCACGGGGGACGCCGTGCCGGTCAAGCAGGGGACCTGCAACGGCGGCAGTAGCCAGCGCATCAGCCTCAAGCCGGTGGGCGGCGGTTATTACAACCTGATCTTCGAGCACAGCGGCAAGTGCATGGACATCCCCTACGGCAGCACCGCGAACGGCGCCGAGATCCAGCAACACGCGTGCAACGGCGGCGAAAACCAGAAGTTCCGGGTCGTGGACAACTACGACGGATACCACTGGATCGTGGCCAAAAACAGCGGCAAGTGCCTGGACGTCGTCAACGCGAGCACGGCGCACAACACGACGATTCAGCAGTACACCTGCCACGGCGGCAACAACCAGAAGTTCAAGCTGACAGGCCGCAGGTTCTACAACGTCAAGCCCGTCAACAGCGGCCTCTGCTTCGACGTCAACCTGGCGAGCATCGACAACGACGCGATCGTCATGCAGGGGAACTGCCATGGCGGAGACAACCAGCGCTTCGAGCTCTTCGACAAGGGGAACGGGTATTACACGCTCGTCAACAAGAACAGCGGCAAGTGCGTCGACGTCGACCACGCGCTCACCGCCGACGGCACCAGCGTGATCCAGTCGGAGTGCCATGACGGCGACAACCAGATGTTCCAGGCCGTCGACCTCGGCAACGGGAAATACAAGCTCGTGGCCAAACACAGCGGGAAGTGCCTCGACGTCTGGCTGGCGAGCACCGCCAACGCGGCGCCCATCAAGCAGGGGACGTGCAACGGCGGCACCAACCAGCAGTTCACCCTGGACGAGCTCGAGCCGCAGCTGGAGGACAAGCCCCCTGTCCTGACGTTCAACGAGTACACCAATCTCGGTTACCTGAAGCAGTCGGTCGCCAACGATCCGACGGTCATTCGCAACCTCGCCACGGTGGCGCACATGATGGGGTTCGCCTGGGCGGGCGGGACACAGACTCCCTATCTCGGCCAGGGTTTCGATCCGGCGGTCCTCGACACCGACGGGAACTACACGATCCAGGCCCACTACGACGCCAACGACCCCTACGCCGCCGGCTACCGGGCGGGCGAGCGGCTCAAGATCAAGCTGTCGAACTTCAGGACTGTCATCGACGGGTCGAAGTTCAACTACAGTAACCCGTTGATCACGTCGCTCGAGCCGAGCGTCATGTCCCAGTACGTCGCCAAGAACCACAACAACTTCACCACCAACATGAGCACCACGTTCAGCTACACGCTATCGACGGCGAAATCGCACACGACGACCCACGGCGTCTCCGAGAGCCTCAAGCTCAGTGTCAAGAAGACGACGCCCCCCGGCGGGTTGGAGTTCGCGGCCGAGTTCACGGTCACCGGGACTCACCAGTGGCAGGACTCGACCATCAACACCGAGAGCGACTTGCTGAGCAACACGTACTCGTCGCCGGTCCCGGCGCTCAGCCAGCAAGAGATCGATCTGATGGTGCTCAAGACTCAGTCCTCGATCGACTACACCACGGCCGCGTACGTCGCGTTCGACATCACGTTCACCGGCTTCTTGCGCGCCGGCGAGAACGCGCGCACCGACCACCCGACCGACCGGCCGACGGTGTCGCTGACGTTCGGCAACGACGACTTCTCCGGGATCGAGGACATCTACAAGCATTACACCGACCGCGGGATCGTGGGTAACTCCACCTACGATTGGAGCTGGGCAGCGATCACCTACGGCACCTTGATGCGCGACACGATGCGCTTCTGCAAGGGCGACATCGGTGTCCCCGTGAGCGGGCGATTCGTGCAGGTGAAGGGGACCAACGCGTACGCAGAGGGCCTGGCGACTCAGCCTCTCTAGCACCACCTTCGGGCTTGCCAAGGCGCCCGCGCGAGCCGGCTTCGCGCCGAAGCGGCCCGCTCAGCGCCTTGGCGAAAGCATCCGCACCGGCTCGCCGGTGCGGGGCATCCCGAGCTCGTTCGCGAGGACCAAGCCCGCGGCCGTGTGTGCTCGCTGCCGGCGGCGGCGCTCGAATCCCATCCACCCGGCGAGCAGCAACATCGCTGCCGATCCTTCGTTCACGGGGCTGCTGCCGAATCCGCAGTTCGTGCCCGGGTAGTCAGCGCAAACGGGCTGGCAAAGTCCGGCCCAATCGTTCCGCCGTCGGGGTTGACGTAGTCTCGAACCTCAGGAGCGAATGATCTCGCAGGAACGTTGTCGACCAACCGCGTGATGGGCAGTAGCCCCGGCGACCCGCTTTCGCGCCTCGACAGGTCTCTTCGTGGCGGCGAGCCGAAGGTGGACGCAGCCGTCGTCATTGTTGACCTTGTGCAGGTTCAGCCACCTGTTCACGTCCGACTCCACATTCTGCGCGTCGCCCAAACTGAAGGCCGAGCATGCGGCGTCGATCCGGATCGTCTTCATGTGCCTGTTGTCGCCTTTGATCCTCAGGCAGTAATCGATGTACTCGGCCACGTGATGGGAGATCGGGCGCGTGTGCCGAGGCCTCGTCATCAGGCCCGAGGTGAGCTCGTCGCCCGGCGGATTGCGCAGGACGACCTTGCCGAGCTTGGTCATCCCATTGCCGAAGCTCGGGCAACGCGTCCGCGTACACTTCGGCACGGCAAACGGATCGTCTGCGTTGACGAAGCACCTGGCATCGCACCCTGTGCATGTGTACTTTTGGTAGCGCATCAGCTTCGCCCAAAGGGCAGGACGCCGCGCCGGTGATCAGGCTGGCTGGTGGATGGTGCTCGGGGATCGAGCGATGACCCAGGCGCTGTTCGGCTTGGCTTTGGGGTGTAGCGAACGTCTCTTTTGCGGATTGGGCATGAGCGCTCAGCCTCTCTGCATTGCCCCTGTCGTCCAGGCGCCATGACGGCGCGCGCTGTGGCCGCCATTCGCCGGCGAAAGGCCGTGCATGATCCCCTGCGTCGGGTTGCGCTCGCACGTCGCTCCGTCGGCCCAATACATCGGATCATGGGCCACCCCTCAATCACTCAAATGGGTGATTCGACGGAGCCTGGGCGCTCGGGCGCAGAGGATTCCGTACCCCTCGTGGACAGGTGTTGATGCTGCGGCCCGGGCGGTGCAATTGGGTGCAATCGAGGGCAAGGCCTGAAGGAAGCATGCGCTCCACGCCGCACCCGGCACGGAAGCTCTCGTCCTGCTGGCCGGAGTCACGGTGGAGAATCCAGAATGCGCCTTGACTTCGAGCGCGCTCGAAATCGTAGCTTCCCCGCGCTTTCGAGAAAGAAGGGGAAACATGCGTTACAACCAATTGGGTAGGACCGGTCTCTTCGTCTCCGAGATTTGCCTCGGGGCGATGACCTTCGGCGGCAAAGGCTTCTACCAGGCCATCGGCACGCTCGGCCATCAAGAGGTCGAGTCGCTCGTCGGCACCTCCATCGATCACGGCGTCAACTTCATCGACACCGCCGACGTCTACTCCGAGGGCGAGAGCGAGAAGCTCGTCGGCGGCGCGCTCAAGTCGCTCGCGCGTCCTCGCGAGCAGATCGTCGTCGCCACCAAGGTCCGCGGCCGCGTCGGCCCGGGCGTGAACCAGGCCGGCCTCTCGCGCGGCCACATCCTCTCGAGCATCGACGGCAGCTTGAAGCGCCTCGGCCTCGAGTACGTCGACCTCTACCAAATCCACGGCTTCGATCCGGCGACGCCGATCGAGGAGACGGTGCGCGCGCTCGACGACGTGGTTCGCTCGGGCAAGGTCCGCTACGTCGGCTTCTCGAACCTGCCCGCGTGGGTCGCCTCGAAGGCGATCACCTTCGCCGAAGAGAACGGCCTCGCCCGCTTCCGGAGCGCGCAGGTCTACTACTCGATCGCCGGCCGCGACATCGAGCGCGAGATCGCGCCGCTCTGCCAGCACGAGGGCGTCGCCATTCTTCCGTGGAGCCCGCTCGCGGGAGGCCTGCTCTCGGGCAAATTCGATCCATCGAAGAAAGGCCCGGCCGACGCGCGCCGCGCCCAGTTCGACTTCCCGCCGGTGAACGACGAGCGACTCCCGCGCGTGCTCGGCGCGCTCCGCAAAGTCTCGGAGGCGACCGGCGCCTCGGTCGCGCGCATCGCGCTCGCTTGGCAGCTCACCAAGCCCTTCGTGACGAGCATCATCATCGGCGCGAAGAAGAAGGAGCAGCTCCTCGACAACCTCGCCGCCGTCGACGTGAAGCTCACCAGCGAGCAGCTCGAGATCCTCGACGAGGCGAGCGCGCTTCCCTCGGAGTATCCAGGCTGGATTGTCGAGTGGCAGAGCGGCCGCGATCCGCGCGGCGTTCAAAAGAAGCTCGTCGAGAAGAAGTGAGCGACGTCGAGCGAGGCTTGTCGGCCTCGTGCAGGTAGCCGATCCAAACGGGATGCGGAAGGCTAGGAGCAGGTTGCTCCATGCGGGGTTTGACGCAAGATCGCCTCCGCGACTCTCATCAAATCCTCGGATAGGTGCGTGATTTTACCGAGATGGCGCAACGATGGGGCCTTTGCACCGCGGCTGCTCGGCCCCACGCTCGCGAGGCGCCACCAGGGTGCCTTTGCTCAGAAACACACCGAGCCCAAGGCCCACGTACGATCCGCTCTGCACGCCCTGGCCCAGCACGCGTTTCTGAAGCGGACCATGGGAAGGCCGGGCGCAGGCACGTGCCGGGCACGTGCCTCGCCGCGAGCCAAGCCGCAGCGCTGATCAACGCGGTTTTTCGCGCCGGCGCCGCCGGCCCGCAAATTGCCATCAGCCCACGGCAGGAGAGACAAACCAATGAACGAAGAGACGCTCTGGGACGACCTCAAGGACCAAATCACCAAGTGGTTAAACAATGGGTGCATTGGCAACAACTACACCGGCCGGGCGTACAACACCGGGTACGGCGGTCCGTATCAGGGAAACGTCACCGTGACGAGAAGGGTCTTCGATGCGGTCCTCGAAAGGCTCCGCGACCACAAGAGGCAAACGGACGCGCTCACCCACTTCAGCGTCAACGGCCCTCCCTCGACGAGCGTGACCGACGGGCACGACTTCGTCCTCCAGAATGGCCCGGACACGAAGCGGTTCGTCTATCACGTCATCATCAGCGGCTGAGCTTCGATTCGCACGCGCCGGCGGGGCGCTCGAGCACGATCACCTCGTCTCCGTGATACGTGGTCTCGACCCAGGGCCGATATCCACACTTCTCCGCCACACGGAGTGAAGGCGCGTGACCGCGGTCGATGATGCACACCGTGCGCACCGGCCCGAAGCGCTCTTCGAGCCACGCCGTGGCCGCCTTCACGGCCTCGGTCGCGTAGCCTTTTCCCTGCGCCCACGGCGCGAGCACCCACCCGCCCTCGGGCGCGCCGGCGAGCGGAGGATCGATGTCGCGCTCGAAGTTGGCATAACCCACCTCGCCGACGAAGCGATCCGTCGCGCGCTCGCGGACCACCCAGTACCCGAAACCGAGGAGCGACCAGTGGCCGACCACGCGCAGGACCTTGGCCCAGGTCTCCTCGCGCGTGGACGGGCGGCCGCCGATGTTGCGCGTCACCTCGGGATCCGCCCACATCGCGGCGCTGTCGGCGAGGTCGGCGACGGTGTGCCCGCGCAGCAGGAGGCGCGGCGTTTCGATTGTCGGGATGGCGGGCGTGAGCGGTGCTTGGGAGGTCATCGGCCGATGACACTAACGCACGGCGACGGCTTCGCGAACGAGGGTTCCCACATCAAGGTCCGTTACGCGCTCACCCGTGGCCCCGAGGCCGATGCGGTCGCCGATGAGACGATGACGATTTTCTCCCACGCCTCCGACGACGTCGTGCGGGCGGCCGCGGAGGACGAGAGCGAGGGCCTGCAGCATGTGGTGAGCTGGATGCTGAGCGCCACGGCGCTGGGGGATCAGGCGGGGCATGCGTGGTTGACCGGGCTGATCGAGAAGCGGCTCGCGCACGAGAATTCCGCCGTTCGCTGGGCCGCCGTGCGCGCAACGAGCTGGCTCGAATGGCCCGATTTCCGCGCCACGCGTTCGGACGCCGCGGCGCTTGCCGAAGCCTATGCGCTTCGCGACCAGGGCCAATTATAGGCCGCCAGTTCGCGTCAGACCCGCAGATAGCGGAAATACCACACCTCGTGCCCCAGCCGCCGCGCCTTCGCCGGTGGCGAAGAACACCGAGTCCTCGTCGACGGCCACGGTCGGGAGCAACCGCATCTCGGCGTTCGTGGCGAGCGACACGGGCGCGCTCGCCGAGAGGCGAACGAGCGCCCTGTTCCAGAGCCCGTCGTCCGTGGAGATGAAGGGAGAGTCCGAGATCGAGAGGAACAAGCTCTTTTATCGTAGGCGGGCACCGAGCCCGGAACCCGGATGAGCAGGACAGGAAGTCGTGCTCGTAGAGGGGTTCGAGCACTTCGACGTGCTCGCGCGCACTGCGCCACGGCGAGATGAGAACGAGAGCACGACTTGTGGAACGAATTCGACCGTCCGCGTCGAAAGATATGCGCTTCGACGCGCTCCTCGAGCGTCATAGAGTTGAAGGAGGCGCGCATGTTCGTTCCTCGCAGGGTACCCGTGGAGAGGCGAGAGACATTGGGCGCCTCGACGTGTCGAGACGCGGACCGGGCACTTGCCGCGAGCCTCGTGGGGCACCGGCTCGATCATCGCTATGACGTGGTGCGCTGCCTCGGTGTCGGGGGAATGGGCGTCGTCTACGCGGCCCGCCCCATCGTCGCCGGTCGGGAGGTGGCGGTGAAGGTGCTGCACCAGAACGGCCTCGGCGAGCCGGATGGTGTGGGACGTCTGCTGGTGGAGGTCGAAGCCGGCGCCATCGTCCATCATCCCAA
The DNA here is from genome assembly GCA_001931535.1 of Minicystis rosea. Classification (GTDB taxonomy): domain Bacteria; phylum Myxococcota_A; class Polyangia; order Polyangiales; family Polyangiaceae; genus Minicystis; species Minicystis rosea. Next base: position 15,625,395 of record CP016211.1, read on the forward strand.
CGTCGTTCGCATTCACGACTTCGGTTGTACTCCCGAGGGGCTCTCCTATCTGGTCATGGAGCTGCTCGAAGGAGCCACGGTGCGGCGAGCGCTCGACGCGGGACCCATCTCGATGGCACAGGCGCTCTCGATAGCCATTCAGCTCTGCGCCGGGCTCCAGGCGATGCACGGGCAGGCCGTCTTCCACCGGGACCTCAAGCCCGAGAACGTGATGCTCTGCGGGGCCTCCGGCGCCGTGAAGATCCTCGACTTCGGAGCTGCCCAGGTCCTTCGTGGGTCGTCGAATCGCAAAGATGTGCCCACCTCGGATGCGCCGGCGAAGGTCGTGGGGAGCCGACCGTACATGAGCCCGGAGCATGCCATGGGAGGCACGGTGGATGCGCGCGGAGACATCTATTCGCTCGGCGTGATGCTCCACGAGATGCTCGTCGGACAGCGGCCCACCGAGGGCGTCTCCCCAACGGACCTGCTCGAACAGCACATCGCGCGCGCCGAACCGCTCGCGCAAAGGGCGCTGCGCCCCCACGCGCAGGCGCTCGGGCAGCTCGTCCACCGTTGCCTCCAGCCGCGCCGTGAGGATCGACCACGCTCGGTGGAGGTGGTGCGCGACGCGCTCGCCCGAACCTTGGCGCGGCTCGATGGGACGGCTGGCTCGATCCCTCGTGCGCGGGCTCGCCGACTGGCACCCTCGCCCCTGCGGACATGCCTTACCGCGTGAGCGCGGTCTCGCAGAGAGGAGCGTTATCGGAGATCGTCGCCGAGCCCGTCATCGCCATGACGGGCGGCCGCGTATCTCGCTCTCGACGTGTCGGCTCGGGACCCGACCGAGAGAGACGACGTCTGGCCCGAGCGGCCAGACGTTCAAAAGGCGAAGGTGGTTCGATGTCCGGGGGGTGAAACGGGCAGAGGGGCTCAATGGAGCTCAGCGCGCGTCGTCGCCCGACCGGAACTCCTTTGGGTCGATCCCTCGTTTCTCCAGCCACCGGTAGAGTTGCTGTCGCGAGCAACCTACGTGACGGGCTGCCGCCGAGATCCGTCCATTGGTCAGATCGAGGGCCCTTTGGAGCTCTTCTGCCGAGGGGACGCCCTTCGGCTTCGAAGCCGAAAGGCCGCTGGACGCCACGGCGGAGGTCGCCGTGAGCGCTGCCGCCACTTCGGGGCACAGATCGAGCGGCCCTCCGTGCGGGGCCGCCAGCACGGCGATGGAGAGGACGTTGAGCAAGCCACGCACGTTGAGCGGCCAAGGATGGGTGAAGAGCGCCTCCGAGAGGCGCGCCGTCATCCGTTTGCCGGCGGCGTTGCTGCGCGCGAGGAGGTGACGCACGAGCGCGGGGAGATCGTCGCGCCGCTCGCGCAGCGGCGGAACCGGGATGAGCCATTGGGCGAGCCGCGCATACAGGTCCGAGCGGAAACGCTGCTGCCGGACCTCCTCGATCAGATCACGGTTGGTGGCAGCGACGATGGCGACGTCGCTGGGCACGTCTTCGGTGCTCCCCACGGGGCGCACCTTCCCGACCTCGAGCACCCTGAGGAGCTTGGCTTGGAGCGGCAATGGCATCTCGCCGATCTCGTCGAGGAAGAGCGTGCCGCGATCGGCCGCGCGAAACAGTCCAGGCTGATCCTTCACGGCCCCTGTGAACGCTCCTCGAACGTGACCGAACAGCTCACTCGCGAGGATGTCCTCGGAGAACGCACCGCAGTTGACGGCGACCAAGCGCCCCGGCCGTCCGCTCCGCTGGTGCAGCGCCTCGGCCACGAGCTCTTTGCCCGTGCCGGTCTCGCCGGTGACCAGCACCGCCCGCGGCTTCCCGGCGACCATCCCGATCGCGCGTCGCACGGCCGCGATTCTGTCGCTGTCTCCGATCAATTTGGGGGCGATGGCCTGAGCACCGTCGCCGTCGGCCATCTGGCCGGCGTAGATCACGAGCGACGATCCGAGGCGGAGGACGTCACCTCGCGTGAGCGATCGCTCGCCCTGGAGCCGCTCGCCGTTCACCCAAGTGCCATTGCGGCTGCCCAGATCTCGCACCACCCAGCGATCGCGCTTGCGCCGCACCTCGGCGTGGCGCCGCGAGAGCTGGGCATCGTCGAGCGGGCCTCCCGGAAAGAAGAGGACGTCGCGCCCGAAGAGCGCGCCCTCGGGTGGGAGCGTGCACCTTTCGACGGGGCGCGCGCCGCCGTCGGTGAACCCCAGAATCAGCATGTCGTGCGACGTGAGCACCGCCGGCTCGGGGGTTGGATCCATCTCGTCCGTGCTGAGAGTTGTCATGAACGCCTAAACGCATCAGCGGCCCAATCACATCCACGCTCGTTCGAAATGTGATTGGTGTGGATCGATGTTGCGCGACTCCATGGCTCGAGCGCCTCGGTGGTTTGGAGGTGCCGAGTCGGCGGGGTGTTCGACTGTGAATGGAGCGTCCGTTGCCCTGAGACGCTTAAACACGAAGGCGAGCGGTTGTTTGGGCAGCGGTGCTCGCGGCCGCGAGAAAGGTGTACAGGTCGGGTTGACCGGCGATCCGTGATGGTGAGCCGGATGCTTGCGCGACTGGCCTGCTCGTAGAGCATGGCATTCACCCGCCTTGCCCTGGGTTGGGCACGGTGTTCGTGATCTTGATGAAGAGGCGAATCGTTTGGCGGGTGCAGGGCCGAAACATTCCTCGACTCGAGTCCACCCGCCGATCGCGGAAGAACCCTCGACCTCCGGCGCGCCGAGCTTGCCGGCGAACGCTTGGTGGAATGTCAGCGTGCTGTCGTTCGAGGCTCGCGAACGGTGTGAACGGTCATATCCTGACGTACTTGACAGCCCAGTTCCAGTTCGGCAATCCGGCATCCAGGATCGCCTTGAGATCTTGGTGTCCCGAGACGAAGCCAGGGGACCAGCTCACGAGGTCATCCCAGCTATCGTCATACTCTTTCACGCGTGCCCCCGAGTGCTTTGTGTATAGCCTTCCATGCGGCTCCAGATGAACGTGGAGCACTGCTCTCCGGCCATCGTACGTCCCCGTGACCTTGGCCATGGGTTTTTGACCATTTCGTGAATTCAGGCCGTTCGAGCGCTCGAAGGAGCCGCCGTCGGGAACGAATTCTTTCCCGCTGCTCTGGACGATGATGGCTCGGCTCCTTTCCGTGGGCGTCTTCGATTCCGAGTCCCGCACCGGGGCCGAGTGCGACATGCTGAACGACTGCGAGGTGGAAGACGACTGCGAGGTCGACGGGGACGTGGGGGACGACTGCGAGGCGGAGGACGACTGCGAGGTCGACGGTGAGGACAGGGCCGCAGGCGCCCGTTCTTTCCACCATGCTACGGTGGCTTCTTCATCGATGCATGCGATTGCACCCAGAGAATCTCTATTCCTACTCATTCTCTCGAGCGAGCTGAGGAGCCTCCTCCCAGGCGCCGTGAGCGAGTCCACATGGTTCTTGAGCTCAGCGATGGCTTTCTCTACCTCGACCCACCGCTCCTCCTCGGCCTTGCGCTCCTCCTCCTTCGCCCACCCCTCCTTGACGCCCTCCGCGTCGCTCTTCTGCTTCTGCTCCTCTTTGTCCTGTTGGCGTCCAAGCTCCGTGTAGCGCCGGCGTGCACCGAGCACGCCGGCCACAGTGGCCACACCGGCCACACCGGCCACGCCTACGGCCATGGCCAGTGCAGAGGGCTGCGTTGCCACCGCCGCCACTGTTGCCACTGCCGCCACTGTCGCCGCCCTTGCCGCCCACTTCGCCCCACCGCTGCGTCCACCATCCCGGTTCACCTTTTCAGCGTCGCGCCGCTTCTGTTCCAAACGAGCATCTTCTTGGTCGATCCCATTGATCATCCTGAAGAGGAGCGACTTGGTATCCATATCGCTCTTCTGTTTGGTGCCCCTGTAGTCTTTGAAAGCATCCTTGATCGCCTCCAGGTAGACAGCGGCCTCTGCGAACCTTCCGGCTTTGCAAGCGCTGATGTAGGCTGCGCTCTGCTTGCCGTATATCTGTGCCAGGTTCTCCGGATCGTTGGGGGCTTATCTGCCCTTTTCAGTATCTTGCGATACTCGTCCTCGGACAGGAGCTCTCTCTGCACCACAGCGCCTGCGAGCGCCGGCGCGGAGGCCCCGTTTCCGCTTCGCGGGCCTGCATAGCAGTCCAGCATATGCTCGCTCGATTGGCCGGCCACCACGCGGGCGGCCACCGCGTCGGCGTGGCGCTCGTGGCGGTCGTGGGCCTTTCCGACGCCGCCGGGGACGGGGGCGCCGGAGCGCTGCTGGAGGAAGTGAGTGGCCTCGTGCGCCGCGGTGAAGAGGCTCGGTGTCCGGGAGAAGGCCACGTGATCTCCCCAGGTGAACGCCTCCGCGCCCATCCCGTGGGCGCCGGTGGTCGCCGCGCCGCCGAGGTGGGCTTGGATCCCGGAGATATCATGTCGACCGAACGAGCGTTGGATCTCGGCGAGGTGAGGCAGCGGCTCGGCGGGGCCGCTCGTGCCGAGCCTGGCGGACGCCTGGACGGTGGCTGTCGAGATCTGTTCCGGAGATCGGGGGCCGGCGCCGCCGGGGCCCAGCGCGCGAGTCTGGATCGGAGGGATGGATGCGTTGCGCCCATCGGGCATCGCGTCTACCTCCGGCGCGCGCGTGGAGGCGGCGAGGAGGGGATTGGCGAGGCTCTGGACCGACTCCGGGATCCCGCTTCGAGGCGCCGCGGCTCCATCGAGAGAGCCTCTGACGAAGGTGCTTCCGGTGAAGCGCGGGGCGGCGAGCGCCGGCGGGACGTGGCTCGTCACGGCGAGCGCGGGAGAGCTTTGCGTGATGACCTCGCCGGAGAGGCGGGCGTCCGGCCCTTTCCCTCTCGCGCTCGTCTCTCTCCCTCGTGTCGAAGCATGGTGACGATGGTTCATGTGGCCTCCCCGGCGCGTGGGCGCGCGGCATCCGTCCAATCTGCAGGGCGCGTGCCGGGGCAATTGCCGTCCTCCACGCCATGAAAGAGCCCTGGGCCGGCCCGCCGACAGGGCCCGAATCACTGTCCGCGTTCGTCGGCGGATGTACCGCGGACACCACCCGAGCCGCCGGCGCGCGCGTCCGGCGGCCATTCTCCTTCTCCAGCGCCGCCGCGACGTCCATCCGTGCGCGACGGCGGCCGCCGGCACCGAAGTGGCTGACCCCTCATCCGACGTCATTGATGATGCCCCGCGGGTGGCACGCCACCCGGCCCGCGCGCGCCCTTGCACCACGCCAATGGCATCCGTCGGGCCGATGCGCGCCCCTCGCGCCAGGCCAATGGTTATACCGCCGAGCCGACACGAGCCCTTCCATTATGCCGATGGCATGCCATCCGGCCGACGCGCGCGTATCGCGCCTCGCCGACGGCATTCTGCCCGGCCGACGTGCACCTTCGCGCTGCGTCGATGGCATGCCACCCGGCCGACATCACCGCCGGATGCGTCGCGGCTGACATGTCAGCCACCGCGTGTGACGTGTCGCGCGTGTCGAGTGACATGTCAGCCGAGCGCCGGACATCGTCGCGCCGCGCGCATGGACGTCGATCCAGCCCTCGCGACGGTGAGATTGCAATCGGATGCGAGGACGGCGGAACCGCTCTCGCCGCCTCACCGCTCCCGCTGCCCCATCTCCGCCGCCACACGGCTCCTCGCCGCCTTCGCCTCTTCGTGGCCCGGATCCAGCAACAGCGCCTCTTCCATGCACCGGAGTGCGTCCCCGAGCCGCCCCAGCCGTTGGTGGCAGATACCCATGCCATGGAGCGTGCTCGCCGTGGGCCCGTAGAGGTCGAGGGAACGTTCGTGGAATTCGAGGGCCTCGGGGAGACAGCCCATCTCCAGGAGCAGACACCCGAGGTGGAAGGCGACGTCGCGCTCTTCGCCGATGGGATAGTAGATGTCCCATACCTGCATCACCGCGTGGTGGAGATCGGCGAGGAGGCCCGCGTCGGTCGAGGGGAGCGCGTCCATGATCGAGGGGAGGGCGCCGAGGAAGATGTTGGCGTCCCAGCCGCTCATCCGCACCCAGGCCAGGATCTGCGCGAGGGTCATCGCCTCGTAGTGCTTCTCCGTGGCCTTCTTCATGGCGAAGAAATCGTCGGGCCCGCGCTGCTCGATGGCTTCTTCGAAGGCGCTCCGGGTCTCGACGAAGCCCTCGGCGAGCCCGGCCGAGAGGAACGCGGCGACTTCGAGGCTGCCTCTCCGGCGCGCGGGGTAGAGTGCCTGTCCTCCCTGATCGGTGAACCAGCGCCCGATGGCCTCGTAATCGACCGTCATCGAGAAGCTGCCGTGGTTCGCGAGCCCGGGCAGCGGGCGATCCGCGAGATCGGCCCCGTGATACCCCTTGTCCGCCGAGAGCACGAGGAGCCGCCCACCCGAGAGCGCGTGGAGCCCCCGCAGGCAGCGGAGGGCAGCACACGGAAAGAGCACGTTGGTGTCGGGGAGGCTCGCCGCATAAGCCGCCAGGATCCGGTCGAGGTCGGGCTCGTGATAGACCTCGGTACCAATGGGGCGGTGGCTGTAAGCGAGCTCGACGCGGGAGAGCAGGTCGGGGGCCGTCCGATCGGGCGGGAGATCGGGAGAGACGAGCGTAATCAGGGTCTCGTGGAGCTCGCCGTCCTCGACGCGAAAAGCATCTTGGGGGATGCCGTCGAAGAAGTAATTGGCAATGACCACGAGCGGGTTCTTCACGGTCTCCGCGGAGAGGGCGTGACCCGCGTGGAGGAGATCGATGCTCCCTCCCTCGCGCATGGCGTCGAAATGGGCGAAGTCGAGCTGGCCTCGGGCGACGAAGGGTTGGAGCCGCGGGTGCGCGCGGAGCGCTTCGATGCTGCGCTCGGCGAGGTCGGTGAGGACGTAGATGAACCGGACGCCCTCGAGGATGGAGCCGCGCAGCGACGCGAAGAGCCTTTTGAGGAAGTGATGGGCGAAGCGGCCCGAGCCCGCGCCCAGCTCGACGATGTACACCGGCTCTCGTGGATCGAAGAGCCGAGGCGCGGTCTCCTCGCCCGCGCCCGCGCTCCGGCGGCAGTCGCGCAAAAAGCCCTGCACCACCGTGGCGTACGCGCCCGCGATGAATGGGTTCGAGGTGATGTAATGGGGGACCGCGCCGCCGCTGAAGGCCCGCGGGCCCTCCCGCTCGAAGAAGGCGCGTTGGAGCTCCCACAAGAGCGATTGCGAGAGCTGGACGTCGCGCTCGAGGACGATTGGTTCGCTCATCCCATCTCCTGTCCCGGCCGGTAGGCGAGCGCCTCGCGGTCCACCATCTTGCCCATCTTGGCGAGCTCGCGCCGGGCGGCGTGGAGCACGTGGCGCATCCCCACCTTCGCTCCCTCCTCCGCGGCCAGGAACGCGGCCGACAGCGCCATGTTGCGGATGTGCCCGCCGGAGACCTCGAGGCGCCGCGCGAGGAACGCGGCGTCGAGGTCCTCGTCTCTCGGCATGTCGGAGGGCCAGATCTGATCCCAGATACGGAGTCGCTCGGCGAGGTTCGGCAGCGGAAAGTCGACGATGAACTGGAGCCTCCGCAGGAAGGCCTCATCCATGTTCCGCGCGAAGTTGGTCGAGAGGATGACCGCCCCCTGGTACGCGTCGATGCGCTGGAGGAGATAGCTCGTCTCGAGGTTGGCATGGCGATCGTGCGCGTCGCGCGCCTCGGTGCGCTTGCCGAAGATCGCGTCGGCCTCGTCGAAGAGCAGGACGGCGTTGCTGGCCTCGGCGTCGTCGAAGAGCCGCCCGAGGTGCTTCTCGGTTTCGCCGATGTACTTGCTGACCACGGTGGAGAGGTCGACGTGGTAGAGCGCGAGCCCGAGCTCACCCGCGATGACGCCGGCGGCCATCGTCTTGCCGGTGCCCGGAGGCCCGACGAAGAGCGCGCACAGGCCCTTGCCGTGCGAGAGCTTGCGATCGAACCCCCACGCGCCCAGGACGCGGCTCCGGTGCTTGACGTGCGCGCAGATCTCTTTGAGCTGCGCGAGCCGCTCGCCGGGGAGGACCAGATCCTCCCAGCGGTGCTGCGGTGGGACGCTCCGAGCGAGCGTGGTGAGCTCGCGGCTCGTATGGAGCCGGCACGCGCGGCCGAGATCGTCGAGCGTCGGCGTGTCGCTGCCATCACGGAAGCGTGCCAGTGCGCGCGCCGCGGCGGCCGCGTCCCGGATTTGTCCGCCGTTGAGACGGAACATGCTCGTCAGCACCTCGAGGTCGACTCCTGTGCTCGATCCATCGGTGCTCGCAGGATCGGTATCGAGCGCCCGCGTCCACAGCGTCATCTGCTCTGGCAGGCTCGGGCGGGGAAGCTCCACGCGGAGGAACGCTCGCCCGACGAGCGTGCTGCTCGGCTCCCAGGGCTCGGCGCCCGCGAGGAACATCGCTCCGGGGTGAGTTTCGATGGCCGCGAGGAGGGCTGTTCGCGCCGCGGCTCGCTCGGCGCCGCCGCTCAGCAGCGCATCGATACCATCCCAGTGAATCACCGCGCGTTGGAGCACGGCCTCGCGCCCAAAGCGAGATACCGTTTCTCGAAGCGCCTGATCACCGGCGGCGGCGAGCGCGGCCATGTCGGCCACGAGCAGCGTCGATCCCATCTCGCCGGCGAGCGCCTCCGCGGTCGCCTTCTTGCCAGACCCGCGAGGGCCTTGGAGATAAACGATGGGGCCGGGGGCGCCGGTGCGAAGGTGATCGAGGACGAACCGCGAGAGGCCCTGTTTGAGGGCGCCGGGGAGGAGCAGATCGTCGAGCCGCGTGCGCGGCGCGATGAGCCGAGCATGGGGCGCGAGCACCGGATCGAGAGCATCGGAGTCGTGCAGATAAGCAATGATCCGCTCGTCGAGCTGGAGCGCGCAGCGGAGGAGCGAGCAGCGGCGATCGGAGGGATCGGGCTCCACGTGCAAAAGCGCGTGGCGGCGCAGCGGGGCCGCCGCGGCGAACCATGCGCGCGCCGCGAGGCGCTCCGTGAAAGAGGCGCACAGGAGGCCGAGGGCCGCGGCGACCGTCGGCCGCCGGCAGCTCACGTCGTCGTTGAGATAGACGAAGAGGCGCTCGTACCGGACGTCGAGCTCCGGCGCGAGCGCGATGAGGAGGACATCCATCGCCGCGCGGTCGAGCGCGAAGCGCGCGGCGATGGAGGAGAGCCGCAGCGGGATGCCTCGGCGCGCGCTCTCGGCCTGCCGCGCCGCGATCTCGGCGGCCTTCTGCTCGGCCAGGGCCTGCACCTTGGCGAGCGCGGGCGCGGCGGGCGCGGCCGCCCAGATCGGTTGTCCGGGCGGCCGGCCGAGCACGGTGTCGACGTCCTCCTCCGTGGCCGAGAAAGCGCGGGGCGCGCCTTCGGCGCTCATCCTCCGCGCTCGGAAGACCGCCATTCGCATGAGCAGATCGAGGCGCTCGATCTCGTCGAGCAGGTGCTCGGAGGAGGAGGCATATGGCTTCATGGGAGATCGACCTCGCGGGATCAGGAGGGCGGAGGCGCTTCCTCGTTCTGTGCGTCTTGCCGGCTCGGCTCTCGGGCGGTGTCGGTGAGCTCCCTGAGGACCTGAATGGCGCCCTCGATGCGCAGGAGGGTTTGGGTGAGGTTCGCTCGTTTGGCGTCGAGCTCGGCGAGCATCTTCTGGCCGGTCTCGTGCTCGGACTTGAGAGTGGTGAGGCGTTGCTGGAGGATGGCAGTCATGTTCTCTCTTCCTGTCTCGGGATCACCGTCGATCCCGTGAGCCTCGGAGGCACGTCACAGACCGATGGCGACGAACGTGAACGTTCGGTTCTCCGGGTTTCCGTCGGAATTTCCGACCCTGACCCGGACCTTCGTGGCCGTGATTCCGACGATGACGGCGCCGTCGTTGGAGCTTCCCCCCGTGCCGTTCGCGTTACCGTTGATGGCGCCGACCGCGTAGACGGGCGCCACGACGACCGACGGGATGTCGTTGAACGGGGTGGTGAACGTGATGTCGTACTGCCCTGTGCCGGCGGAGACCACGCTCCACTGCGCGCCCGACATGACCACGGCGTCGGAGCGCACGATGCCACGGATGACGCGGACGCGCTCGTCCTTGGCCACGACGGCGTGATTGCCATTCACGGTGAGGGTGCCGTTGGTCACGGCGAGGGCACCGCTGGTCACCGAGAGGTCACCGTTGACCGCGACGTTCTGGGGCGCGCTCCAGGTCAGGCTCGTCGACACCTCCGTGGCGAGCTGAGGTAGAGGTGCGCCCACGACCGTCGCCGTGAGCGTCCCGTCGCCCACGCGGTTGCTGGCGGCGCTCGAGTCCGGCGCCGTGGTGCCGCTGATGTCGGTCAGTTTCCAATAACCGACGAGCCCGGTCTCGCTGCCCCCGATAGGTGTGGTGATATCGGACGGCGTCCACGACTTGGCGCTCCTCCAGAGGGTGACCTGAGAGAGCGTGGCGTTCAGGTAAGCATCCGCCGACCAATTGCTCTGTCCGAGGTAGTTCTTCTTGCGGACGGCGGTGTACGGCAGCGATCCGGCCAGGGTCGCGATGGCGACGCCGTTCTTGTAGATCGTCATTTGCCCCCCCGACGTCTGGGTCACGGCCAGGTGGATCCACTGGTTGGTGGTGACGGCGCCGGGGGCGGTGAGGAGCTGTGATGCCCTGTTCGCGCCCTGGAACACGCCGAACTCGAGCGCCCCATTGGTGTAGACACAGACGAAGACGTTGTTGTTGCTGGGGCCGTTGGCGAAGTCCATGAGTCGACCGAAGTTCTCGAGGCTGTAGCAGTAGACCCAGGCCGAGTAGGAGAACCCGCCGGCGAAGAAGTCGTCGGAGATCTGGTTCAGCTTGATGTACTGCTTGTTGCTCGGGTTGTTCGGGTCGTTTTGGTTGAGGCGGGTGCCGCTCTTCGTGAACCCTCCCAGACTTCCGCCGCTGCTCCCGGATACGATGGGACCGTCGGCGGCGCCCAGATAGAGCTTCTTGCCGTTGGCGAAGAGATCGCTTCCGAGGCTCGTGGTGCCGTTGAGCGTCGTGGCACCGTTCAGCGTGGAGGCACCATTGAGCGTGGCGGCGCCGCTGATGGTGGCGCTGCCCGTCGTGAGGAGGCCGGTGACGGTCGCGTCACCGCCGACGTAGAGCGCGGGAGGGCTCGCGGGGAGCGCGCTCAAAGCACCGATGAGCGCCTTGCCCGAGGACGCGAGATCGCCCGTGCCGAGCGTGTAGCCCGAAGACCATGACGGCGAGCCGAGCTTCGAAGCGCCCGTGATGCTCGCGGCGCCGCCGACGTAGAGCGTAGGAGGGCTCGCGGGCAGCCCGCTCAAAGCGCCGACGAGCATGTGATTCGCCGCGGCGACGTCACCGGCGGCGAGCGTGTAGCTCCCGAGCGAGCCGAGGCCGGACGCACCCGCGACGCTGGCTGCTCCGCCGACGGAGATGTTGCTGGTGACGCTCGCGGTGCCGCCGACGTAGAGCGTGGAAGGGCTCGCGGGCAGCGCGCTCAAAGCACCGATGAGCGCCTTGCCCGAGGAGGCGAGATCGCCGGCGGCGAGCGCATAGCCGGTCGACCACGAGGGCGAGCCCAGCTTCGAAGATCCGGTGACGCTCGCATCACCGCCGACATAGAGCCTCGAAGGCGTCGTAGGCAGCCCGCTCAGCGTGCCGATGAGCACGTGATTCGCTGCGGCGACGTCACCGGCGGCGAGCGTGTAGCTCCCGAGCGAACCGAGTCCGGACGCGCCCGCGATGCTCGCCGGCCCGCCGACGGAGAGGTTGCTGGTGACGCTCGCGGTGCCGCCGACGGAGAGGTTGTTGGTGACACTCGCGGTGCCACCGACAGAGAGGTTGTTGGTCACGCTCGCGGTGCCACCGACAGAGAGGTTGTTGGTCACGCTCGCGGCGCCGCCGACGTAGAGCGCGGGAGGGCTCGCGGGCAGCCCGCTCAGCGCGCCGACGAGCATGTGATTCGCTGCGGCGACGTCGCCGGCGGCGAGCGTGTAGCTCCCAAGCGAGCCGAGGCCGGACGCGCCCGCCACGCTCGTCGATCCGCCGACGGCAAGGTTGCTCGTGACGCTGGCGGTGCCACCGACATAGAGCGTGGGCGGGGCCTGCGGCAGCGCGCTCAAAGCACCGATGAACGCTTTGCCCGAGGAGGCGAGATCGCCGGCGGCGAGCGCATAGCTCCCACCGCCGCTGGGCAGCGACGGCGCGCCGAGCCGGGAAGCGCCGGTGACGCTCGCGCTGCCGGCCGTGAGGGCATCATCGACGCGCGCCGCGCCCGCCACGCTCAGGCTGCACCCGAGCTCCGCCCAACCGGGGATCGCGTCTCCCTGCGAGCGCAGCGTGCCGGCCGCTCCGGACGCGTGGGCGGGCCCGGGCAGGCGCACGCCCGCATAGCGACGATCGGTGAGGATCACCCCCGTCGCGATCCTGGGGAAGCTCGGCGCGTTGGTGGTCACGCGCGCGAGGTGAACCGCATCGGGGTTGGCCGCGGATTGGACCGTGGGGGCCGAGTTCTGCTCGTACCGCGTGGCGCTCTGAATGGAGTTGCTGCTGTCGGCAGGGTCAGTCTCGATCTCGGAGAACACGATCTCCACGACCATGGAGTCGCCCCATGAGGACTGGACGTTGATGGTCTGCGCGGCGGGGAGCAGGATCTGCTGTCCATCCTTGTCGACGGCGGTCCCCGGCGAGACGTTGATGGTCGCACCGCCCTCGCCGATCGTGACCTCGAGGCCTTCGGCGACGCCGTCGGCGTGCAAGAGGCGCTCGTGGCGTTGCCGGCGATCGATATGATAGCTCTGGTCGTCGGTGAACTCCTCTGTCTTGAGGAACTCGCCGTTGTAGTAGCGGACCCTCGACATCACATAATCATTGGACATGTTCGACTCCTCGATCTCCGCCGCTCGGGCGGTCCTTGCTAGGCGCTGGTGGTACCCAGCACCGAGTTCTCCCCGAGCACGATGCCGGGGCCGAAGGTCGGATTGCGCGGCGGCGACGCCGCGGCGTCTCCCACCGGATCGTCGTGGATCCGCATCGCCGGATATTGAATCTTGAGGCCATAGACCGTGTGGGCCGGCTTCTCTCGATCGATGATGGCGCGAATCTCACGCGTCTTCTGCGCGAGGAGCGCAGGGTCGTTGACGGTCACCGTCACGGTGACTTGGAAATAGTGAGGTGGCATCTCCGAGCCGGCGGAGATGCCCGGGGGCAACGTGCTCTCGCCCTCGGGGAACGTGAGCTCCTCGACGAGGGCGTCATCGTTGCTGAGCGCGAGCACCGCCGTGAGGCCGGCGGCCGTCCCCCGCATTCGATAGAGCGGCACGACCTGGGCGAGGAAGGCGCGCTGTGTGGCCTCGCTCCAGTCGTCGCGGAGGCTGGTCGCCGCCCACTGGGCGAGCCAAGGCAAGAACTCCGCGGGCGTCGTGGCCGGGTCGAAGTGAGCGGCCATGCCGTCGACGATTTCCTCGATCCCGAGCGCCGGCGGCGCCGCCGCGCCGCTGGGATGCGCCGTCACACCGCCGCTCAGCACCGCCTCGAACGCGAGGAGGAACCTGCACATGAAGGGGTGTTTGAGGATCGCCGGAAGATAGGTGACATAGGTGCTCATGGACTGACCTCCTCCCATTGGTCGGCTCGCGGCTGCATCAGCGTGAACAAGAGAGCGTCACGGCGAACCTCGAGCAGTTGGTGCGGCGAGAGGACGACGTGCTCGGCGTCGCTCGGCGGCGCGCCGCCCCTCACGACGACGCCGTCCACCCGCTGAACGCCGCTGAGCTCCGCGAGCTGCGCATAGACTTCCGAGACGTGGAGGCTGCGGCCGAAGGGCCACCCTTCGCCGTCGGCGCCGCCTCGCCAGGGATCGAAGCGCGTCGAGAGCGCTGCCCGGGCGCGCGCATCGACGGCGCCGGGATCGGCGTCGCCGGTCAGGTAGATCGTGGCGGCGATGGTCACCGGCACGTAGCTCGGCCCCACCACGTGGAGGTGGGTGGTGAGGAGCCGGCGAGGCGCGAAGAACTTCGCGAGGGCGTCGCGCAGCGCGGTGCTCGGCGTGAGCCACGGGGCCGCGCCGTGGCCCTGAGCCGGCGCGACGATCAAGGTGACGTGCCCGGGTGCGCGCGGCGGCGTGCCCTTCGGGATCACCGCGATCGTCGCGACGGGGCTCGCCGGGACGGCGGGGATCGATGACACCGTCACCGTGGTGCTGCCGGTGATCGCGCCCCGCGCGGCGACGGCGGTGGTGAGGCCGAGACCGGTCGCGGTCAGCAGGCCCCGGCTGCCATCGGTGTTGCTCACCGTGGCCACCGCCGTCGTTCCCGTGGACCACGAGACGAGCGTGGTGATGTCGAACGTCGAGCCATTGGAGTAGGTGCCCATCGCCGTCATCTGCCGTGCGCGCGCCAAGGGGACGACCGCGCTCGAAGGGGTGACGGTGATCGAGCTCAGCGTCGCCGCCGTGACGGTGAGGGTCGTCGAGCCGGTGACGGCACCGAGCGCGGCGTGCACGCCCGTCGATCCCGCGCCGACGCCGGTCACCACCCCGTCCGTCGTGATCGAAGCGACGGACGCGTTGAGCGTGTTCCACGCGACGAGCTTCGTGACGTCGACGATCGAGCCGTCCGAATAGGTCCCGTGGGCCGCGAGCGGGAGCCGCACCGAGGCGGGCACCGAGGGGCTCGACGGCGTGATCGCGATCGCCGTCAACGTCGCCGACGTCACGGTGATCGACGCGGCTCCGCTCTTCGCGCCGAGCGTCGCGGTGAACGTCGCCGTCCCCGTGGAGACGGCCGTCGCCACGCCCGACGAGCCGGCGCTGTTCGAGATCGAGGCGAAGCTCGGAGCCGACGACGACCAAAGCACGTTGGCGGTGAGGTCGGCGGTGCTGCCGTCCGAGTAGGTGCCGAGCGCGGTGAGCGCGATCGTCATCGTCGCGGGGAGCGAGAGGCTCGCGGGCGAGACCGCGATCGAGACCAGCGCGGCGGCCGCGACGGTGATGCTCGCGGTCCCGCTCACCGCGCCCAGCGCGGCGGTGAGCGTCGCCGTCCCGCCCGTGCCGGCCGTCGCGAGGCCCGCGGGGGCGCTCGCGACGAAGGCCACCATCGATGCGGTCGAGGACCAGGTGACGCTCTCGGTGAGGTCGGCGATGGTGCCGTCCGCGTAGTGACCGACGGCGACGTGCTGCTGCTGCCGGCCGATCGCGAGCTCGCTCGTCGCGGGCGTGACGGAGATCGAGGCGAGCGCCGCGGAGGACACGGTGACGGAGGTCGATCCCGTCACGCCCCCGAGCTGCGCCGCGACGACGCTCGAGCCCGCTGAAAGCGCGCGCCCGCGCCCGGAGGCGTCGATCGCGAGCACGCTCGGCGCGCTCGATGACCAGGTGACGTTCGGCGTGACGTCCGCGCGGGCGCCGTCCGAATACGTGCCCGTCGCGACGAAGGAGACGAGGCGGCCGAACGCGGCAAGGGGGCGCGCGGGGGTGAGCGCGATGGAGACGAGCGTGCCGGCGCCGACGGTGAGCGAGGCGTGGCCGCTCACCGCGCCGAGGCTCGCCGTGATCTGCGCGGCGCCGGCGGCGTGCCCCGTGGCCACGCCGGCCGCCGCGGACGCGATCGCCGTGCTCGACGAGCTCCAGCTCGCCGTCGCGGTGACGTCCTCCATCGAGCCGTCGGCGCGCGTGGCGATGGCCGAGAACGCCGTGGTCGCGTTCACCTCCGTGGCCGCCACGGCGCCGAGGTTGCGCTCACCGACGCAGAGCACCCGCCGGATGGCCGGCGTGCTCTGCGCCTCCGGCGAGCCCGGCCACTGCTGGATGGTCAGCGCTTCGTAGTCCTCGGTGGAGGCGGCGCGGTAGATCTGCCGCAGACCGAGGACGGTGGAGCGGATGGCATCGTCGAGCGGCTGGCCGGTGAGCGCGGGAAGGGCGCTCGGGTGGACGAGGAGCTTCAGGAAGGTTCGATAGGTGCTCTCCGTGATCCGGTTGTTGCGATAAATCACCATCTCCGTGAGCCACGCGAAGAGCTCGATCAGCGTGATTCCGGGGTCGGACGGGTTGTGGTCCGTCCACGAGGGGTAGAGAGCAGGTAGGGAGGCGCGCGCCTCCTGCACCAGGTCGGCGAAGGTCTTGTCGTCGAGGTTCGGTAGAACGAGCGGCATGTCACCCTCCAGCGTCAGGGGCGGTGATGACCACGGTGTGTGTGCCCGAGTAGATCGAGATGCGATTGGCGATCGCCGAGTCCGTGAGATCGAGCGTCGGGTCGATTGCCACGGTGAAGCCGCGGACCGCGTCGACGCCCGCGATGCCCATCACCAGACGGTAGATGTCGGACGCCTGCGGGAGATGGCCGATGGCCCAGCCGGCACCGTCGAACCCACCGGTCAACGGGTGAAGGAAGGCGGTGATGGCCGTCACCGCAGCGGCCCGGAGCGCGTCCGCGCCGGTCGCGGAGACAGGCACGATGGTCAATCCGACGACGCTGACCCGGACCCAGAGCGGGCCGGTGATGGTGAGCGACACGGCCGGCGCGATGCGCGTCGAGAGGTAGCTCTCGAGATCGTGGATGAGACCGAGGCCCGGTGTCGGCGGCATCTCGTCGCTGAAGGGGACGACGAGCAACGTCAGCGCGCCTGCGTCGGTGGGCGTGAGCGGGCTCTGCGCCTCCTCGATGGGATCGAAGGACGGTGAGAGGAGCCGCACCCGCGCGACGCTCGCGGAGGCCTCGAGCGCCAGATCCTCGTAGTCCTGCGCGGCGATGGCCCGGCCTCGATTGCGGAGGAAGGTAGGGCCGAGCGCCTTCAGCTGATCGAGCGTCTGCGCGTCGGCGCCGCCCGAGGCCGCTTCGTGGTTGGTGACACCGGCGATGGATGCGAGCCCGTTCATGAGCTGGGTGATGGTCCCCGCGGCGCGGTTTCCCTGGGCTCCGCCGCCGCTCTGGTAGAAGAAACACCACACGTTCTGGACCCCTTTCGGCGGCACCATCCCGCGGAGCCCATCACCGAAGCGCACGAGGCCAGTGTCGCGGTCGATCCGGTAATGACGGTCCCGTGGCCCCGAGGCGTAGAAGTCCGTGACCTCGTGCCAGCGCACCCAGATCTGATCGGGCTGACCACGGAGGCCGGGCACGACGAGGATCGCGTCGCGGCCTTCATCCGCGCCGATCGCGGCCTGTTCGCCGGCCGGGGGCAGATCCGGCTCCCTCACGTGGATGCGTTCGCCCTGAAGCACGGGCGTGTGCAGGAGCGAGAACGTTTGACCCGGCACTCCATCGCTCGATCCCATGACCTCGGTCTGGATGGTCGTCGTGTGGGAGGCCCAAACCGTGTTGGTGAGGACGCGCCCCACGCGCGGCGGGGCCGCGAACGCTCCCTCGCGGAGCCGCACCCGGATCCAGTAGAGGCGCTGACCGAGCACGGTGCTCGACGTGAAGTCCACGGGGCCGACGAAGCTCAAAAGGCCGCTCTCGGTGAGGGCCCGAGTCTCGTCGGAGGCCCCGAGAGGCGCCCAGCCGGAGGGGCTCGCGTACTCCCACGCCAGCGTCGGAGAAGAGGTGGTGTCGCCGAGCGACTCCAGATCCTCGACGGAGAGAGGCGCGACCTGCACGTAGAGCAGCACCGGCCTGTTCTCGAAGGGCTGATCGAACCCGAGGTAGAGCGCAGGCTCGGTGTCCGTGCGGCGGACGAAGGGGATGAAGCTCGACGCGCCGGCCCCACCCACGCTCGCAAAGCTCATGTCGTTGTACGTGAACCCCGAGGCCGCAGCGGTGGTCACGGTGGTGGAGTCGAACGTCGGCGACGCGAGGAGCGGTGGCTGCCATGGCTCGTACGTCACGGTGGGGACACCGCCCGTGCCGGCGGCGAGGACGAGCCCCATGCCGTAGTTGTCTTCGCCGAGAAGGCGGATCCTCAGCCAAACACGGGTGGTCCCCTGCACCGTGGTAGGCGCGACGTTCGCTGGCAGCGTGAAGGTCACGAGCCCAGTCGCCACGGTGAGCGCGCGGGTCCCGTCGCTGAATCCATAGGTGGATGACGCCGCGCTCGCGCTGGCCTTCGTCGACCGACCGAGCTCGGTCCAGCCGGTCTCGGTGCTCACTTCCCAGACGAGGAGAGGGGCGATGGATTCTTTCGTGAGCGAGAGAGCGCTCGGATTCAGGTGCAGTGTCACCGCGGCGCCCGGCGTCCCCAGCGCGGCGCTGGCCAGGTAGAAGACGTCGTTGCGGCGCGGCTGCTCGCCGAACGGATAAAAGCCCGCGCTCGGGTCGATGGTCCCCGCGCTGCTCATCACGGCGTCCGGCGTGATCCCGCTGCGGGTCACGGGGGCGCTCGTCAACGTGACCTTCTGAAGAGCCGGAATCGAAGCCGGGGGCGCCGGCCAAGCATGGAGCTGCGCGCGGATCCACCGCGCCGACTGCCCGTTCACGGTCGTCGCGGCCATGTCCGCAGGGACGGTGAAGCTCCACTCCAGCGCGGAGGCGCCCGGCGTCAGCGCGAGGGTTTGCCACGCGCCGGCGGCGCTCCAGTACGACCACGCGAGGCCGAGCGCCGGCCACGCCTCTGCGCCGGCCCCCGGCGCGAGCGTGATCTTCATCGTGATCACCACCCCCGCCGGCAACGTCAGAATGGTATCCGCGGAGAGATAGAGGCCGTGCTCGATGGGAGAGAGCCCACCTCCGAGGGTGGCGAGCCGATCGTCGAAGGCGGGATACGAGCCCGTCGACGCGCCCGTGGCGAGCGGTGTGCGATCGGCGTAGAGATCGCCGCTCGGCTGATACGATAGGACCGCGACGAGCTGCGCCGGGGTGACCACGAGATCTTGCACCGTCTCGAAGCCGACAGGCCCCATGTCACCGGCCTCGGGCTGGGCGCCCACCTGCGTCCCTGCGGGGACCAGGACCCCGGCGGAGGTGCCTTTGGCCAGCGAGAAGGTGAGCGGCACCTCCGCCGGCCGGCGGGGCGAGCGCTGGACACCGATCATGTCGAGGAAGGCCAAAAAGGCCTTGTCCGGAAAGAGGTTGACGCGATCGACGGCGTACTTGGCCATGACGGCGAAGACGTGGATCAGCGCCGACGCGACGTCCGGTTGATCGGAGGGCGGAGTCCAGCCCGATCCCGGCACGGCTGGATTGGCGGTATAGGCTCGCACGAGCGCCGCGGTGGCAGCGGCGATGTCGTCGCGAGAGCGGTTGTCGACAGGCGGGCTCGGGAGGAACATCGGTGCTCGTCTCAGGTGGAGAGATAGAAGGGGTAGACGAGGTTTTGGCGGCTGTTGGTCGCATGGACCTCGTATTCGATCTGGACGAGGAGCCCGTTCGGCGCCTCGGGGTGGGTCGTCACGCGGACGTCGAGCACCTGAATGCGAGGCTCCCAAGTGGAGAGCGCGGTGCGCACCGCGGTGACGACGCGGCCCATCGTGGCGGCGTTCTGTGGAGAGAACACGAGATCGTAGATGCCGCAGCCGAAATCCGGCCTCCCCACGCGCTCGCCGGGGGCAGTGCCGAGGATCAACCAGATCGATTGGCGAATGCCGTCGTCACCGCCGGCTTCGGCGATTCGACCGTGGCTGTCGAGCCCGACGCCGCCCTCCGTGAGATTGTAGGCCCATCCATTGCCGAGGAATCCTTGGTTCATGATTCGCTCCTTCCCGTTTGGCTCAGGTGCCTTTGACGAAGGCCTGCGCCGGCGCCACCGTCGTCGGAACCGCGGTGGGGACGCACGTCGCCATGCTGTCCGCGAGCAGCAAGGGGAGCCCCGCCGACGTCACCTGCGTGGCTGGACGCATCCAACCGAGCGCCAGCGTACAGGGCACCGTGTTTGCGCACCCCGAGATCACGTAGGGTGTCACCGCGTTCACCGCCGGTTTTCCTCCGATGAAGACGTGAGGGCTCGGGGAGAGGGGCGTGCCCAGACCCGCGTGCGAGCACGTCACCTTGGCGTCGATGGTGAGGAGGAAGCCGGGCATCACATCACCACCAGGTGATCGCCGTTGATCTGGACCCCGGCTTTGCCGTCGACCGCGAGCGCGGCGGTCGCCTTGATCGCGCCCGTCTTCATCGCTTCGATGGAGACATCGCTCTTCGCTTTGACGGTGAATCCGTTGCAATCGATGGTGACGTCGCCGCTCGGCGCAGAGAGGGCGACGTTGCCCTTTTCGGCCGTGATGGTGAGGCCCTGGGCGCCCGTGATCTCCACCGTGTTCTTCGCGGAGTCGATGACGATCTTGCCCCCGGCGCTCTCGATGGTGAGCTTCTCGGCGCCGCTCTTGTCGTCGAGCGTGATGGTGTGTCCGCTCTTCGTCTTGAGGACGGCCGTCTCTGGGGGAGGCGCGCCCTGCGCGGCGTCCACCGGGATGTTCCAGAGGCCGCCGATCACGTAGGGGTGATTGGGGTCGCCGTGCTCGAACATCACGGCGACCTCGTCACCCACCTGGGGCAAGAGCCAGAGGCCTCGCCCGTGCCCGGAGAGCGGCGCCACGACTCGGGCCCACGGCCCCGCGACGGCCGCGCCGGAGGCGCCGTCGCGGAGCCACGAGAACGTGAGCTGTACCCGGTTGAGACCGGCCGGGTCCTTGTCCTCGACGGCCGTCACCTTGCCGACCACGACACCGTAGATGCGCCCGCCTGAGGAGGGCTGAGGGAGAAGATGCTCGAGCATGCCAATACCCGTCGTCATGTCGCTACCTCGCTATCGAGCTCGGGTGTTCGTCAGGGGCTCGGCGCCGGCGGAGCAGTGCCTTCGCCCGCCGTCCCGGTCGCGCTCCGCCGCACCGTGAACTTGGTGCGATACCCTTGCTCCCGTGTATACGTATGCTGCGCCGAAACGATGTAGTACGTGCCGCCGAAGCGAGGGCCGAGATCGGTGAGCGCGAGCGTCTTCCCGGCGCGGAGCTCGGGGTTGCCGAGGCACGTGCCCTCACCGCGGACGAAGCGGAGCGCCAGCGCCTCGAGCTGCCCGCGCGCCATGGCTTTGGCCTCGTCGACCGTGGTCACCGGTTGATCGACCTGGATGACGGTGCCCGGGATGGCCTTGAAGGCAATCGCCGCCTCGCTCGCGCCCGTCTTTCCTCCCATGCTGGGCAGATCCTGGACAGTCGCCCGCCCCTCGAGCTTCGGGTCCCAACCACGAACGTGGACCTCCTCGGGCTGGTCCAAGGCCGACATCCGGGCATAGAACTCGGTGACGTCGCCATCCATGCTCAGCGTGAGCGCCGCCTTCGCGGAGATGGGGGGAGCGCGGAAGTAGAGCGTCTCGGCCTCGACCAGCACCTCGTATCCGATGCGGTCTGCGCGCTGCTTCAGGAACTCGAGATCGCTCTGCTCGTGTTGGAGAACGAGGTCGTATGTGACAGTGGTCGAGTCTCCTTTGAAGGAGAGCCCGTTCCTCCGGGCGATGCGCTCGGCGATGCCGCTGTCCGTGAGCTTCGCGTAGGAGTCCGTCCGCGTGCCGCGCGAGAGCCGGTGGCGCCGATCGTAACCATGCACCACGAGAGAGGGAGTCTCGCCTCCGGTCAAATCGATTTCCAGACCGGTGATGTCGCCCGTGATGAGCGGCTCGGGCGCGTCATACCCGGCGCTCACAGTCACCTTCCCACCGAGGTTGTAACGGCGGTCCTCGGCGCGCGCGAGCGCGTCATCGTCCTTGAAGCGCAGCGAGAACGAGGACGGCGCCTCCACGTCCTGGTGAATCGTCACCTCGAAGATCGCCTCCAGCTCAGCGGCCGTGAGCGCTTCGTCGTTGATGCTCACGACGAGCTTGGCCTCCTGGTTCACGGGGGTGTCGACCGCGCTCCGCTTTGCCAGCTTCGCCCTCGGCGCGGTGGCCACGGCGGCGGATGGGGCCGCAGCGTCGTCATCCTCCTCCTCCATGTTGGCCTGGATCAGGAGGAGCGCCGCGGTGAGCGCGTCTTGAATCAGATCTGCCACGTTCGCCTCCTCTCGATCACTGGAGCGCTGGAATTGCGAGGAGCCGCCCCGGGGTCAGGACGCGCGGGTTGTCGATGCCATTGGCCTCGGCGATCACGCGCCACAGCGAGGCGTCGGCGTAGTGCTCGGCCGCGATCTGGAGCAGCGTGTCGCGGGGCTTCACCACATAGGTCTTGGCGACATCCGGTGAGTGGAGCTCGTCCGTGGACCGGATGTCCGTGAACGTGCACTGCATGGTGGCGCGGAGCGGGGTCCCATCGCGGTGGAAGAGATCGAGGGTCTTGCTCATCTGCGTCAGCACCCCCGTGAAGAGCACGTAGTTCTCACCCCACGTGAGCTGACAGACGGGAGGCCGATGGAGATCGGCCTCGTAGCTCGCGAGCGCCTCGAACGGCTCCGTGAGCTCGAGGACGCTTTGCGGGTCGGGCGGCACGGCCTTGTCGGGCAACAGCGAGCCCACGAGCGATCCAATCAAGTCCGCGGCGGAGCTGACGGGCTCGTACGTGTCGAAGAAGAGCTCGAGGCTCAGCGTCTCCGGCACGATGCTTTGGAACTGCAAGCGGCTGCGTCGTCCCGACTTGGACAGCGCGGCCGGGTCGACCGTCTGCCAGCTCACCGACCGCTGGTAACTGAGCTTGTTGGGGTTGAAGAGCGCAACCGCCTCCCCGCTGAAGACCCCCTCTTTCTTCTCCTCGTGCTTGATGGTGAGCTTTCTCAGGCTCATCGGAGACCTCCTTTCCGCTCCTGCTCGGCGGCGAGCCTCCGCAAGAGCTTCTGTTGCACCTTGTCCGTCAGGACATCGATGTTGATGGCGGCCCGCGCGGCGGCAGGCGCCGCGGTCGGGGCCGCCGGCGCGTCTCGAGGCGGAGAAGAGACGATGTCGAAGGCCGGCCTGGGTACCCCCGACACGATGTCGAACGCCGGCCCGGGCGCCGCGGAGACGATGTCGAACGCCGGGCCCGCCGCGGCCCGCGAGGCGCCGGCGGAGGGCCGCGCCCAGCCCTCCGCCGGCGTGGTCGCGCCGCCCAAGGGCGAGCCGTGAGCTCGCGTGCTCGCCTGTGGGAGCGGCTCCCCGGGCGGCGTCGCGCCGTTGCGGGCCGGCACATGACGGCTGGGAGCGACGCGCAGCCGCGCCCCCGTCGAAGGGAGCTCCGCAGTCGGCGCCGAGCGCCGGTGTGGCGTCACGAGGCCTTTGGCCTTCTCCAGATATCCTCTCTTCCTCGGAGAACGAGGCGTTACGACGATCGACTCCTGGGAAGGATTTTCCGCCTCCACTCCCACCGACGGCGGCGGCGCAAACACCATCTCCGCGGAGCGCGCGAGCGGCGCTGCCGGTTCGGGAAGCGCCTCATGGATCAGAGGGCGAGCTGCGCGCCCCGCGCCCTGGGGCGACGTCTGCGCCGTTGTCTCCAGGTGCCACACGAGCGGCGAGCTCCGCACGTCTCGACTCGATGGAGCGGTTTGGCCCGCGATCGACGGAGTCGGCGAAGTCCCGTCCTCGAACGGCGCAGCACGAGGTCGCGCCACCCGCTGAGGCTCCTGGAGAGCAGTCCTGACGATGGGAGCTCCGTGAGGGGGCGCCGCGCCTCCCATCGCCGTCGGCGCCGCCGCTTCTCTGCGCGGCGCGACAATCACTCTGCGCGGCGCGACAATCGCTCTCCGCGCCTCGTCCGAAGCGGCGCGCGCGGCGTCGCTCGGGGCTCCCTGGGGCGCGGGCCGCGCCACCTGCACAGCCATGCTCGACGGTGCCTCCGACGGAGGCAGCACCGCGGGACGATCCATCGGCGCGCCGGGCAGGAGTGGCATCATGGGATGGCGCACCTCGATCCGGGTCAGCTCGACCCTCTCCATCGAGCTAGGCTCCTCTGCCGCGCCCAGGACGATGATGGGTTGGGCGACATCGAGGCTCTTGCCGGCGCGCTCCGCCGCCCGCGGGCCCCTCTCGTCGAGCCGAGGTGACGTCGGCGCCGCATTGACGACCTCGACGGCGGGCGCCGGGCGGTGTGGCGGTGTGGCCACTCCACCGCTCCGCGCCTCGATCACGATCTCGTGATTTCTTCGGGTTGGCGGGACTCCCTCGTCGACGGTGTCACTGAGCCAGCGAGCGTGGACGATGGGGACACGCTCGGCGCCGGAGCCTCCCGGCTGCCCCCTCCGACGCTGGAGCTCCGCCGCGAGCGAGCGGCGCTGCTCGAAATACGTCACCCACCCGAAGACCCTCCGCGCGAGGGCGGTGGAGATGACGCTGGGCTCGACGAGCGGGCGGCGGAGCCGAGCGAGGAGCACCGAGTCGAGGCTCGCCGACCACCGCGGAAGGTGGCTGTCGCCGGGCTCCGTGGACACGAATCCTTCGGCGGGCGCGCGCGCGCTCCGGCCCTCTTCATCGCTCCTCTGTGCTTCGGTGTTGCTCATGATGCTCCTCGCGATCGGCGTCCGCCTTCACTCGACTCAAATGGCTGCGAGCGCTCTGGCGATGTCGGCGGCGGCGCGCGCGTCCGTCACCAGCTTGCTCAGGGCCGGCTTCTTGATGCCCTTGTGGACGAGCTCGACCGACTCCACCGCGATTTCATCGCTCGTCGCGTTGAGGGTCGGGCCGGCCCACTTCACCGGGATGGCGTCCCGGATCTCCCACCACATCGCCGGAGATCGATCGCGATCGAGCAACATGATGGTGAGCGTGTGTCGCTCGATGATCCCGCGCGACACGTCCTCGAACCAGCTCCACATGGAGTTGGAGTCGATGACGCCGCGAGAGAGGACGAGGTTCGGCCAACGCACCTCACCCGGGATCTGGTGGAGATACCCGTTGCGGCCGCCCTCGGCGTAGGTCTTGACCTCCACCTGGCCGGAGAGACCGCTCACCTCGCGAAAACCACCCACCACGAAGGCGGTGGACACCACCAGGAAGTTGCAGCCGACATAAGGGTCGAAGCGAACGAGTCCGAACATCGCCTCTCACTCCTCTCTTCTTCTCTTCACGTGAGCGCAGGCCGGCCGGGCCGGGGCCCGGTCACCCCCGGCGCGGCCGCTGCGCGTTGATCGCCGTGTTCATCCGCGCGACCTCGGCGACCCAGCGCTGTCGCTCGAGGTGATCCATCGACATGATCTCGTCACGAGACCAGTGCAGATAGGCCGACAGATAAGCTACCTCCTCGAAGAGCCGGTCCGAGGGGTAGCTCAGGCTTCCCCCAAACTGGCAGTCTCCACCTCGAACTCCCCCTGGCAGTGGGGGCAGCCCACGAGGAGCCGCGCGTGGCCGTTCTCGTTGATCCTCCGATAGAGGTCCTGGAGATAGACGAGATCGACCGACGGCAGATTCTCGATGACCTGATTCGAGATGTACTCGACCGTGCCCAGCCGGACGATGACCCGGGTGAGGATGACAATCACCAGATAACCCGGGTTCGCCTGCACGCGCGGATCCTTGAGGGGCGCGATCTCGTCGTAGGCCGTGGACATCCGCATCGCACCCTCGCGATGGAGGACCCCGTCCGGGCCCGTGTACCCGTGAGGCAGCGTGAACGGGAGCTCCGTCAGCTTCGCGCCGGCGCCCCGCATCATCACGCCACCTCGATCCCTTCGTGCGCGAGCTCGAGGGTCTCGATGGCGATCGCGTCCGCGGTCGCGTCGAAGCTCGGCCCGGTCCACTTGGTCGGCCAGCAGTTGCGGATGGTCCAGCTCCGCTGGTTCACCCGGTTGTTGTCCTGGAGGGTGATGGTGAGGTTCTGGCGGTTGATCACGCCGCTCATCACGTCCTTCCGCCACGCCCAGAGATCCAGCTCGGTGGTGATGCCGCGCTGGAGCGAGATGTTGGAGAACGACGAGAGTCCCGGGATCTCGCGCTGCGCCAGATCCATGTCGCTGCCTTCGCGGTATTTGATCGAGGCCGTGCTCGAGTCGAGCCCCGAGCACTGCTTGAACCCAGCCACCGTGAGGCCGTTCCAGGTCACGGTGAAGTTGAAGCCGTTGAACGGATCGTTCCTCGTCGGGCTGTTCGCGTTGATGGTGTTTTGAGTGGCCATGTCGAATGCTCCTTTCGCGTGTCTCTCGGTGTCGTCAGGTGAAGGTCGGTTCGGCGCCGGGCGCGGCCGTCTGGGCCTCGCCCGAGACCAAGCGCACGACGATGAACTCGCTCGGCAAGGTCGGCGCGATGCCCACTTCGGTCACGAGCATCCCCGCGTTCCTCTGCGATGCAGGGTTGTTCTCGGCGTCGCACTTGACGTAAAACGCCTCTCGGGGCTCTTCCCCTTGAACGCGCCGAGATCATAAAGCCGCTCCAAAAAGGCGCTCACCTCGGCGGTGATGCGGACCCGAAGCGTGCTGTTGTTGGGCTCGAAGGCGAGCCCCCTCATTTGGAGCGCGAACCACCGCTCGATGGTCAGCGCGAGCCGACGCACGTTGATGTGCGTCCACGTCGAGTCCCGGCTCAACGTCCCTGCGCCCCAGATCCTCGTGCCCCTCCCCGGGAAGGCGCGCAGGCAGTTGATCCGGCGCCGCGGCGCGGTCGCGCTGGGCATCGGATCGAGCGTCACCTGCGTGTCGTCGTCGAAGTAGAGCTCCAGATCCAACACCCCCTCGAGCGCTTGATTCGCAGGGGGCATGAAGACACCGGTGCGCTGGTCGGCGCTCGCGTACATCCCGGCGACGTGGCCGCAGGGGGGCACGAAGCCCGCGGCGGCGCCGGCGGCGTGGGGGCCGGGCAGGTACCCGGCGCCTTGGACCTTGACCCATGGTGCGTAGAGCGCGGCGCTTCCGCCCCACGCAGGGTCGGCGTGCTCGAGCGCGCTGGAGAGGTCCTCGTGGTGCGCGCCCACGCCCGTGACGTTGACGCCGGTGGACTGGGTCAGGGACGGAGCCCCGATGGAGTCGAGGACGGCGAAGACACTTCGAGCCTCGCAGAACTCGATGATCTTCATCTGTCCATCGATCAACGTGCTTCCGCTCGAGAGGGCGAGCTCGGGAGCGCAGACCAGATCGAAGTCATCGAGGGCGTCGATCAAGGCGAGCGCGTCGCCCGGGTCGGGTGAGCCCGCCCCCACCACGTAGCATCGAGCGCCCCCGTTCTCGAAGAACCCGCGCACGGCGAAGGGCAGATAACCTTCCGCCCATTTCGTGCCTCGAGAAGCGTCGAGCTGAGTCCAGCCCGCGCGATTCAGCGCCATGACAGGCCCTCCGGCGGTGAGCTCGCTCGACAGCGTCGACCCCAGGAACACAGGCACGCCGGTGCTGAGAGAGGCCCGCGGCTCGCGACTCACCTGCTCGAAATGGACGCCTGGGGTCGAGTACGGGATCGCCATGGCTACCTCAGCTCGCCTGTCCCGCCATCTGGCCCAATCGGAAGACGACGAACTCCGCCGGACGGACGATGGCGACGCCGATCTCGGTCACCACCATCCCCGCGTCTCGCCCCGAAGGGGGGTTGGTCTCGGCGTCGCACTTGACGTAAAACGCCTGCTCCGGCTTGTCTCCGAAGAGGCCGCCGCTGGCCCACAAGGTCCGGAGGAAAGCGCTCACCTCACGGGTGATCCGGGCCCAGAGGACACTGTTGTTCGGCTCGAAGACCGCCCATTGCGTGCCGGCGTCGATGGACGCGCGGATGTAATTGAACGTGCGGCGGACGTTGATGTACTTGAAGTCCGCGTTGTCGTTGCCACCGAGGGTGCGGGCGCCCCAGACCAGGATGTTCCCATTGAGCTTGCGAATGCAGTTGACGCCCTGGGGATTGAGCCCGTCATGCTGTCGCGGGCTCACCGCATAGCGGAGATCGGTGACGCCGAGGACTGGCACGTTCGCCGGTGCCTTGAACACGCCGCGCCGCCCATCCACGCTCGCGTAGATGCCCGCCATGTGACCGCTCGGCGGGACGTAGATGGAGCCTCGGGTGGCCGGGTCGAAGACCTGGAGCCAAGGGAAGTAGAGGGCGGCAGCGTCGGAGTAGGGCGGAAGAACCGACGTGCTGCTGCCCTCGGCGGGGGGCTGCAGCTCGGTGGGGAAGGTGGGCTGTGGGCTCGACGAGCTCCCATCGAAGCTCTGCTTCGTGTCGAAGATGGCGAAGCGGTTCGCCGTGTACGTCGTGACGTGCGAGGTGAGCGCCGCGTAGTGCGACGCGGTGCACAGGCCTGGTGCGGCGATGATCGAAATCTCGTCGATGGGCTCGAGCAGCGCGAGCGCGTCGGTGATGGCGGCGTCGTCGATGACGGCGTCGGAGGGCGTCGTCGCGGTCGGCGCGACCCGGGTCACGTAGCAGCGGGTGCCGCCGTTGTTGAAGAAGCCGCGGACCGCGTGGGCCAGGATGTTCTGTCCGGCGTTGCGGGTGAAGCCCTGAAAGCTCCCGTCCGGCATCCGCACCCCGAAGGCGCTCGCGAAATCGGTGAAGTTGGTGCAGAGGACCACCTCACCCATGGCCGCTGCGATGGGGAACCTCGTGGTGGACGTGGCGGAGTTTTCGAGCAGCGCCGGCGGCAAGCCGGCGTCCGCAGGATCCGACACGGGGACGGTATCGGGAATGACCCCGATGAACCCGGCCGTGCTGGTGCCCGCTCCAGAGATGGGAGCCGATGCCGACGGCATCTGCTCGACGTAAACGCCAGGTGCTTTCGTGGAATAATTGGTCATGTTGATTCACTCCAACGGTCGAGACGACTTCGTATGGTCAAAGAGTGGTTGGAACGAGCGTGACGGTCCCGACATCCGTGATCGTCCCGCCGACGACGATGACGGGCGTCGTGACAGGCTCGTAGTTGGATGCGGTGATCTCCAGCGTGAGAGTCCCGGTCTCCAGCCCAGGTAGGTAGAAGCGTCCGCCGACATCGCTGTATGCGAGCTCGCCGCTACCGCGCACCCGCACGCGCGCGCCCGTGATCGACACGGCAGGGGCCGTGGGCGCGCTCCCGGGTGCCGGGCCGGAGACGAGCCCGCGCGCGCCGCTCGGCGGCATGCAAACGATCGTCATCGTCGTCACGAGCTTGCCCTCGGCGTCACGGGCGACCGTGAAATCCACCTGCGGACTGCCGTAGCGGCCGACGCTCGTGGGCGCCGAGAAGGTGACTGTGTACGCGCCGTCGGGCAGATCCACGAAATGGAAGGTGCCGTCGATGGCTGTCGAGGTCCGATCCGGCCGCTCGGCCAGCGCTGTCCACAGCGCGCCATAGACAATCGCTCTCTTCGCCAGGAAGCTCCGGAAGGCAGCCGGCATGGAGGTTATCTCCGCCGTGATGCCGGCGAGCCGTCGCGACGTCTCGGCATCTGCCACGATCCCCGAGAGCGCGACCCTGTGAGGAATG
Source organism: Minicystis rosea (assembly GCA_001931535.1). Taxonomy (GTDB): domain Bacteria; phylum Myxococcota_A; class Polyangia; order Polyangiales; family Polyangiaceae; genus Minicystis; species Minicystis rosea. The sequence goes on from CP016211.1 coordinate 15,654,484, forward strand.
AGGGGTACGAGCCGTTTCGTCACCATGACCAGCCTCCGCTCCGCCTAGAGGTCCGTGACCGTGGCGCCCACGTCCGCCGGCTCGCTGAAATCGAAGCCGATGGTCACCACGTAGCTGAAGGATGCTTTGGGCTTGCCGCCGAGCGCCTGCCAGAAGTCGCCTCGACTCTGCTGCTGGTCGGGCTTGAGGATCACGGTGCGCAGCGGGAGCATCTGTCGCGCGAGCGACCCTTGCCGCAGCTCGTCGGGGATGAAGGGATGGCGGGCGAGGACACCGAGCGCGGCGCCGAGGAGCGTGTGCTCCGTCGCAGCCTTCGTCTCCTCGTCTCCTCCGGCGGCCCAGGCGGAGACCATGTAATGGCAGTCCACGCGGACGGGAGCATCTACGGAGAAGGCCCTCCCGGCCGTCGTCCGCGAAACCATCCTGTCGGCCGTACGGAGCTCGCGGTTCTCGACGATCCAGAAGAGATAGAGATTGATCGAGGGGAGGGTGAGCGTGGCCCCGCTGGGAGGGCCGAAGCTGATCCCGTTCTGAGGATCGACCAACCCGCTCGGTAGCTCCGACGAGAGCAGCGTCTTCAAGGTGCGATCGAGATCTTGGAACATGGGGCTGGGTCCTGGCCTTTCGCGTCCTCGCGAGGACCGTTTAGCAACCGCCATGCCCTCCTCGCCCATCGATACACCTCCTCTGTTTCACTCGAAATCGCCTCGAATGATCTCGATATGAGCCCTGCGCGCCTCCCCGTCGCGCGTCCTGTGGATGTCCGGCGATGTCCGCGGACAGTGTGTAAGGCCGCCGCGGACGCGGCCCTCCATCGCGGCGCACGCCGCGTGCACGCAGAGCCCCGAAGCGGTTTTGGTCAAAAGGCGCGAGCTCGAGAGCGGCGCCTACCGCTCCGTGGAGACGTTGCTCGAGCGCCTGCTGGACTCAATCACCCACTGGAGTCGTGCTCCGCTGGATCTTCCGCGACTCGTTCGCCACCATCGCCGCGAATCGCCGCACGAGAGTTCTCGGGCCGCCGCACAGAGGCAGGTGTCGCCGTCCGACGCTGTCGCGATGACCAGGAGCTCTCTTCGTCGCGCCGCGACGGTTGTTCCGCACGTTGCAGCTGTGCGCCCGCGAGCCGGTCATCCAACAGCTCTGCACCGCGCCCGGCGTGTCGCTGGTCGTGGCCGCGGCGTTCGTTCGTGGCCGCGGCGTTCGTCTCGGTGATCGATGAGGCGCGCCGATTCTCCCACGCACACCAAGGAAGAGCACCCAAACGGCAGTGGATGAGCACACGGTATCCGACGGCCACGAACGCTCCCGAGCTGAGCATTGAACCAGGCGGCCCATGCGCTTCAGGCGCACTCCGTCGTTGCTCCTCGTCGCCCTACTTCGAGCAGGGCTCCTCGTCGCGCCTAGCGCTGCACCCGATCTCGACCACCAGGCTCGGTCCGCTCTACCGGGATAGGCTCCAAAGGTGTTGGTGATCACCCCATCCCGCGTCGGATCGGTGAAAACCACGGCAGCCTGATCACCGGCCTTCACCGTTCAATATCTGCACCTGTGACCCCCGGTCGACGAAGACCACGAGCTCAGCGAACGCCTCCCCGAGCGCCGCGTGACCGGGGGCGTGGACCGGCGGTGGCGCGAGCGCGGACGCCGGTGGTGAAGGCGCGAACGCGGCCGGTGACGCGGCCGACGGCGACGCTACCGACGCAGCCGACGCGGGTGCGGCGCAGGCCTTCGGTTTGCTCGCACGCGCCGGGGGCTTCCGCGTGACCAGCGCGCGCCATGACGACCGTGACGCGAGCACGCCGTGGTCGCGCACCAGCGGGATCCTCGGCCGAGGGCACGCGACGCGCGATCTCGGCGTGGAGCGAAATGCTCTATATTCCCGTCCCCGTGGGCTCTCGCGCTGCTCGTGCGCGTCCGGTCCTTCATCCCCGAGGCTCACCGATGCACGTCCGGCCCCTCCAGCTCCGCGCGACCACGGCGTCCGCGCTCGCCGTCCTCCTGCTCGCCCGCGCCGCTGCCGCGCAACCCGCGCCGGCCGCCGCGGCGCCCCCGGTGACGCAGACCCCCGTTCCTTCCGCGGCGCTCGCGGCCACGCCTCCGCGCGACGTCGCCACGCCGGACGTGCGGCCCGATCCCTGGGCCGACGTTCGCCGCCCGTGGCTCTACTCCGCCGATCCCACTGCGCCGCCCCCGGGTCACGTCATGGCTGGCCTCGGCGTCGGCTACGCGCAGGTCGATCGCGGCGCCGCGCGCCCCTTCGCCGCCAACTACGCGCATGCGGGCGCCGTGTTCAACGCGGCGGCGGAGGTCGGTGTCTTCCGCTTCATGTCCGTGCAGGCCGAGGGCATGCTCTCGGGCGAGGGCGCCGACAAGGTTCGCGCCGGCGGCGTCATTGGCCTCGCCTTCTATCCCTTGCCGAAGAAGAGCCCCGTCGACCTCTCGCTTGCGGCCGGCTACCTGCGCGAGCTCGGCGGCGGCAACGGCGTCTGGGGCCGGGCCTCGGCGGCGATCAACTGGCGGGACGCGCGCTTCGTGGTGAGCGCGGTGGGGTCGCACATCTTCGAGAAGGGGCGCGACGACATCGACCTGCTGCTCACCGCCGGCGCGACGTACGCCATCCTCCCCATTCTGCGGGTCGGGGTCGAATACGTGGTCCAGGATCTCGAGGGCGCCTGGGAAGAGGACGAGGCCGACGGCGGCATTCGCCATTTCATCGGGCCGACCGCCTCCATCCAGCTCGCCAGGCGCGTTTACCTGACGGCCGGGCCGGCATTTGGGCTATCGAAAGGGTCACCCGGCGTGCTGGGGAGGATGGCGGCGTCGTACGCGTTCTGAGGAAGCGCGGCGCCGTGTGACAAGGCACCTCGCCGGCCGGGATGGGGGCGAGGACACCCACTCACCCTCTCATCTTCGTCGGCTTCTTCCACAGCTCCTTTGCCCGCGCCTCCAGCGCGTCGGCCTCCTCCTTAGCCTTCACCATCGCTTCGAGGAGGCCAATCTCCTCGAGGAGGCCAACTTGCCACTTGGGCCACCCGAGGCTCTTCGCCCAGCTGCGCGTTCAGACCCTCGGAATCGCGGTAGCGCTGGATCCCGGGCGACCCGTCGGCGTCACTGGCGCGCTGCGTGCCGCCGCAGGCGATCGAGGTGAAGGCGGGGGCGAGGAAGATCGGCCCGCGCGTGGCGCGCAGGATCGCACCGGCGGGATGCCAAGTAACGGGTGCTTGCCGCGGCGCATCTGGCCGATAATGGTCGCCGCATGCGAGCCCGACGAGCGATCCTCACGGCCCTGCCGTTCACCATCACGGCGGCTGCGTTCGCCGGCTGCGGAGGCGGCGGCGAGACGATGATGACGTCGACGTCGTCATCGTCCTCTTCTTCGTCGTCCTCGGGATCGGGAGGCGAGGCGGGCGACGTGGAGTCGTTCTATTACCCGCCGCTCGCGTCGTGCGCGTACGACTGCGAGACCCTCGCGGACTGCGGGGAGCAGAACGTACCGTACGCGTGTCCGACCGTCGCTCCGTGGGACGAGATCCCGCACGCGGTGTCGTGCGGCGACTGGGACGGGTCGTACCCGACGCCGGTCAAGGGCAAGTGCAGCGCGACCGCGCCCGCGGGCGACGCGCTGAAGCGCGTGGGGCCCGATCCGGACGACGCGATGGGCTTCGTGCTGCCGGACGGCCGGCGGCTCCATCCGGCGGGGCGCGAGCATGTGCTCGACGACGTGGTGGGTGGGCTGACCAGCCAGGTGATCGACGTGCCGGGCACGACGTTCGTGATCACCGTGGAGACGGGGTACGGCGATCACGCGGTGCGCACCGTCGACGTGAGCAAGCTCGCGGCGGGCGTGGATCCGGTGGTGGACAAGATCGTGTTCACGGCGCCGGAGACGCTGGGGTACGGCATCGCGCTCGCGGGCTCGCGGCTCTTCGTGTCGAGCAGCGACGGCGCGGCGCACGCCATCGACGTCGACCTCGCCACCGGATCGCTCACGCGCAACGACGCGGCCTCCATCACCTTGCCGCCGGGGCCCAAGGGGAACCTCTACGTCTCCGGCGTGGCCGCCTCGCCGGACGGGTCGAAGCTGGTCGTCAGCGGCGTCGACGCAGCGGTGCTCCACGTGTTCTCGATCGCGAACGACGCGACCTATGGGCAGAAGCTCGGGACGGTGGACCTAGGCGCGGCGGAGTCATTCGGCGTGTGGTTCGATCCGCACGAGGCCGGCGGCGTGGCGTACGTGTCGCTGTGGGGGAGCAAGTCGGTGCTGGCCGTCGATCTCGCGGCGGCGACGGTGAAGGCGACATACGCGACGGGCAAGAACCCGCAGGGGATCGCGTTCCTCGACGCGCGCTTCATGATCGTCGCCGACGCCAACGGGGACAGCATCTCGATCGTGGACCGGACCACCGGCACGGTGACGAGCGTGCCCATCGAGGCCGCCGCGACCGCGCTCCACGGGGGCGAGCCGAGCGTGCCGGCGATCGATCCGACGACGGGCAGGCTGTACATCACGCTCGGCGGCGACAACGCGGTGGCGGCGTTCGACGTGGACACGCAACAGACGCCGCCGACGGTGACGCGCGTGGGGCTCCTCGGGACGGGGTGGTGGCCGTCGGGCGTGGTGGTGCGATCGGACGGCGCGCTGGTGGTGACGTCGCTCCGCGGGCACGGCGGCGGTCCGATCCCGATGCCGTTCGGCTTCGGCGACAGCGACATCGGCGATCGCATGAAGGGCAGCGTGCAGTGGATCGCGAAGCCCGCGGTGCCGGAGCTCGCGGCCGGGGCGACGGCGGTGGCGGTCGACAACGACGCGGGGAACCGCAACGGCGCGCCCTCGGTGAGCTGCCCGAGCGGGGCCGACGACTTCCCGCTGCCGGCGACGAACCAGGGGGGATCGCCGGTCATCGACCACGTGTTCTTCATCCTCAAGGAGAACAAGAACTTCGATTCGATCTTCGGCGACCTCCAGGGCGTGGAGGGCGAGCCGACGTACACGCTCAAGGCCAAGAGCGAGGAGATGGACGCCATCTGGCGCAACGTGCGCGACGCGGCACGCGCCTTCGCGCTCAGCGACAACTACTACACCGACGCGGTGTACTCGACGCAGGGGCACGTGCTGGCGGCGTACGGGCGATCGAGCGACTTCAACGAGCGCACGTGGGCGACGTCGGGCGCGCGCGCCGGATCACCGCGCGGGCTGCCGGGCGGCGGCGTGTCGGAGGTGGGGCGCCCGCTCGAGGGGTCGTTGTTCGACTGGCTGATCGCGAACCAGATCCCGCTCGACGTCCTGGGTGAGGCCGACGGCCTGCCCACGCTGGTGCCCGGGCAGAAGTCGCCGCTCGACGGGCACTACCCCGGCGTGGTGCAGGCCATCTCGTCGATCGATCTGCCCAAGGCCTGCTACGCGGCCGGGCGGGTGCGCGTGGGCTGCGACGTGGGGCGGTTCGTATACCAGACGCTGCCGAACGATCACACGCTCGGCCTGAGCGCGAGCAACCCGACGCCGGAGGTGATGTGCGCGGTGAACGACGAGGCGACCGGCATCATGCTCGACGCCATCTCGCACAGCCCGTATTGGAAGAGCGCGATCGTGATCATCACGGAGGACGATCCCTCGTCCGGCGGCGAGCACGTGGACAGCCACCGGACGCCGCTCGTGATCGTGTCGCCGTGGGTGAAGCGCGGCTACGTGTCGAAGACGCACATCGACGTGGCCTCGCTGCACAGGATGTACGCGCACATCTTCGGCAAGCCGTACCCGAACCGGCAGGTCGCGGGGGCGATGCTGCCGTTCGATCTGTTCACCTCGACGCCCGACTACACGCCGTTCGAGTACACGCCGAGGCAGTGGCCGCTGGCGTGCGGGATGACGGCCGGTAAGGTCCCGCCGGGCGAGGCGGAGCTGACGGGGATGTGGGATTTCACGCACGAGGATCGGCAGCCCGGGCTCTCCGCGCAGGTGGTGCGAGCGATGCGCGGGCAGCCGCTCGAGAAGCTGACGCCGGAGATGAAGGCGCGCGCACTCCGCTGGCAGGCGGCGGCCGAGGCGAAGGGCGACGACGACGACGATTGATCGGCAAGCGCACCATTCTTCGCGCGTGAGCCATCTCGATGTGCCTCGTCTCACGTGCACTCACGTCGGCCAGACACCGGCCATGCGTTGGTGTGCCCAGCTGGCGTTCGCGTGAGCGCATCCTCCGCGTGCGGTCCGCCTCAGGAGATGCGTTGGATGATATCTTCGCTTCGCCGTAGCGTACGGCCCGGCGCTTGGTCTCGGGGACGAGTCGCGCGGCACACAGGGCTTTGCGAAGAGCGCATGAAAGTTGAAGTGCCGGATGATCGGTGCCGCAGTTGTTACACGTCGTGTGATCTCGGTAGCGATCTGGGATCCATACGCGTAGCAGGCACTGGTTGTTGTGTTTCGGTACCAGCGATATGCATGGATCGCCCGTGCCGCTGCCGAGGATGATGGCCTTCTCCCAGAGGACGTCGGGTGTCGCCCCGTCGCCCCGCAGCGGTCGCGTCGAGGAAGGACGCAGCCCCGTCGCGACGCCGAGGTGGCGTGTAACGCCAGCGCTCACGGCTTCGCGTGCTCTTGATCTCTCGCGTGGTCGCCTTTCGCTTCAGCGGCGAAACTGCGTAGTCGGCGAAGCGGGAGCACCTGCCGCAGCGAGACGCACGGGCTCTACGGCTTCGATGCACCCGAGACGCTCGATCGGTACAAGCGCTTCAACCGCATCTGGCAGGCCTCGGGCGAGGACGACGTCCGGCTTGCCAGGAGCTTTTGAGGCTTGGGGAGCAGAGGCGCTGGGCAGCGCCATGAGCGCTATGAACGAGCAAGCGCATATGCTGCGATGGCAGCTCTCGCGGGTCCCCGACAACACCCCTCGTGCCGGAGTGGGCGGCGCCCGGTCCCCCAGAGCTCGCGGTTCCCGACCGCTCCTCGCGCGGATCGGCGAGCATCGCTCCGGCGTCCCAGCGCTCGCGGCGCCGGCGGGAGCATCGTATCGAAGATGAGCCGGTTCCCCCTGCTCGTGGTCCTTACCCTCGCCATCGACCGTCCCGCACCGCTCCATCGGCCTCGAGCCCGCGCGCAATGACCGCAGCCGTCGTCAATCCGTTCCCTGTCCATCCGCTCCCCGACAGCGGCATCCACGCGCGCCCGCGCGCGGACATGGTCGATCACGCGATTGGAGATGCGGAGCTGGTCGCCGCCGCGCAGGCCGGTGATCGGGTGGCCGAGGAGACCATCTACCGGCGCCATGTCCAGTACGTCGCGGGGCTGGTGCTGCGTCTGCTCCGCGATCGATGCGAGACGGAGGACGTCGTACAGGACACGTTCCTCACGGCCTTCGAGCAGCTCCGCGCGCTCCGTGACGGCGGAGCGCTCCGGGGGTGGCTCTCCCAGATCGGGGTGAACCAGGTCAGGCGCCGGCTCCGGCGGAGGCGCCTTCGCCGCCTGCTCGGCCTCGATCAACCGCAAGACGACGTCGGGATGGCCGAGCTCGCGAGCCCGGGGCAGAGCCCGGAGGTCGTCGCCGAGCTGGGCAAGCTCGATCGTGTGCTGCTCAAGCTCCCGGACGAGCACCGGATCGCCTGGGTGATCCGCTACATCGAAGGCGCGAGCCTCGACGAGGTGGCGCTCGCCTGTGGATGTTCGCTCGCGACCGTGAAGCGGTGGATCGCCTCCGCCGACTCGGTCGTGCGGCTCCACGTCACGCTGAAGGAGGGCGGGACATGAAAGAGATCCGCACGCCGGTGCGCGAACGGCTGTCCGCGCCGCTGTCCGGCGCGGAGGTGGAGCGCCTCTGGGACCGGATCGAAGAGCGGCGCGCCCTCCCGCGGCCCGTGGCGAAGGCACCGTGGGTCGCGCTCGCATGCGCCGCGGCCGCCGTGGTGCTCGTGAGCGCGGGCTTCGTCGCGGGGCGCGCGATGCCTGCGGCAGGAGCACCGCTGGAGCTCGCCGCGGGAGGGGAGATCGGAGATCTCGAGGTCCGCGCGGGAGAGCAGGCGCGATCGGTGGCGCTGAGCGACGGCTCGACGCTGGCGCTTTCGCCCGGCGCGCGGATCGAGCCGCTCGAGAGCTCGGGGAGCCGGTTCGCCGTCGTGCAGCGGCGCGGGCGGATCGAGTACCATCTGAAGAAGGGCGGGCCCCAGCGCTGGGCCGTCGAGTGCGGCTCCGTGACGGTGGAGGTCGCCGGGACGCACTTCTTGATCGATCGCGGCGAGCAGATGGTTCACGTCGAGGTGCTGGAAGGCTCGGCGATCGTGCGCGGGGAGACCATCGGCGATCGGGTCCATCGGCTCGGCGCGGGACAGGCCATCGATGTCCGCCAGATGCCCGCCGGCGCCGAGATCGCGGCGGCTCCCTACAAGGTCGGAAAGCCTCGTGACGTCGTGCCGCCCGCCGCTGCGTCCAGCGGCGCAGCCGCGACCGCGCCGGCAGCATCCTCGGGGCCGCGCGGGGACAGGGAGCCGCCGGATGCGGGCACGGGCTCGCTTCGCGCGGCGCAGGCCGGTGATCCGGTCCGCGCGCGCCCGCCGCGGGCAGCGGCGTGGCGCGATCTCGCGCGGATGGGCGAGCACGGCACCGCTTACCGCGCGCTGGGGCCGAAGGCGTTCGTGGAGGAGGCCTCCCGCGCCGACGTCGACGACTTGCTCCTGCTCTCCGATGTCGCGCGCCTCTCCGGCCATCCGGCGGAGGCGATCGATCCGCTCTCCCGCGTCGTCGCGAAGCACGCGGACGAAGGGCGGGCGGCGCTCGCCTCGTTCACGCTCGGCAAGCTGCGGCTGGATGCGCTGGGGCAGCCGGCCGCCGCTGCGGGAGACTTCGTGGAGGCTCTGTCTCTCGGCCTGAGCTCCTCGCTCGTGGAGGAGGCCAAGGCCCGCATCGTCGAGGCCCGGTCGCGCGCGCAAGACGTGGCCGGCGCGCGCGCGGCTGCGGCGGAGTACGAGCGCTCGTTCCCGAATGGCCGGTACCTCGCCGCGGTGCGAGGGTGGGCAGGCGTGGAATGACGCGCCCGCGCGCGGTGCTCGTCGCCGCCATCGTGTCGACGATGAGCCTCGCCGCGGATCCGGTGGCCGCGGACGAGCCTCAGGCCCAGCGAACGAAGCTCGGCGGCGATGTCGTGATCGTGTTCCGAAAGAGCGCGTGTGCGCTCCGCGCATTCGACGAAGCGTCTTTCTCGCGGCTCTTGGCGATCGAGGTCGGCGCGAAGGTCGAGAGCATCGAGGCAGACGCCCCGGCGCCGCCCGCCGACGACCGGCCGATCCTGATCCGGCTCGAGGGCGACTGCGGCGGCAGGGCGGCGCTGGTCCTCGTCATCGAGCGCCCGCGCGCGGGCGGCACCATCCGGGAGAGCGTCGCGCTCGATGACCTCCAGCCTGCGGCGCGCCCCCGCGCGCTCGCGCTCAAGACGGCCGAAGTGCTGCGCGTGGGAGAAGCTGCCGCCCCTCCCGGCGCAGCGAGCCCTGCGAGCGTGCCCGACAGCGCGAAGGTCGAGGCGACGGCGACGCTGCCCGCGCCCGCCGGTCCGAGCGCGCCCGCGAAAGGAACCGCGCCGACCGCCCGGACCGAAGTGCCACCTTCGTTCTTGTTGTCCGGCGGCGTCAGCGGTCGTTACTTCTTCGGATCGCGTGCGTTCCTGTTCGGGGGCGCGGTGGGCGCCGCCTGGGTGTTTGGCGCGCGGCGGCTCGTCCGGCTGCGCGCCGACGTCGGCGGCTGGTACGGGAGCGGCAAGGACCCGTTCGGCAGCGCCGGGCTCTCGCTGATGACGGGCGCGCTCGGCCTCGGCCTCGGCGGCGGCGTGGGGATCGCCGATCTCGAGGCTGGACCACGCCTCGAGATCGGCTGGGCCCATGTGTGGGGGCGTCCGGGAGGGCCCGCCATCCAGGCAGGCAGCGGCGACGCGCCCATCACGATCGTCAGCCTCGCCGCCACGGCGCACCTCCGACTCGGAGCGCGCGTGTGGCCGACCCTCGATCTCGCGCTGGGACACGTCATCACCGGCATCCTCGGGGAGGCCAACACGCTTGTCGCTGGGGCCGCGCGCTCGGTCACCGGCATCGGTGGCGTCTCCGCCGCGGCGCGCCTGGGCATCGCGTTCGGACTCTGATGATGAAGGGCCGCTGGCACACGAAGTCGGCTCATCTTCGGATCGGATTCTTTTTCGAGCCGAAGACAGCGCGTCGCGGCCCCTATGCGCATGACGCAGAGACTCCCCTTCGCCGTGATCTTGGCGCTCGGCACGGCCATCCTCGCCGCTTCTTGCACCCAAAGCGTATCGGTCCTGGAGGGCAGCGGCGGCGGCACCGGCTGCATGACGTTGTGCGGAATCGGCCAGTGCCAAGTGATGACGAACGCGTGCACACCGCAGGCTTGCCCGCAGTCCACGCCGACAGAGGAGGTCTGCAATGGCCTCGACGACGATTGCAACAGCGTCGTCGACGAGGGGTGCGCGTGCACGGACGGCGATCGGCAGCCTTGCTATACCGGGTCGGTGGTCACGCGCAACGTGGGCTTGTGTCATGATGGCACGCAACTCTGCATGAACGGTATCTGGGGCACGTGCACAGGGGACGTGCTCCCGGCCACGGAGCTCTGTGACGGGCGCGACAACGATTGCGACGGCATCGTCGACAATGGCTGTCCCTGCACCGCAGGGCAGGAACAGCCCTGTTACGGCGGGCCGGCCGCGTCATCCTCGTTCTCGCCCTGCAAAGAAGGTCACCAGACTTGCGGGAGCGACGGCACCTGGGCCACTGCGAGGGCCAGGTGCTGCCGGCCCCCGAGATCGCCGACTCCATCGACAACGACTGCAACGGCAAAGTCGACGACGGTGCGACGTGCTCGGCCGGAACGCAGGTGGCTTGTTACACGGGCCCCTCGCAAAGCATGGGTATCGGTATCTGCCATGCCGGCACCCAGACCTGCGGTGTCGACGAATGCATGGGTGAAGTCACCCCGATCGCCGAGATCTGCAACGGCGAGGATGACGACTGCAACGGTGTGGTGGACGACGGCGCGTTCGGCGTCGGCGAGCCGTGCACCGTCGTCGGCGCCAAGGGGGCCTGTGCCTCCGGCGTGAAGGCCTGCGGCATACCGGCCAACGGCGAGCCGAAGAACGCGGACGGGAGCTACTGCAAGCAGGTCAAGTTCCCCGAGCCGGAGGTGTGCGACGGCGTCGACAACGACTGCAACGGCGTCGTCGACGACGGCGACCCCGGCGGCGGCAGCTCCTGCGTGGTCAGCGATCCGGCCATCAAGGGCGAGTGCGCGAAGGGCACGAGCCAATGCGTGGGCGGGCAGATCGTCTGCGTACAGACCTACCTGCCCATCGCCGAGACCTGCAATGCCAAGGACGACGACTGCAACGGCACGATCGACGACGGCCCGTTCTGCTGCCCGGACGGGCAAAAGGACGGCAACGAGACCGACATCGACTGCGGCGGCTCGTGCGTCGCATGCGCGGCAACGCTCCACTGCATGCAGAGCAGCGACTGTGAGAGCCACGTGTGCAAGTCGAACGTCTGCCTGCCCCCCGTCTGCGGCGACGACACGAAAAACGGCACCGAGTCGGACATCGACTGCGGCGGCCTCACCTGCCCCAAGTGCTCACTCGGCAATACCTGCAACGTAGGCACGGACTGCCAGAGCGGCTCCTGCGTCGGCTCGACCTGCCAGTGAGCCAAAGACTCCTCGGGGCGAGCGCTGGGGATTCGAATCGGCGCCGATGAGCAGGATGAGATACACGCTCACCTGCTCGGCATCCAACTCACGCCCGTCGGACGTGTGCTCAGGCTGGCCGTGGAGGCACGTCGCTAAACTCTTCTGGGCCGTGTCTCGACGACGTTGACAGGTTCCGCCTCGTCGGGAGGTCCGGACAGTCTTTTTCTGAAAATGTGACGGACCATCTCGACGACTGGAAGATGACTTCGAATGGCGAAGCGTTGATCGTCTGTGACGCATCCAACATTCTTTCGCCCTCGATTGGTGCATACATCCTCTTTGAATGTGCCAGTCGAGCCCGCATCATTGGGGGAGTCGCCAGGGGGCAGGGGAGTCTATCCAGTGGGAATCCGTGGCGCTCCGGCGTTCTGCATGATCGCTTGCGTCCAACTCATTTGCCGATCTCGCCCATCCGCTCTTACGGAATCGATGGCTGTGTTGCAGATGAGCGAGGTCTTCGGGCTTCGAGGCTGAAGAAGAGCGCCCCTCAAACCTCGAAGACGAGCAGGCGCGCGACGCGGGCGATGTGGTCCTCGATGCGCTGTCGCCCCGCGTCGCCGCCGACACCGACGATTTGTACGAGCTCGGCGTCGGAGAGGAGGACGTGGTGCATGATGACGAAGGTCATCGTCTGGAACGCCATGCGCAGCTCGCTCGGGGCGACGTCGGTGAGGGGAGCGAGGAGCGGTGTGAACCAATCACGCTCGTGCACGTCGAGGTTCGGGCTCAGGTGGCCGCGTTGGGTGTTCATGCGCGCGCGCAGCTTGAGGCGTGGCCGCTCGGAGAGCGCGAAGCGGTAGACGCGGCGCACGCACTCGTCGAGCAGCGCCCGCCCGTTCTCCCGAGTGCCCTGGCCGATGCGCGTGGCGAGCTCCACCGCGAGCTCGCGGAGCGAGGCGTAATACGCATCGAGACAGGCATCGAGGAGCGCCTCCTTCGTGGGAAAGTAATAATGAATCGTCCCCAGGCTCACACCGGAGGTGAGCGCGACCTGGCGCATGGAGATGTCGATGGCGCCGCTCTCGTCGTGCGTCAGATCTTGCCTCGCAGCGGCGATGATTCGATTCCAGGTCTCTTCGGAGTCCGCGTTCTTCGGCCGTACCATTCGAGAAGAGTATAATACGAACATCGTCTCGCCCGTCATGCCTGCTCGTCGCCGGCGGCGAGATTGGTAATACGTGGCGCGCGCCTTGTGGGAGGCTCTGCGCCGTGGTACCGGAGCGGCCGTTCTCGAATTGGAGGCCTGCGCTCACCCGAGATCGTCGAGATAGTCCATTGCGCCCTCTCTCCTCTTCTTCTCCGCGCGACCTGGAAATGATGCGCGGCATTGCCCGGCCCAGGGTCTCCTTCAATGCAGGGCTGACGGGGATCGGTTTCCACATGGTGGAGCGGATCCGGCTCCTGCCGGCGGGCAACGAGCGAGCGGCGCTCGTCGAGGCGGCCAGGCATCTTCTCGAGCTGGCCTCTCGTGAGAGCCGTCTCCCCGGTGCATTCACCTTCGATCCCGAGCTCGGCGACGAGCTCGGCCGCGACGAGCTGACCGCGGGTGTGTTCACCGGGCTCGCGGGGCTCGGCTACGTGGAGACGTTGCTCGGAGCTGCTTTGGACGACGCGCGGCTTCGCGACGCTGGAATCGCACGGATCGAGCGCGCCTATCGCAAGCACTGCGCGCTCGCGGCCCCCTCGGGCGAGCTTTTCATGGGGACCGCGGGTTACCTCGCCCTCGCTACGGATCTGGGCGCGCGCGGCATCACCGGCACCTCGCTCACGCGCGTCATGGCTGAAGCGGCCGATCGCCTGGGCGCTCGCCATCGCCGGAAGACCGAGCCGATGAACCTCGGTGCCGCACACGGGATCACGGGTGAGCTGCTCGCCTTGCTCCTCATCCCGGACGCGCTCCCGAGGCCGGCGCTGGAAGCCCGGCTCGATGAGCTACTTTCGCTGGCGACCGTGGAAGGCGATTACATCGCCTGGCCGATTTTGCGCGGCGGCGAGGTCCCGAGCCCGGTGTGGGCCTCGTTCTGCAATGGTGTCGCCGGCCAAACCATGCTCTATGCACGGGCCTTCTCGGTGCTCGGCGAGGATCGATACCGGACCGCCGCCCTCCTCGGCGCCCGGACCTGCTTCGCTCTCGCCCATGGTAACGCGACACTCTGCTGTGGAGGAGGAGGCGCGGTGACCGCGCTCGCCCTGGTAGGGCGCGCGCTCGCGGATTCATCCTTCAAACGACGCTCCGCCCGTCGCCTCGCCGCGCTCGAGATTCAGGGGTCGGAAACGTGCTCCCGTCTTTTGCTTCAAGGCGATCTGGGCATCTCGTGGCTCGGCCTCTTGCGCGCGCATCGCGAACCGATTCATTTCCCCTTGCTGCGTGGCCTCGTGCACGGCTGAAGGCGGCCGACCCGCGCCACCGTTTCGGGGTGGGGATCTGCTTCGTTTGCCGGTGTTTTGGCGGCATTCGTTCACCTCGACGGCTCACCTCGACACGCCCGAGATCGTGAAACCGGACGGTGTCCGATTCACTCGAACCGGACGCCGTCCGATTCATCGGATGGTGGATGCTGAACTGGGGTGTCATGGTGCGCACCTCTTGTCGAATCGCACGGCAAACGCGGTGCGATCCGATCGCCCACAGGTTTGCTTTCCGCTCGGGCGGATTGCCAATCTGTGAGCCCCCACACCGAACGAGGATACCTCCATGTCGCAGGCCAACGAGAAGAAGCTCTCCCTCGAAGTTCGTCGGATCCGCGCGAGCTCGCGCGCCGGCATCGTCGACGACTACGCCAATTGCAAGCCGCGGACGCTGGGCTTCTGGGGCCGCCCGGATGCCGCGCCGGAAGCCTCCGACGCCGTCGAGATCGCGCCGTCCGTCGAAGGCAAGTAGCTTGTTCACACGGCGGGGACTCACGTCCCCGCCGCCCCATGAGCAAAGCTCATGGGGCCCCACCACCCCGTGATCCACCCGAGGTTTCCAGCACGTTTCGCCGCTTCGGGCCTCACGTTCGTCGCATCGGGATGCGGACGAAGTCCTCGGCCGCGTGAAACAGGCCGACGTTTTTCGACGTCGGCCTGTTTCGCTCTCGCGCCTCGACCGGCTCGTCATCTCGCGATCGGACATCCTTCGATGTGGCAGAGCCGGACGCCGTTCGAGCGCACCGTCGATATCCAGGACAACGGAAACATGCAAGGCGCCGGGCACGTGCTCGATCTCCGGTTTTCGAGCGACGATGAGGTCTCTGCTGATCTTTGGCGCCGGGCCAAGGAGCCTTTTACGACCGTCGTCGTCTGGTCGCTCCGCGACGGGGCCCCCACCGTGGCCTCTTGGGCGACCCGCGGTGCCGGGGCCGTGAGCGACGCCGAGCTTGCTTCCGGCCTGATTCATCGCGGGTTTGCAGGGACGAAGAAGCGGTCGTCGCTCGTCATGGCCCTTCATGATCTCGCGCACGGTGAAGGGCGCGACGTTCGCGTCCTCGACCTCTCGGGTACGTTGCGCGATCTCCGCGCTCGTCTCGGGCAGATGGAGCGTCTCCTCTTCTCTCAGGAGCGCTCTCTGGTCCTCGTCGTTCGTGGGGAAGGTGCCCCCTACGCTCGGGCAAGACGCGTATTGCGAGCCTGGTCGTCCAAGCGCGGCACCGCCTTCACGAGGGCCGCCGGTGTGAAGCCGGGACTCTGCTCGAACCTTCTCTGGCGCGTGGAGCGCGAAGAGATCATCGTGCTCCACCGCTGCACGCACGAGCGCTTCGGCGTGCCGCACGCGCCGCCGGTCGCGCCGACCGCGCGCATCGCGGAGGCCGGAGCCGCGATGGGGCTCGACCACCCGCCCGGCCATGATTTCGTCGAACAGCGCATCGCGGAGACGTTCGAGCGGGCGCGTCGCACGGTGCCTGTCTTCCGGGACGCGCAATCGTTCGATGGCTTGTCGGTCGCCACGCCGGAGGCATGGGCCGCGCGATTCTGGGACACGACATCGATTCCAGCGGATCAGCGGGCGCTCGGAGACCGCCCCGATCTACGCGTGAGCGCATCGAGCGGCACCTCGATTGGGGCCCAGCGCGCTCACGTGGTGGAAGACGCCGTCGCCGCAGATCGCTATGCCGCCGAGACCTCGCTGTGGGAGCGCGTCAATCCGTGGCGGGTGGCCATCGTGAACCGCCCGACGAACCTCTTTCCCGTGGACATCTTCTACGATCGATATCGGTCGAAGCGCCAAGCGAAAGACCTGCGCGCCACGCCCGGCGCGAACCCGACCGACATCCGCGAGCACCGCTGGAAGCGGCTCGCCGGTGCCATCGCGGCCTACAATCCCACGGCGCTCGCCGGTGACGCGCAGTATCTCGTGGGCCTGTCCCAGCACCTCTCCAAATCGGATCTTCCGGCGCTGAGGCAGCTCATCCTCAGCAATCACGCGTCATGGTCGTTTCAGAAGCGCGATCTCGGCCAGTGCTTCGGTGTGGAGCCCACGGCGCTCTACCATGCAGGCGAGACGGCGACGATCGCGGTCTCGTGCCGGCACCAGCGATGGCACCTCCTCGAGACCCACGCCCACTACGAGGTGTTTGCGCGCGGTCGGCCGGTGGGGCCCGGCGAGCGCGGGCTCCTCGTGGCGACGATGTTCGACTCCCATGTTCGTCCTCTGCTTCGCTATGCCCTGGGAGACATCGTCACGCTTTCGGAGCAGGCGTGTCCTTGTGGCCGGCCGGGGCGCACCGTTTCCCTCGAAGGGCGCGCGGCGTTCTCCTTTCGTGATGGTCGCGGTCAGTGGGTGACGCCCCGTCAGGTGGATACGGCGCTCCTGCCGACGCGTGGCGTGCATCACCTCTCGGTCCGGCGCGAGACCTCCGGTGTCGTTCTGGAGATGATCGGGACGCCGGACGCCGTCGTCCCCGCCGGCGCGCTCGCCGACATGCTCGGTTTGCCGGTGCGGGTCGAGCGTGCCTCCGTCCTGCCGCTCGCTGCCCGAGGAGGCAAGCTCACGCTCTTCTCCGTGCCGGCGGGAGAGTCCTTGTCGGAGGATGCGTTCGTGCGCGCGGACGCGCCGGCCATCGATTACGCGCCGGCAGCCTCGTGAGCCGCCGCGCGATCGCGCTGATCGTCGTTCGATAGGTCGTTTCGCATGCAAGCGCCGAGACTCGTCCCCGCTGGTTTCTTCGTGGTGAGAAGCCCTCTTCTGTCGAGGGAGAGCTTCCTCGCGCGCACGGGGGAGCCGATGGAGGAGCGGCTGCGTGAAGTCGTAAAAGCCTTCCGGACGACGCCTCTCCGCGAGGCGCTCCGGGTCGCGAGCCCAGCGCTCGCCTCCGCGCTCGAAGACCCGGCGCGCGCCGCCGAAGACCCGGCGCGGATCGGCCCAGCCCTCATGCGTTATCTCGAGCGGATGCGTGGGAGATCGACGCCCTTCGGTCTGTGCGCGGGATACGCCGTGGGACTCCTTTCGAGGGAGACTCGCCCGTTGATGCTCGCGCCCACTGCCGAGTATCGTAAGATTGCCCGGCTCGACGTGGACATCGTTGCATCGGTGGCCTCGCGGCGTGCTCAGCAACAGGCGAGCGATCGAGAAGAGCTGATCGCCTCGCGCGAGATCCTCCGGCTGACAGGCACGCTGCGCCTCGCTCGGCGCAACGCTGGTGGGGAGGTGGTCCACGAAGACATCGCCCGATCGCCGGCGCTGGATGCGGTCCTCGCCGCGACCGAGGAGCCGCGGGCCCTGGCCGAGATCCTCGACGTCCTCGGGCCTTTCGCGGACGAAGCGGATCGGCGCGCGTACGTGCAGGCCCTCATCGAGCATGGATTGCTCGTCCCGGCGGCGGGGCCGCCCCTCACCACCCGTACCGAGATATCCTATCTCGGCGACACGCGCCTCGGCGAGCTGGCCAGGCACCTCCGTAATCAGCCCATCGGCGAGCGCACCGACGAAGCCCAAGCGGAGCTCGAAGAAGCGCTGGTGCCATTTCGCAGCTCGGCGAACGACGCGGCCGTCATCTTCGATCTAGTCAAACCGCTCTCGGACGGCGCTCTCGGGGAGGAGGTCGTCCGCGCCTCTGCCCAGCTCGTGAGCGTGCTGTCTCGGCTGGGAAGGCCCGCTCGGGATCGGCGATTGGCGAAGCTCCGCGCGTTCCTCGAGAGTCGCTATGAAGGGCGGGCGGTGTCGCTCGTGGAGGCGCTCGATCCGGATCGAGGCTTCGCGTTTCCCGTCGCGCCCGAATACGAGCGTCGCGACCATCCTCGCCGCGCCCAGATCGTTCAAGACCTTTACGAGCGCGCGCTCCGCGGTGGGCTCCACGAGGTCGAGCTCGATGAAGCGACGCTCCCACGCGGAGAGGTCGAGTATCCTCGTGATGCGTTTGCGGCGCGGTTCTCCCTGGTGCTCGCGGACGGCGGCGTGGAGCTCTGGGATCCGTCGTTCGTGCCGGCCCCGGGGACTCAGCTCTTCGCACGCGCCACCGCCTTCGACGACGAGCTCCACGCGCTCACGCAATCGTACCTCGCCGCGCAGGCCCGTGCCTTTCCGGGATCGGACATCGCGGACGTCGCGTACTTCGTGCCTGGCAAGAGCGCGTCTTTCGTCCAGCTCCCGCCGCTCCAGCCCTTCGAGATCCCCCTCACGGCCCGGAGCGGCGTGCCGGCCGCGCAGCGCATCGACATCCATGATCTGCTCATCCGCTGCGAGGCCGACGAGATGGTCATCACCTCGCGGCGGACGGGGCGACGCGTGCGCCCTCGCATCGTCGGCGCCATGAATGGCAATCGGCCCGACGTGACGAGCGTCGCCCGTTTCCTCTGCGCGCTCGCCGGCGAGGAGGCGGTGCCGAGGTTTCACTGGGGAGCTCTCGAGAGGGCTTCGTTCCTACCGCGCGTTCGCTTCGGGCGACATGTGCTGTGCTCCGCGACGTGGAACCTTCGAGCCGCGGACATGGCCCCGCTCCGCGCGGCCCGAGGCCATGAAACCGCCTTCGAAGAGGTGCAGGTGCTGCGTCACCGGCGCGGGCTCCCGAGGCATGTTCTCCATGACGAGGCGAACGTCCTCCTCCCTGTCGACCTCGACGATCGCCTCAGCGTCGCTGCGTGGCTCGATGTCGCGCGCGGTGACGTCCGCCTGATCGAGGCGCTTCCCCGCGCGGGCGCGTCGCTGCGCGGGCCGGAGGGCTCCTATCATCACGAGATCGTCCTGCCCTTTCTGCCTTCGGGCCCGCCCGTGCCGTGCGCGTCGCCGTCCCTCCCGGCCTTTGCCGATCATCAGGATCGCCGCGCGCCCGGCGGTGACGTCCTGTTCCTGAAGCTTCATGGCGATCGGCGAGCGCTCGTCTCCATGGTCACCGATACGCTTCGTCCTCTGATCGCGGGCGCTCGGGCCGAGGGGCTCATCACCCATTGGTTCTTCCTGCCCTATTCCGATCCTGATCCCCACGTCCGACTTCGTCTCTTCGGGCGCCCCGAGGTGCTCTGGGGAAACCTCCTCCCTCGCATTCACGCGGCGCTGAAGCCGCCATTGGACGCGGGCTCTCTCCATCGCATCGTGCTCGATACCTATGATCGAGAGACGTATCGCTACGGCGGTCCCGAGGGGCTCGACATCGTGGAGCGCGTCTTCTCCGCGAGCAGCGAGGCGGCCGTGATCTTCCACGAGGAGGGGTCACTCGACGAGGATGACGAGAATCGATGGATGACCCGGGTCGTCATCTCCCATCTCGACCTGCTGGCGGCCACCGGGCTCACCCTGGAAGAGCAGGCCCACCAGGCCAAGCTCACCGCCGCTCGGTATCGGCGGGCGAGAGATCCGGCCGAGCCCCGGAGGCGAGCGGGGAAGATCTTTCGCGAGATCCAGGCGGCGCTTTCGCCCGGCGCGGGGCGAGGGGGCTTTCCGGAGGAGCTGGCCCGGCATTTCGCAGCGCTGCGCAGTTGTGCGAGCGTGAGGACGAAAATGGCCGAGATCGTCGCGGACTGCATGCATGTGCACTCGGTTCGCCTTCTCACGACTTGGCACGAGACACCCCACCTGGAGGAGATTGGATATCTCATCCTCGAGAAGGCGCTCCGCGGCCGACTCGCACGCAGGGCGCCGCCGGCGGACCTGACTGGCGCGTGAGCCGCGCGTCTCTTCATGCATCGGTATCGTCGCACCTTGTCAGCCGCCGCGTTCTCACCGATCCTCGCGGGCTGGGCACGAGGAGATCCGGCATGAGCACGAAGAAGACGGGCGCGGCGAAGCCAAGCGCGAAGAAGACGACCGCGGAAAAGACGAGCGCCGCGAAGCCGAGCGCGAAGAAGACGACCGCGAAAAAGACGAGCGCCGCGAAGCCGAGCGCGAAGAAGACGACCGCGAAAAAGACGAGCGCCGCGAAGTCGAGCGCGGCGAAGAAGGTCGCAGGGAAGGGGGCGGCGAGCGCGCCGAACGGGATGAAGGCCGTTGGTGGTGAGCTCATCCAGTCGAGCGCGATCAATCGAACGCTGACGCGCACGCTCGCGGAGGGGCGCTATACCGGGGCGACC
Organism: Minicystis rosea; assembly: GCA_001931535.1. Classification (GTDB taxonomy): domain Bacteria; phylum Myxococcota_A; class Polyangia; order Polyangiales; family Polyangiaceae; genus Minicystis; species Minicystis rosea. Next base: position 15,674,690 of record CP016211.1, read on the forward strand.
AAGCTCCCGCTGTTCGACGCCGACTTTTACGGCGTCTGGCTCTTCGGCAAACAATCGGTGCGGTTGATGAAGGTGAACCGTCACGGCATCGAGACGCGCCATCAAGATAGCCTGGTGAACGCGACGAAGGGACGCCCGATCGCGGCGGCGAGCGTCGCGAACGATACCGCGTTCGTGGAGTCGCTGGCCCATACGCTCGATGGTGTCGTCGAGAGCAGCAGTGTCGATCGCCCCTATTACCCGTTCGCGGTGTACGGGACGGGGCTCAAGAAAAACCGCTTCTTCGGGCTCCTCGACGTCGGCGGGCTGAACTACGGTCTCGTGCGCAATCTCGAGTCCGGCGAGGACTGGAAGCTCCGCGAGATCACGAAGCGCTCGTTCTTCACCATGGATCTCGAGGAGGGCGAGAGCATCGATGAATACTACGACCGCCGCGAAGTGGAGGCCGTCACGGCAGCGACGGAGATGCTCCAGGAGCACTGCGGCACCCTCTACCGGCTTTCGCTCCACGAAGGGACCGGCGGCCGGCGGGCGGTCGTCACCTATCCTGTCTTCTACTTCGGGATCTCGGCGCTCGGGAACATCACTGGGGTGTTCACGCTGCGTAGAGACGGCTAAACCAAGTTCCGCGAGGCGTCAGCCCAGCGGTGTATTGGTTCCCAGTCTATTGAAGCTCATGGCAGCTCTCACGGCGGCGACGTTTGGGTCCAGCATCATGAACGTCAGCCGCCTGTAGCCCTACAGCGGATTCTTATGGTGGAAGGCGATGATTGCGGCCTTCTCCTGGGGCTCAATCCACCGGTCGCGCGGTAGCTCCGATGCCTGCTGCTCCGGGGTGTGGAGCTGCGTGTCGATGTGCCACTGAGGAACTCCAACGCCTCCGCGGGCAGGCGCCAATGGGCGACATCGGTGGCGTTACGGAAGCGTGACACCTCCGTGGCGGCGCGCGCGAACGTTGCTTCTGCCCGGTCGGTTCCAGACACTGGCCCCGCCATGCAAGACACCTTCACGATCCACGCGCCTGCCATCCCCAGCTCGGCGCGTCTCGCCGGCTTCCACGGTCGCGAAGGCCTATCGCGGCTCTACCAGTTCGATGTGTTCTTGGTGATGACCAACGACGCCGGTCATCACTTCGACATCAAGTCCGCCGTCGGTGGTCCCGCCACCTTGAGGCTCGAGCGGGCCGACGGCCGGCCTTCTTTCTTGGTCAACGGCGTGTTCGCCAGCATGGAGCTGGTGGCCGACTTCCTCGGGCGCAGCGTGTTCCGCGGCGTGCTCGTCCCCCGCTTCTGGCACCTCACGCGATCGCTCCACGGCCGGATCTTCACCCAGCAGACCATCCCGCAGATCCTCGCGTCCGTTCTCGACAAGGGCGGGCTCGCCGGCAAGTACACGATGCAACTCATCGGGAGCTACCCAACCGAGGAGCACGTTTGCCAGTACCACGAGAGCGACTTCGATTTCGTCAGCCGGTGGATGGAGCGCGAGGGGCTCTATTACTTCTTCGAGCAACACGACGAAGAGGAGCGGCTCGTCATCACGGACGACAAGTCGATCCATCGCCCGCTCGGCGATCGGTTCGTCCGCTACTTTCCTCACGCGCAGGAGGTGGTGGACGTCGGCGACTGCTTCCGTGCCTTCACCTGCCGTGCCGTCTCGCTCCCGGCGTCCGTTCAGCTCAAGGACTACGACTACGCCCGCCCGACGTTCGAGGTCGCGGGAGGCGCGCCGGTCTCACCCGCTGGTGTCGCCCGCGTCAACGTTCACGGAGCGCGCTTCTTCACGCCCGACGACGGAGCGCGCCTCGCGCAGATCAAGGCGCAAAGCCTGCTCGCGGGCGAGGTCGTCTATCACGGGTCCGGTGCCGCGCCGGACCTCCGGTCGGGGTACCTCTTCGAACTGGAGGACCATCCGCGGGCGGCGTTCAACACCAAGTACCTGGCGACGCAGATCGAGCACTGGGTCAACCAGCTCCCTGGCACTCCCGAGCTCTCATCGATCATGACTTGGGATGACGCCTATCGGGTCGAGGCGTCCGCCATCCTCGCCACGGTGCAGTTCCGCGCGCCGCAGCAGACGGCGTGGCCGCGCATCTACGGCGGCGAGCACGCGGTCATCGACGGTCCGGCGACCAGCGAGTACGCGCAGATCGATTCGCACGGACGCTATGCGGTCAAGTTCCACTTCGACGAGAGCGATCTCTCGGGCGGGAAGGCATCCACCTGGGTGCGCATGCTCCAGCCGCACGGCGGCGGTATCGAGGGGTTCCACTTCCCCCTCCGCGCGGGGACCGAGGTGGTCTGCACCTTCACCGGCGGCGATCCCGATCGCCCGTGCATCGTCGGCGTCGCGCCCAACGCGCTGACACCGAGCCCGGTCACGTCGGGGAACAACACCCGCAACGTCATTCAGACCGGCGGAAGGAATCGATTGGAGATCGAGGACCGCTCGGGCGTCGAGCGGATCACCCTCTCCACACCCCACACGAACACGTACATCCGGATGGGCGCGCCCAACGCCGATCACAACTTCCACATGCACACCAACGGCAACACGCTGCTGGATCAGGGGGAGAACCTCGACATCCAGGTGGGCAAGGACTTCACCGAGTACGTGATGGGCACGACGACGGAGACGCACCACGGCGTGACGGACATCCAGTACGACGCCGCGGTGACGAGGCTCTACAAGGACAATCGAACGGAGACCGTCGAGGGCGAGAGCGCGGAGACGAACAACAAGACGCGGACGTTGACCGTGTTGGGCAACACCACGGAGACGTACGAGCAAGACCGCGTGATGACGGTGAAGGGGAAGTACATCACCTACGTCACGAAGAACGCCGAGACGACCACCACCGGCAACTTCACCAACATCATCCACGGATCGCAGACCACGGACGTGCACGGCGAGCTGAAATCCATCGCGCGGGGCGTCCGCATCACGCGCACCGAGGGCGTCTCCATCAACAACGTGCTCGGCCTCGCGATCAGCGCGGTGGAGGGCGGCTCGGTCTCCAACACGCTTCTCGGATCGGTGAGCGCGGTGGAGGGCGGCGCGCTCAACGCGGTCGCCGGCGTCCGCGCCAACTTCACCTGGGGGCCGCAGTTCTCGTGGAACGTCGGGGCCACGACGTCGATGGTCACCGGGCTCGTCTTCAACACGCTCACGGGCAGCAAGCTGGAGTTCATCACCGGGATCAAGGCGGAGTACGTCGCCGGATTCGCCCTCAAGCACGAGACCGTCAGGGCGGTCACCGCAGAGGCGGCCTTGGCGAACAACACGGTCGACGTCCGCAACGAGCAGCTCAGCCTGGCCCGGCAGACGTTCGGGGTGAAGGCCGTGGACCTCTTGCTGGTGGTTTGACCGGTGAAGATCATCAAGCCCATGCGCCTTGGGCTCCTCACCCGGGTGCTCCCGCACCGGAAGGAACCACGGCTGGTCGTCTCCCTCCTGGCCTGCTTTCCCTTGGCCCCGAGCCCCGCGCTGCCCGGGGCGCCGCGCCGGCTGCTGTACGAAGCGAGCATGTGGAAGATCGCGTCGGACGAGACGGGTCCCGGCGCGGTGCTGGACGAGTCGTCCCCCAAGACCCGGGGCGAGGTGCTGGTCAACGGGCGGTGCTTCACCCGCGGGGTTCCGCGCTCGGCGTCGTCGGTCCGGGTGGCGATCGGGTCCGTGGACAAGACCCTCTACGTGGTCGGCGATCGCCGCTGGGGCGCGCTCGGTGCGAGCGATCCGGAACCCTTCACCGAGATGCCGGTCACCTGGCGCCGCGCGTTCGGCGGCGAGGGGTTCGCCCAGAACCCGCTGGGGAGAGGGTTCGCCGCGGAAGCGAACCTCCACCCGCTCCCCAACGTGGAGGACCCGAAGCACCTCCTGAAGACCCAGAACGATCGCCCGGCGCCGGCCGGCTTCGAGGGCTACGACCTGACCTGGCCGCAGCGTACGACGCGGCTCGGGACCTACGACGATCGCTGGTTGGAGCACGATCGGCCGGGGTTCCCGCGGGACTTCGATCCGGCCTACTTCGACACCGCGCCTCCCGACCAGCAGCTCGACGGGTACTTCCGCGGCGACGAAGCCTTCCGGATCGAGAATATGCACCCGACCGAAGCGGTGCTGGAAGGGACGCTCCCGGGGCTCGTCGCGCGGTGCTTCATCACCCGCGGTGATGGCCTCGTGGAGACGGCGATGCGGCTCGATACCGTCCGCTTCTTCCCGCACCGAGAGCGCGGGATCCTCGTTTTTCGCGGCGTCTTCGAGATCGGCGAGGACGACGCCGCGGACGTCGACGCGCTCGTGGCCGCCCTGGAGGTCATCGGCGAGCCCCGGCCGCGCTCCCACTACGAGACGGTCCTCGCCCAGCGGACCGACAAGGAGAAGCGGCACCTCTACATGCTCCGCGACGGCGACCTGATCCCGCTCGTCGAAGAGGCCGGCGCGGATCCGTTGCCGGACGATCGCCTCTCGGGGATCGCCGCCCTCCTGAAGCGCGACGATTACCACCGGAAGCACATCGAGGCGCGGCGCGCACGGGAGCAGCGCGAAGAGCACGCGCACGTCACGGCGGCCCGAAAGCAGCTCCAGGATGCCGGGATCGATCCGGATCCAACCATCCCCGCGGGGCCACCGCCGGCGCCGGCGAAGCCGCCGGCGGTCCCTTCCCTGAACGACCTACCGGCCTTCGTCGCTCAGCTCGAGGAGGAGGCGGCCGCGCAGCGAGCACAAGCGCAGCGCGAGGCGGAGGAGGCGCTCGCGAGCGCGCGCGCCCGGGCGGCGCAGCACCAGATCGACTTCGGCAAGATGGCGGCGGCCGCGCGGAAGGACGCCGGCAGCTCGCGGAAGGATCTGGATCGCTTGAACGAGCTCAGCACGAAGGACGAGCTGCGGAAGGAGATGCGCGAGCGGCTCTCGGATCCCGCGCTCGCGGCGAAGCTCTCGGAGCAAGAGGAAGAGGCGAAGCGCGCGCAGCGACGGCACGCGCACCACTTCCCGGCGTCCGCGCGGCTCGAAGGTGACGAAGCGCGGCGGCTGCGCGAGGAGGTGATCGCGGGGCGCGAAGCGAAGCAGAGCTTCGCCCACCGGGACCTCACCGGCGCGGACCTCTCGCATCTCGACCTCCACGGGATGGACTTCCGAGACGCGATCCTGGAGGCGGCGGTGCTCGCCGGCGCCGATCTCCGCGACGCGGACCTGACCTCCGCCGTCTGCGCCCACGCGGACCTCGACGGCGCGGACCTGACGGGCGCGAAGCTCACGGGCGCAAACTTCGGCGGCGCAACGCTGCGCGACATCAAGGCGCGCGGGATCGATCTGACGGGCACCATCTTCGCCAAAGCCAACCTGAGCGGTGCGGACTTCGCGGGGGCGACGATCTCCTCGGCGGACTTCTCGGAAGCGACGGGCACCGGCGCCGATTTCACCGGCGTTCGCGGAGAAAAGGCGTTCTTCCTCCGCAACGACTTCTCGGGCGCGACCTTCGCCGGCAGCACGCTCCTCCGCTGCGTCTTCATCGAGCCGGACGTCTCCGGCGCCGACTTCCGCGGGGCGGACCTACGCCGCACGACCTTCATCGCGGCCCGCGGCGACGGTGTTGTCTTCACGGACGGGAAGCTCGATCGATTCCGGCTGGTGAAGGACTGCTCCTTCACCGGCGCCGACTTCCGTCGCGCCTCCATGAAGAAAGCCAACCTCCTCGGCGCCGCCCTCTCCGGAAGCGACTTCACGGACGCGAACCTCACCGGCGCCCTGCTGACGAACGCCGACCTGTCCGGCGCCACGCTCGATCGCGCGATCGCGACGGACGCCATGCTGGTCCGGACCAACCTCCGCGGCGCCTCGCTCTTCGCGGTCGATCTGATGAACGGCGTGCTCCAGAAGACGGACCTCTCGGGCGCGGATCTGGAGAAGGCCAACCTCTTCGGAGCCGACGCCTCCGGGATGATCGGCGACGGCGACACGAGCCTCTCGGGCGCCAACGTCAAGCGCGTCAACGTTCTCGCAGCGGGGAGGCCACGTGAACAGGGATGAGCTGATCGCCGCGGTCGAGTCCGGCGAGATCGTCGAGCGGGTGGACCTCGCGGGGCTGGACCTCTCCGGTGTCGATCTCTCGGGCGGCGTCTTCGAGGGCGTGAGCTTCGCCGGGGTGAGCCTCGCGGGGGCGCGGCTCCGCGAGGTGGTGATGCACGGCTGCAACCTCGCGGACGCCAATCTCGAAGGCGTGGATCTGCACCTCGCGGCGCTGAGTGGGTGCCGCGGCGGCGGGGCGCGGCTCGGCGGCGCGTCGCTGATCGGCGCGACCATCTTCCGCGCAGAGCTCGCGAGGGCGGACCTCACGGGCGCGGATTTGACCCTCGCCAACCTCACCTCGTCGGATCTCACGGGCGCCTGCCTCGCGAGGGCGAACCTCGATCGGACGGTGATCCACGACGCTCGCACCGATGGGATCGATCTCTCGAACGCGTCGCTGCGCAGGACCACCCTCTTCCGTCAGGATCTCTCGACGGCCGTGATCGCTGGGACGATGTTCGATCAAGCGATCTTGGTGGAGGTGAACCTCGGGGGCCGCGATCTCCGCGGCATGACCTTCACCATGACCCAGTTCGCGGGCGCCAACCTCGAAGGCGCAGACTTCTCCGGGGCGACGCTCACGCAAGCGGGCTTCAAGGGGGCGAAGCTCGCGCGCGCTCGGTTCGACGGCGCGAAGGCCCAGGGCGCGCTCTTCATCGAAGCCGAGCTCGCGGGCGCGAGCTTCGCGGGGGCGGACCTCGGGCAGGCAATCTTCGCAGGCGCGGACCTCTCCATGGCGGACCTCTCGGGGACCAAGCTCGGGATGAGCAACTTCACCCGCGCCCGCTGCCCAGGGGCGCGCTTCGCGGAGGCGGACCTCGTCTACGCGGACCTCTCCCACGCAGACGTGAGCACCGCGGACTTCTCGGGCGCGAACCTCACGCGCGCGCGGCTCCACCGCGTGGTGGATCACGAGACGCGGTGGCCGGTGAGCCGAGCGCTTTCGCGCGGCGAGGACGCGGATCTTCGAGAGGCGGAAGAGTGGCAGGCGCGGGTTCTCGGCGATCGACGATGAGGATCTCCGCGCACGCGGGTGAACGAACGAGGAGCACGAAATGCGAAACCTAGCGAGGAAGCAGCAGGAGGATGTGCCGGTCCTCGAGACGTGCGGCGAAGTGGTGGCCATCGAGGAGGGCGGGTTCGTCGTCGCGACTGAGACGCGATCGCTCTCCGCTCGGCGCGCCGCGAGCTGCCTCTTGGAGCCGGTGGCCGGGGATACGGTGCTGGTGGCGACCACCGGGAGCGGGCAGTCGTACGTGCTCGCGGTCCTGGAGCGGGCGGCGGGCGCCCCGTGGACCATCGCGGCGCCGGGAGATCTCGATCTCGCAGCCAAGGGCACGATCGGCGTGGTGGCCCGCGAGGGCGTCCAGGTGATCACCGGCGCCGTGCGGGTGAACGCCGTCGACGGGACCGTCAGCCTGGAGCGGCTCACCTTTCTGACGAGGTTCCTCCGCGCCGAGGTGGGCAAGGCCAAGGTCTTCGGCCAGACGCTCGACAGCGTGCTCGATCGCGTGTCGCAGCGGGTGAAGCGGTCGCTCCGGATGGTCGAAGAGACCGATCAGGTCCGGGCCGATCACCTCGACTACACGGCGAAGACGCGCCTCGCGTTGCACGGCCAGCACGCGCTGATCACTGCCGAGACCCTCGCGAAGATCGAGGGCGACCAGATCCACATGGGCTGAGGAGTCGGCGAATGTTCTCCACGACGCAGATGCTAGGCATGGATCTCGGCTTCCCCGACGTCTGCAAGCTGCCGACGCTGGTGCCGGTCCCGTTCCCCAACATCGCCCTGCCGCCGATGGCGGTCGGAGCGGCTTACAACATCCTCAACGTGTGCGCGCCGGCCCATACGTTGGCCACCACCATCCCCATCACCATGGGCGACCAGCCCGGCCTCCTGGGCGGCGTCGTCTCGCAGACGGACATGGCCAGCTCACGCCGCCTCACGGCCGCGTTCACCATCCTGCTCGATGGCATGCCCGCGACCCGGCTGACCAGCATGGGGATCCAGAACACCGTCAACTGCACGGGCGTCTCGCTCGTCCCGAGCCAGCTCACCGTGCTGTACCTCGCGCCCTGACGCCATGAAGGAAACGACGCGCATCCGCCTGTCGATCATCGAGGCGCGGTACGGCCGGCGAGCTCCGGCGGACGCGAGCGATGGAGAGCTGGCGGCGAGCTTCGAGGACGACTTCCGCAAGGCTCGCGACGAGCGGATCGCGCCCTTGCTCCAGGAGATCGGCGCGACCCTCGCGGCGGGAGGGCACGAGCATCGGGTTGCGATCGACGAGGGCGCTCGGCGGCCGAGCGTGGAGCTTCACCTCTCCCCGCGGACCCGCTCCGCGGAAGCTCGGCCTGCGAGCGTGATCCGGATGTTCTCCATCACGGAAGGCGCGCGGCGAGAGATCATCGCGGAGGTGCAGCTCGGGCGCAAAGTGGTGGAGCTGACCCGCTTTCGGGAGATCTCGGAGCTGAGGGCGGAAGTGCTCGAGCAGATGGTCGTGGATGCGGTGGAGCAAGTGTTCGCGCACCACGCTTCCGGCTGACGACCAGCCGAGATCGGGGCCGCTCGCGGCCCATCGTGATCAGGGCCGGCTCTGCCGGCCGGGGTTTGGGGCCGCTCGCGGCCCCATCGTGATCAGGGCCGGCTCTGCCGGCCGGGGTTTGGGGCCGCTCGCGGCCCCATCGTGATCACCCGCGACGGCTCCCGTCTCCCCGCGCGGCGGCGCGCGCCTCCGTCACCTTGGCGGCGAACGCCGGATCCGTGATGATGCGCTCGGCGAAGACTCGCTTGATCTTCATCCACGTGGTCCGGCGGACGCCCACCGCATCCAGCGCCGCGGGGAGAGTGTCGCGCTCGGTGGCGACGATCAGTCGAGCGTAGTCCGCGGCCTCGAAGGGGCCGCGGATCTTCTGCCATGCGGCGATGTACGCCGTGTCGTGCGCGAGGAGCAGCGTCCGCTCGCCGCGCTTCGCCTCCTCGGAGAGCGCCGCCGTCCAGCGCTTTTCCGCTTCCCGAAAGCTGGCCTCCGAGAGGCCGAGCGAGGCGAGCACCTCGCCGCGCGGCATGCGCCGCTCCGAGACCTCGGCGCTCGCGGCGGCGTAGGCTTCTACCCCGTTCGCATCCGGAGCTGGCCCAGGTGCCGTAGGGTCGTCGGTGGAAGGCGAGATCGGCACCGAAGGATTGCGTGCCGAGCCCGCGAGCGAAGGCGAGATCGGCACCGAAGGATTGCGTGCCGAGCCCGCGAGCGAAGGCGAGATCGGCGCCGAAGGATTGTGTGCCGCGCCCGCGAGCGAGGGCACCGTGGGAGCCGACTCTTTCGCGGGCACCGGCGCGAAGGGCAAGGCGGCGACGTTGGGGCGGTCTTTGGGGAGATCGCGAGGGTCTCGAAGGGAAGCGCCGCGACGGAGCTGCTTCGAGGATCGGGGCTCGATGGGGGGCCGTCGGTCGAAGGCGAGAGCGGCCCCGAAGGACTGCGTGCCGAGTGCGCGAGCGAGGGCGTCGTGGGAGCTGTCTCTTTCGCGGGTGCCAGCACGAAGGGCAAGGTGGCGACGTTGGGGCGGTCTTTGGGGGAGAGCGCGAGGGTCTCGACGGGAAGCGCCGCAACGGCGGAGCCGCTACGAGGATCGGGGCTCGCCGGGGCGCTGTCGGTGGAAGACGAGAGCGGCGCCGAAGGACTGCGTACCGAGCCCGCGAGCGAGAGCGTCGTAGGAGCCGTCTCTTTCGCGGGCACTGGCACGAAGGGCAAGGCGGCGACGTTGGGGCGGTCTTTGGGGGAGATCGCGAGGGTCTCGAAGGGAAGCACCGCGACGGAGCCGCTTCGAGGATCGGAGCTCGCCGGGGGGCCGTCGGTGGAAGGCGAGAGCGGCGCCGAAGGATTGCGTACCGAGCCCGCGAGCGAGGGCACCGCGGGAGCCGTCTCTTTCGCGGGCACCGGCGCGAAGGGCAAGACGGCGACGTTGGGGCGGTCTTTGGGGGAGATCGTGAGGGTGGCGTGGGAGAGAGGCATGTCGAAGGGAAGCGCTATGAGGGACCTGATCTCCGCGACGTCCTTCGGCTCGAGCTCCAGCGTGGCCATCGGGGCCCTGGGCTTCGGAGGCGGAGGCACGAAGGGCTGCACCGGTCGCGGCGTCCGAGCCACGGATTCAGAGGCCATCTGCGTCCTCTCCTCGATCGCAGCGTCGCTGGGCGCGCTGTCGTCGGAGGACACGGACACCTTCATCCTGCGGGTCACCTCGTCGTCGAGCGCATCGTCCGAGAACAGGCGCGCGAGGCTCGGAAGCGCGGACGGGGGATCGGCGTGCTGGACGCCGGCGACGATCGACAGCGAGGCGAGTCTCTCCGGAGACTCGACCGAGAAGCTCTGCCGCCACAACACCGAGCAGCGCTCCTCGTCGCCGTCGATGCGCAACGTATCGGCCCGGAGCTCGAGGGCCTTACCGTTGATCCGCGCCACGCCGCGCAACCTCGGGAGGCGGGTGGAGAAGGCGCGCATCGTGGGGTGGAGCCCTTCGAGGAGGATCCACTCGTCACCGTGGAGGACCTCGATCTGCTGGTCGGGCGGCGCCGCTTGGAAGACCGTCCAGTCGAAGACGTCCGGGATGTCGAGGATGGCGTCGTCCGTGGAGCGCGGGCGGTGAGCGGCGGGCCGCAGGGGACCCAGGCTGCACTCGGCGAGCGGCAGGCGCCGCGCGGCGCGGGCCTGACGGACCGTCAGGGCCTTGTCCAGCACCACCCCTTCGGGCCGGTGGAGGTGGAGGCGCACCGGCAACGCTCGAGCCTCCGTCGCCGAGTGGGCGTGGCCGGTGAACAGCACATCGACGCGCTCCAGATAGGGCACCAGATCGCTCGCCGGGACGAGCGGCTGGGGGGCGACCTGCGGCATCTCCCCGCCGGGCGCGAAGGCGAAGGTCGCCTTCGCGACGACGGTGACGTAGAGGTGCCCCTTTCGTCGCCAGACGAGGGAGCCGGCGACCGAGCCCGGGAGCGGCATCACCGGCGCGGACGGCATCGGGGCGTGAATCATGGGCGGCAGGACACCACGTCCGATCCACGGCTGGGTAACGGATAGGTGGACACTGCGTGCACAAAGCGCGGCGACATCGATTCGGCTTGCGAGGGCAGCGGCATTCCTCCGCGGCCGTCGTCTCAGCCTGTCCCTCGAGGTCCCGGTCTGATCCGTCACCAGGGGACCCGGTCCGTACCTCTGCTAACGCTCCTCGGCCGTGGGATGAGCCGCGGTGCGGCCGTGGGAGCTCTCGCAGGCCTGGTAGGTCGTGAGCGCTTCGGCGCGGCTTTCGAGCAGATACGTCTGGCGCTGCTCGGGGTTCAGGCAGTCAGTGGTGGCCTCACGGAGGGCTCGCCGGAGAGAGGTGACGGAGAGGAGCCAGACGCGCGCGGCCTTGTCCCTGAACGCGGTGACGATGCGCTGGCTATCGGGGCTCCACGCGGCAAAACGCATGTCGCCTTCATGCGCGTTGAGGACCAGGGGAGGCCCCACCCCATCGGCATTCCATACTCGCGCGGTGGAGTCTTTGGACACGGTGACGACGCGCTCGCCATTAGGGCTCCAAACGGCGGACCACACCTCGTCCTTGTGGCCCTTGAGGATGATGGATCGGCCGGAGCCATCGGCGTTCCAGACCCGAGCGGTGGAGTCTTTGGACGCGGCGGCGATGCGCTTGCCATCGGGGCTCCAGGCGACGGACCTCACGCTCGCGTCGAGGCCTTCGAGGACGACCGGGGTGCCTGTTCCATCGGCGTTCCAGACGCGCACGGTCATGTCCGAGGACGCCGTGGCGATGCGCCTGCCATCGGGGCTCCACACGGCAGACCGCACCTCGGCTTCATGGCCTTTGAGGACGATGGGAGTGCCCGTCCCATCGGCGCTCCACACCCGCGCGGTCATGTCCGCCGACGCAGTTACGATGCGCTCGCCGTCAGGGCTCCACGCGGCAGATCGCACCTCGGCCACATGGCCTTTGAGGACGATGGGAGTGCCCGTCCCATCGGCGCTCCACACCCGCGCGGTCATGTCCGCGGACGCGGTCACGATGCGCGCGCCGTCAGGGCTCCATGCGGCAGACCGCATATCGGCCCCATGGCCTTTGAGGACGATGGGAGTGCCTGTTCCATCGGCGCTCCACACCCGCGCGGTCATGTCCGCGGACGCGGTCACGATGCGCGCACCGTCAGGGCTCCACGCGGCAGACCGCACCTCGGCCCCATGGCCTTTGAGGACGATGGGGGCGCCCGTTCCATCGGCGCTCCACACCCGCGCGGTCGTGTCCGCGGAGGCGGTCACGATGCGCGTGCCGTCAGGGCTCCATGCGGCCCAGAGGACGTCATCCTCGTGGCCCCCGGGGACGGCGAGCGTCCCAGGGCCATGGACGCTCCAGATCCGCGCGCTCTTGTCGGATGACGCAGTGGCGACGCGGCTGCCGTCGGGGCTCCACGTGGCCGAGACGACGTTGTCCTCGTGGCCTTTGAGGATGATGGGTTTGCGGGTCGCGTCGGCGCTCCAAACGCGCGCGGTGTTGTCCCAGGACGCGGTGACGATCTGCTTGCCGTCGGGGCTCCACGCGGCACAGCAGACCTCGCCCTCGTGGTCCTTGAGCTCGAGAGGCTTGCCCGAGCCGTCGGCGTTCCAGATTCGTGCGGTCTTGTCTTCGGACGCGGTGAGGATGCGCTTGCCATCGGGGCTCCATACGGCCGAGTTGACTCTCTCCTTGTGGCCTTGGAGGAGGAGGGGAGCGCCCGTCCCATCGGCGTTCCAGACGCGCGCGCTCGTATCCTGGGACGCGGTGGCGATCCGCTTGCCATCGGGGCTCCATGCAAGGAAAGGGGCCCCGCCCTTGCCGCTTTCGAGGACGATGGGAGTCCCTGTCCCATCGGCACTCCAAACCCGCACGGTGGCGTCGTGGGATGCGGTGGCGATGTGCTCGCCGGCGGGGCTCCATGCGGCGAAGGTGACTCTCTCCTTGTGGCCTTGGAGGGTGATGGGAGCGCCCGTTCCATCGGCGTTCCAGATCCGCGCGGTCTTGTCCGTGGACGCGGTGACGATGCGTTTGCCGTCAGGACTCCAGGCGACGGAATGAACCTCGCCGTCGTGCCCTGAGAGGATGAGGGAAGCGCCCGTTCCATCGGCGTTCCAGATTCGTGCGGTCTTGTCCTCGGACGCGGTGACGACGCGCTTGCCGTCGGGGCTCCAGGCGACGGAATGAATCTCGCCGTCGTGCCCCGAGAGGATCACGGGGTCGCCCGTCCCATCGGCGTTCCAGACCCGTGCGACGTTCTCCAAAGATATGGTGGCGATGCGTTTGCCATCGGGGCTCCATGCGGCGAAGCGCACGTTGCTCTGGTGAACCAGCGTGGACCTCGGGATCCCTTGCACCAGAGCGTCCGTCGCGAGCTGGGGCCACGCGCGCACACGCTCGGGATCCTTCACCCAGAGGAGCACCCTCGCCGCGAAGCTGCTTTGGGCGCGCGACAGAAGCTCCTGGGCGCTGGCCATCCGCGAGGCCGACTGCGCGAGCGCCGTCTGTGCATTGGCTTCCCGCTGGGCGGCCTCGGCCGCCTTCCGCGCCTTGATCGCAGCGGCGCGCTGCACCCAGGCCAAGACCCCGAGCCCCGCGACGAACACCGATATCGCGAGAGAGAGCGCCGTGATCACGCGGAGCCTCCTCCGCGCCGCCTGCTCCTTGGCCAGCTTCCTCGCCTCATCTTCTCTGCGCGCCTTCTCGGCCTCTTCCTGTCTGCGCGCCCGCCTCCGCTCGAACACCTTCTTCGCCAGCCAATCGTGGCCCAGCTCGAAGTAGCGTGATCCGTTGTGCTCCTCGGCGTGCAGCACCGCCGCCCGCTCCAGCCGCCCCAGCACCTCCTCCGCATCCTCGCTCGGAAGCACGCGCAGCGCCTCCTGCTCCGTCAAAAGCCTCCGGTGTCCCTCGGCGTCGATCAGGTGCTCTTCCAGCAGCGTCCGCGCGCCTTCCTGCAATCCACCCAGCCCCTCCACCGTCGCGTCCAGATAGCGGCGCAGGATCGCCTCCGCATCCACCGCCCGGACCTCACCCTCCTTCCCGGAGGCGCGCTCCTCCCAGAGCGCCCGACACACGATCTGCCCGAACGCCGCCTGGACCTCGGCGGTGTCCACCGCGCTTTGCCCGGGCACCCGCACGTCCAGCATCAGATCCTCGAGCTCGCGCTCGTCCCAGCGCTGCGCCGGCTCTCCTTCGGCCGCGGTCCGGCACATCGCCTTCACCATCTCCCCCACCGAGAGCGGGCCCACGCGAAAGCCATGCGCCAGGAGCCCCGCCTGCTCGCGTGCCCGGTCGCGGAAGCGACCGAGGTAGTCCTCACGCAGCGAGAGCACCAATTGCAGATCCTGGTGACGTCCCTTCGCCAATCGATCGAGCGTTTCGATCAACACCTCTGTTTCGTCCTCGGCGCGCCCCGGGAAGAAGAGCTGTTCGAGCTGGTCCAGGTAGATCAGGATCGGCCGATCGCTGCGCCGCCGGGCCATGAGCATCGCCGTGTCGAGCGCCTCGATCGGGCTCCCCACCTCGGGCGCAGCGCCGAGCCCGAGCTCGGCGTTGATCGCCAGCACCAGCCAAGACAGCGGCGCCTCGCCCGCCGGCCAGCCGTCGACCCGCACCACGCGGAAGTCGCGGGCTTCTTCGAGCCACGGCATCACGCCTGCTTGCATCAGAGAGGATTTTCCCGCGCCCGAGGGCCCGAACACCGTCGTCGCCGAGCGGGCGAGGATCTGATTGGCGAGCTTCTTGATGAGCGCGTCACGGCCATGGAAGCGAGCGCGATCGGCGGCACGATAAGGCTGCGGCCCAGGGAAAGGATTCCGGCTCATCACCCCTCCTCCTCGGCGGTGGCTTCGAGCGCCGCGGCGAGCGCTTCGACGCCTGTCTCGATCACCTCGATACCGCTCTTTCCCGGCAGCCCAGCACCGGATTCCCAAAGCTTGCGCTCTTTGTCCTCCGGCTCGATCAGCCCGAGGCTCCCACGCGGGAGGCCCCGCGCGTAGAGATTGGCGAGCAGCATTCGATGGTGGAGCGTGAGCATCGAGAGGCCGAGGAGCAGCGCCGGCCGATAGCTCATGGTGCTCAGGATGGCGTTGCCGAGGTCCAGCGGCAGCGCGCTCCAGAGATCGCGCAGGCCGAGCTGGTAGTCGTCTTCGGTGAGCAGAGGCCGCGTGAAGACCTGCTCCGGGGTGTAACCGCGACAGGGCCTGAGAACGAGGATGTCCTCGTCCAGGTCGAGGCTCGTCGGAGGCGCGGCGAGCTCCTCCCAGTCTTCGCCGCTCCCGCGCTTCATCAACAGGGCTCCATCGTCGCTGGGCTGGATCACGTAGAGCGTCCGGTCCGGGTGTTGCTCCGCCAAACACTGCTCCAGCCACGGGCTTCGCAGCAGCGTGGTGTGGACGCCGGGGCCGATGTGGCGGGCCAAGGCGGCGATGAGCGGTGGGGCCGTCGCGCCGCTGCGAAACGCCTTTTGGAACTCACTACCTAGCTTGTCGGCGCCGCGGCGGAGCGCGAAACGCTGCGCCAGCGCGCTCAGCGGCAGGCCGGCCGGTGCCGGATCGGCGGCCTTGGCGAGCTCCTTTTGGAGCTTGTCACGGAAGCTGTCGAGCGCGGCGCCGTCGCCTTCCCAACGATCGCCGAGCACGAGAGAGAAGGGCGCGCGGAGCACGCTCACCAAGGCTGGATCGATCCCGCTCGTCGTCGGTGCGGCCGTGCCGGCCCGGAGGGGCGCGACCTTGCGGCCCTTGAAATCGAAGATCGTCCCGTTCGACCCGCGGAGGTAAAGCACCGGTGAAGCCGCCTCCGCGCTCGCTTCGAAGGTCGCGAGGATCGCGCGGCGCGCCTCGTTCATGGCCCGCGCGATGTCTCCGCCGCCGCGATCGGCGCCGGCCAAAGCGCGATAGAGCTCCAACGAAAACGTCCGCGCGACATCGGCCTTCACCGGCCAGAGGTGGGCGACGACCGCATCGGCGCCGGCCCGCGCCAGGATCTCCGCCGCGGACGCGAACACGGAGGGCTTGGCGCCTTCGCAGGCTTCGAGGATGACGAGGCGGAGCACGCCGCGGAAGCCGGCTCTGAGCTGCTGGGCGAGCAGCTCGACCTGAAGCCAGCTCTCCTCACCGTCGTCATCGTCGGCGAGGCGGAGCACGGGCATGCCCTTGTCCTGCCCGCCATGACCGAGGAAGTGCAGGACGTGGGGGACGGGCTCTCGGCGCAGGCGATCGAACAGGGCGGCAGGCCGCGCGGCCGGGCCTTCGATGGGATCCAACCACTCGACCTCGCCGGAGGCGATCCGCTCTGCGAGCGCGCTTTTCAGAGGTGACAAAGCACCGGCGCCGCCGGGGGCAATCGCCAGCACCCGCACGGCGCCGCGCACCTCGCGAGGCTGCCAAGGCTCACTGGTGGTGACGCCGCGCACGGGGAGCAGATCCGGAGAGCTGCCCCAGAAGCCGAGCGCCTCACCCGGTTTGCAGAGCGCCTCCCAAGGGACGGATTGCAGCTCGGGATCGGGGATCAGGATCCGGACCAGGAGCGGGCCGCCCGCCGCCGCGCGGAGCACGGCGAACAGCGGCTCGATCTCGCCCGCGAGCAGCGCGCGCTGAGCCGCCTGCGCGTCCGCGAGGAGCGCCGGTCCGAGCGGCCTTCCGCGCGCGGCCGCCTGCTGGACGGAGGCCGCGAAGCGAAACAACGCGGGCGCGTCGTGCCCCGCGCCGAGGGGGCGGGGAGCGACTTGTTCACTGCGGCTGCCGCGCGCGCTCACGCGGAGCTCGTCCGCAGAGCGGTCCACGCTCAGCTCAACCCATGTGGAGAGCGCACCGGGAATGGGCATAAGGGCCACCGAAGCGGTGGAGATACGAAGTCGTAACGAAGGAACTCGATGCACGCACCTTAACGATTCTTAAGGCATCTCCTTCGTCACGCCGCGCGATCCCGAACGACGAAACCGTCGAAGCAGCGCCCTCTCCGCGGGAGCGGCCTGCCCCAAACCTCTTTTCGGCGAGGCGCGCAGATGATCCTCAGTGACCAGAAGATTCGATGTCTGAGCACCGTTGCCCACGACGGCAAAGTCGCCTTCGACGCGTCGATCGACGTCGCGACGCTCGGCACGTGAAGGGAGCGCCCCATGGCACGGAACGTCTTTCTCTTCGAGCTCGCCGCCTCACCGCTCGCCGCCGAGGATGTCGAGAATGCCTTGCTCGCGTGCGCCTCGGCCTTCGCCCTGGAGTCCTTTCCCACGCTCGATCCAGCGCTCTTCGCGCACCGGATCCTGCGTGGCGAAGGGGGCCGCTACGCCTGGGAAATCACGCTCGAAGCGCTCGGCGCCCCCGACCCGGCGCCGAGCGAGGAGGCTGCGAGCGATGATCTCCACGGCGCGCTGCACGAGCGTGTGACGGCCTCGATCGCGGGCGTGGCCGCGCTGCGATCCTCCGCTGCATACGTCGACGTCTCCGTCCCCGTACCAGGGCCCGACCTCGGCCGGGCGATCTCGGGCGGGGCCATCGCGTTCGGGAGCGACGACCTCTCGGCCTGGGAGGACTACGCCC
The DNA here is from genome assembly GCA_001931535.1 of Minicystis rosea. GTDB lineage: Bacteria > Myxococcota_A > Polyangia > Polyangiales > Polyangiaceae > Minicystis > Minicystis rosea. The sequence continues at coordinate 15,692,335 of CP016211.1, forward strand.
GCGGCTCGGGCGCGGCCGAAGCTGGGCAGGCCTTGCCCGACGAGCTCGTCGACGAGATCGCAGAGAGCCGCGCCGCCGTACCCGTGGAGCCTGGGCTCAAGGCCTATGGCGCAGGGCACATGTACGCCGGCAACGCGGACAAAGCGCACCTCGCGTACCTGGGTGGGTATTTCGAGGCTCGGGCGGCCAAGGCGAGCCCCGCGGATCGGCGCAAGATCCTCGCCTTCCGCGCGTTCCAGGCGCGCGAGGGCAGCACGGCTGCCATCAACACTTACGACAACCAGATCGTGACTTGGGGTACGGGCTGGGGCGGCCTCGGCATCCTGGGCAAGGTGATGGTGCGGGCGTGCGCGAGCGATGCCGTGCGCGACGCGCTCGGCGCAGCCGGCGTGCGTCATCGCGGCAACAACGTGTATGACGTCGTCGATCTCGACGCCAAGGCGATCACCACCGGGGGCAGGGAAGCGCTCGAGGTCATGCGCCGATCCACGCCGCTGCTCCATCTGCTCATCGATCTGGCGCGGAGCCCCGCGACGCGCGACGCCATCACGGAGGCGCAGCTCCGCACGTTCATGGAGAGCTCGGGCAACATCTCCGGCGCCGACGCCATCGCCACGCAGGCGCTCTTCAACTTGATTGCGCACCTCAAGCACTGGGCCCCGGGGTACGTGATTGGCTGTTTGGAATGGGCCGTACCGCAGGCGGGCGACGGCCCCTCGGCGGACCGCGACCGTCGCCTCGCGTCGCTCGTGGGCCGTTACTTCTATGGCAAGGCGCGCAAGTACAAGTGGATTCCGGACTGGAGGCAATTCCAGCTCTACTTCCGCCACATGAAGGATGACGGGCTCGATTGCCTGGACGATCCCTTCATCCGGGCCGCGGGGCCGCCGGTGGACGACCCCTTCGCCACCGCGGTGGTCACGCCGCCATCGGTGGAGCCGCCGCCGGCTCGAGGCCTGAAGAGCGCGCCCCTCGCCGGGCAACCGGATCTGGAGGCCATCGCGTCGGGGCGCGGCGCGCTCCGCAAAGGGATGAAGGGGCCCAGTGTGAGGGCGCTGCAAGAGGCGTTGATGATGCTGGGCGCCCCGCTCGTCGGCGGCGCCGACGGCGCGTTCGGCCCAGGCCTCGAGCGGGCCGTCAAGGAGCTTCAGGCCCGGCACGGCCTCGCCGCGGACGGCGTGGTGGGCGCGAGGACGCTCGAAGCGCTCGACGCGAGCCTGAACAACCGCGCGGCGACCTGAGGCCGGCGCGGAGACATCGAATCGAGCCGCGTAGCCATCCGAGCGCCGGCGGGCTGATGTCGAATCGGTCCGCCGGCCGGAGATATCGAATCACGTTGCGCGGCGAGCGGAGCGCCGGCGCGGAGATGTCGAGTCGATCCGAGCGCCGGTGCGGAGACATCCATTCGAAGGAGGAGACCGATGACCGAGAAACGAATCCAAGATCCCGAGACGCCCGCGTGGCAGGACATGGATCCCACGCCCGCGACACCGCCCGACGAGTGGCTCGCTCGTCCCGTCATGTTCGCCGACGACGAGCCGCCGCCTCAGCTCGTCCGCACCGTGAACCTGCTCGACGTTCCCGAGCACGACCTGAGCGGGCCGGAGGACGTGGAGGGGATCGCCGATTTCATCCTGTCCCGCGCGAAGGAGGGGATCGACGACATCTTCTCGCACGAGGACTACGACACCGAATCAGGCGACGACGAGGGCTGGGCGCGCGCCATCGCCGAGCACCAGACCGGCATTCCTTACACGATGCCAGCGTTCTTCTACGGCGCTCAACGGCAGGTCGCCACGGCGCTCGTCGAGCGTGGCTCCTATCCGCTCATGGGGCAGTGCCAGCAATCGGTGACCAGCGCGCTCCTCATCGGCGGGTGGGACGGCGGCGCCTATGGCGACATCGGCGCCGGGATCGACGCGCAGCCGGCCGCGGCCAAGCTCGGTGAGGGATGGACCGATGTCCCCAAGGTGCTCGCCGAGTGGCCGGATGATCTGTGGGAGGCGGTCACGGTGGGCTCATGTCTCTTCTGGTCGGCGTCCGGGGCTGCCGGCGCTGGCAGCGGGCATGTGGCGTTGGTGATCCGCAAGCACCCGAGCGAGCGCAAATGGCAACTCTGGGACACCACCACGTCGTTCAACGATCCCACCCTTCACCCGGCCGCCGCCAAAGGCGCGCGCATGCTTTGGGAGTCGCACTGGTGGCCATTCATCCCGAAGGCGCTCTCCAATGGTCAATGGTTGTTCCGTGGCATCGCCCGGATCGATGGCCTCGGCGCGGTTCGGAGTGATCTGAAGCCGCGTGGACGCGCGCGGCTCCTCCTTCGGGGCCGCGGCGACGGCAAGCTCCTCTACCGCTCGGCGTGGATGTCGATGGAGGACGAGGGGCTGCCGATCTCCTGGCTGCTCCGCTCCCTGCGCGGGGCGCCGTTTCACGATCGGATCGAGCCCACGTGGTGCGTCAACTCGCTCTCGGACAAGCCTACCGCCAACGCTCCCGACAACAGGCCACTGCTCGACATCACATGTGACCCAAAGGGCCACGCGCGGATGGCGTGGACCCCAGCGCAGGGCTTGCACAACCGCTCGCACCAGGTCGATTGGGCGCCTCCCGCGGCGTTCCGAGGCAAGTGAGGAGATCACATCACCATGCGTACGATCATCATCAGCGATCTGCACCTCGGTAACGGGGGGGAATACGACGTCTTCGCCGGGGGTGAGGCGCTGCCCGCGTTCCTCGACCAGCTCGCGCACGAGCCCGCGCGCGTCGTGGTCAACGGCGACGGCGTCGACTTTCTCATGAACGAGGATCCCCTCGAGCTCGATCGAGCGCGCGCCGTCGCGCAGGCCCGCGCCATCGCCGCCGCGCCCGCGAGCGCGGCCGTGCTGCAGGCGTTCGGGCGCGTGCTCGAGCGCGGCGGCGAGGTCGTGATCCGGCTCGGCAACCACGACGTGGAGCTCTCGCTCCCGGAGGTGCAGGACGTGCTGCGCAGCGCGCTCGGGCAACCGCCGAGCGTCGCCGGGCGCCTCGCGTTTCAGCTCGGTGACACGCCGGCGATCTTCGACGTCGGCGGCGCCCGCGTCCTCGTCACCCACGGCGAGCACGACGACAACTGGAACAAGGTCGATTACGGCCGCCTCTTCGAGGTCGAAGGCTACAAGTACGCGGCCGGCTCGGCGCTCGTGAAGCAGATCATGAATCCGGTCTCGCGCCAGTACGGCCTCCGCTTCGCGAGCCTGCTCAAGCCCGATTTCCAGGGCGCGGCGCTCACCGCGCTCGCGGTCGCGCCCGGGATCGTGAAGCAGCTCTTCGGCAGAGCCTCGCTCGACATCGCCTGGCAGCTCTTCAAGAAGGCGGGATCGGCAGCGTCGTTTGCCGACGAGGAGGAGAGCCTCGGGCTCGCCGAGCGGCTCGCGGAGGCGGGCCTCGACGCCGGCGAGGTGGAGGCGCTCGAGGCCACGCTGGGGGACGGGCCCGCTGCCTTCGCCGATGAAGACACGATGTCGGCGACGAGCCTCAAGCTCGCGCGCGCCGGCCTCAAGCTCTATGCGGGCGTGCAGCGCCGGCTCACGGGCAGCGTGGGTGACGAGTACTTCCGTCTCGACCCCGACGACGCCGAGTGGCGCGATGCGAAGCGCCTGGCGAAGAAGTTCCGCGCCGGTGCGGTCGTGATCGGCCACACCCACGCGGCTCGCTTCCGAGAGGACGAAGGCATCGTGTTCGCCAACACGGGCACGTGGATCTGGCTCATGCAGCTCCCGCGCGCCGACGCCGGCGACGAGGCGTGGGCCGAGTTTCTCGACGAGCTCCGCCAGAACCCCAGGCTCGTGCTCGAGAAGCAGCGGGCGGCGAAGACCATCCAGCGCTTCACTGCGGTGATCTTCGACGAGCACCCTGAAGGCGGCGCGGTCGAGCGTTTGGTGCGCTGGGACGAGGGCCGGCTCGACACCCTGGCGTCCGCGTGTGTGCCGGCCGCGAGCGTGAAGCCGTGAAGCCGTGAAGCCGTGAAGCCGTGAAAGGAAACACCATGTCCGATCTCGAGCTGCTCCTCGCTTATGCCGACGATCAACGCCCCGTCCTCGAAGATGGGCTCCCGCTCGCGTCCGCCGCGGACGAGGCGCAGCCCAGGGGCGAAGACCTCGTCCAGGATTTCGCCGACTTCTCCGACGATCCCAACGACCTCTCCATCCAGCGCTGGAGTGTCATCGCGCCTCTCGGACCCGCGGGTGACGCTCTCCTCGAGCTCGTCGCGCCCCTCTTGAAGAAGCGCGAGGAGGACCAGGGCGCGCCCATCGTGCCTTATCGCGTGCCCCCTGGAATGGGCTTGGAGGAGGCCATTCGCTGGAGCAAGCACGTTTATCATGACGAATCCATCCCGCTCGAGGACTTGCCGCGATACTTGCTCGTGCTCGGTGACGTCGATCAGGTGTCGCTCGAGCTCCAGCAGGTGATGGCGAGCGAGGCGTTGATCGGGCGACTCGTGTCCTCGTCCGCCGCGGGCTACGCGGCGTACGTGGAGAAGCTCCTCGGCTGGGAGCGCACCCCGCAGAAGGAGGCCGAAGCGCGGGCGCTCTTCTTCACGGCGCAGGACGGCACCGCGGCGACCAGCATCGGCCACAAGGCGCTCGTCGCGCCGAGCATCCAGCGCTGCCGCGACACGAAGCTGCGCGGCAGCTTCAAGGCGAGGGACATCGAAGAGATTGGCTACGAGGGGGCCGACGAGGCGCGGGGCGCGTTCCTCGCGCAGGTCGCGAGGCCCGAGCCGTCGATGCTCTTCACCATGAGCCACGGGCTCGGCGCGCCCCGCGGCGGGTGGAAGTCGACGGACCACCAACGCGCCTTGCAAGGGGCGATGAGCCTGGGCGCCGGCGTGCGCATCGCGGCCGACGAGATCGGCGCCGAGCCCTTCTTGCCGGGCGGCATCTGGTTCTTCCTCGCGTGCTACGGCGGAGGAACACCGGCGACGAGCGCTTATCACCACTGGCTCGCGCGCCTGCGCGAAGCGGGCGGCTTCGGCGGACGTCTCGACGGCGTGCTCGCCGGCCTGCCGAAGCCGGGCGAGCGCCCCTTCATCGCGGCCTTGCCGCAGGCCGCGCTCGCGAACCCCCGCGGCCCGCTCGCGGTGATGGCCCACCTCGATCTCGCTTGGACCTACAGCTTCCAGGACATGGGCCCCGACGGCAAGGACCGCGCTTCGCGCTTCGAGGGTGTCTTCAACTCGCTCGTCAAAGGCGCGCGCGCGGGCAACGCGTACAACGAGCTGCTCCGGTATCTGGGCACGGCCAACTACGAGCTCACGACGATGTACAACCAGGAGGCGAGGGCCGAAGCCGCGGGGAAACCCGTCGCTCTCGACGGCGACCGCGCCAAGCGGCGGGCGAACCTGTGGATGCTGCGCGAAGACCTGGCCGGGTACGTCCTCCTGGGCGACCCGGCGGCGCGGCTGCCTCTCGACCGCCACAAGGCCGCCGTCAAAGCCCCTCCCACGCCTTCGGTGGTGCGTTTGCCGCCCGCGCCGCCGCTGCCTGCGCCCGTCCCGGCGGCGCCGCGCCCCGCGCGCGACGTCACGCGCATGCAGAGCGCCGTCCACGACAAGATCATCGGAGAGCAAGGCGACAAGAAGATCGCCGAGCAATACGGAATCTCGCGCGACGATCTTCAACGCTGGTACGACGCCTACTGCGCGGCCGGGCTCGCCGCGCTCGGCGAGCTCCCTTAGCGCTGCCACAATGGGCCGGACTTCGTCGCCGCTTTGCGGCGGCGCTTCGCGCTCGTGCAGCGCTATCGGTTTCGATGAGGCTTCGCGCGGTCCCGTGTAGGCAGCCAGCGAGATCCGCAGGAAAATGACCTCGACGGGTCGCAGAAGAGTGACCGCAGGAAATGACTCCGTAGAGAAGTGACCGCGGAAAAATGGCTCTGCCGTCCGTGGAAAATGACCTTGGGGTCCCGAGCGAGCGCGCCGGGCTCGGGCGCACCTTCGCTGACGGTGTAATCGGCGGGCCGACGATCCGGCGTCGGATGGAGCGTCACTCCGCGAGCTTCGCAAGCGCCGCGCGGAGGGATTCGAACCTCTTGTCACCGAGGCGCGCGCGGTAGTCCGCTTCGATCTCGCGCTTCACGGCGAGCGCGTCGCGCACGGACGCGCGGCCCTTGGCCGTGTAGACGACGCGCTTCGACCGCCGGTCCTCGTCGCTGGCGACCCGCTCGACGATGCCGTCGGCTTCGAGCCCATCGAGGAGTTGCTGGACGGCTTGCTTGCTCAGGCCCGTGCGCGCGACCAGCTCCGACTGGGGCAGGCCGCGCGGGTCGAGGTGGAGCGCGATCACCGACCGAGCGTCGCCATACCAGGCGTGTCCGCGCCGCACCATCTCCGAGTGGAGCCGCTCCTTCCACGCGAGCGCCGCGCGCCAGAGTGCAACGCCGACGTGATCGGCCACCAGTGCTTCGCGCTCGTCGCGCGTGTTCGAATCGTCAAGTCCCTTGACCAATTTCGAGGCTCCCATTATCGTCAAGGAAACGTACCAATCGTACGCCCTGGAGAGGAGCATTTACGATGGCGCAAGCGAAGCTGGACGTGCGCACGCACGACGGTGTGATGGACGTGTATCTGCACGCACCGGAAGGCTCCGGCCCGTTCCCTACAGTCATCCTCTACGTCGATGCGGGCGGGGTCCGCCCGGCGATGCACGAGATGGCGGAGCACCTCGCGGCAACAGGATATCTCGTCGCGATGCCGAATCTCTTTCATCGTGCGGGCGCATTCGAGGCTTTCGACCTCGATACGGTGTGGAGCGACCCGCCCGAGCGAGCCCGCATCATGGCGCTCGTCAAGCAAGCGAGCCCAGCCGCCGTGATGGCGGACACCACCGCGCTGCTCGACGCGCTCGCGAAGGAGCCTCGCGCGCGGGCGGAGCGCGTGGGCTGCGTCGGCTACTGCTTGGGCGGGCGCCTCGCGTTCACGGCGGCGGGGGCGCATCCGGAGTGCGTGGTGGCGGCGGCATGCATTCATGGCGGACACATCGCCACCGACGATCCGGAGAGCCCGCACCGGCACGCAGCGCGCATCCGCGCGGCGCTCTACTTCGGCGTCGCGGACGGCGATACGAGCTGCCCGCCGGAGAGTCAGGCCACGCTGAAGGCCGCGCTCGACGCCGCCAAGGTGCGCTACGTGCTCGACGTCTTCCGCGGCGCCGCGCATGGCTTCGCGGTCAAGGACCTCGCCGTCTACGATCCCGTGGCGGCGGACAAACAGTGGCAGCGGGTCTTCGCGCTGTTCGCGAAAACGCTGTAGAGGAGGCCGACGTGGAAGCGAGCGACCGGACACTGCTGGATCAACTGGCGGTCAGCGATCTCATCCACCGCGAGCGCATGGCTCGTGACAACGGACTCTGGGACGAGATGGCAAGCTATTACCATCCGGAGTCGACCATCGAAGTCTCCTGGTTTCGAGGCAGCGGCGCGGAATTCATCGCCCGGTCGCGGAAGAACGTGCGCCCGGATGGTGTCAGCCTTCACGTCCTGTCCCCCTCGGTGGTGAGGGTGAGCGGCGATCGCGCGATCGCCGAGACGCCCTGCACGTTGCGCGGTTTCATGCGTCACGACGGCGTCGACTCGAGCGTCGAATCGTTCGTGCGGTTGCTCTCGCGAGCCGAGCGGGTCGAGGGGCGCTGGCTCATCGCAGGCCTGCGTTGCCTTTACGTGCGCGATCGGCTCATGGCGTGCACCCCGACGCGGCCGCCGATGCTCGACGACGCGATGCTGAGCCGATACCGGCTCTCCTACCGGTACCTCTCCTATCACCTGGCCAAGCTTGGCCTCTCGCCCGCGAACGATCTGCCGGGAGTCGATCGACCCGAGACGGTCACCGCCCTGCGCGCGAGCGAACACGAATGGCTGCGCGCGAGCGTCACGTCGTGACCGCCTCGCTCCCACGTCACGACAAGAGGGCCAGAAATCTGCGGATCGGCAAGGCCATCAACAGTCCGGCACCGAGGCCCGAAGTCCTTGCGGAGCTTCGGGCCCGTGACACCAGCACGATGGTGAGAACGTCGCGAGCGCCCCGAAGCCAAGGAGCCCTCGAGATGTCTTCGGGCGCGGGTCAGCGCGGCGCGAGGCGTTTCGCGAACATCCAGAACTGACCGTCGAGATCCTTGCAGCAGTACATGCGATCTCCCCACGGCTGGTCGGCGGGCTCCAGCAGCACCTCGGCGCCGGCCGCTCGGGCGCGCGCGCAGTGGGCGTCGACGTCGCCGACGAACACGTAGACGCCTCCGTGCAGCGCTTCCAGGGAGCGCGCGCTCTTGACGAGGTTCAGCCCGCCGCCGCCCGCGTGCCCGAGCATGAGCAGGCCCGAGCCGTGATGGAGCTGCGCGTGGGCGAGGCCGCCCTCGGGGTCGGGGCTGGTGAAGCCGAGCGTGAAGCCGAACGCCTCCTGGAGGAAGCGCGCGGCGGCGGCGACGTCGCTGTAGAAGAGGTAGGGCGCGAGGGGAGCGGCGGGGGTGGGCTGGGTCGTCATGGAGTCTCCTCGCGCCCGTGTTCGTCCCGCGGCGGCGCGGGATCAAGGGCGAGCTACGCCATCGAGCCGAGGTGGCGATGAGCATGCGAGCAAGCGGGTGATGTCGGGGGCCGTGGCGTGCTCGGCGTCGTCGCCGGCCCCCGTGCGGCGCACCGAAGTGTTTCGCTGCGCAGCCGACCGTCACCTCACACGATGCCTGAACCCCGATTGCGCCCGATCGGCGCTGGGGGCGACGAGCCGGACGACGGTGCGCCGTTTGAGGCGATAGCCGTGCTCGTCGCGCTCGATGACGTCACGGAGCCCCATGCGGCGGAGTTGCGTCAGCGCCACGTAAACGCGGTTCGCCCCTGCCTCGGCCATGGGCCGCTCGCCGGGCCACCCGGCTTCGAGCAGATCCTGGACGGTCAGCGGCGCCCCCGGCGCCTCACGGTGGCGTTCGATGAGCGCCGTCACGATGCGGCCATGGGCCTCTCCAAGCGGGTGTCGCACGCCGTCGACCCCGGCAATCCAGCGTGGCTCGAAGCCGAGGAGCAACTCGGGGGTGTCGACCTCCGCGCTTTCGGCGGCGCGCTGCGGCGCTCGACCGGCGAGCAAATTCGCGACGAGCTCCGCGAACCCCGCCGGATCGGGCGTGATGCCGCAGAGCTCGTGGATGCGGCGCTCCACGGCTTCCGCATCGCCGACACTCTTGCGCAGGTGCAGAGGCGCGCGGACGACATGCTGCTCGAACCAACGCAGCAGCTCGAGGAGCTCGAGGTCCGTGGACCCGCTCTCGCCGCCGAGGGCGCGCACCATGGCCGCGTCGACGTCAATCACGTGGAGCAGCGATCGGCCGAGGAGCGAGAGAGCAACGTAGTCGCCCGTCGGGGTCGGCTCGCCGCCGGCCGCGACCTCGGGCGCCTGGAATCCGGAGACCTTGTCGTCGTCGCTCTCGAGCGCGGCGCTCCTCCCCCAACCCATCACGTACCAGCGCCCTTCGGGCGACAACAGGATGTCGCTGCACGCGATGCGGCCCAGGCAAACGGGCGTGCCGCGCCTGGGATCGATCACACCATGGGCTGCTCGCATCACCTGGGAGAGGCTCGCGTGGAGCCCCGCCGCGCTTTCGTGGGGCACCTTCCGGCCTGTTTCGAGCAGAAGGCGGTAGAGGCCTTCACCGTCGATGACGGCGTCACAGGCCATTTCGAGGTAGGGTATTCCTTCGGCGACGCCGCGCGCCGTCACCTTCGGGATGAGCGGGTGATCGAGGAGCCCATGCACGCGCGCTCTCTCCGCGAGCGCCGCGGCCGACCACGCCGCACCAACGGACGTGTCGGGGACGAGCACCACACAAGCTCTCTCATCCACGGCGCGCCTCGCCGAAACGAGCCGGAGCGAGCCGCGGGCCCGGATGATTCGTGGGGTTAGATATCGACCGAGCCATACGGATTGCGGACCATTCGAAATCGCCGTGCCCCTGCAGGACGTCATTGCTTGTGCCTCGTAGATGCGTGGTGGGTGGTAAGAGCGCGCGTGTGCGCCGAGAACGCGCGCGCGCGTCCGGATCACGGCACCCCAGGCCACGCAGACTGCCGGGAGAGAGGCCACAAGCGATCTTAACAAGAAATAAGATGTGGAATTCGTTCGGCTCACCCACCATCGCTGCGTTCGCAGACAGGGAGCGTCGCCCCGTTGGGCACAGCGAGTGTGTCGGGGCGAGCCAGCGAGCGTGGTAAACAAATATTCTTTTCAGCACTGGGCGCGGCGCCCTCTCGTGAGATACGTATTCAGAGCGAGCCCGAGGCCCCAATGGCTTTGGGCCTGTAGGGGTGTGTTTTTCATGTGGTCCAATGGTTCGACCTGGCTCACCGCGGCGCCGTCGTGTCCGCCGGAGCGCCGGATCCGATGAGCGCGGCGCCCTCTTTCATCGACTCTGCTCGCCCCGGCGAGAAGGACGCGGGTGTGCTCGAAACCCTCTCTGACCCAGGAGACAGCGTGGATCGATCCGAGGACCTCGACGCCGAAGGCGCGCTCTTGCATTGCTGGGCCGAGCAGCGGGACGATCTCCTCCGCTTCTGCCGGCGATCGCTGGGTCGAGCCGACGGCGAGGAGGCCTTCAGCCGAGCAACGTTGTCGATGCTCCGCGCCGCCGTCGCGATGGGGGCCGTCCGCCGCCCAGCGGCCTGGCTCCAGTTGCTCGTCCATCGCGCGTGCGTGGACGTCCACCGCGAGCGCGCGCGGCGCGAAAGGCTCCTCTTGCTCACCCATCGAGGGGACGACCTCGTCGAGCTCGCGATACCCCACCACGCCGTCTGCGATCCCGAGCAAACCATCCTCGATCGCGAGGCGCTCGTCCGGCTGGAGAGTGCCATTCGCGCATTGCCGCACGCGCTGCGCGCCCCCTTCCTCCTGCGCGTCGAAGACGAGCTGTCGTACGCCGACATGGCCGCGCGCCTCTTCGAGTCCGAGGAGAGCCTGCGCAAGCGCGTGCAGATCGCCCGCCGGCTCCTGCGGCGCTCGGCCCTCTCCGACGAAACGAACACCTCCGCAGCACCCGACGAGACACCCCTACCGGAGCACGCGGCATGAGCGACGCGAGAGATCGATTGGACCTCTTCCTCGCCGACGCCGACGAGCGCCGCCCCGTCCTCGAAGAGGGCTTGCCCGGCAACGCCGCCGAGCAGGGGCCGCGGCCCCGGAAGACCCGGGACGTCAACCATTGGCGGCGCACCGATGCCGATCGCAATGATTTGGGTCTCCAGAAATGGGCGCTCGTCGCGCCCGAGGGCAGGGAAGGCGATCGGATGATCGAGGCCGTAGAGCCGCTCGTCGCGCTGCGCGAAGGCGAGCAGGGCGCGCCCGCACGCGTGTACCGCGTACCGCCGGAGATGGACGCCAAGCAGTCGGCGGAGTGGAAGCGCGATGTCTATTGGTCCGAAGAGGTGGCCGAGGACGAGCGGCCGCTCTACCTCATGATGCTCGGTGATCTCCACCATGCCTCGGTGGGGCTGCAGCACGCGCTTGCCAATGACGCGCTCACCGGGCGCATCCATTTCACCAACGAAATGGGCGAGACGGATCTCGCCGGCTACGCCGCCTACGCCGAGAAGGTCGTGCGCTATGCGCAGGGCGGCACCCTCGAGACCGCGGCAGATCTGCTCTTCCACGTGGCGCCCGACGGCACGCCGGCCACCCTCACGGGCAAAGCCAGGCTCGTCGATCCATGCCTCGATGCGTCCGCGGAGGCGCACGCGGCGGGCAAGCTTCCTGCCGCGTCCGTGCGCGCCATTTCGGCCGAGACCGTCGACGCGCTGCTCGCCGAGGGCGGCGGCGCGCGGCCCTCGGTGCTGCTCACGGTGAGCCACGGCCTCGGCGCGCCCCGGCGTGGCTGGCGGAGCGAGGAGGAGCAATGGAGGCGCCAGGGAGCGCTGCTCGTCGACCGCGGGGAGATCCTCGACGCCGAGCGGCTCTCGGGACAACCCTTCTTGCCGGGCGGGATGTGGTTCTTCCTCGCGTGCTTCGGCGCGGGCACGCCCAGCGCGAGCGCCTATCACACGTGGTTGTCGCAGCTCGCGGAGGAGGAGCAATTCGGCGGCAGCCTCAAGGCCGTGCTCCACAGCCTCCCCGCGCCCGGCCAGCGCCCCTTCGTCGCGGCCCTGCCGCAGGCCGCGCTGGCCAACGCGGCGGGGCCGCTCGCGGTGATTGGCCACGTCGACCTGGCGTGGACCTATGGATTCTCGGGCACGCGCGATCTGTCGGAGAGCAAGAAGTCTCGCATCTACCGCTCGCTCGAGGTGCTGGTTCGCGGGAGCCGCGCGGGCATCGCGCTGGAAGCGCTCATGGAGATGTACCGCGGGGCGAACGACGATCTCTCCCAGAGCTACCAGGCCGAGGCCGACGCGCGCACGCAGGGGCGGCCCGATCCCACGGACCGCGCGGCGCGCGCCCATCTGTGGATGCTGCGCAACGATCTCCGCGGCTACGTGTTGCTCGGCGATCCGGCGGCGCGCCTGCCGCTCCGACAGCTCGCGCTCCAAGCGAAGGTGTTTCGGCCCAGAGCCCCGGAGGTGGGCCAGGTGCCCATGGAGGCGCTGTCCGTCGCAACGCCGGCGGCCACGGCGCAGGAAGCTGCGGTGCTGGCGATGCTTCGTGGCGACGAGGCGCCGCGTGGGATCGCGGAGCGCGCGGGCGTGTCGTTGGAGACGCTTTGGGCGTGGGTCGACGTCTACCGTGCGGGAGGGCGTGCGCGGCTCGCCCCCGAAATGGACCGCGACGGCACATCGCTAGAGCCGCGTTGACGTGCGTGTGATCGAGCCGCAGGGCATGGAGGTGCCGTGTGCGCAACAACGCGCAACGCGAGCGGTCATTGGTTGTTCCTTTGGACTCGGGCGTTCGCGACGCGCTCATCGATGCATGGAAACATCATCGTCGGCGCCTCCTCGTGCTTTGCCGGCGTTGGGCCGGCGGAACGCACGCGGACGCGGAGGACATCGTGAGTCACGTGATCGTCAAGGCGCTCGAGGAGGCGGCGGGCGGCGCGGTCGTGGTGAGCTACCCGGCGTGGCTCATGAGCATCGCGTGGAACCTCTGCATCGATCTGCACCGCCAGCGGGCCCGCGTCCGCCGGGCGCTCGATCTCGTCGCGTACCGCTCGGCCACCGAGGAACAGGCGGCGAGGAGCCCGGAGGCGCTCCACCTCCAAAGCGAGCTCGGGGAGTGCCTTCGAAAAGCCATGGACGAGCTGCCCTCTCTCCTCGGCGACCCGTGCAAACAGCGCTTCTTGGAGGACACACCCTATGAGCAGATCGCCGCGGAGCTCGGGATCAACAACGATACAGCCCGAAAGCGCATTCAGGAGGCGCGGGCGATCCTCAAGGCGCGCGTGGGCGCCTATCAACGGGATGGCGTGATGGGAGCCCAAAAGAGGCCGAGGCGACCGCCTCGATGCAAGGAGAGGAATCGCGCGAGTGGTCTTTGAGGTTCCGTGCTTCGACGTGACGATGACCCGAGAACCGATCTCGCCGACGTGTCAGGGCGTGTCGCTCTCGGGCGCAGTCCACGTGGTGCCATAGCCCGTGCGCAATGCACCTCGGGGGAGGATCTCCTCGCGGGTCACGTGGAGCGCATACCAGCTCTCGGTGGCGAAGAGGGCGTGATTGGGCTGTTCGCCGTTCAAGTGAATGAACGCTTCCGCGGCGCGCTCCGGCGTGTCGCCGAGCGCGACCAGCGCCGGGAGGAGCGTCGCGCCGAGCCGCGCCTCGATTTGCACGTCGCCTTCGGGCTCGAATCGCTCGGCACCTGGCCCGCGTGCGTCGCGCGCCAGGTGGAAGAGGGCGCGCGCGTCCACCTCTCGATAGCGCTCGGCGGAGACGAGGAAGGTGAGCCGCGCCTCCACCACCGCGCCCGCTCGGCTGTCGTAGGCGAGGGAAGGGGCCGTCACCGGCACCGGCTCGCCGCCGGGGGCGCGGAGAACGAGGGGCGTTTGCATCTCCGCATGAGCACGTCGGGTACGCATCGATCTCACCTCCTCACTCGGCCCTCCAACTGCCATCTTCGTGGGTGAGCATCAAGAGCCGGTGGCCGCGCTTGCCCTTCGCCGTGAAGGCGCCCACGTCGAGGGCGACGGCCTCGCTCTGCGTGAGCTTGATCTCGAGCCTGGGCTTGGGATCGGCCCCAGGGGCGAGCTTGACGATGCCCAGGATCGAGATCGAGACGTCGGCCACGTTGCCGAGCATCGGGGGAAAGCCCCTCGTGATCTCGCTCTGCACCAACGGATGTCCCAGCGCCGCGAAGGCCTGGGCGCTCTCCTCGATCGTCGATACGACCGCTCCCGAGCTCACCTGCTCTTCGATCCTCTTTCTCTCCTGCGCCGCGCGGAAAGCCTTCTCGATGGCGGCGGCGACTCGCTCGCCGATGGGCTTGAGGAAATCGCCGATGCTCGGCGAGATCGCTTTGTCCAACGTCCCCGTGACCGACCCGCCGACGTCGAAGGAGATGAGCTGAGCCGGCATTCCGCGCTCCTTGACGAACTTGAAGCCCGCCGAGACTTCGCCGCGAAACGGCCCGACCGTCACATTGCCCTTCGTCTTCACCGCTTGGACGCTGGCGCCGATGACCTCGGTCGAGCGCCGCTCCGGCTTCGCGGACGGCTCGCCGAAGCCCGCGCGCTTGTACTTCTCGATCGACGCCTTGTCGTACTTACGACCTGAGGAGAGCTTCCCCTCGAGCTTCGCCTTGGCCACCTTCGCGATGCCGAAGTCACCCTTGGCGACGGCGAGCCCCCCTGTCTCCACATAAGAGCCTTTGGATCCGAGCTTCTCCCGCTCGACATCCGCCGCCCACGCCTCGGCGCCTTTCCAGCCCTCGCCGCCGCCCCAACCGTAGTTGGCGAGCTCGCGCGGCAGCCACACGGACTCTCGGAAGCGGCGATAAACGCCGTAGGAGATCAGCGCCATCGCGTCGTCCGGGGTGGCGCCCGTGGCCTCCAGATAACCGCCCAGCTCCCCGCCCAGCTCACCGATGTTGCCGACCTTCGCGCCGCTGGTCAGCACCGTCTCGAACCGCACTTTGTATCCGTCGAACCGCCTCTCGACTTCGGCCTTGAAGCGGAAGCCGAGGTATCCAATCCCGCTCGGGTCGACCGGGACCTTGAGCGTGGCCACGATCTCCCCGGTGTCGCCCGTGGCCGGCGCCACGCGCCGGAGGAGCGGCGCGAATCGCTGCAGGAGGGAGCGCGCGTTTCCCTCCGCCTCGATCTCGATCCGTGGCTCTTCGTCCTCCTCGTGTCGCTGCTCCGGGAGCTCCTCTTCGACCTCCCACGCGTCGAAGTCATCCATGTCCTGCCGCGCGTCCCACGGCTCGTATTCGTGGTCGTCGCGCATGCGCTGGATGGGGCCGGGCGCGGGAGAGCCCGCGGAGCGCTGCGCCGAGGCGTGGCCTACGGCGGTCACGCTGCTCGAGGGAGCGCGTGCGGCAAGCGCGCCCATCGCATCGGCCTCCGCCTCGAGCCCCGCATCGTCGTTGAGGCCAACGCCCTTGTATTGGGTCGTCGCCCGCACCCGTCCTTGGTGTCGCTGCTCCAGGTGCCAGAGCTCATGCCCCAACACCTCTTGTCCTCGCGTCGTCTCCGGCGACCATTGGCCCGGCGCAAAATGGATGTCGCTTCCCTGCGTGAACGCCAGCGCCCCCAGCGCCGCCGCGCGCGGCGAGCTCGGGTGCACCCGCACGTTGGAGTAGTCGGCCCCGAACGCCGTCTCCATCTTCGCCCTCACCGGCGCCGGGATCTTCGTGGTGTTGGCGGCGCTGGAGGCGCTGCTCGTCGCCGCCTCGCCGCCGGCGGCGGCCTTGGCCTGAATCACGGAGGCGTGCGACGCGCTCAGCATCTCTCGCAAGGCCCGATTGCCCACCGCCCGCTGGAGCTCCAGCACGCGCGTCGACCACGAAGCCGGCTGGCGCGCGCCGCGATCACTATGAATGGCCGGCCGCGCGCCGGTCCTCCCTCGCGCCCCCGCCGGCACCCTCTGCATCATCGCCAGAGCACTCATGATGTCTCCAATCGATACGTTCCCTCATCGAGGACGCTCGGCGGCCGCGTTCGTGAGCAGGAAACGACCGACGTCACCGTCGGAACGAGGGCTGTGTGCTGTTTCTCGGGGACGTAGGTGGCGAGCCCGTGGGGCGTGACCACGAGCGCAGCGTGCTGGGGCGAGAGCCGATGACGGCGCCCTCGGGCCGCGTGGACGCGGGCGCCTTCCTCCTCGGGGAGTGAGGGGAGGGGCGCCCGCGCCGAGCTCGGTTTGCGCTCGCTCTCGCGGCGCTACGGCGCGAGCAGCCGCAGCCGGAGCAGCGTCGGCGCCACGAGCGTGGTCGACTCGGTGTCGCCGCTCTGCGTGAGCCGCGTCAGGATGGAGCTGATGGTGCTCTCGAGCCGGTTCGCGCGCGAGAGCACGGAGGCGTCGATGGCGGTGATGGGGTTCGTGCTCGACGGGTGGAGCGCGAAGAAGCGGTACGCGTCTTGGACGTCGTCGACCACATCGTCGTCGCTCCCCAGGTCGCGCCCAGTGAGCACCGCCTCCGAGCCGTAGAGCGCTTCGCGCAGCGCCTCGTTGTTCTCCAGCGAGAGCGGGAGGCCCATGGCCACGTACGACTCCCACATGAGCTTCGACCCCGAGAGCCGATTGGCCGCGAGCGAGAGGCCGTCACCGGCCTGCGTCATCCGCGCCGCGACCTCGTCGTAGAAATCGGACTGCAGGTCGGTGAGGTCCGCCGACACCGCCGCCCGCACCGTGTTGCGCGCCGCCTGGCCCGAGAAGGTCTTCGTCGAGTCGGGCGCGGTGATCGACGACCAGTTGTCGGCGAGGAGCGGGTACGGGCTCCAGAACGTGTCCGGATTGAACGGAGGATCGATGTTCCACACGAAGTGCGTCCGCTCGATGGTCGAGTTGAAGCGGTGCGTGTAGATCGTCGTCCCGTTGAAGCGCACGTTCACGTCCGCGTAGAGCCGGAAGGTCCAGCTCGTACCCCAGGGGGTCGACGCGGAGCTGTACCAAGTCCAGTGGCCGTCGATGCAGGCGTCGAGCGTGCCGAGCCCGCGGTTGCCGGCGACCATGAAGGGCACGAGCTCGTCGTGCGACCAGCGGTTCATGGCGAGCGGCAGCCTGTCGACGCCCGGGTTGAAGACGCCTCCGCTGCAGCGCGGGAGGTCACGGGACGCGGAGAGGTAGTGCTGGGTCGGCCGCTGATCGGGGCCGCTCCACAGGTCCACGCCGAACAGGTTGCGGGCCGGGCTCGCCTCGAAGGCCTGCTCCGCCTGATTGATCTGCGTCTTCAGGTCCGCCCAGCGCGCGCGGTAGTGGGCCGCGAGCCCCTGGAACAGCGCCGGCTGCTCGATCTGCGCGAGCCCCGCCTGCAGCGCCGCCCCCGCCGTCGCGAGGGCGTCGCGGTGCGAAGACGAGACCAGCGCCGCGTGCGCGGGCCACTCCTCGGCGAGCTGGCTGTAGGCCTCGGCGCCCACCATCCAGTCGAGCGGGTTGCGCAGCCGATCGTTGGCGAGCGACGGCAGGCCGAGCTTGGTGCTGGGCAGCGTGCGCAGGTAGTTGATGTTGAACGCAAGGGGGTAGTCCGTGAGCTCGGTGAGCAATGCGTCGTCCGAGTCGGCCCGCTGCTCCGGCCCCGCGCTGAGCGAGTCGCGCGCGTAGAAGTTCGACCACACGTAGAAGTCGTTCTCCGCGTCGAGGTAGTTGGGGCTGAAGGGCATGGGGAAGCTCGGGTCGAGCACCTTCTCGCGCCAGCCCAGCGCGCCGCTGACCGTGTCGATGAAGGGCCGCCGGGCGATGGCGTCGAGGAACGCGTAGATGTGCCGGTCGAGCCGGTTCAGGTCGCCCTGGAAGCTGAACAGCGCCTCCTGCAGCTCGGTGACGTTCCCGTTCACGGTGCCGAGGCTCCAGTTCACCAGCCCGAACTGGCGCGTCATCTCGCCGTAGACGAGGTTCAGGTTGCGGTCGATCCGGTCGAACCGCCCGCGCATCTCGTCGCGCACGTCCACGACCAGGTCCTTCAGCGCGTTCACCTTGGCGAGGATCACCTGCTCCGTCGGAGGCTGCTGCGGGCCCTTGTTGAAGAGCGAGAGGATCTTGATCACCACCCCGACCATCTCTCCGGTGAAGATCGCGCCGCTCACGATGTTGAGCCCCACGGCCCCGAGGTCGAGGATGCCCGCGACCTTGCTCGCCGCCTTCACCGCGCTCTCGGAGTACTTCTGGATGCCGTCGATCGCGGTCTCGAGCGCCTTCGAGAAGGTCTCGATGTCCTTGGCGAACGACGGATCGTTGCTCCGCTTCGCCAGCTCCGCGGCCAGATCCATGGCGCCGGTGACGCCCTCCTTGGCGTCCTTCAGGGTGCTCTTCAACTCCTGATTGCGCGCCTCCGCCTTCTGGATCGCGGCCTTGAGCTGGTCGAGCGTCACCTGCTCGGCGGCCATCGCCGCGGGCTCGGCCGAGCTCTGCGCGAACGCGCGCGCGTCGCGGTAGGCCTGCTCGGCTGCGTTGAGCTCGAAGAGGTTCGCGGCGTAGGCGGAGGCGACCGACACCCCGCGCGTCGACGCCGTGTCCACGAGGGCGCGTAGATCGGCCGCCGTGCTGCTGATGCTGCCGTCCGCCTCGAGGTGCGCGAGGATGAAGGTCTTGAGCGGCTCCACCGGGTAGACCGCGAGCACCTGCGTCGCCGACTGGGTGGTGAGCACGCCGAGCGTGGTGCCGATGACGCCGCCGTCGATCGCGCCGGCGAGCGCGGGGCTCACCGCGGCCTCCTCGCGGAGCTTGCGCCACGCCGCGGCGATGAAGACCTCGGCCTCGGCGTAGCGATCCGCCTGCCTGGGGATGGACGCGAGGCGGCGCTCCTGGTCGAGGCCCGTCCGCATGCTCGCGAGGAGCTCCCGGGCGTAGGCGCGCAGCGCGGCGCCGGCCGGGGTCGAGGAGGCGAGGGACGGCTCGGCCTTGGCGATCATCCGCACCATGCGGTTGACCATGTGGCCGCTGCCGTCCTGCGCCGCGGGCACGCTGTAGCTGTCGAGCGCCGAGGCGATGGTGGTGATGCCGGCGGAGATCTGGGCAGCGGTGAGCGCCGGGTTGTCGTGCCCGAGGTGATAGGCCGCCCCCGCGAGGACGTGCAGCCGCGCGTCCTTCTTCGCCATCCCGGCCGCGGCGTAGACCCGGCCGAGCACCTCGGTCTGCGAGATCTGCAGGGGATGGCGGCAGTCCGTGCAAGTGAAGGGCGCGTCGTAGACGGGCGCCCCGGCGTTGCCGGCGGCGAGCCACTGCGCCGCGGCCTGCGCCTGCACCTGGGCGAGGGGCGCTCCCACGGCCCCTTGCGCGGCGCCGTCGAAGCCCGCGCCGCAGTCCGCTTCGGGGGCGCTGCCGTGGCTCGCGTCGCGGCACTCGCGAAGGAGCGGTCCGGCGCTCGTGCTCGAGCAGGGCCCGATCATGGTCCCGCACTGCGCGCCCGTCCCCCAGTTGTACACGGTGATCCGACCCACCACGTGGTCCACGCCGAAATCGGGGTGGCGGCAGGTCGCGTAGTTCACGCAGGCCGGCGCGCAGGGGGCGGTGACCGTCCCGCACTGCGGCCCGGTCCCCGTCGCGTCGACGGGGTGGTTCTGGTACGTGATGTGGCAGGTCGTCGACTGGATGCCGGAGCCCGCCGCGGCCAGGCTCGGAGCGCCGGAGCCCTTCTGGAGCGACTGCTCGCCGCCCCCGCCGATCGTGTACGTATAGGTGACTCCGGCGCGATCGGCCGGCGAGAGCGTCGCTAGGTGCGCCTGCGCGGCGTCGTCGCAGGTGTCGTTCTCCGACGCGAGGACCACCGTCTCCGCGTAGGTGCCGCGCGTGGTGCCGAAATCCGGGTGCGCGCAGGTCGCGTACGTCGTGCACGCCACGGGCCCCTGTTCCACGCCGCAGGCCGCGGTCCGCGCCCGCGCGTAGCACGCGAGGCTGTACGAGAAGGCGCCCGCGCAGACCTTCTGACCGCTCTCGATCTCGTCGCTCGAGCACGACAGCGCGGCCGCCGCCTCGGCGGGCGCCGTCTCCGGGGGCTCGTCCGATGCGGCGCTGCACGCGGTGAGCGAAGCGATGATCGTCAGTACCGAGAACCGTCTCATGAGAAGCTCCTTCGAAAGGGGCGCGAAGGAGCGAGCGCTCACGCCGTCGCCATGCGGCGCAGCGGCCTCTCTCCGCGCGATGCGTGGGCCGGTTAGCAAGCCGTGCACCACGCGGCGCGGCGCGCGCGGCGAGCGGCTCCCCCGGCGCCCGCTCGTGCCCATCTCGCACGAGTCGTGCGAGAACGGCACGACTCGTCAGCCATCGGAGCTGTGTTGGCCACCGGCGTCGCTAGGCTCCGGCCATGGCGAACGACGAGGAAGACCGGCTGGTACCGAACGACCCGGAGTCCGAGGCTTGTTTCGAGGCGCTCAAGGAGCGGCTCGCCGAGGAGCTCGGGGCGCGCGTCGCCTTTGGCGACGACCCACGCACCCCTGAAGGATGCGATGTGCTCTCGGGGCTCATCGCCGATGTGCTGCTCGACTTCTTCGTCGTCCGGGAGCGGAAGGAGCCGCGCTATCGCGGGCGCGCGCCGCGCTGACAGCTCTCTCTCGTCACCGGAGTCCCGCGGATCTTCGGCACCGCCAACACCGTGATCGGCATCGCGCCTATCGACGCGATCAAGCTCCGTCGTCCGAGGCCCAAGGGGCATCGAGTGAGACGACCAGCGTCCGGACAACCGACGTCGTCACGTGCTGGGAGGCGCGGCACACGCCGCGCGGAGACGTCACCGGGGCGCGCTCGAGAGCACCGTCGTGCGTCCGCGGGCGAAGCCGGCGATGTAGAGGTGCGTCGCGTCGGTCGCGATGAACCCCGTCAGGTCGTACGTCGTCTTGTCGTCCGGCAGCGAGAGCGAGCGGCGCACGTGGTTGTCCTCTTTGACCTGGGTGAGCTTCCACGCGACCACGCGCACCCAGCCCGCGCCCTCGCGCAGGTAGATGCCGGCCTCGCCGAGATACCAGTCGTGAGCACCGGACGCGTGCAGCATCGCCTTGTCGAACGTCGGCTCCGGCGCGGCGCCGTCGAGGCGGGGCTCAGGCGCGCGGCTGGGGCTCGGCAGCGACTCCCACTTCTTCTCGGCCACGTTCCAATGAAATTGAACCGTCTCCCAGGAGGTGTTGCCGTAGTTGGTCGACCAGGCGTCGATCTCCGGCCAGCGTCCCGTCACCCGGAACACATCCTGATCCGGCCACAGGCCCGATTGCAGCTCGGGAGCCGCTTTCAGCGCGCCGTCGCGCAGCTCGAAGAACTCGTTGCGATACGAGCCGCCCGGCTGCGTCCACGTCGACCCGCCGGAGGTGAACCGAACCGGCGCCGACGCGCGCGTGCCCACGAACAAGACGCGGCCCTCGACCGCGAGCAACTCCAGCCGGCCTTTCGCCTCGGTGAGCTTCTGAAACGAGAGCGAGTCCTTCGGGGTCGCAGGCGGCGGCGGTGGCAACTGCGGCGCTGCGCTGCTCGTCGCCGCGCCGGCGGTCGGCGCGGGCGCGCTCGCGACGGGCGTCGTCGTCGATGAGGTGGTGGGGGCGTGCGGCGCTCGCTCCGGTGCAGTCCCACAAGCAGCGAGCATCGCGACGAGCAACGGCAGCCCGCATCGTGGATCGGAAGGAGCCATGCGAAAGCCTCGCGTTCGTGCAGGGGGCGCAAGCACCGCCTCACGGTACGACAAGTACGCTGGCCCATCCGCGGGGATCATCGACGAAATGGGAGCCGGAGGTCGGCGGCCGTGGTGGAAAGGCTCGACGACCACCCATCGGGCCCGGACCTGGGTTTTGCAGGCCTGGGAACGTGTGGCGGGCGGTGCGCCACACGTTGACGGCTCCGCCAAGAGCATCGTGGAGGCGTGGGAGCGCCGACCCCCGAGAACGGCTCGTCGCGCGCCCTCTCCGGGCTCCCCGGCGCCGTGATGCGCCTACCCGCCGTCTACTACAGCCTCGTTACTTCCTCGTCATTACCTCGTTACAGCCTCGTTCATGCCTCGTTGCAAACGAGCTTGTAAGGTGTCAGTAACGAAGCTGTAGTATTCTCCGATCGAAGGAGGAGGGTTCATGGCCAAGGTCCTCCCCAGCGCCGGCTTCGCGCTCAGCGGCGCCGTCTCTGGGCTCGTCTTCTGTCACCGAGGGCTCGTGGCGAAGATTCGCAACGATGTCGTGCTTCACGGTGTGTCGGGGATGATTGGCAAGCAGCTCGTCGTTCGGCTTGGCCAGGACGGGCGTGGAAACCGACGAGCTGCGGTGTCCCTCTGCGCGTCGGTGCGCTTCCATCGAATCCAAGACGGTGCTTGGGCTCATCGGCAAGATTCGATATCTCGACCTGAAGCCCAGCTCGTGACGACGATGGGCCTCGATGAGGCAAAGGGGCCTGAGGGCTACCGCTCTCGGGCCTTCGCTTTGGTGCACGGGTGGAGATCGCGGTGCATACCCCTCATCGGGTCACGAGGTTTTGCCAGAAGCGCTCGAGGCTCTCGTCTCCACCGAACAGCGTGGTGAAGATCGTCGAGTCCGCGAGGACGATGTCGCCGGCGCGCGGGCCGCTCGGCGGCATCCAGAGGAACATGTTGAATTCCGTGTTTCCTGCCTCGGTGAACGGGTGCGGGCGCGACCGGTCGATTGGCTGCCGGGCCAGCACGTGAATGGCGCTCGCGTCATCCGTCGTCACCGCGTAGTGCGGCAGGTGCGGGTGGAAGTTGAACGTCGTCACGCCCTCGAGCCACCCGCGCGTATCCAGATCGCGCGCGATGGTCAGCGGGCGTAGCTGGGTCCCCTGAATCGTCGCCGGCCGGAGGCCATAGCGGTTCTCGACCGGGACCCCGAGCCCCTTCATCAGCGAGCGCGTGTAGCGACCGAAGCGCTGCTGGCGAGGGACGAGGGGATCGCCGTGGTGCGCGTATTCCATCGCGCGTACTTCCCACTCGGGAGTCGCGCCCACGTCGTGGTGCGGGCCGAGCAAAAGGCAGGTGCCTTCGCGGGCCACGAACCGTTGGAGCGCCTCGATCTCTTCGGGGCTCGCGTCCTGCTCGGTCACCATGTGATCCAGGCCGAACACCATCAGCGTGTCCGTGTCCGCGAGCACGCGCTCGTCGAGCGGCAGCTTCTGCCCGGCCTGGTCGACGCGCTGGTACACCGCCACGGGGTGGCCGGTGATCTCGCCCGCCATCTCCTGAAACCGAACGAGGGAGAGGTGGAAGAGCTCGAGTGTCCCGGCGATCCCCTGGAGAAACATCTTCTCGGAGAACTCGACCGTCTCGTACTTGGGCCACGCGACCCTGCGCACCTCCGTGATCGTGGAGAAGCGATTGTCCAAGGTCGTCGGATCGCGGTTGGCTTCCCAGGGGTAGCTCCAGCTCCAATAGACGCTGACCCGCCGTCGTCCAGGCGTGTACTTCCGCGGGACGTGAACCTGATTGTACGTTCGAGCGCCGCTTTCGGTGGGCGTCATGGAACCTCCTTCATGGGGTGGAGGATCGATCGGGGCTCGCGAGGAATCGCAGCGCGCGGAGGCCGGGCACGAAGAAGTAGGCGCCTCCTCGCAGCGTGGTGAACGCGGGCAGCCCCTCGATCCTTCTTCGGATCGGCCGTCGAGGGATCGTCATGTCGAAGGTGCCGTCTTGGGTGCCGATGATCGGGTCGCGCTCGTTCCCGAGATCCTTGAACGTCGGATCGTTCACCCAGACGTTCATCGTGAACTCGAATTGGCGGACCAGGCTCGCGCACCCGAGGAAGGCGGCGATCCCTCGCTCCACGCCGTCATCGGGCGCGCCTTCGGGGAGAGGCGGGCCGTACGTGCCGCCGCGCCGGATCATCCTGCGGCGCTCCACGTTGTCCGCCGTGTCCCGCGGGTTCATGCGCCGGATGTGCGCGCCGACCGGGCAGGCGTACCCGTACGGGTCCATCTTCCCGTAGTCGAAGTCGTTCGTGCGCTCCATGTCGGTGGCAAGCTCCGGGTCGTCCCGCTCGCGCGCGAGGACGAGCGGCGCACCGCTGCGCCACCGGCCCATCAGCTTCGCGGCGAGGAGCTCTTGCTGTTCCGGCGTCCGCCCGTCTCGCTGGAGGAGCTCGCGAAAGACGGTGACGTGCTCTTCGAAGCGAACGTACGCGAGGTAGCTGCCGTTTCTCGACAGCACCTCGGGCTCGGGCAACGGGGCGACCGTCCCGCTCTCGTCGGCGTATCCGAGGAAGAATTCGCCGGCCTTGATGGGACGACCCGAGCCAGGCTGCGGCGCGACCCCGGTCCCCTCGATCGGCACCACGGAGAGCCGATCGCGGTAGCCGAAGTGCTCGCGAGGCTCCGGCGCGATCGCCTCGAGATCCAGGCTGGAGAGGACGCGCACGCCGGGGATCCCGGAGCGCAGGCGAGCGTGTTCCTCTCCACACCGATCGCGCTCCGCGACGTCGCGCGCGAAGAGCACGACGAGGGCGTGGAGCGCCGGATCGGCGAGCCCGCCGTCCCAGTGATCCGGGTGGTTTTGGCCCGTCGCGCCGATGGTCTCCGCGCGCGCCGCCATGCCCGCGCGGAACTCCTCGGGGAACGTCGCGAGCGACGCCTCGTCCACCCCGAGCGCCCGTAGACCGCTCCAGGTGAACGCGAGCGTGACCCAATGGGCGCGCCCGGGAGAGGCACGCAACACGGCACACGAGACGACGTCATTCATCATCTCCGCAAGCCACGCTCGGCCGGCGGCCGGATGCTCGAAGCTCAGGAAGTCGTATCGGCCTGCCAGGCCGGGTGTCCGCTCCAGCAGGAAGTGCTGGATGTCGTTCAACTCCAACATGGTGCGTCGCTTCTATTGCATCTTGTCGAGCATCTCCGCGAAGGCGCTCTTCACCGAAAGGGCCTTCTTGATCTCGACGGCGGTGACGCCCGGATACTCGCCGTACTCGAGAAAGCTCGGACACTGGTGCTCGCGGAGGAAGGCGATGAACGCCGGCACGTTCGTCCTCCAGTCGCGCGGAAAGCCCTCGAGCTTCTCGAAGATCGTGTTGATGCCCGTCTTGGTGAAGAGGGCGACCGCATCCTCGGTGTACTTGTCGAAGTCCGTGTCGAAGATGCCCTGGTACATGAAGTACGTGTCGCGACCGATGTCGAAGAGCACCCACCTCAGGTAGTGGAGCTGGAGCGGCGCGAGCACGTCCGGGTTGGCCTCCACCGCCTTCTCGATCCGCTTGCCGTACTCGCGGATCTCCGCCTCGGTTCCCGGGAGGATCTTCGCGATGATCGTGAAGCCGTGGCAGGCGGGCGTCCGCGGGAAGAGCGGACCGTAGCGGCCCTGCTCGAGCTTGAAATAGCCTTCCTTCGGGATGGCCTGTGCGCGCGGGGTCTTCCAGTCGTCGTTCGCCATGCGGGTTGGTTGTGCCGATGTCAGAGGGAGGTATCTCGTCGCGCCCTGCGGTCCCTCGCAGCGAGGAGCGCTCGCGTGATGCAGGCGGACGGACCGACGATGAGGACGTAGGGGGCGAGCGCGAGGACCGTCGCGGTCACCAAGAGCTCGAGGACGTAGATCCCTCGCTGGAACCACACTTGGTAGATGACGTCGATCAGCACCGCCACGAGGAAGACCTTGCCGACGTCGCTCCAGGCTCGCTGCAGCCAGGCCCGCCGCTTCTCGGGGGTCCGCAGCGCGGCGAAGAATGGCGGGTTGCCCGCGCGAGCGTCGCGCAGGCCCGCTCGTACGGCGAGGAGCGTGGCGACGGTGGGTTGAACGAAGAACCTCGCGTGCAGCGGTCCGTCGAGCCGATGGACGAAGTTCGTCCAGCCCCGGACGACGGCATCTTCGACGGGCGTTCCCACGCTTGCCTCGAACACGCCGTGAGCATCGCTCGTGCCGCGGTCCGGGCACCGTGGCTGGGCGGCTCACGGGCAGGTCGAGCGCATGACCCGTGGGGTAAGGCGGCTTCTTCTCTCGAGAGGGCAGGCGTTCTCCGCCGTTCGGCTGCCGTGCAGCCGCCACCGACAATCAGCTCATGCGGGGATTCGCGGAGCTTCTCCCAAAGCCGCGAGAGGTCTTCACGGCGAGAGAGGTCGTCCTCGTACGACCGGCGCACGTTGGCCGGGGCCGCGGGGCTTGGCCCTGGGCGAAGCGGGAATCGGGCCGCGACCCGCGCGTCAGCGCTTCTTCGGCGGCGGTTCGGGGGACGCCGGTGCGATTCTCGTTTGTTCTGAAATGGCGCGACCTCCTACCCGCCACCCACCTGCCGGATGCGAACCGAAACGCGCTCCTCCTGGACCTCCAAGCTCGTCACCGCCCTGCTCGTGCTGCTCGTCCCCATGGGCTGCGCCGGCCCGCTCGGCCCGCTCGAGGAGACCGTGGGTGGCGGCGGCGGCCCGCCGAGTGAGCCGCCGCCGCCCACCACCGCCAGCGAGTTCCCTTTCCCAGCGCCGATCACGCAGATCGTCGCGGGCGCGGTGCCTTCGTACGCGGTGCTCTCCGACGGCACGGTCTGGGGCTGGACCGACTTCCCACAGCCGCCCGATGTGCTGCAGCACGACGGCATGTACTGGTCCGTCGAGGGGCCGACCCCCGTGCTCGTTCCGGGGCTCGAGGACGTGACGCAGGTCGCGTTCCGTTTCCGGCACGGGTGCGCGCTTCACCGCGACAAGACCGTGTCGTGCTGGGGTGAGAACGAGTCGGGCCAGCTCGCGACCGGCGATCGGATCGGACGCTGGATCCCGACGCGGGTCGAGGGGCTCGAAGGCGTCGTCGAGATCGACGTGGGCGAGCAGCACAGCTGCGCGCGCCTGGAGGATGGATCGGTGGCGTGCTGGGGTGGGCGCGCGGCCTACTGGCCGGTCAATCCATCGGTCGAGGGCAACGTCGTCGATGGACACCCGTTTCGGCTCGAAGGGCTTCCGAAGATGGCATCGCTCGCGCTCAGCCGACTCCACACCTGCGCGACCGGCGCCGACGGTGCCTCGCGCTGCTGGGGCAACCTCTGGCCCGACGATCCGACCCAGAGCTTCTCGCTCGACGATCAGCTCGCGTTCCGCGACTTCGCGCTCGACGATCCGGGCGCGCAGCTCTTGAATGGAAGCTGCGCCCTGCTCGAGAGCGGCTCGATCGCGTGCGCCTGCCAAAACGAAGAGGTCGGTGTCGAGCAAAGGAAGCTGCCCTGCTACCAGCAGGGCGCGCCGGTCTCGTCGTTCGGGGATGGCGTGATCCAAGCCGTGACGCGGGTCGCGCAGGCGTGCGCGCTCTTCGCCGGAGGCGAGGTGCGCTGCACGGGCGATTACTTTCACTCGATCTGGCTCGGCGACCCGTGGCAATACGAGGGCTGGGAGACGATCGGCGGTATCGCGTCGGCGTCGGCGATCGACGTCGGGGTCAACGCCTGCGCGATCGACGGCGCGTGCGTGCGGTGCTGGGGGCCGACCATCGGCAGGGAGCCGCGCACCGTCGGGTGCTACGTCGAGCCGCTGCCCGCGCCGCATTGAGCGGAGATCCTCGGCCGGTAAAGGTAGACCTCCGCGCGAGCAGTCCCTACCGTCGCCGCGTGTTCCGGAACGCGTCGAGTGAGCGACTGCTC
This sequence comes from Minicystis rosea, assembly GCA_001931535.1. GTDB lineage: Bacteria > Myxococcota_A > Polyangia > Polyangiales > Polyangiaceae > Minicystis > Minicystis rosea. The sequence goes on from CP016211.1 coordinate 15,719,940, forward strand.
TTCGTTCTCGCAGTGAGCGCCGGTTGTGGCGGAGCGCCGTCGCCTGCAGCGTCGCCACCCGCAGCGCCGCTGCCTGCAGCGCCGTCGCCTGCGATTCCACCCGTCGCCGTCGCGTCGCCGGCGATGGCCCAGCTCGCTGCGGGTGATCAGTTCACCTGCGCGCGGATGACCGATGGCACCGTGACGTGCTGGGGCGACAACAGCGTCGGCCAGCTCGGCGACGGTAGTCGCGAGGGGCGCACGCGTCCTGCGCGCGTGCCCGGCCTCGCCTCGGTGGAGGAAATCGCGGTCGGAGCAGCGTTCGTGTGTGCGCGCAAGGCCGACGCGACGGTGTGGTGCTGGGGCGCCAATTCGTCGGGCGCGCTCGGACACGAGCGGATTGCGCCTTGGGGGATGAGCGCGATCTCTCGCCCCAACCCGTCGCTGGTTTGATCGGCGCCGCCGGTATCGTCGCCGGTGGTCGCCACGCGTGCGCGCGGATGCGCGATCACACGCTTCGCTGCTGGGGCTCGAACGATCGCGGCCAGCTCGGGGATGGCACCAAGACCTCACGGTTTGCGCCCGCGAGCGTGAAGAGCCTCGCGAACGTCGACGTCGTGGTCACGGCGGGCGATACGACCTGCGCCGGCGAATCCGCGGGCAAGGTGCATTGCTGGGGCTGGCTTGGTGTCTCCAAGCTCGGCGGCAGCGCGCACGAAGCATCGACGCCGACGGTCGTGCCGGGCCTCGCCGCCTCCTCCGTGCGCTCGCTCGCGCTGGCGAACCGCGTGTGCGCGCGGATGGCCGATGCGAGCGTGCTCTGCACGGGCGACGACTTCTCGGGTCTCGGCGACCCGTCGGATCAGTGGACGCGCACGCATCCCGCCGGCACCACCGTCGCGCTCGCAGGCAACGGATTTCATGTCTGCGCAGTGCTGAAGGTGGGTGCCTTGGACTGTTGGGGAACCAATGCCTTCGGCGAGCTCGGTGACGGGACCCTGAAGACCCGACACGAGCCGGTGCGCGTCGTCGGCTTGGCGGATGTCGTCGAGGTGGCTCCGGCCAGTGGCAATCACACCTGTGCGCGCCGCAAGGATGGATCGGTGGCGTGCTGGGGACGCAACCTCTACGGCGGCCTCGGCGACGGAACCAACACCGACCGGCCGGTGCCGGTGCCGATCGATCCATCGGCGCGGTAATCGCCCCATCGCATCGCCCCAACGACCGCCGCACATCGACCCTATCCGCGCGGCGCTCGCGACGCTTTCTTGGGCGGCGTCGGCCGCGGTGAGCACGGCCGCGATGCGCGAAAGCGCGCGCACGATCTCGCCACGCAGGGCGCGTTCGCGACGTGCCCCCGAGGCAGGGCCGCGGGCCTCAGCGGCGTCCCAGGGCGGCGTCGCAGCCTTGCGGGTCGCCTTTGGCGCACGCGCGGTGGAAGTACTCGATGGCTTTCGGGCGGTCCCTGGCGACGCCGCGGCCCTGCTGCAGAAAGTCGCCGTAGTAGAGGCACGCCTCGGCGTCATCGAGCTCGCACGCGCGCCGCATGTACACGGCTCCTCTCGGATCCGGCCGGTAGTCGCGAGCGACGAGGCCTTCGATGTAGAGGTTGCCGAGCCGCTTGCACGCGCGGGCGTATCGGCGCTCGCACGCGGTGTCGAAGAGCGCGAGGGCGCGCGCCCTGTCCTCGGGGACCCCGAGACCCGACAGGTACAGATCGCCCAGCGCGTCGCAGCCGTGCCCATCGTGGAGCTGTTCGCACGATTGGCGCAGGAGCCGGTGCGCACGCGGTAGGTCCTGCGACGGCACCGCGAGCGCCTGCTCGGCGAGCGCGTTGCACGCAACGGCGTTGCCGGCGGCGCAGCGCTCCGCATCCGTGGTCGGAACCGGGCCGAGCGCCGGCGCCGGCGGGGCGGGCTCGGACGGGGATATCGTGATCGCGACCGCTCGCGGCGCGCTCGGCGCGCAGCCGATGGCCAGAACGACGATGCCGGCGCACGCCCCGCCGATCGCGGTCCGAGCCTTCGTCACGACGTCGGTCATCGGGCCGAAGGGTAGCGCAACGTCCGGCGCGCGAGCTTCACGGCGGACGTGGAGCGGGGCGCTCCCGGCCACCCCGAAGACGCTTCGCCCAATGGATCGGGACGCTCCCGGCCCCCCGAAGACGCTTCGCCCAATGGATCGCTGCGCTCTCGGCCACCCCGAGCAACCTCGCCGGATGGATCGGTGCACTCTCGGCCACTCCGAGCAGCTTCGCCGGATGGATCGGTGCACTCTCGGCCACCCCGAGCAGCCTCGCCGGATGGATCGGTGCACTCTCGGCCACCCCGAGCAACCTCGCCGGATGGATCGGTGCACTCTCGGCCACCCCGAGCAGCCTCGCCGGATGGATCGGTGCACTCTCGGCCACCCCGAGCAGCCTCGCCGGATGGATCGGAGCACTCTCGGCCACCCCGAGCAGCTTCGCCGGATGGATCGGTGTGCTCCCGGCCGCCCGGAGGACGCTGCGCCGACCGGCGCGCCGCGCCCTCCCTCGCCCCGCGCGCGTCCGTCATCCCGGCAGGCCGCTTCTGGCAACCCAGCGCGTCCCAGCCTGCACGACGAGCGCCCTCCAGGCCACCCGGAGCGCGCCCGCCGAGACGCCGGGCCTGTTCCGGCTCGCCGGAGGCGCGTGGACCGAACGGAGCGCCGCGCTCCGGTTCAACCAGAGCGCACCCATCGGCCGGCAGTGATCGCGGAGGTGGTCGTCGGAGGTGCGGCCGACGCCGTGAGCCACCGCGTCAGGGTCGACGTGACGCCCGAAGGACGAGCCACCCCAAGGTCTGACGGCGTTGGCTCCCTCGAGGCGGCCGCGACGTCGCTGGAGACGTCGCAGGCGACACTCGACCGCTGTCGCTCGCGCTGAACGGACCTGCTTTCCGCAGGTTTTCACGTCTCCGGGGCTGGTCTCACCGTTGCTCAGTGCCCTCGCGTCGCGGTCGTCGCGACACCCAAGGAGGTCCCTGTGCAGCCCCGCTCTCGAACCGTCTCACCCTCTCTCGTCGCGCGTCCGCTCCGGCGACGTGCCTGGGTGATCCCCCTCGCCATCGGCGCGCTCGCCGCCGGCCTCGCGTTGCGTACGCCTGCGCCTGCTCCGAGGGCGGCGTCCGCGCGCACGATCACCGCGCCCGCGCGTGTCACGCCGGGGCACGTGTCTCCGGCGCGCGTCGCACCTGCGGACGAAGCGCCCACCGTGCCGCCGCTCCTCACGCCGCCGCCACCGGACACGGACCCGCGCACGGGCCTCGCTGCTTCCGATCACGCGAGCGTGTCTCGGCCACCGGCCGGCGCCTCGCTGCCGCCGCTCGCCATGCCTTCCAACCCCGCCGTCACCGCTCCGCCGCGCGTCAGTCCCCACGGCGTGCTCGGTGATCGGCCGGCCCGTGACGACACCTGACCTTCGCCATGGAGATCATCATGAAGACAACGCGCACGCTCGGCGTCATCGGCGCCATCCTCTCCCTCTCCGCGATCGCGTCGGCCGCTTCCGATCCCAAGGCCGGCGGCGGCGGTGTGAGCCAGGTCGACACCTTCAATGGATCGCTCACCCACGCCATCCCCATTCAGGTCCCGGCGTTCCACGGCATCGAGCCCAAGCTCTCGATTGGCTACAACTCCGCGGGCGGCAACGGCTGGCTCGGCGTCGGGTGGAACCTTCGCGGCATCTCCGTCATCGAGCGCACCAACCCCAACGGAGGCGCTCCTCGCTACGACGACGCGGTCGACGGCTTCCGCCTCGACGGCGTCGCGCTCGTGCCCTGCCAGCCCGGATCGAAGAGCCCGAGCTGCCTGACGGGCGGCACGCACTCGACCAAGATCGAGTCGTGGCAGCGCATCACCCGCGACGCGGTCCACGACACCTGGACCGTGTGGGAGCGCAACGGCACGCGGATGACCTACGCGCCCGTGTACTGGGCAGGGTCGAACCTCGTGAGCCCCACCTACGAGTGGGGGCTGGTCGAGGTCCGCGACACGCACGACAACGTGGTCAACTACACCTGGGGAGCGAACCTCGGCAACACCTGCTGCTGGGTCTATCCGCAGAGCATCTCGTACAACCAGACGACCGTCCGGCTCGACTGGGCGCTCCGTCCGGACGTCGAGACACGCGCGATCGGCAACGGTGTCTCCTCCCTGCACGGCCGGCTCGCAGCGATCGAGGTCCTCACCTCCGGCCAGCCGGTGCGCGCCTACACGCTCCGCTACGGCGCGGCGACATCGACGATGGCGGGCGGCGCAGGCCGCTCGCTGCTCACCGCCGTGCAGACGCATGGATCGGACTACCAGCTCGACAGCGCCTTCCAGCCCATCGGCGGGACGGCCTTGCCGGCGGAGACCTACCAGTATGCGGACGCGCCCGCGTCCGACTACGCCGCCTGGTCACAGCCCAACGCGGGGCTCGGCGTCGAGCCGACCAACCCCGGCGCCTTCCAGAGCGGCGATCTCGACGGCGACGGTCGCGCCGACATCTTCCACGTGGTCCAGGACAAGATCTTCGTCCACCGCGGCAACGCCGACGGCAGCCTGCAGCCGGCCGTCTCGTTCCCGGTGCGCACCGATCAGGGCGATCACACCAACACGGGCCAGATCCTCGTCGTCGACCTCGACGGGGACGGCAAGAGCGATCTCGTCCACCTCGACGGCTGGAGCAGCCCCGCGTACCTCAACAACGGCAGCGGGTTCGACTACGTGACGGGGTTCTATCAATCGGCCCACAACGGCACGTGGTCGAACAAGACCACGCTGCAGACGATGCCGATGGACCTCGACGGCAACGGCACCACCGATCTGGTCAACCTCGATTCACAGGGGGCCTCCTTCGATCCCGCGCAGGCGAGCGTCAACCGCGTCACCTGGTTCGCGTATCGCGGCGGATCGTTCCACGCCGCCGAGCTCGCCTTGCCGGCGAGTTATCCGCTCACCAAGAACGGCGTCACCGTCGGCCGCTTCGTGGCCGGCGATCTCGACGGAGACGGGTACACCGATCTCGTCTACATCACGGGCGGCAGCGTCACGGTGCTGCTCAACAACGGACGCGGGGCGCCGCCCGGCTTCACCGCGCGTCCAGCCCAGAGCGGATCCATCGCGACCAACCCGAGCCAGTCCACCGTCCTCACCGGCGACTTCAACGGCGATGGCAAGACGGACCTGCTCTACGTGCCGCTCCAGTTCGCGCCGGTGCCGCTCACGACCTGGCTCTCGACGGGGAGCGGCGGCTTCTCGATCTCGGCGCCGAGCACGCTCACACCGATCTACGGGACATCGAAGAACGATCGCTTCTACGTGACCGACGTCAACGGCGACGGCAAAGCCGACGTCGTCCACGTGCTCGCCGGCGTCATCTACACGTGGATCTCCAAGGGCGATGGCCAGTTCACCCTGGCCATGAAGAACGCGCTCGACAACACCGACAACCTCGACGCGACCACGGTCGGGGACGTCAACGGCGACGGCAAAGGCGATCTGGTCTTCCTCAGCCTGCGCAACCTCGTCAGCCTCACGGCGACGGGCAGCGCGGGCAACCTGATGACGCAGATGTCGAATGGGCTCGGCGCCACGTATGCGTACACGTACGCGCCCTCGTCGTCGTACCCGGGGGGCGCGACGACGTCGAGCTTCACCTCGACCAACCCGGGCACCGTCCTCGGCACCGGCACGGTCGCCATGCCGAACACCGGGATCGTGCAAACCGTGCAGCGCATCACCGCGGCGGATGCGTTCGGCAACACGTCGGTCACCAAGTACGCGTATTCGGGTGCCCTCTACGATCCCATCGAGCGCAGCTCGCTCGGCTTCCGCTGGGTCCGTCAGGAGCTCCCGTGGAACGAAGGCGAGAGCTTCGGACCGATCGTGGAGACGTACTACCACCAGAGCTACGGCTTCGTCAGTCGGCCGGAGTGGGAGCTTCGCTACGACGGGAAGACAGGCGTGTTGCTCCACGCCGACTACCACCATCATCGGAGCGGGACGACCGATGGCAGCGGCAACGCAGCGCTGCCTCCGTACACGCAGGTCGAGGCGGACACCTGGCACTGGGACTACGATCCTTCGGGCAACGGTGCGTACCGCGCCACCGCCGCGCAGCGCGCCCTCGACGGCTGGGGCAACGTGCAGGACGCGCTCGACTGGGGTGAGGTGACGCCGGGCGCGGCCAACCTCGGCGCGCCGCCCGCGTCGTTGGTCGCCTCGGGCGACGAGAGGCGGAGCTGGATGAGCTACGCGCTCGACACGACGGCCTTCATCACCTCGTTGCCGAGCGGCACGGAGACGTACGCCGGCGTCTCGTACGCGGGGTCGCCCATCGCGGCCACGAGCTACCGATACGATCGCCGGCCGGACGGGCAAGCCCTGCCCAGTGGGCAGGTGCAGAAGGGTGATCTCACGGGCATCGCTCGCTGGCTCGACACGAGCGACACGTGGACCTGGTCCGCCCGCGCCTACGACGCCGCCGGCAACCTGGTGCAGTCGTCGGAGATGCTCGACGGCACGCCCACGTACACGAGCACGACCATCGCGTACGATCCGAACGATCACGTCTCGCCGATCGCCACCACCAACGCGCTCGGCCACACCACCACCATCACCTACGACGCGATCTGCCAGGCGCCCGTGGCGGTGACCGACGCCAACGGGCACGCCACCACCATCACCTACGACGCGCTCTGCCGGCCCACGACGAAGGGATCGACCGACGGCGGCGCGATCACCACGCTCGAGTACCCGGCGCTCGCCGACTACGGCACCGCGGCGGAGCACACCACCACCACCACGCGCGCGCCCGACGGCACCCTGCTCGCGGTCTCCGCCGAGTACCACGACGGCTTCGGTCGCGTGCGCACGACCGTCGAGGGTGCGAGCGCGATCGGCGCCGGCGGCCGGCGCAAGGACACGACGTACACCGCGCGAGGTCAGGTCGCCTCGGCCACCGCGCCGTACTTCGACGTCGCCGGCGCGACGCCGTCGCGGGAGACGTTCACCCACGACACGCTCGATCGGGTGATCCGCGTCACCCACGCGGACGGTACCGCAGGCACGATCAGCTATCCCGCCTGGGGCACGATCAGCGTGGACGAGCTCGGCCACCGCGTCGCGACTTACAAGGATGCGCACGGCAACGAGGTCCGGCGCGAGGAGAGCCTCGGCAGCGATCTGATCGTCACCACGCGGAGCTACGACGCGCTCGGCCACCTCGCTGCCATCACCGACACCACCGGCCTCAACGTGGCCACGTTCGAGACCGACTCGCTGGGCCGGGTCCACCACAGCGTCGATCCCGATCTCGGCGACCGGTCGTTCGCGTTCAACCTCGCCGGCTGGGAGATCTCGCGCACCGACGCGCGCGGCGAGGTCACCGCCACCAGCTACGACGCCCTTGGTCGCATCGTCGCGCAGGGCGATCGGACCTTCACCTACGACGAGCCGGGGCACGGCGCTTCCATCGGTCGGGTCACCACGGCCGCCGACGCGTCCGGTGACTCCATCGCGTACACCTACGATGCCATCGGCCGCACGACCCGGATGGATCACACCATCGCCGGCGCCGACTACGTGGTGCAGCGCGCGTACGACGCCGCCGGTCGCGTCGTCGGCACGCGCTATCCCGACGGCAGCACCGTCGGCTGCGATCCGGCCGCGGGCTGCGCCGGCGCTTCCATCGCCTACGATCTCGGCGGACGCGTGCAGTCCATCCCCGGCATCGTCACCGGCGCGACGTACACCGCGGCCGGGCAGCCGAGCGTCTTCCAGCTCGCCAACGGCGCGGTCACCAGTCACAGCTACGACCCGCGTCGCGCGTGGCTGACCGGCATCGTCACCAGCGGCGTCGCCACGCCGGTGATCCAAGACCTCGCCATCGGCCGCGACGCGCGCGGTCTGGTCACCAGCGTCGCGAGCGCGCAGGGGGCCTATCCGGCCTGGAGCTGGACGTACACCCTCGACGAGCTGGGGCGCCTCACCGGCGCCACGAGCGCCGCGCGATCACAGAGCTTCGTCTACGACGCCACCGGTAACCTCACCAGCGTCGGCACCACGATCACCGACGCGCAGGAGCACGTCCTCTCGTCGGCGGTCACGAGCTACACCTACCCGGCGGCGGGCGCCGCGCGGCCTCACGCGGTCACCGGCACCACGACCACCTCCATCGGCTACGGGCCGTCCGGCACCTCGGCGCCCGCCAGCACCAGCGGCTCGGTGAGCTACGCCTACGATCTCGATGGCAACATGACGAGCGGCGCCGGCCGCACGCTTTCGTGGGACGCGCAGAGCCGGCCCACGACCATCACCCAGGGCGGCCTCGTCACCTCGCTGTTCTACGGTCCCTCCGGCGAGCGCGTGCGCAAGGTCTCGGCGGGATCGACCACGACCTACGTGGGCGACGGCTTCCAGGTGACGCAGGACGCGAACGGGACGACGTTCACCACCATCATCGCGATCGGCGATCGCCCGGTCGCGCAGCGCGTTCGCGTCGCTCCCATCGGCGGCGGCAACACGAAGACCGCCACCACGTGGCTGCACACCGATCACCTGGCCAGCGTGGTCGCGCAGAGCGACACCGGCGGCAAGGTGGTGAGCCGCGCCGCGTATGCGCCCTACGGCGCGCCGATCGAGGGCGGCGTGTCCTCCCCGATCGGCTACACCGGCGAGCGTCGCGACGCCGAGACGGGCCTCGTCTACCTGCACCACCGCTACTACGATCCGGCGCTCGGCCGCTTCATCTCGGCGGATCCGCTCGTCGGGCCGAACCGCTACGCCTACGCGGACAACAACCCCGTCTCCGCGAACGATCGCAACGGCCTCTACGCCACCGACGGCGACGGCAACCGCATCCCGCACACGATCCAGGAGCTGATGGCCGTGCTCCACCACGAAGCCGTGCGCAACGCCGACGCGAAGAAGGCCTATGGTCGCGTCAAGGCGCTCTACGACAACAAGGCCGGAGTCCCCGCGTTCCAGCAGCGTGGCGCGCGCGAGCGCTACATGTTCCTGGCCGGTCTCGGCGCGGCGTACACGTCCGAGTCCGGCATCCCGGTGGACTCTCCCATCGGCGGAGACACGTGGGTGAACGGCAAGAGCTCTCGGCCGACGTGCCCGACGATGGCTTGCCCGAAGGACAAGTATCCGAGCTGCTACGATCAGAGTGGCAATCTCAAGTGCAGCGTCCACACCGGCCCCGATCAGTACGCCGTGGACTTCAGCGCGCCGACGGGGACCGATGTCCACCCGAGCCTGATCGGCCAGGTCGTTTACATCGGAAAGTCCTCCAAGGGTTATGGCAACGTGGTCGTGGTCCGCAGCGGCGCCGGCATCATCACCGTCTACGCGCACCTCGACGGCGTGAGCGCGGGCGTGGACGTCGGAGATTGGGTCACCCCCGACACCGTCCTCGGCCAGAGCGGGAGCACCGGAAACTCTTCCGGTCCGCACCTGCACTTCTCGATGCGACAGGGGGTCAGCGACACCACGAAGGATGCGAGCACGCTTCTCTATACGGGCACCTCCGTATGCCTGCCGTGGTCGGGCGCGTGCTCGCCTTGATTCGCTAAATCAGCGAGCGTAGCGAGCGTGATTCTCGAACGACGAAGACCCTTCGTGGACGTGGACGTACGTGGACGTGGTCGTGAACGCTGACGCTGACGACGGGCCGTCGACGTCAGCGTCAGCGTCAGCGTTCACGTAAACGTCCACGTCCACGAGGAGACTGTTGTTCGAGAATTTTGACCGCTGATTAGAACCCCGGCGGAATGCAGAGCCTCCGCGCGCCCCACGTGGTGCACACCGAGCCGGGCCACGCCTTCCCCGCGCACGATCCTCCCGCTCCACAGACATCGAAGCAGGCGTTCCTCGGGCCGCGGTACGAGCCCGAGGAACAGTCTGCGCACACGCCGCGGATGCACACGCCGCTCTCCGAGCAGTCCGCCGGCGCGGCGCAGGCCTTTCGGCAAACGCCGTTCAGGTTGACCTGGAGCCCCGCCGGACAGGCTCCGCCGTTCGATGCGTGAATGGCTGTCGGGACGCTCGTCGCGCGGGGAGACGCGGTCATCGACGCCGCCGTCGGCACGGATGAGGTGGGCGCGCCGGCCGTATCCGCAGCGGGAGCTGCAGATACGCTCGCGCTCATTACCGGTGATGCGGAGTTGCCACCACCGGCGTTTGCGGCGATCGGCGCCGGCACGGCAGCGCGCGCAGAGGGGGCCGCCGTCGCTCCTGCGTCGGCGTCCTCGTGAGGGACCTCCCGCCCACGCACCAGGGCCAGCGTCACCGCGCTTCCGATGCCGACGAGCAGCATCGACACCGCAGCCATGACCGCGATGCGCGTGCCTCTCCGCGCCGGTGATGGAGCTGCACGCTCAATCCGCGCCGGGCTCCCTTCGGTGGAGACGGTCTCCTCATCATCCTGCGCAGCCCGCAGCGGAACCTCGCGCGCCGTCGCTTCCTCGCCGCCAAGGCCACGTCCAGCGCTCTCCGTCGCGCCCGGCAGCACCGGCGAGCTCGCCCGCGCAACCGCCGACAGCGCCGCCACGATCGCGTTCATGTCCGCGTGTCGCGCCGGAGGTCGCTCGTCGAGCGCCTTCACGATCAGCGCCGAGACGGCCGCGGGAACCTCCGCATTGATGTCCCCCGGCGGCGTCAGCCCACCCCGCGCGAGCGCATCGTTCGACGCGCCGCGCGCCACGGCCGCCGGATGGACGCCCGCGCACAGCTCGTACGCGACCACGCCCCACGCATACTGATCCGCAGCCGCCGTGAGCGGCGCCCCGGCGAGCTGCTCCGGCGCCGCATAGCGCGGCGTGCACGCGATGGGGCGGCCCTCGGGCGCGGCGGCATCGCGCGTGGTGACCGACGTCTCGTCGCCCGCCGCCTGCGCCAGGCCGAAGTCGAGCACACGCGCGACGCCGTCGGCGCCGACGATCACGTTCTCCGGCTTGATGTCGCGGTGCACGAGGCCCGTCGCGTGCGCGGCCGAAAGCGCGGCCGCGATCTCCGCGAGCCAGCGCAACCGCTCGCCCATCGGCACGCGCGGATCGCCGACCTTCGCGCGGAGCGACGATCCCTCGATCCACTCCATCGTCAGGAACGGCGTGCCATCGACCTCACCCGCGTCGTACAACGCCACGATGTTGCGGTGCTTGAGCGCCGCGGCCGCCCGCGCCTCGCGCAGGAGCGCGGCTGCCGGTGCTTGCGTGCGATCCTCGCGAAGGACCTTGAGCGCCACCGTCCGCCGCAGCCGCGTATCGTACGCGCGGTACACGCGGCCCATGCCGCCCTGACCGACCAGCGCCTCGATCCGGTAGCGATCGAACCGCTCCGGGAGGCCCGGCGGCGCGCCGGTCACCGATCGCCCTCCACGCGCACGCCCAAGCGCTTCATCAAACGATAGAGGTGCGTACGGTTCACACCGAGCGCACGCGCCGCCGCGGTGACGCTGCCACCCTGCGCCCGCAGCGCGGCTTCGATGGCCTCCGCATCGACGACGGCGGGAGCATGCTCGCCCTCATCCTCGGCAGGCTCGGCTGCCCGCGACTCCGCGAGCTCCAGATGATCGGCGCGCACGATCGCATCGCCCTGCGCCATCGCCGCCTCGGCCGCCTGCCGCGCGGCGCCCAGCAGCTCGCGCACGTTGCCGGGCCACGCCGCGATCAGGCACCGCTCGACGAGCTTCGCGTGCGCCCGCAGCGCCGGCGCGCACCGGCTCAGCTCGCGCGCGATCAGCGCAGGGATCTCTTCACGCCGCTCCCGCAGCGGCGGTAAGCAGACCTCGGGCTGGGCGATGCGGAAGAGCAGATCCCCGCGGAACCGCCCGGCGGCCACCTGCGCGCGCAGATCCCGATGCGTGGCCAGCGCGATGCGAGCTCGGACAGGGCGTGGCCGCGTCGCGCCGAGCGGCACGATCTCGCGCGTCTCGATGGCGCGCAGCAGCTTGGCCTGCACCTCGAGATCGAGCTCGCCGATCTCGTCCAGGAAGAGGCTCCCGCCGTCGGCCGCCGCGAGGTACCCGTCCGCGTCCTGCGTCGCCCCCGAGAACGCGCCCCGCACCGCGCCGAAGAGGAGCCGCTCCGCCACCGACACCGGAATCGCCGCGCAGTTGACCACCACGCGCGGCCCCGCCGCCTGCGGCCCCGCGCTGTGGAACGCCGCCGCCGCCAACTCTTTGCCGGTGCCGGTCTCCCCACGAATGAGCAGGGTAGGGGCCCGCGCTGCCGCTCGCCGCACGCGATCCAACGCCTCCCGCAGGGCCGGCCCCGCCACGACGCCCGCTTCGTGATCGAGCGATCGCAGCCCCGCGAACGGCCGCACATCCGGCACGAAGACGGCCACCGTGCCTCCGGCGCGCAGCACCGCCGCGGCCCCGCATCGCGCCTCGCCGGTGATACGCACGCCGTCGATGAACGTCCCGTTGTGGCTCCCCAGATCCCGCACCGAGAACCCCTCCGTGACGGGCGCGATCTCCGCGTGGGCGCGGGAGATGCTGCGATCCGGGAGCGACACATGAGGCTCGATCTCCCGCCCGATCACGCGCCCTCGCCCGATGGCGAGCGCATGAAGCACCGGCACGCTCCCCGCGAACACCACGAGCAACCCAGGCTCCGCGGCGGCGCGCGCCGGCCCGCTCTCGCTGAGGGTCGAGGTCTCGGTGAGCGCAGTCATCGGCGAGTCGGGATCGCCTCGCGCAGAGGTGTTTCTTCGCGATCTCCGCCCACGTCCCCGTGGGCTCGATCGGTTCTGGCGGCGTGGCCGTCGACGTTCTTCTCCTCGACGTCGCGGTCGTGGTGATCGGCACGGAGCTGACCCGGATCGAACCCGATCTCGTGCTTCTTCAGTGAGCCCTCGGCGCGCGCGTCAAACGGGGGCCGCTTGATCGAACGCGAGCTGGTCCGGCGCGCCGTGAGCGTCAGCATGAAGCATCCGATCGATCATAAGTCCCCGCGGCACCCGGGCGCAACGGGAGCTGGTCCCCGGTCCTGCGCATCCTTGCACGAGCGTCGTGCGTGCTTGCGCATTCCCGCGCCTCGCCGGTCCGTGCACCGTCGCGACGATGAGGGCGAAAGGTCGCCGCTGGCACGCGGAGGCGGCGACGGCGATCGGAAGCGGAGGTGCTCGATGCGCGCAGGGTGGATGCTGGCATTGTTCCTGGGCGGATGCGGTGCGGAGACGAGCGCGGAGCCCACGTGGCCGAAGCGGGTGACGATCGTGACGGAGTCCGCTGCGCAGGAGGGTGACGGCGTCCGGCTCGCGGACGGCGTCATCGTCGCGGGCGGCGGTGATCTCCGCCTCTATCAGGCGATGGTGCTCTCGCTCTCCTCGCCCACGCCCGACTCCCTCTGCGAAAAGGGGACGTTCGCCTCCCTCGCCGAGATCCCGACGGCGACCAACGCATGCCCGAAGGCGTATGCGAGCGCCTGGGGGCAGCGCGTGTACCTGAGCGGATCGACGGTGCACACGAGCGAGGAGTCGTACGTCATCGGGCTCGGGCTCCTCGTGCGCGACGAGGATCACGCGGCGGTCTATCGCCTGCGCGTGGTCGGTGATTCGTACGACATGGAGGGCAGGTCGACGGCGACCTTCGACTACGAGCCCGTGCCGTGAATCCCGGGTCGCGCGCCTCGAAAGAAGCGTGCTGAACCCGCACGAAGCCCAAATCGAACCGCCTGCTGCCGCGTCTTTAGGGCATGCCCACCGCGCCCCGTCCCTCGCTCGCCTCGCCCCCCGCCCTTCGCGCCCGCTTCCCGCACCTCGCGGCCGTGCTGACCCTCGGCGCGCTCGCGCTCCTCGGCGGCGGTTGCGCCCACGCCGAATCCTCCGAAGGCCCTTCGGACATCGTACGAGCCGAGGAGCGCGCCGCCGCGGAGGCCGAGGCGCGCGCCGATGCCGTCCGCGCGAAGCTCGCCGCCCACCGCGCCCAGCAGATCGCGCGCCTCCAGGAGTACGCAGCCTCCGGCCGCTTTCCGCACAACTTCGTCGCCCGCACCGGGCTCCACATCTTCCGCGACGACGCCGGCCGCCTCTGCGCCGTCGCCAACCTCGTCCAGCAGGACGGGCGCGCCGATCTCGTCGACGCCACCGCGCGCACGCGGAACGACCTGGCGATCGCCGACGTCTACGACGGACCGATGCTCGACTGGGTGCTCGGGTCGGGCCTGACGCAGGAGGAGCTTTCGCGCATCCAGTTCCCGGCGATGCCCGTCAAACGGGCATGGGTCGCGCCCATCGCGAAGGCCAAGAAGCCACAGCCGAAGGCGGTCGCGGCCGTCGACCCGATCTCCGAGGTCGAGCTGCAGGCCCAAATCCGCGCCCACGTGGCCACGGTCGCCGCCGAGCTCGAGGCCAATCGCGAGAGCAGCCTCGACCTCGCCGTGAGCCGCTACCTCGAAGAGTACGACACCGACGCTCCTGCCATCTGAACAGGCCGAGCAGGCCTGTGCATCGAGGCCATTGGAAGCGTCGAGCCGACATCTCGAACCGGGGAGGCTCGATGAGCACTCGAAGCTCATCGGGGGGCCCGGGCTGCACGACGTCGAAGATGTTGTCGCCTCGGCAGCCCATGGCCACCAACGCGTAGCGCGTCGACGTCACGTCCGATCGTCATGACGACGTCGCGCAGCCATCGCGCCGCCCCATCGCCGTCGCTCCGCTGCGGAGTGAACGCGAATTCCTGGTACGGCCCCGGATCGATCGGCGGCTTCACGATCGCGAGAGACAGAGCCGCAGACAAGGCCTCCGCCAGACGTCGCGGCACGAACGCGACGAGATCGCTCGCCGCCGCCGCGTGGAGCGCTTGCAAGTAGCTCGGCACGGTCAATCCGATCCGGCGCTCGATGCCTCTCTCCAGCAGCCAAGCATCCAACGGATCCCGCGTCACCGCGATGTGACGTGCCTCGACGAACGTGCGCCGTGTCCCGAGCCGCGCGACCAGGGGGTGATCGCGGCGCACGACCACGACATCGCGATCGGTGAAGAGCGGCCGGCGATCGAAGCCCGCGAGCTCCCGCGTCGCGCACGACGTGAACAGATCGAGTGAACGCAGCCGCTCAGGCGTCATCGCGAACGGGCTCTCCCACGGCAACACCTCGAGCCGAGCGCGCGGCGCCGCGGTGCTCATCCGCCGCACGATGGCGGGCACGACGAGATCCGCGAGGTGGTCGTGGATCACGACCTGGAATCGCCGCGTGCTCGTCGCCGGGTCGAACGACTCGACCGCGAGGAGGCTCCGAACGCGATCGAGCGCTTCGGGCAGCGACTCGCGAAGGCTCAGGGCTCGTGGCGTCAGCTCCATCCTCGCGCCGATGCGAACGAGCAGCGCGTCGCCGAACAGCTCGCGCAGCCGGCCCAGCGAATGGCTGACGGCGGGCTGCGAGCGCCCGATCCGGCGAGCCGCGCGGCCCACGTGCGCTTCGGCGAGCAACGCGTCGAGCGCGACGAGGAGGTTGAGGTCGACCGACGCGAGATTGACCATGTGAATCGTCGCGATTCTAGCAATCGATTGGACGAATCAGCGCGGGCACGGAAGAAAGGGGCCATGAAAAATCGATCGTCCGTCGTTCCGCGAGAGATGGAGAACCTCCACGAGAGGTTTCGGTACTCGCCGGGCGTGAGAGCAGGTGAGCTGCTGTTCCTCGCAGGCCAGGTCGGTCGCGACGAGCACCTGAACGTGGTCGAAGGCAAGGAGGCGCAGATCGCGCAGGCCTTCGAGAACGTGAACAAGGTGCTCGCCGCCGCGGGCGCCACCATGGACGACGTGGTCGACATGGAGACTTATCTCACCGACATGCGCGACCTGCCGCTGTTCATCCAAGTGCGCGAGCGCTACGTGACGAACGCCGAGCGCTATCCCGCGTGGACGGCGCTCGGCGTGAGCGCGCTCGCGATGCCGGGGCTCATCGCCGAAATCAAGTGCACGGCGCTCGTCGATCGGCCGTCAGAGGGGTAGCCGAAGCAAACAAGAGAACCCCCGTCAGCGTTGACGTGACACCCTCTCCGCGATCCTGGTTGAAGCCTCGAACAGGCGCGAGATCTCATGGAGGCAGCGAAGCGCCGAGGCGTCGCGCTCCGACGGCTCGTCCCGGGCTCGCAAGGGAGGCGTCGAGGTCACCCCCACGCGCCGAGCTGCTTGTTGAGCTCGCGCTTGACGTCCGCGAGCCTCCCCAGAAGCTCTGCCTCCGTGACGTCCGCGCCGCTCCCGAAGCGCCGCAGCTTCACTTCCCCGGTCGTGTCGTCGACGTCGGCGTAGAGCTGGTCGAGCTTCAGGGCGTCCACGCGCGCCTGCGCCTCGGCCCGCTGCTTCGGGTCGGTGATCTCGTCCACCCTCCAGCGCAGCTTGCGCAGCGCGACCTCGAAGCTCTTGAGCACGCTGGCCGCGGCATCGGCCTGGCCCATGGCCTTGCGGTGCGCCCTGACGCGCGCCTTGTCGTCCGCCGTCGCGGCATCGGTCCGTGCGCGGGTGACGGCGACGCGGCCGCGGCAAGCCTCGGCGACGGCCGCGACGAGCTCGGGCAGATAGGGCTCCATGGCTGGATGCACGGAGAGGGTGATCTCGTCGCCGCCGAACAGCACGAGCGGCACGCCCTCCCGGTGGAGCTGAGCGAGCGCGGAGAGCTTCTCGGGGTTCGGGGCCGTCCGCTGATCGCGCATGGTCCTCTGCCGTAGCGTCTCGTAGACGCGGTGGATGTCGGAGAGGGCTTCCCGGCGGCGCACGACGAGGGGCTCGTCGACGCTGACGGCGACGTCGAACAGCGCCTGTCCCGAGAGCTGCTGGGCGCTGATGGTGTGCATGCCCTTCGCATAGGCCCTCATCGCGTCGACGCCGAAGTCGATGATGTCGGCGTTGAGGAGGATCCGGTCCGAGTGGGTGCGCGCCCGCTCGTAGAACCCGACCTCGGAGCCCGTTTCCATCTGCGCGACGAGCTCGTTCCGCAGGTCGTGCGTCAGCATCTCGTGGACGTCCCCGGGCTCGACCGGCTTGCCCGAGCGCAGCTTGTCCAGCATCTCCTGCGCCTCGAGCATGCGGTCCGGGAGCGTTCCGGCCGCCTCCTCGCGGGTGAAGCGCTTGATGTAATCGAGCGCGTTGATGCGATCCATGTACCGCTTGACGCGCTCGAGCTGCCAACGCTCCGTCACGTCGAGCTTCTCCTCCTTGATCTTGTCCTTCCGGACGTCGCGGAGAACGTCGGGGTTGGGCAGCAGCTCGTCCCCCTCTGCCCTGAAGATCTTCATGGGTAGCTCATCGATCGTGAGGCGGTTGCCCGCCTTCAGGATCTCGGTGCGCGACGCGTCGACGCCCTCGGCGAATTCGAGGAACCGCCTCTCGTCGAACATGTGGCCGCGCGCGTCGCCGCCCACCGCGTCCTGCGCCGCCTTCTCGCCGCCGCTGCGGACCATGACCGCGGCCTTGGCAGCGTTCATCTTGGCCCGAGCGCGGCCGCGTACGCCTGCTTGGCGGTCTCGACGCCGCCCGCGATCGCGGCCATGCCGAACTGCACGTCGAAATGAAACTCGTCGCGGCCTTCCGCGCGCACGTCGCGGCGTAGCTCCTCGATGTTGTCCACGCGCGCCTTCGCGTCCTTGTATTGCTCGCCGTCCTGGTTGCCGGACGCGGCGTTGCGCTCCTCCGTCCAGTGCGCCTCGCCCTCCTCCAGCGTCTCGAGGAGCAGGTCGTACATCCGGCGGTCGGCTTCGCGCATGGCTTTGCGCATGAGCCCTTGGAGGCGCGCCTCGTCGGTGATGTTCGTGGTGAGCGTCACGCTCTTGTACGACTGCTCGACGACGCTCATCCGCTCGCCCTCGCGGAGCGGCTGTCCCAGGAACGCCTTGGCGAAGACCTCGTTGCGCCGCGGCGCGAAGACGCTGTTGTTCAGCTCGTAGCCGACGAGCCTGTCGTTCATCGTCTTGACGCCGGTAGGCCCGCCGCCCGGCAGGAGGAGCATGACGACGGTGTTGGCCGTGCCCTCCCGCACCTGCCTGAAGATCTCGAGGTCCGGCACCTGCCGCTCGATCTCCCGCGCCAGGTGCTCGCGGCTCGCCGTTTCGCGCCGACTGTTCGTCTCCTTCGCGAGGTTCTCGAGGCTCTCCTCCGTCTCCTTGGACCGCCCCCATGGGCTCCTGTCGGCCTCGGCTGCGCTCTCCGCCACCGCTCCGCCATCGGCGGCCTTGGCCTGGATCACCGAGCCATCCCCTGCGCCCAGCATCTCCCGCGTGGCCCGGTTGCCCACCGTCCGCTGGAGCTCCAGCACGTGCGTCGACCACGAAGTCGGGCCCCGCGCCCCCCGATCACCTCGTGCCACCGGCTGCGCGCCGCTCCTCGCCCGCGCCCCAGCCGGCGCCCTCTGTGCCCTCGTCAGAGCGTTCATGAGGCCTCCCATCGATGCGTGCTCCTCTTCATCGAGAGGACGCTCGGGGGGCCGCGTTCGTGAGCCGCAAACGACCTCACCACCGTCGGGGACGAGGACTCGGCGCCGTTTTCCCGGTGACCTGGCCGGCGAGATCCGCGATGTCGACAACGACCATCGCGGGGCCGACGCTACAGGAGCCCGCGCGTGCACGCGGAGCTGCGGGCGCGAGGCACGCGCGTCAGATGCGTGAAAGCGGCCTTCTGGCCCGACAGAACCGGTGATCAGCCTCCGCTTGGGGGAGGATCAAGGGCTTCCGAAACAGGCCGTCCGTGTGCTCCATCGCGGCACAAAGCCATCTGGGATCATTGGGGGCGGTTTCCTTCTGTTGGCCACGGCACGTCCCCTCGAACCGCTCTCGCCGGCCACGATCAGGAGGATGATGAAGTCTGCGGGTGGTGCCTTGGCAGCTCCACTTCGAACTGCGCGCCGGCTCCGGCGGCGCTCGTGCAGGAGAGTGTCCCGCCGTGAGCCTCGACGATGCTCCGCGCGATGTAGAGTCCGAGGCCCAGCCCGCCATAGAGCCGCTCGTCGGCCGCGCGCTCGAACAGGCCGAAGATGCGTGCCTGATCCTCCGGTGCGATCCCGACTCCGCTGTCCTCGACTCGAAGGCGCACCGACGTGGGGCCCGGCGACACGCTGAGGGTGATCGGCTTGCCCGCGCCGTAACGGAGGGCATTGGCGAGTAGATTGGTGACGACCTGCTCGATCCGCGGCGGGTCCACCTCGGCGACTGCCGCGCCCTCGGCGTGGAAGCGGATCGCGCACCGCACCTGCTCGGCCGCGGACGCAAAGCGGGCAACGACTTCGCGGACGAGCTCCGTGATGTCCGTGTCGAGGAACCGCGTCGCCATCGGCGCGGAGGAGCTCCGCGCAACATCGAGAAGCGCGTCGACGAGGCTCTTCAAACGATCCACCTGGCGCAGCAGCAGATCCAGCCGTGGTAGCCAGCGCCCAGCCGCGCCGGCCCGCTCGTGCTCGCGACGCAGCGCCTGGAGGCTCAAGCGAAGCGGCGTGAGCGGCGTCTTGAGCTCGTGTGAAGCTACTGCGACGAACACATCCCGGGCTCGAAGCGCTCGCTGGGCGGCCTCGAGAAGCTGGCCTCGCTCGGTGGCGAGCCCTTCCACACGCTGCCGTGCCTCGACGAGATCCGTGACGTCGACATCGACCCCGATGACACGTACCGGCCGACCGCCATCGTCCTTGAGAATGCGCGCGCGCTCGAGGAGCCAGCGGGTCGTCCCATCGGGCCAGAGCACGCGGTAGGTGAAATGGAGCTCGCCGGTCTCGAGGGCGCGCTGGATTTGCTTCTCGATCTTCGGAAGGTCCTCGGGGTGGACACACCGGCGCCACGCTTCGTAGGTGCCACCGAATCCGCCGGGCGGCAGGCCGTAGAGCGCTTCGGTCTCTCTGGCCCAGACGTCGACGTCCTCCTGCACCCGCCAGTCGAACCAGCCGCACCTGGCCGCCGAGAGTGCCAGCTCGAGCCGGACCTTGTGATCATGGAGCTCCTGTTCAGCGCGCTTGCGCTCGGTGATGTCCTGCACCACCGCACCGACGCCCAGGAGCTCCCCCTCCAGCCGCACGGGGTAATAGCTCGCGAGAAAGTCAGTGCGCACGCCCGGGGTCGAAGGACGCTCGCCGTTCCCCTCGACGTTGACGATCGCTCGCCCCGTGGCGAGCACGGCTCGGTAATGATCGATGACGTCGGGCTCGATTCCCGGAAGGGCCTCGCCGAAGCGCCTTCCGAGGAAAGCCGTGGCCGGTGCGCCGTTCATCCGAGCAAGCTCGTCGTTCATGCGCACGAAGCAAAGGTCGCGATCCAGAAAAGCCAGCCCGATGGGCGCCGTCTGAAACAGCGTGTCCACCAGGGCCAACGACTCCCCCAGCTTGCGGTTGGCGAGGGCGAGCTCTCGAGTACGCTCCGCCACCTGGTTCTCGAGCACGGCGTTGAGCCGCGCAAGCTCCGCTTCAGCACGCTTCTGTGCAGAAATGTCGAGTGCGAAGAAGATGACCCGGTCCGAGGCGTCATCCTCGAGGAATGCGCCGCCGATGAGGACGGCGATGCGGCTTCCATCCTTCCGCACGTACTCTTTCTCGAACCGGCCCGTGGTCCCGGTTGCACGCAGACGAGCGATGGCGTCGTCGTCGACGGGATCCCATTCGCGTGGCGTCAGGTCGCGCCAGTTGAGCTTGCCGGCGCGAACGTCCGCAGACGTATAGCCGACCATGTTGACGAAGGCTTCGTTGGCCTGGTCGATCCTTCCGTCGAGCCAGCCAACCGAGACGCCGAAGATGCCCGAGTCGACGAGGCAACGGTACCGCCTCTGGCGGCCAATCAGCGATCGCACCCGGCGTCGCTGTCTCAGCTGCCTGCGGCGCAAAGGGGGTCGAAGGGGTGGCCTCGATAAAAGCATCGGTTGGGATGGCATGGGCGGGCGGTCACAGCCGAGACCGGCCCGAAGGGGTGAGCGTGTTGGTGTGGCACGTTGGATCGCGTCCCATCGATGTCTTGGGCCCATCTGCTGCCTTCGGAAGGACTGTGACCGCGCACTGTCGAGCTTCACGCGCGGCAGCGGGCGCACAGCCACCGGAATTGCCCACGGAGCGTCATTCCAAGCCCGGACGGCAATTCCGAGAAGGACGCCCGGATACGCGGACAGCGCGCTCGACGCCCGATGGCGTCGAGCTACTCGAGACTGGTCGAGAGCCGCGGCGTCGAGAAGAGCATGCAGATCGTGTCGACCAGCGGCGATCCGTGCACCTGAAGCCCAGTCACGCCGCTCGCTCTTGAAACGCCGCCTTCACCGCGCCCTTGCGTGGGAGTTGCACGGTGAACGTCGTCCCCTCCACGGCCCTGCTGGAGACCGTGATCGTGCCGCCGTGCGCCCGAACGATCTCGCCGACGATGTAGAGCCCGAGGCCCAGCCCGCGCATCGCCGGCAGTTCGCCGCCGGGGGTGGCGCCGCGCTGGAAGGGCATGAAGATCGTCTTCTGCGCCCCCGGCGGGATCGGCGTGCCCGCGTTGTGCACCGCGAGCACGAGCTCGCCATCGCGCCCCTCGACCTCGACCCGCACGACGCTTGCGGAAGGGCTGTACGCGACCGCGTTCCCCGTCAGGTTGGCGACGACCTGCGCCATCCGATCTGGGTCGAGCTCCGCGCGCGTGTCTCCCTTGACCGAAATCGCGATCTCGCGGCCCGGGTGGGAAATCTCGAGCTCGCTCACCACCTCTCGGACGACATCGGCGAGGTCGGCGGGCTTGCGCGTGACGCCGATCCCACCGCCCTCGCGGCTGCGGGCGAGATCGAGCAGGTTGCCGATCATCCTGCCCATCCGGTCGACGGCACGCGCGATGCGGACGACGGTGCGCATCCAGGTCGCCGGTGCGTTGCCGTTCTGCACCAGGGAGCCCGCCGCCGCCGCGACGACCGCGAGCGGTGCGCGCAGCTCGTGCGCGAGCACGCCGATGAACCGCTCGCGAAACATCGCTTCCTGGCGCAGCTTCTCCTCGGCCTCTTTCAGCTCGGTCACGTCGGTGATGACCACGCCGACTGCGCGCGAGGTGCCGTCCACGTCGAGCACGGGGATGAAGCTGTCGAGATGATATTTCACCTTGCCGGAACCGGGGGGCAGCTCGCCGACGAGGAGCAGATCGATGACCGGCTCGCCCTTCCGGAGGAGCTTGTCGAGCAGCGGCGCGATCTGAGCCTTGAACTCGGGCGGAACGACCTCGTCGAACGAACGGCCGACGATCTCGTCCGGCCCCATCCGCTCCCACCGAGCATAGACGGCGTTGACGCGGCGGAACCTCAGCTCCCGATCGAGGACGAGGAAGCCAACGGGGGACGCGTTGAGGAAGGCATCGAGCTCGGCGAGCGCTTCGCTTCGTGCCCGCAGCGCGGCCTCGGCCTGCCGATGGAGCCGGGCGTTGTCCAGCGCCAGCGCGGCGCGACGGCTGATCTCCTCGGCCAGCACAAGGTGGCGCGCTTCGTAGCGCCGGTCCGGCCGGGTGCTGACGATGCCGAGCACACCGAGCGGGCGGCCGCGCGCGATGAGCGGCACGACCATCAGCGACTGTACGCCGACCTTCGCGAAGGCAGAACGGTGCTCGGCGGCCTCCGGCCCCGTTCCGAGCCAGTCCCAGTCGCCGGGGACCTCGCTCACCAAGAGGGGCTTCCCGCTCCGGAGCACGCGCGTCGCGAGGCTGTTCCCGGTTGCCGTGGGCGCGAAGGCCAGGAGGCGCGCCGCCTCGTCGGCGCTGCGCGCGCCGGACGTCTCGGCGACCAGGCGGCTGAGCTCGCCGCGCTCATCCGTCTCGTCGATGGCGCAGCAGTCGGCGAGGTGCTGCACGACGATCCTGGCCAGGGTGCGGAGCGTGACGTCGAGGTCGAGCGACTCGATGAGCGTGGCCGTCACCTCCGACAGGATCCTCCTTGCCTGCTCCGCGCGTGCACGATCGGTGACGTCCACCTGGACGCTCACAGCGCCCGTGACCTCGCCTCGACAGCCGCGGGTCGGGAGCGCCGAAGTCAGGATGGTGCGGCGCACGCCGTCGAAGGCATCGATCTCGAGCTCCTCCTCGATCGCCGGCTGGCCCGTCGCGAGCACGCGTTCGAACCTCCACTCGAAGGGCTTGCTCTCCTCGCCGGTACCCGCCCGCCATGCCCTGAAGACGCGATAGTCCTGCGCGCCCTGCGCAATGGGCATCGCGCCCCAAATCCGTTGAGCCGCCGCGTTGGTCTCGATCAAGCGTCCGTCGGCGTCCACCACGGCGATCCCCACGGGGAGCGCCGCGAGCACCGCGAGCAAGCGGCGGCGCTCGAGATCGAGCTGCTCCAGCAGAGCACGCGCGGCGTACTGGTCGCGGCGCGCGCGCAGGGCAGCGGTGAACTGCGTGACGAGCATCCAGCTCTCGAGCGGCCGCTCCACGAGGTGCACGTCGCCAACGGGCTGGAGTATCTCGACGAGGCGACGCATCCTCGGTCGCGCCTCGTCCCGCTCCACATCGGCGCATACCAGCAAGATCGGCAGGTCGGAACACGTCGGCTGCGCCCGGAGCGCATCCCGCAGCGCCTCGAGCTCGGCGGGCGAAAACGCCGCGTCCACGAGCACGGCCGCGCCCGCACCTTCCCCGATCGCCGCGCAGAGCGAAGACATGTCGGCGACGATCTCGGCAGCAAACCCGCCTTCAGTCGCTGCCACCGAGATGATCTCGGCGTCGCTCGCCGCGGGTGCGAGCGTCAGGATGCGTTCTGCGCGCCCAGCAGTCGGCCTACTCAGCTCGTCGGTTGCGCCACACCCGAAGGGGATGGCGCATGCCGCCTGCCCGGTGTGGTTTGGTTGCATATCGAGGTTTCTTGAGCCCCAGGGCCGCCGCGCCAAGCTGGTCCTCGGACCTCGTGGCAGAGCGGCAACGTTCGCAGAGCGGTACCCGGATGAGCCCGAGCAAGCGGCGCGGTTCGGCCTGCCTCCGAGAGGCGCCTGCCCCGGCGACGTCGTATTCGCGCTGTCCACAATAGCGCGGTTGGCGTGTCCGCCGATACGTCGGCGGGCCCTTGCGATCCGTGGCCGGATTACATCGATGGAAGTCGTCGCATGTGTTGAGTGTGTTCGGCTTGTTCGACAATGCTTCGGAGCACCACGACGGACGCAGCGAGCTGATGCTCGGCGACGCTCTCGTAGGCCGGCGCGCTCTCGAGCGCGGTTTACGATGCTTCCTCGATGCGCGGGAAAACAAGACGCAACCGTCGATCTACTGCCTCGTCTCACCGGACGGCGTGGTGCCCAAGGACCACCCCATCCGCAAGAACAAGGCGCTCGCCGACGACGTGCTCCGGGAGATGTCACCCCTGTTCGATCGCATGTCGGGCACAACGGGCGGCCCTCGATCCCGTCCGAGCAGCTTTTGAGCAGCTCGGCTACAACCTGCTCTCTTGAATTGCCGACGATGCGACAGAACGTGTCGTTGATCAGCAGGAGCCGTGATCCACCGGAACCACACGCCCTTCTCGACCTCGACCCCATACCCACGGAGCTGGTTCACCGTCAGCTTCCGGAAGAGGCAATACACACGGAGCTGCTCGTGCTCGAGAATTGCCTGGCGTTGGCACATGTCGGCGACAGTCGCGCTCGTGCCTTCCTTCACCCCGAAGTTGCGTCAGCGCGACGCGTTCCGCAGCACTGCCACGAACGGGCTCAAGTAGGTCAGTGAAGAGACCACGTCGAGCCGCGCATCGCCGTCGATGTCGCCCACCCCGAAGTCACGCCCGCCGAAGCCGTAGACCCGGCCCACCTCGAAGGTGCCGTCGCCTTTGCCGCGGTGGACGGCCAGCATGCCGCCGTGCAAGAGCACGTCCGGGATGCCATCGCCGTCGACGTCGGCAACGCGGAGCTTGCCGGAGGAGGGCACCGTCTCCGTGATCCGGAAGGTGCCGCCATCCGTGTTGATCAGCGCGGCGGTGACGTCGCCGCCCGCGAGCACGAGATCGATCCGGCCATCGCCGTCGAGATCCGCCGTCGCGATGCTTGCGGCGCCGGGCGCACCGGCGACGGGCCTCGGCGATGCGAAGGTGCCGTCGCCCTTGCCGAGGATTACGAGCAGCGAGCCTCCTGTGCTCACGACCAGATCCGTGTGGCCGTCGCCGTCGAGATCGGCCGCCGCGATGGCGGCGGCGGGCCCGTCCGTCGCAATCTGGATGGGGCGGTCCTTCGCGAACGTGCCGTCGCCCTTGCCCGGCAGGATGGTGATGCCGTTCTGCCTCCAGAGACAGAGCGCCGCGTCGAGCTTGCCGTCACCATCGAAGTCGCCGAACGTCATGGCACTCGCGTTGGTACGACCATCTCGGTACGCCTGACGGAAGGTGCCGTCGCCCTTGCCGAGCAGCACCAGAAGCTCGCTCGCGTAGACCAGATCGAGGATGCCGTCGCCGTCGACGTCGACGGCGTCGAGCTCCCAGCGCTCGGAGGAGTCCCCGAGGCCGATGCTCGATCCCCGCTGCAGACCTCCGCGGGCGTCCCCGAGGAGCACGTCGATGTGGGCGATCGTGGTGTCGTTGTACGTGACGGCGACGTCGGCGAAGCCGTCGCGGTTGAAGTCTCCGATGGCGATCCTCCCCAGGATCCCGCCGCTCTCGTCGCTGACCTCGAAGGCGCGCGGCGCGTGCAGGGTGCCGTCGCCGTTGCCCGCGGAGACGGCCACGCCCGTGCCGCTCGCGGCGAGCACGTCGGCCCTGCCATCGCCGTCCAGGTCCGCCGCGGCGAGCAGAGGCCCCGCTGCCCGGTGGTACGCGATCGCGCCCAGCGTGCCGTCGCCCTTGTTGAGGGACGTAACCACTACGCTGTCGTGCGCGATGTTCGCGATCAGGTCGAGCTTGCCGTCACCGTCGACGTCGGCGAGCGCGACCGCCTTGGGCTGCGAGCGGTTGAACGCCGGGGTGCTGCCGATCCCGCGGAAGGTGCCATCGCCATTGCCCAGCGCGACGCCAGCAGCGCCTAAGTGGTCGGGGGACGGATCCAACCACGCGATCGCCAGATCGAGCTTGCCGTCGCCGTCGAAGTCCCCGGCCGCGATGGCGAGGACGTGGAGCCACTGGGAAAGCCTCTTCGTCGGCCCGCTGCGGAACGTGCCGTCGCCGTTGCCGAACAGCGTCACGACCTCGCCGGTGACATTGGCGACCAGGAGATCGAGCTTACCGTTGCCGTCGACGTCGCCGGTCGCGAGCATGCTCTTCCATGGGAGCGTGGCGTACGTCGTTGCGGCCCCGAACGATCCGTCGCCCTTGCCGAGCAGCACCGCCACCTGCCCGCCGGAGCCGCCGGCGACCGCGACGTCGAGCTTGCCGTCACGATCGAAGTCGCCGACGGCGATGCTGGCCGGCACGCTTTTGGTGGCGAAGCTCAACGGCTCGCCGAACGAGCCATCACCCTTTCCAAGCAGCACGGTGACGCCGGCCTCGTTGGTCACCGCGAGGTCGATCTCGTCGTCGCCGTTGAAGTCCCCTGCGACCAGGTTCGTGGCGTTCCCCGCTGGAAACGCGCGCGGAGGCGCGAAGCCGCCGTCGCGCGCCAAGGCCACCGTCACGCCGCGCGCGCCCGTCGCCGCGGCGAGATCAGGGTGGCCGTCGCCATCGAGATCGGCGACGACGACCCCGCTCGGGGCCGCACCGAGATCGACGCTCACGGGGACGACGAAGTTGAGAGCGCCCGCGGCGAACGACGCAGCGGTCTCGGTGAGGGGAGGGTGATCGGCGCACGCGCCGAGGGCGAGCAGCACAGCGGCGAAGGTGCGCGCCGCACCGGAAGAGCGGTGTTTCATCGCGGTCGGGTCTACAGGTCATCTGAGACCGTCGATCGCCGCGTCAATCGGTGCGCGACAACTCCAAATCACCGCGCAGGAACCGAGATGAACTTGGGAAGTAGATGGAAATACGCGGGCATCCTCGCTCGTTTGGGAATCGCCAAACACCAGCGAGAAAAGAAGCCCGCGTGGACACACGCGCCGCCCGTGGACGATGCGCCGCCTCAGTGCGGAGAGTGATGCGCGCCGCTCACCGATGGACGCGTATTCGTGATCATCAAAGGAGCTCGTCGAGCACTTCGCCGCAGCCTCGGCAGTGACGCACGGGCTCCCGCATGATGGCGCTGATGGTCGGGGCGACGTCGGCGAGGTGGCGCTCGCGTCCGAGGGCCGTCGAGCCGCGCTTCGCGATGCGGCCGCCGTGGGCCATCAACCAGACGTTGGCCGAGTCGGCGCCGCCGTGGTCGGCGAAGCCTGCGTCGCGGCCGTGATCCGTGGTGACGAAGACGGTCGTCCGCGCCCCGCGCTCGCCCATCTCCGCGAGGTGTGCGCAGAGCTCGCCCACGAAGGCGTCGGCGAAATGGAGGGCGTCCACGTATCCACGGTAATCGTTGCGATGCGCCCACTCGTCCGTGTCGCCGAGCGCAACCCACATGAAGCGAGGGCGGTTGTGGACCAGGTGATCGATGGCGAGCGCGGCCGTGCGGCGATCCGGACGGTATTCGCCGTGGCCTGGATAGGCGGGGGCTTGCTCGTCGGGTGCTCGGCCCGTGCTCTGCACGAGGCTGCCGGATCGCGCCGGCAAGGCCCGCGCGATGCGCTCCCAAGACGAGAAGACCGCCGCCCCTTCCTTGGGCGCGTGCCCGGCAATCTCATCGGCCAGCGCCCACGGGAGCGCGGGCTCACAATCGTTGTTGCGACAACCGGACGCGGCGCCGGTCATCAGCTCGACGTAAGCAGGCAAGCTCACGTATCTCGGGCCGCTCGCGGTGAAGGGCTCGCCCTTCCGTGGATCACCGATGACGGCGCCTTCGTCGAAGAACGGGCGATGTAGATTCGGTGTCAGGCTCCGCGCGCTGCGCGCCTCGCCGGCAGGGAGCGAGGCGCGATCGGCGAGCGCGGGATCAGCACCATTGAAGATCTCCTGCCAGCGCACCCCATCGATGGTGACGAGGACGACGCTCTCCACATCTCCGGCGACGATGGAGTCGCGCGGAGAGGCCGCGATGGGACGGTCGACCACTTTGACGTCGGCGCAGGCGGCCAACACGAGCCCAAGCGCGACCCATCCGGCATGACGGGCGTGCAGCATCGGTATCTCCTTGGTCGCATGAGAGCACGTGAGAAGGACAGTCCCAGGGCGCCGGCGCGTCTCTTCGGCGACAAGCGTTCAAGGGAGACGGCCCGGCGCATCACCGACGTTGGCCGTGCGCAGGCGAGGCTCGCGTCGCTGGTAAAGCCACCACTTGCGGACTTGGGCGACCGGGATGATCGTCGAATCGGCCGAGAACATGGCCGCCGGCGAGTCCTCTTTGCGTACCAGAAACCAATCGAAGAACGGCCCGCGATCCTGCACGTCGAACGCGTCCGGGTGCCACTCCCACGCAGGTGGCGTGGGCGGCGGGATCACGCCCTCACGGCCGCGCCGATCCCAATAGCGAATGGGCGCGGCGCCGAACTTCGTGAAGTGGAAGCTGAGCCATCCGCCTTTCTCTGCTTGGACCCAAGCCGGAAGGTGGGTGAAGGGAGACACACGGCGCGTCGAGCCGTCGTGATCGAAGACGAGATAGAGCAGCCGCGGAGCGCGGGGGAGCAAGGTGGTGATGGCCGCAAAATCCTGCGCTTCGTCGGCGAACTCCGCATAGTTTCGGGTGACGACGAGGGCCGTCGGGATCGGGGCGACGAGCATGCACAGGGCGACCGCGACGCGAAAGCCGGGCGCGCGTGGCAGATCCGGCGCGAGCGCGAAGGCGAGGAACACCGCGGTCGTCGCCTCGCGCGGATAGACGTACCACCAGTCGCCGATCTGCATCGGGAGCACGAGATAGAGAATCAGTGTTCCCGCCACGGCGCCGAGCGCCACGATACGCGCGCGGGCGCGAAACCCGCGCTGCGCGAGGGATCGCGCGCCGCGCTCGGCGCCCGCGACACGGGCGACGATGCCGAGGACGAGGAACGCCGCGAGCGCGACGCCGGCCGTGACGAGCGCGCGTCCCTCGCGCGGATCGTCGAAGGCCCCCGTGAGACAGTCGAGCTCGGAGAGGCGATCGAGGTGAAGCGCGATCCGCCCGATCGGCGCGGCCAGCGACGGCGGTCGCCGCCCGAGCCAGACGGCGAACAACGCGAGCGACGGCAGCAGCGAGGCGATCACCGCGGCGAGGCGCCTCCTCGGACCGACGATCAACGCGGCGCCGACGACGGCGACGACGGCGATGGGAAAGCGGAAGATGTGCGTGAAGAAGAGGATGACGAGGGTGAGGGACAGCCACGCTTGCCGCGCGAGCGTGGGCCGTTCGACGACGAGGAGCGCGAGGCCGAGGCTCGCCGCGAAGAGCCCGATGGCACCGACGAAGTTGATGAAGCCCCAGTGCGTCAGCGGCCCCCAGACCACGAGCAGACCGAGGACGCCGAGGAGTGGGCTCTTCGTGAGCCCGCGACACAGGATGGAAAGGCCCGCGGGGAGCAGCGCGAGGAAGACGGCGACCGCGCATTTGACGGCGATGACCGGCGGCAGGACCCACATGAAGGCCGCACCGAGGGCATAGAGCGACACGTAGGGGACCGCGACCGGGGTCCACTCGAACTGCTCACGAAAATGAAACCCGACGTCCCCGTAGTGACGCAGCGTGCTCGTCATGGCCGCGTGAAAAGGTAGGTCGGTCATCGGTGGATAACGCACGGCCGCGAGCGGGATGCCGATGACGGCAACGGCGACCACGAGGGCGAGCGTGAAGAGCCAAAGGTCGAGCCGTCGAAGCGACACGCCCGCAACGTACGCAGGTGATGTCGGCCTCTCGGGGCGAGCGGTTGTCGCGCGCGTGTCGATGCGCGTCGCGCGGCGCGCGCCGTCAGCGGCCGTTCGCCACGAGCCACGTCTCCACGCGGCGGTTGCGCTCGCGCTGCGTGGGATCGGCGTTAGAGGCGATCGGCATCTCGGCGCCGCGGCCCTCCACGACCCCCACGTGCACGCCGCGGGCGCCGAGCTCGGCCTCCACGGCCTTGGCGCGGGCGCGCGAGTCCGCGAGGCTCTGGGCCGCGCTGCCCTCGTCGGCCGAGAAGCCGATCAGCATGAGGCTCTTGTCCGAGTGTTGCCGCAGGAACGAGACGAGTCGGTCCACGTCGCGCACGCCGCGGCTGTCGAGCTGGGTCGTGCCCGCGCGAAAGCGGAAGTTGACGGAGAGCCGTTGCGCGTGCTGCACGCGCAGCGCGTAGCCCGGCGTGCAGCGGCCCGCGCACGGCCCGGGGCTCTCGAGCTCGACGCCGAGATCGATGAAGCCCGTGGAGCGCACGACCTTCTGCCCCGCTTCGGAGAGCGCGAAGTTGAGGAAGCGGAGGATCGCGGGGTTTTTCGGCCGCCCGGAGCAATAGAGATAGAGTCGTCGGGAGAGGAGATATTCTTCGGTGGTGACCGTGAACGCGGACGGCAGGAGCGCTGTGGTGCCCGCGTCGGAGATGGACACGGGCTTCGCGTTCCGCGTGTAGGCGACGCCGATGAAGCCCATCGCGGAGGCGTCGGCGGCGACGGCGTCCGAGAGGGCCGCGCTGTCGGAGAAGCGCTTCGCCGTCGCGACGAGCGCGCTGTCGCCGAGCACGAGGTGCTTGAACGTGTCGAACGTGCCGGAGACGTCGTCCCGCGCGTGCACCGTGATGGGGCGCGCGGAGCCGCCGAGCGCGCTCCAATCGGTGATCGCGCCGGAGAAGGCGCGGCGGAGGTCGTCGCGCGTGGCGCTGCGGATGGAGTTCGTCTGGTGCACCACGACGGCGATGCCGTCGAGCCCAATCACGTGCTCGCTGGCCGCAGATCGCATGTCGACGAAGCCCTTCTTCTCGAGCGACTCCGCCTCTTCGGGCTTGATGGGTCGCGACGACATGCCGATGTCGCACGAACCGTCGGCCAGGCATTCGAAGGCCGTCGCGCTTCCATCCGGCGTGACCGAGATGGCCCGCGGCCGGGCGCGCCCCGCCTCCACCGCGGTGATGAGCATGCCGTGTCCCGATGGCGCCGGCGCATGCGACGCGGCGGTGGCCCCCTCGTGCCGAAGGAACGCCTCGACGAGCTCGGGCGCGAGCGCGGCCCCGATGGTGTTGGATCCACGGAGGCGGAGCTCCACCTCGGGCGCGGTCGCCTCGGGCCGAGCGGATGGATTCGTGTCCGGCACGCGACGATCGCCGTCACGGATGCGCAGCGCGCTCGCGAGGAGCGCGCCCGCCAGGACGACACCAAGCGTGCCGACGCCTGCCACCCACCGCCGCCGATCGTCCGCGCGGCCCGGGGCGACGGCGATCTGGGTCTCGTCGCTCGCACCCACGGGCGCGGGCGTCGCCGAGGACGAGCTCGCGGGGACGCTGACCGGATCGCGCGTCTCCCGGCGCGTGATGTCTCCGGAGCTCTCGACGCGGGTCGCTTCGTCGAGGCGCAGGACCGGCACCGAAATGGCGCCCTCGAGCCCGCTCGTCGGGCCCTTGCCCGCGCTCACCATGGCCTCGTGCACGAGCCGCTTGATGCGCGCCCGCTCTTCCGTGAAGCGCCCGCTCATGCGCTGCTTCACGAGATCGCGCCGGCCATGCAGCCGCGCGCGTTGCAGGTAGCCCTCGATCGCGTCGCGCATCTCCGCAGCCGTCTGGAAGCGCGCGTCGGGCTCGAGCTCCAGCGCATGCGCGCAGAGCGCGTCGAGCTCCGAGCTCACCTCCGCGGCGACCGTGGAGGGCGCGGGCACGTCGCCTGCGAGCACCTTCTGTAAGGTGAGCACGGGGTTTCCCGTGGCGAAGAGCCGCTCCTTGGTGAGCATCTCCCAGAGCACGACGCCCATGGCGAAGATGTCGGCGCGGCGATCGATGGTTTCGCCGCGCGCCTGCTCCGGGGCCATGTAGTTGACCTTGCCCTTGAGGACGCCGACCTCGGTGTCGGGCGCGAAGGAGCCGGCCTTGGCGATGCCGAAGTCGACGATCTTCACCTCGCCCTCGTAGGTCACGAAGATGTTCTGTGGGCTGATGTCGCGATGAACGATGGCGAGCGGTGTGCCGTCGTAGTCGCTGAGCTCGTGCGCGTAGTGAAGACCGGCGAGCGCCTCGGAGACGATGACCAGCGAAAGCGTCGGATCGAGCAGGCCCGGCTCACGGCGGTCGTGTTGGACCAGCCGATGAACGGGCTGCCCGTCGAGGTACTCCATCGCGATGAACGGGCTGCCTTCGTGCTCACCAACCTCGTGCGTCTGCACGACGTTCGGGTGGTGCAGGCGGGCGGCCAGCCGCGCTTCGGAGAGGAGCATGGTCCGGAACGTCGCGTCGCCGGCGAGATCCGCGCGCAGCCTCTTGAGCACGAGGAGCCGGTGGAAGCTCTGTGGACCGCTCCGCGCCGCGAGGAAGACCTCCGCCATACCGCCGGTGCCGATCCGCGCGAGGATCCGGTAGTGCTCGAAGCTTTCGATCCGGCGCTCCACGAGGCCTCCGACCTGGCCGGCGCGAGTGCCCAGGCCGGATCCCTCTTCAGCTAGTCCATCGACGTGAGCGCTCTGCGACGCGCGTATGAAGAATCTGACAAATGCGGGGACGGAGGAGCGCCGTCCGGCGAGATGCACCTCCGCGACGGTCTCGCCGTTTCACGCTCGCGCCGGCCGCGGTGCGCGCCTCGATGTTGTAGGCATAGCCCTCGGCTTCCGCGCCGAGCGAGGCCCGCAACCACCCCGAACGCCCCGGCGCGTAAGCCACTCGCGAAACCACGGCTCACCGGCGCCGGAGCTCGCATCCCAGCGCTACGGCGCCGCTGCGTAGACGCAACAGTGGCCCGGCGCGTACTCGTGGGCAGCCCCGCCTTCGACGTCGAGGAGCTCCACCACCGCCTCGACCGAAGGTGCGTTGGGGTCGGCCGTCGCGAAGCCGAAGCTGCCGTGGGAAAGGGTGATGCACGAGCGGACGCCGAACTCCTGATAGCCCTCGAGGCAGGAATACGCGCAGGCCTCTCCACATCCCCCCGAAACGAAGAACCAGGGCGGCGGGACGGAGATGGCGAGGACGCGCCCGCCGTTGCTGCCGTACAACGAGCCGGGCGTCGAGATGGCGATCCCGAACGTCGTGCTCGGCGTGTCGACGCCGTCCCCGCACCAGTCGAGGCACGTCGCATCGGCCCCGTGGAGCGCGGGCAGGATGATCTTCATCGGATAGTCCGCGGGAGACTCGGAGATGGCGAGCGAACCGCCTCCACACTTACCTTCGACGATGGTGTCGGGGTTCGACAGATCCATCGCCGAGGCCGCGGTCGCCGGAAGGGCGCGCAACCGATCGTCGGGGCAACACGCGGGGGGCACGGCACCATCCGGCGGCGACGTGCACGTGACCTGTTCCCCCGCCCATCCGACCCCAGGCCCCGCTCCCGTCGACGCGGTCGTGCTCGTCGACGTACCGGTCGTCGACGCACCGCCGTCCGACGCGCTGCTCCGGCCCGGAGCCTCGCCCGCGCATCGGCCTTGCGCCAGCGCCAGCAGCGCCGTCGACGCCATCATGGCCCGGAGAGAATGCCGCCCTGCTCCTCGCGCGATCGTCATGTGCACATCTCCTCGGCTCGCGTCACTTCGGGATAGGCTTCACGTCGACGGTGTTGATGGGCTGGACGCCCATGCCCGCGGGGTACGCGTGGCTCACGGCCTCCGTCGGGAACCCGACCGACTCGGCCCCGCTCACCCGGACTGCACCTCGCAGCGAGCGCTCTCGAAGCCGGCCGACTTCCGGAAGAGGAAGTAAAGGCGACCCGCGTCCTCCCAGCACATCTCGCAGGCGTCGTCGGAATCGACCTGCAAGAGGAGCCGCTCGTTGCGTTGCTCCATCGGGCTCTGCACCGGCTGCGGGTGCCCGCCGACGCGGTGCGCTGGTGTTCGATCCGTGGCGCGCTCGAAGTCCATGAGCGCCGCCTCGTAAATGCGCTTCGCGTTCTCGTCCTTCCCGAGGATCTCGCTCGCCGTTTCCAGCGGGGGAGGGGTCCAGAGCTCCTTTGCCGTGATGGCCTTTGGGTCGAAGACGTGTGCGTCGACAGCCTTCATCGGGGCGAGGGCCTTTGCAGCGTCGAAGAGCGCCAGCCGCGCGCGCGGGAGCGGTTCCGATTGGCGCCCGGCTTCCGCGCCGAAGAAGAAGGCGAGGAGCCCCTCGGGTGGGAGATCGAGATCACGCGTCACGCTCGCCGGGACATCGGCCAATCGGAGCTGGGCGACGAAGACGAGCGGACGCCCCTCGATCGTCGGCCACGCGAAGTCGGCGGGCGCATCGGGCAGGCCTCCGAGCTTCGAGCCGCCCACCGGGCACGAGCCCTTCTTCGTCGAGAGCCGAGCCGCCGGGCGGACCGCCGCGCGGAGCTTCGTCGCGTGCTCTGCCGAGAGGCCGGCGGCGCGCAGGTTCTTCTCCCACTGCTCCGGCGACGACACGCGTTTGAAGGAGATCTCCTTGCCCACGCGCGTGACCTTCGTCGCCCGGAATCCACCCAGCGGATGGGGGGCGACGACGTGCACCTCCACCCGAACGCCGACGAGCGGGCGCTCTTCCTCGGAGAAGCTCACGACCTCCTTCAGGCCGGAAGCTCCGACCTTGAGCTCGGTCCCATCTTCGAGCCGGATCCGACCGATGCCATCGCCGTACGAGAACGAAGTGATGGTGCCATGCTGGGGGAGCCTCGGTGCGTCCATAAGGGTTTCATGCATGTCGACGCGCGCGTGGGGCGTCAATCCTCGCCTGCGCCTCCTCCTCGCTACGCCCGCGGGCCGGTAGCTCGGCGAGCTCGTCGCCGCGATCGTGCGGCGCCAGTCTGGTGGCGGCACCACGAGCACGTGCACGTGACCTTCGCGCCGCCGTGAGCGGCGGGCTCACGCCGCGAGGCTCTCCTTCAGCAACGCGAGGCCGAACGC
Source organism: Minicystis rosea (assembly GCA_001931535.1). GTDB lineage: Bacteria > Myxococcota_A > Polyangia > Polyangiales > Polyangiaceae > Minicystis > Minicystis rosea. The sequence continues at coordinate 15,754,745 of CP016211.1, forward strand.
CCACTGGCCGTCCGGCGTGCCGAGCTTCAGCGCGCCGGCCCGCATCTGCTGGTAGAAATCGCCCAGCGACAGCGTGGTCTCGGGCGTCTCCGCGCCCGTGGCCCCCGGGTGCTTCAGCTGGCGGGCGAGGTGCAGCGAGATTGAGCCCACGAGCGCCCCCGCCAGCCGGCGGGCGTAGCGGAAGCGGTCGGGGAGCGCGGCGGCCGGCCTCTCGTCGTAGGCCGAGAGCAGGAGCAGGCAAGTGCCCTCGTCCATGCGCAGGAAGAGGGCGAGCACCGCGAGATCGTAGAAGGGGTCCATCCGCCCGGCGGTGCTCCAGTCGAGCACCAGGATCGCCTCGCCGTCGTAGATGAAGTTGGACGGGTTGAGATCGTTGTGACCGAGGACCGGGGCGCGCTCGCGGGGCGGCGGATCCCCGGCGAGCACGCGTTGGATCGCGCCGGCGGCGAAGCCCGGGAGGGCGAAGCCCGAGAGGAGACCGCCCCCGACCTGGGCGAGGAGCTCGCGGGGATCGCGCTCGGGTGCGCCATCGGGGAGGGGGAGCGCGTGGATGCGGCGCACGGTGCGGGCGAGCTGGGCGAGCGCGGCCTCGTGCGACTGCGGGCTCCGGTAGAAGACCATGAACGAGCGGTCCTCGACGAAGGCGGTCAGCACCGTGCGGCTCGCCTCGTCGGCGTAGACGACGCGCGGCGCGAGGCCTGCGCCGGCCGCGAGCCGCTCGATGTCGAGCGAGCGGCGCCATTCGCCTCCGCTCTCGCGCTCCGCGGCGATCTTGAGCACGAACGACTGGCCGGCGGCCTCGACGCGGTACACGGCGGCGCCCGAGAGGCCGTTGGCGATCCGGGTGATGGTGGTGGCGGGGCCTCTGAGGTCCGGCGGGAGGTGATCTTCGAGGGGCATGGCGCGGGCGCCAACGTAGCCCACAGCGGAAGGCACGCCGGCCTCGCGCGGTGGGAAAGATGCCAATCCGGGCTCGCCCGCTCCCGCTCCCGCGCCCGACTCGACGAAGACCTTTTCGGGCCAGGCGGCGCGCACCCCGCTGCGGGCAGCGGTGTCGGCGGACCTCACCGACTTGCAGGCCCTCTGCAGCGAGCTTCCGCACCCAATGGTCGAGGGCTGAAGGACCGACGCCGTGACGCCGAGCAGCCTCGCTTTGCGAGCCGTAGACAGCCACAGCGGCCACGACTCGCTCCCAGAATGCACGTCCCTTTTCTCGCCCCATGCTCGCCCCCGGAAGCGAGCGTCGACGATGGGCGCGGTGCGCTCGAGGTGTCGACGGTCGGACGGATACCGACCGACGCTTCTATCGCCGCACGATCCAACTGCCGATCTTACGAAGTGGACACTGCCCTTCCAGCACATCGCATCATCGCAGGCCGAAACGGCGGGAGTCAGAATGGATGACGCCGGCGGCCGCGACGTATTGCCGTGGTGGAAAAGAGGTGACTTCGCACGCTGTTTGCGGAGGGGAACAGCTTTTTGAAGGAGGGACCGCCGCGCGGGGCTGCGAACACCCAGGCGTTGGCAGCTCGACTCATTGCGTACTGGGCACTGTACGCGTTAGGCAACGTGCTTGAAGGGATCGACGCCCGCCTGGGCCTTGATGCGATTCTGGATCCGCACCAGACTAGCGATCGTAGACAGTCACGGTCGCACGACCGTCACCGTCGTATCCGCGGAGTTGGACTTGTCCGCGGCGTCGATCGCGACGGCCGTCACGGTGTGCCTGCCAACGCCGAACGTGGCGCCCACCGTGGTGCCACTACCGAGGTAGGTACCGCCTTCGAACCACGCGATCTCCACCAGGTCGCCGTCGAGATCGCTGCTGCCGCTGCCATCGAGGGTCACCGTCGCGGTTTCGGTCGCGGTGTCCGCAGTGACTTCTCGCGGGGGACCGGCGTCCGCAACAGGCGGTCGGCTCGTCGCCGCGCCCTCGAGGTCGAGCTGGAGATCGAGGTTCGTACCCGAGGAGAAGTGCGCGGAGAGGCCGAACCGCCCGGTGCTCGGCACGTAGACACCGGAGACGTCCTGGGCCGGGGAGAACACGAGTGACTGCTTCAGCCCGTTCACGTATCCGTTCACGAGCAAGCGAACTTGCGCGCTCGGGATCGTGAAGAGACCGTCGGTTTGACGTCCGGCGACCTCTCCATCGTTCAGGATGAAGACGTCGGTCACCTGGATCTGCGTGTCGTCGATCTCCGTGATCGTGAAGTTTGCCGGAGTGAAGTACATGAGGTTGAACGAGATCGGGCACGTGCCGCGCTCGCATCCGCCCGTGAACTTCACGTCTCCCCCGACCGCGATGGTCGTCGGCCCGTGACCCCAATAGGTCAGGGTGGCGAGGCTCCGACTGGCATTCAGGCTCGCCTCGCTCGAATTCGGAACCCCTCCAGCCACCTTGTACCCTCGGCCCTCACTGCCGGTGGTGCACGACTCGTACTCGTACTCCTCGACGTAGGAGTCGATGGCCGCGCAGCCATACTGCGTTTCGCATACATCCGAGCACACGCTTTGGGCCTCGTCCGTGTCGTCGGCGCAGACAAAGGGGCGCGAACCATTCGAGTAGTACGACTGCTCCTGGCATTCGCAAACACATACGTAGAGGTCGCTGCCGGCGTTCACGGCGGGGGTGATGGGGTCACAGTGCGCCCCGAGCAGCACATGTGTCGTTGCAATCATGCCGACCAGGGAAACCACTCGGCGCAGCCCTTTGAATCCGATTTCGTTCATCGTACTCCTCCAACTGGGACCACTTCGAAGCTCCGCGCTCGCCGCGGATGACTGTGTGGCCGAAGCATTGGTGGCTCCAACCTGTCCAGGCGCTGGGCGCGCCCCATGAGCAATCCATGAGCGAATCGTGAGCAGATCGTGAGCTATCGATTCCTTCGCACCTGTCCTGGCCTCGCTGGCCTCGACGCCGTTCTCGGATCGGCGCCCCCCGACCGGATGCTTCGCGATCATTCCCCCATCCGCGATGGTCGGCACATCTCCGTCTCCTCGCCCATGGGTGTTGTGGTCAGATGCTCCAAACGCGCTTTCGACCAACGTCGAGTCGAGGCCACGAGGCCGAACGACAGGGATGCTGCGCTGCGATCCGGGCGACCGGTGATATCGTGCGTCGCGGTGACGGGCTGCAAGGGCTTCTGGTGCCGCTTCGCACAGCACAGGACTGCCATTCGCGATCCCGCTCGAACCCTCGAATGGGCTCGCGATTCATCGAGATGGCGCAATGTCGGGGGCATCGCGCTCCGGCGACGCGTCCCTCGGTGGGTGGCCGGCGAGCAAGTGGCCAGCGGCGGAGCCGCCGAGGCTCACCGAATCGACGGCTCGCGCTGAGACCCCGCGGCGGAGCGGGCGATTTCGACGCGAATCGCATGGCGGATCGAACACTGCGCGACCGAGCGCGAGGCCGCTGCGGTGACGTGAGCCGGCGAAGGTGGGGCCGGTGTCGTCAGTCGAGGGTGTCCAGGTACCTCATCGACGCGATGATCCGCGCGAGCTGCTCGTTCCGCGCCTTGATGTCGATCTCGACGCGGTAATCCTTGGCGCGACCCTTGACGGCAGGCGACTTGGGGATCACCTCGCCCAGCTTGATGTCGGCGATGGCCTTGAAGGGGGTCTTCGGCTGGTAGAAGCTGCTGATGAGCAGCGGCTCCGTGTACGCGGTCAGCTTGAAGTTGGCGTACCCCTTCGCGACCAGGGCCCCGGAGAGGTTCTGGTAAAAGGCTGGATAGCCATTGGCGACGTCCGCTTTGCCACCGTAACAGGCCAAGAGCTTGATGAAGCGGACGCTCTTGGGGAGCTTGTCGACGTCGACCATGCGCTCGACCAGGGCGGTGGCGCTGAGTGTCTCGCTCGAGATGGCTTTGCCTTGGCAATCGAAGATCGAGTCGCTCCCAGGGGCGCAGTGCCCGAGGATGTACAGGGTGTACATCGAAGGATCCACCTTGGAGAGCTCGCTCAGCGCCCCGGCGTCCGCGGCTTTTGCGTCGGCCTCGGCTGCGCCGTGGGAGAGCAGGATGGGACGCTTGCGCGGCAGCTTGTTCAGCAGCGCCTGACAGTCGGTGATCTTCTTCTGGAGCTCGACGACCTGGTATTTTTCGAGGAAGGCTATCTGGTCCTGCAGCGTCTTGGTGATACCCGCGACCTGCCGGGTGGCCTCGTCGACGCGCGTTTGAATTTGCAGGGCCCACTTGTCCACCTCTGCCTTGAGCTGCGCGGCCCCCTTGCTGGTCGGCTTGAAGGGAAGGTAGACGTAGTATTGGCCAGGCATTCGCGCTCTCCTGTCGATCGAGTAGACCGGCTGGGGCCCGAGACGTCAAGGCTGCCCCCGGGATCCCATGCCGTGGTCGGGGTATCATTCCCGCACACGCGTGGTCGACGGCGGGGCCGGGATCAGGATGGCGTCTGTCGGGTGGTCATGCGGCGCAGGACGTCGCCTGCGAATCGCTGGAGAACACGTTTCCGTCAAGGCGACTCGGGACAACGCATCGACGCTGACGACGCTCTCGATGGAGGTCATGAGCACCTACGGAGGGATGGAGAAATCCGTGCCGCGCAAACCGCGCGAGTCTGACGGCTTACCCAGAATCCCCGGTCAATACATCTCGTGGGATAGCGGGACGAGCACCCGGGCGCGCGACTCCACGTTCATCGCGAGCGGCGCGTCGTAGCCCGCGTCCGGCTGCCAGAAATGGAGCGCCCGCGCGTCGCCGGCGTCCTTGGCCGCGAGCACGTCCGCGCCTGTCTCGCAGAGCGGATCCTCGCCGATCAGGTCAGCCAGCGGCGCGCCGCCCACCGTGATGGATCGCGCCACCAGCACCTCCAGCGTGACCTCGGCCGGCACCTTCTCCCACCACGAATCGATCCGCAGCCCTCGCAGCGTCACCCTGCCGCCCGCGGGGAGCTTCACGGCCCAGAAGGTCCCGCCGACCCCCTCGGCGAGCACCACCTTCGGGTGCTCGGAGAGGCGAAAGATCTGAAGCTCGGCCACCGGGGAGTCGCCGGGCGCCGGCTTGGTGTCGTGCTCGTAGGGGAAGCACGTGGGCAGCACCATCCAGCGCGCGTCTTTGGCCGGATTTTGCAGCACCACGTCGAAGCGGTGCTCCTTCAAGGGGGGCTTGCCGTACCAGAGCCCCAGCGACCGGGCCGCGATCACCGAGCCCGTCGTGAGCAGCGGCGCCGGCGTCGCCTGCGCCGAGGAGGCCTCCTCCGCGATGGGGGCGACCTGGGGATCGGCTCGCCCCGCGAGTGGCGGAACGGCGGGTTGGTGTGCTTGGCGCACCCCGCGAGGACGACCAGGAGAGCGAGCCACGCGCGCGTCACCCGGGATATGCTACCCGTCTTGCGGTGGGCAGGAAACGGGGGCGCGAAGTCGAGCAACTTCTCGACCCACGGACGGCACTCGCGGCCGGCCGCGCGAAGCATCGATTGTCATCGGCAATAAACGCAGGTGCGAATGCGTTTGCGGACGCGACGTCCGAGATGTTCCTCAAACGCAGCTCCTTGACGAGACGATCCTGAGGCGTCTGTCATCTACGTCACGAGTTGGTCGACATCTGTGCGCGAGATTCAGACGACAACCATGGTTCTTCGAACCATCATCTCCCACGGCGAGCGCACCCAAGCCCGGGAGGGAAACATCATGATCCTGCGATTGCGGCCGGCACTGAACAGCATCTTCTTCGTCGCGTGGCTGGCCGCCGCGGGGCTCGTCGTCGGCTTCTGCCTCGGCGGCCTCCTCGGCAATCGCCTCTTCGGCTCGCTCGGCGGCCACGGGCTCGGGGACCTGGGATACCTGTTCGGAGGTGCGCTCCTCGGGATGGTCGGTGGCATGGCCGTCGGCGTGCACGGCGTCATGGCGTGGCCGCCCCGACGGCAACTGCAGGTGGCTGGGTGGGCAGCGCTCGGCGCGGCCGTCCTCGCCGGCGTCACCGCGGTCGTCGTCAACGCGTTCGGAGGCTGGTGATCGCGCGCCGGAAATCATCCTCGTCATGCTCAGCCGGGCGTTCAGGCGCGAAGTCGGTGTGCCACCCGGCGAGTCTCGACTCATCTTCACTGCCCGGGTTCGTTCACCCGATGGCTGGCCCTCGGGCGCGTCTCCTTGGCACCCCCTCCGGGCTCAAATCCATCGCGGGGGTAACGCCCGAGCCAGTTCCTGTCATGCGCGAGCCACGAGGACATGGCCATGCTTACCGCGAAGGGGCTGTCGGCGTGATTCCGCCCGCGGCTGCTGCTGCTTCGAGGGCGCTCATGGCGCTGTCGAAGCGGTCCCAAGAGCGGCGGGCGATGTCGTAAAAGTGGTTGGTGGCGCGATCGCAGCGGCCATTGGGCCACTCAATCGTGAACCATGGGCCGCCGCAGTGGATGCACTCCCCATGGCGCTCGATTGCGATCTCGTGGGGGGCGGCGGCGACGAGCTTGCCCCATACGTAGTCCATCGCATCATCGGCGAGACGCACACATGCCGGATCCTCGAGGAACGGATGCGTAGGACATCTGGCGTCGGCGACCAACGCCACGTCGAGCACGCGCGTGAGCGACGCGCCATCGACCCGCCCGATGCGCAACACCACCCCTGAGGGCCGCGTCCGTGGCAAGGGATCGCATACCGGATCCGCGACGTCGTCCCGTGCCCGCGGCTCGCGTACATCGGCCGAGCGCCCCGCGTGCGACGTGCACCCGATCATCGCGACCGCGACGAGAAAACACACGAACCCGGCTTCGGCGAAAGAGAGGCATCTTCGCCCAGCCATCTCGACCTCACGATCCATCTGGAAGTTGCCATTTCGCGCGGGCCGAGAGGGTGGCGAGCGCGATGGCGCAGAGGGCGGTGGAGCGAAGCGAGGCGTGGTCATCCATTCGGTACAGGCGAACGGAGCTCGCGAGACGAGCTTACACCACCATGGCGGGTGCGCGAGCATGGCCGATGCCCTGTCCGATCGTGGGCAATGGAAGAGTCCCGCATGGCATCCGTGGAGGCGACATCGACGGCGGCGTGCGCCTCCCCGCGGGATGGGCGGCGGATCCGAAGATCGCCGACGACGGCATCGCTGTCGCGAACGCTCCGGAGTTGGCCGAAGCGCTCGCCCTCATGAAGCCTGGCCGGGGAGCTGGACCCGAGCGGGGAGGATCCCTGATCCGATCAGAGCTTCCCCTTCATCAGCGATCGAATCGTGGCGCGCCCATAGTTACGCACGGTCTTCCAAACCGTCACCATGTCCTGTGCGCTGATGATCGCGTCACCCAGCCCGATGGGCAGCGCGGTTGGCACCGGCCCGCGGCCGTATTCCAGCATCCACGTGCCGTCGGAGATGCGGTAGCCCTTTGCCTGGCCCTTCCGCAAGAGGGCTCCTTCGCCGGGACGGGTCACCGTCTTCGCCTGGTAGGTCTCCTCGGTGTACGTCCACATCTCGCCGGCGATCACCCAGTCCCAGATATCGAGACGGTACCGGCCGGAGAATGCCTCGGTGCCGATGGGGCTGCCGAAGAGCAGCAGGTACTCGCTCAGCGAACCGTGGAGCACCGTCATCATGCCGGTCGCGCCGGCGGCGAGGTTGAACATCCAATCCTGTCGTGTCTCGATGTGACCGGGATAGGCGCGATCGAGGCCATCGATCACGCTGGAGCACATCTCTTCGAAGGGGAGGCCAACGCCGAGCTTGGAGATCTCGTGCAGCCGCTCGGGCTCAAACAAAGGCATCTTGATTGCCACCATACGCGAAGCGAGCGTGTCACGGGTGTGAACTTGGTGTCCGTATTTTGATCGAGTGTCAGTGACGAATGTCCTATGCGGCTCGGACGCCCCTCGACGGGATGCACGTTGGCGGGAAAGGCATGGACAACGATGTTCTGCTGATGCGTTCGTGCCACCGTCTGCCCATGGTCCTTCAAGTAGATCTCCCGGCGGACCAGATTGGCGCTCACGAACCAGAGATCGTTGTTCTGAGCGGGGCCGGATCGAGTTTTGGGGATATCCGGCTTGATCACGACGTCGCCGTTCAATGCCATTCGGAGGTCAGTTTGACTCACGATCGCAGCGGATTCCTTGTCTCCATCGCTGCTGTTTTTACCACCCACATAGAGATTCCATTCCGCGTCGAATCCGAGCGGGTAGCAGGACAGCAGGGCCTGTGGGGGATGGCGCGTCGCTTCACCGAGGGCGCCCGCACGCGGGAAATCCCCGGGCGGTAGCTCGATCAGGATATCCACATCACCGAGCCCAAAGCCTATTCGAGCAGCCGCTCTACCGTGACGGCGAGCACACGATTCATGCGATGAGGCAATGGGGACGACAGCTCTACCCAGGCCCGAGCGGCGCGACCTCTCATGAGGCCAGGCCGGCGCTCTCCTCACTCCCGCTCGCGTGGGGCGAGCAAGGATGCGGCCGACGGCGGTGTACCGAAGTAGCGGCGGTACTCGCGGCTGAACTGCGATTCGCTCTCGTAGCCGACGTCGTGGGCGACGGTCTTCACGAGGCCGCCTTCGCCGAGCATCTGACGGGCGCGTGTGAGGCGGAGCATCTTGAGGTACTGGAGGGGCGAGGTCCCCGTCATCGCCTTGAAGCGCTGGTGGAACGTAGGAACGCTCGTGTGCGCGAGATCGGCGAGGTCGGCGATCGTCATCGGCTCGGCGAAGTTGGCGTTCATGTGGCGAAGGACGCGGGCGAAGCGCGCGGAGACGCCTTCGACGATCGCGCGGAGGGAGTCGCCGTCGGGGCCGTCGAGAAGGAGGAAGAGGAGCTCGCGGACGGTCGAACGCGCGAGCGCCTTGGCGCGGCGGTCGTCGGCGAGATGGGAAAGGAGACGAGCGCCGGCGCTCTCGAGCTCGGCTGTGAGGGGGGCGCGGAAGACGGTGCGTGCTGGGCGCGTGCCGCGGGGGGATGTGCCGTCGAGCTCGAGGAGCAGCTCGCGGAGGAGCCCGAGCTCGATGTCGACGACGAGGGTGAGGACGGGCCTCTCGGGCGACGCGATCGTCCGGCAGAACATCGGCAGCGGTGAGGTCACGACGAGGACGTTGTCCGCGTCGTAGACGATGATCTCGTCGCCGAAGGTGGCCTCCTTCGCGCCGGAGCCTACGAGGATGAGGCTCGCGCCGTAGAGCGTCGGCGTCGGCGCCTGGGCGACGGTCATCCGCCACACGACCGCGCCGGGGTAGCGCGTCGTCGTGCAGCCCTCGGTGCTCGCGAGCGGCGCGATCCCTGCCGCGAGAGCGTTGTCGGAGCGACGTGCCTTCGTCGTGCGCGTCATGCCTTCGTTGTAGTGCCGCGCGCCTGGGCTTCCGCCAACAATTTCGAGCTCGGCGCAGAGCCGCGCGTCGCGCGGCGGGGGTTGGGAAGAGTCCCGACGATCGTGGTGCCCGAGGGCGAAGCGGCGACGAAGTCCGGCCGCACGTGGCCAGACTTCGGGCGGGCAGCGCGAGGCGCCTCCGGTGTTGTGGTCGCCCCGCTCATAGGATTGGGCATGCCTTCGAGACTTCCGTGCCTTCCGCGAAGGGGGCGGCGCGGGCCATGGTGGCTTCACGAGGCGAGCGCATCGCGAGCCGTCCGGAGAGTCGGCGGCGCGGCGCGAACGACGGTCCGCTCGGGCCGCGACGCTCGCGCGTTCGAAGAACCACCGCAACCTGCGAGGAGTGAGCCATGTCGAAGATCCGTTCTGCTCGTGTGTTCGAGCCGGGAGGCGCGTTCAACATCGTCGAGATCGAGCCGCCCAAGCCTGGCCGCGGTCAGGTGCGCGTCGCCGTCGAGGCGTGCGGCGTGTGCCGCACCGACGCGGCGTTCGTCAACGGCGCGTTCCCGAACGTACCGTTCCCGCTCGTCGCGGGGCACGAGATCGCCGGGCGCGTCGACGCGCTCGGGGACGACGTCGAAGGGTGGGCCCTCGGTGATCGCGTCGCGGTGGGGTGGTGCGGCGGGTATTGCGGCCGTTGCGTCGCGTGCCGCGAAGGCGACTTCATCCACTGCGCGAAGATCCAAGTGCCCGGCTGGGCGTATCCAGGCGGCTACGCCGACGCCGTCGTCGTCCCCGTCTCGGCGCTCGCGCGGATCCCGGACGCCTTCACGGCCGTCGACGCAGCTCCGATGGGGTGCGCGGGCGTCGCGACGTTCAACGCGCTCCGTCGCAGCGGGGCGCGCCCGGGCGATCTCGTCGCCGTCCTCGGGATCGGCGGCCTCGGGCACCTCGGCGTCCAGTTCGCGGCGAAGCTCGGGTTCGAGACGGTCGCGATCGGGCGCGGCGAAGCGCTCGCGGCGACGGCGCGGAAGCTCGGCGCCCATCACTACGTCGACGGCAGCGCGGGCGACGTCGCGGCGAAGCTCCAGGCGCTCGGCGGCGCGCGCGTCGTCCTCGCCACCGCCGCGAGCTCGAAGGCGATGAGCGAGACGATCGACGGCCTCCGTCACAACGGCGCGCTCATCGTCCTCGGCGCGACGCCGGAGCCGATCGAGGTGAGCCCCTTCCAGCTCATCGCGACGAGCCGCACCGTCCATGGCCATCCGTCGGGCACCGCGCGCGACGTCGAGGAGACTCTGCACTTCGCGGCGCTCACCGGCATCCGCCCGATGACGGAGACGCGCCCGCTCCCCGAAGTCGGCGCCGCCTACGAGCGGATGATGTCCGGGAAGGCGAACCTCCGCATGGTCCTCACGATGGGGGCGTGACACCGTCGGCGGGGCTCGGACCAGCGCCCCGTGCGATCCGACAGCACCGCTTCGCGCTGCGCGTCGTCGTCCATCAGACGAATCACGGCGCCGTCTGCGAAGCGGTGCGTGTGACCTCCGTCGTGTGCGAAGTGCTCGTGCGCGACGAGATCGAGCACCGCGCCCGCGGCATGCATCTCCCGCGGGCGGTCGACCTCACGTCGAACGATCGGAGCATGCAGCGTCCACCCCATCCGGAGACGTTTCTGGTGCACCGGCGAAGTGCTGCGCTCATGCGCCTCTTCCGGCTCGCTGGACAGGTCGGCTCGTTCGACGGCCCGATACGCGACATCGCGCCCATCTGGATTCGCTGCCCCTCCTGATGCGGGCCGTCGTGGACCGAGCCATCTCCTGCTGCCGTCGTTGAGTTCGCCGGCGCCTCCTGGCATTCTCCGTGCGGGGATGGGCCATGGCGATTGCTCCTTTCGCTCCACCACGAGCCGGTCGGATCTTCGAGCTCGCGGTCGACGCCGAGCTGACCGAGCCGCTCGAGGTCGTCGCGTTCTCCGGGGACGAGGCGGTGTCCGAGGTCGGCGCGTACACGCTCGAGGTGGCCACGCACGAGTCGGCCGACGCCGTCGTCTCCGAGCTCGTGGGCGCCGCGGCGGCCCTCCGCGTGCGCACCGAGAGCGGCAAGCCGCGCCGGTTCTCGGGCTTCGTGCGCGCCGCGGAGGCGATCGGCTGGGGCGGGGCCACCGATCCGCAGGGCGCGCGCGTCCAGATCGAGCTCCGGCCGCACCTTTCGCTGCTCGCCGAGACGCGCAGCTGTCGCGTCTTCCAGGACCGGAGCGTCATCGACATCGCGCGCGCGCTGCTCGATGCCTGGTCGATCCCACACCGGGTGAGCCTCGCGCACGTCCACGCGCCTTGGCCCTATTGCGTGCAGTACCAGGAGAGCGATCTCGCGTTCCTCCAGCGCATCCTCGCCGCCGAGGGCGTGTTCTTCTTCCTCGTGCACGACGAGGCCGCCGGCCAACCGTTCGGCGCCGCGACCGTCGTGCTCGGCGACGGGCCGGGCGCGTTCTCGTCGTTCGACGATGCGCAGAGGGGCGCGCCGTTCGGCACCATCCTGCCCGTCTCGCTGGAGGAGAGCGCGCTCGTCGCGCCGGGCGAGTCGATTCACCGGCTCGGGCGGCGCGTGGTGGTGGCGCCGACGTCGGTCGAGCTCCGCGATTACAACCCGCTGAACGCGGCGCTCGACATCGTACAACGCGCGTCGATCGCGCCGGGCGCGGTGCGCTCCGCCGGCGCGAACCGGCTCTCCGTCTACGAGTTCCTGCCGCCGGCGCCGCTCGCGCCCGGCGGCGGCCGTGACGAGGCCGCGGCGGTCGCGCTCGAGCAGCACCGCGGCGGCGCGCTCACGATCCGCGGCAAGACGTCGAGCCCGCGCGTCGTCCCGGGGCATGGGTTCGTGGTCGTCGATCACCCCGAGCCGGGGCTCTCGGGGCCGTTCGTGGCGACGCGGATCCGAGCGACGGGGCGCGTCGCGCATTACGGCGCGGAGGCGTCGCGCCCGAGCTTCGAGCTCGAGTTCGCGGCGCTGCCCGAGGGCGCGGTGCCTCGGCCTCCGCGCCCGCCGTGGGCCCCGCGCGACACGCTCGACACGGCGGAGGTCATCGGCCCCGACGAGAGCGGCGCGACGGGCCAGGACATCTTCACGGATTCGCTCGGGCGCATCCGGGTCCGCTTCCACTGGGGCGTCGATCGCCCGGGGCTCGAGGCGCAATCGTGCTGGCTCCGCGTGCTCCAGCCGTGGTCGGGCGCCGGCTTCGGCGTCCACTTCACGCCCCGCGTCGGCACGGAGGTGCTGGTCGGTTTCCTCGGTGGCGACGTGAACCGGCCGGTCGTCATGGGCGCCGTCCCCAACAGCGCGACCCCTCCGCCGTTCCACCTCCCCGCCGAGAAGACGAAGAGCGGCATCGTCACGCGTTCGAGCCCCCACGGCAGCCCCGGCGGCGATGGGAGGAACGAGCTCGTCTTCGACGACGCCGCTGGGCGCGAGCAGGTGCTCGTCCGCGCGCAGCGGGACATGGAGACGCAGGTGATCCGCGACCAATCGACGCGCGTGCAGCGCGACGCGCGCGTCGAGGTGGATCGTGATCTCGCCGTGACGGTGCGGCGGAGCTCCACGAAGGACGTCGCGGGCGACGCGACCCGCACCGTCGCCGGCCGGAGCGTCGACACCATCGCGGGCGACCGCACGGTGCGGATCGGCGGCGCCTCGATCGAGACGTTCGAGAGCGCGCACGTCACCATCGAGCGGAGCGACGCGTCGCGCGAGGTCCACGGCGCGCGGCGCGATCGCTTCCGCGGCGCCTCGCAGATCGTGTTCGAGGCGGAGACCGTCGAGCGCCACGAGGCGGGGGGCGTGGTCATCGTCGGCACGCCCTCGGCGCCGGCCTCGTACACGCACCTCTCCGAGGGCGACACCGCCATCGAGTCGCGCCGCACCATCGAGCTCGTCGCCGACCAGTCGGTCCGGATCGTGTGCGGCGACAGCGCGCTCGTGATCACCCCGGACTGCGTGCAGATCCGGTCGCCGCGCATCCGGCTCGAAGGCGACGTGCTCGAGTCGCACGGCGACCGCGTCAACGTGCTCGCCACGAAGACCGTCCGGCTCGAGGGCGAGAAGATCTTCGCAAAGTCGGGCGGCGCGTCGCTGGGCCTCACGCGCGACGCGAAGATCGACGGCGCCATGGTGAAGCTCAAGTCGCCGCCGGACGCGTCCGACGGGCCCGAGGCGCGCGTGGCGTTCCCGCCGCCCACCACGGTGCGGCTCGTCGATCAGGACGGCGAGCCGCTCGCCGGTGCGCGCTTCGTCGTCACGCGCGCCGATGGCAGCCGCCGGGCCGGTCGGCTCGACGAGAACGGCGAGGGTGTCGTCCTCGGGCTCGATGGCTCGGCGGAGATCGCGTTCCCCGATCACGCCTCGTGGGAGGAGGGATGAGCGTGCCGCTCTACGTCGTACGACCAGGAGATCACCTCGCGGGGATCGCGCACCGGCTCGGCGTGACGCCCGCGTCGATCTGGGATGCGCCGGCGAACGCCGACCTGCGCGCGCGGAGAGGCGACGGCGCGGTGCTCCACCCGGGCGACGTGATCGTCGTCCCCGCGCCGCCGCCGGCGCGCACATCGTCGCTGCGGGTGGGATCGAGCAACGTGTTCCGCGTCGAGGTGCCGAAACGCCGCGTCTCGCTCCGCCTCACGCGCGGAGGCGAGGCGATCGCGAACGAGCCGTGGCGCGTCGAGGCGGAGGGGCAGCGCGCGTCGGGCACGACGGACGGCGACGGGAAGGTGGAGCTCCAGCTCCGCGTCACGGCGCGGCATGCGCGCCTCTTTCTCGACGGCCGGGGGGAGGTGCACGATCTCGACGTCGGCGCGCTCGACCCTGCGAGCGAAGCGTCGGGCGCGCAGGCGCGCCTCGCACACCTCGGCCTCTACCGCGGACCGCTCGACGGCGTGATGTCGGAGGCGACGCTCGCGGCGCTCCGCGCGTTCCAGGGCGGGCGCGGCCTGCCGCAGACGGGCGCGCTCGACGAAGGCACGGTCTCTGCGCTGGAGGAAGCCTATGGGTGCTAGCGACCACGGCGGGCTCCCGATCGCGCCCACGGAAGGTCAGGCCGTCGACCTCGGCGCGCCGATCACCGTGCGCGTGACCGCCCGTGATCTCTCGGGCATGCCGCTCGCGGGCGCGACCGTCCGGGCGATCGTGGACGGGACCCCGACCGGATCGACGCTCACCACCGACGCGACGGGGCTCGCCACCTTGACGACGACCTACCGCGCCTCGCTCGCCGTGCGCGCCGATCTCACCGGGTTCGACTCCGCCACGTGCCCGATCGTCGCCACGGCCAGCGAGGTGTTCGTGACGCCGCGCCTGCGCCGGCCCTTCGCGCTCGGGCACCCGTACGCCTGGCAGAACCGCGTCATGCGCGAGCGTCTCTTCCGCGAGCATCCGGAAGACCGTGACGACCCGGGCACCGCGCCCACGCCGGACGCGCGCGATCGGAAGGACCGCACCGAACGGCTGCTTTCGATCTCCGAATACCTCGGCGGAGCGCTCGGCATCGCGCAGCCCACCGCGAGCACGGTCGCCGTCGATGCCGAGCGCCAGCGCCTCAGGGACGTCCAGACGAACCTCGATAGGCTGGAGACGGCGTCGGCCGACGGAGGAAGCGCCGGGCTCGACAATGAGGGCGAGCAGGCTCTCGTGTCGAGCCGCGCGGGCGTCGGCCTCGACACCTCTCGTCCCGCACCGCCTCCGCCTCGACGCCATCGCGAACCCCGAACGGATCGCCTGGACCGAGCCCGTGAGCGCGCCGCCATCCTGGAAGCGCGCGAGATCGTCGAAGGACGGCTCCAGCGCATCAACGAGGTGGCGATCTCGCACCGAGAGGTACTCGACCACCTCGTCAACCGCGTCTTCCCCGCTGCTCCACCGGGCGCGATCGCCGGGTGGCTGAAGTACATGATCATCCACTTCGCGGGGCTTCGGTACGTCAACGCCAACAACTCGTACTACTGGCCCAAGAAGATCCTCTCCGGGCTGCGGGCCCGGGAGATCGATGCCGGCGAGATCGGGGCCGACGCCGAGCGGCTCCGCATCTACGTCGGTGAGGCGGACGCCCTCGTCGCGGCCCTCGGGACATCGGCGCCGCGCGCCATCACGACGGCGCTGGGGCAGGTTCACCGCCACGCGGCGGATGCGTCCGCGCCCCCGATCGGCGCGCTGAAAACGCTGCATGCGGCGCTCGCCGATCTGTGGTGCGCATCCATGACCGACAACGAGATCTTCGGCCTGCTTCGCCTGCGGAGCCAGGGCGCGCCGCCCGTCGCTTCGAGCGGTCGCCTCTCGCCCTCGGAGTGGACGTGGATCCAGACGCACACGCAGCTCCGGAACGACCTTACGACGTGGGATGAGTCCGTCAGGAAACCTGGCTTCCTCCGTGACGACATGGGCGCGTGGAAGGACCGTCAGGGGGTGGACCTCGTGCCGGCGCCTTGGGGCGCAGAGTGCAACCAGATCGCGGAGATGGCCGCGCAATCGCGCGGCTTCGAGATGCAGGGGGGCATCGCGCACGACGCCGAGTGCAGCGTGTTCGCGCCACGCTCCGCCGACGGCCTCTCCACCGACGGCGGGCCGCTGATCGGCTCCTTGAAGACGCGTGCGACGAGCGTCGGCGCGGACACCAAGACCCTCTGGCGACCGGCCTCGACGGCCGAGCTGTCGCAGGGAGATGTCTTCTTCAAGATGCAGTGGGAGTCCGTCGGCGTGACGCACGATCGCAGCGGCAACCGCGTCTTCCCCACGCTCGACATGGTCTTCGCGGTCGGTCGAGCCTATGCGCCGAATGATCCGCTGCCGTCGATGCACGCCGTGCGTACTGGCTCGCACATCCGCGCGACGGCGGTGCCTGGCAACATCACGGGGCCGCTCACGGTCCTCAACATCGACGACCTCGAAAACATCGATGAGGCCCTGCTCATGGCCCCGCCCGCTGCCGACGAGTTTCAACCGGACGAGGCTCACCGAGGGAGATTTCTTCCCATCGATCGGCCGCTCCCCGCGGCCGAGGCCGGCGACTCACGCCCCCTCTACGCGAAGTGCGGGGAGCGCATCGTCCGCCGTCACCCCGGCGCCGCTGCCTACCACGACGTGCTCGTCTGGTATCACATCGGCACCGTCGTCGCGACCGACGCCACGCGCGTCTACACCTTCGAGACGGCCGCGCCCACGGGCATGAAGCGGTGGCTCTTCGGCGGCACGTCCTCGAGCCCCGGCCTGCTCGGGTCGTGGGAGGCTCGCGACGCCACGTACACCGTATTCGGCCGCCCGAGCACCCAGGCGGATCACGCTGCCGTGGCGCGGCACATCCACCCGAGCGTGCTGTTCGCGCCGTACCTGGAAGACTGAGCGCTCGCATCATGGTCCCTCCGGTCGAGATCCACACCGACGCTCACCTCGCCGCGGCCTCCCTCTTCTGGACCGTCGAAGGTCGCACGTTCCTCACCATCCTCGCGAAGGCGACGTTCGCCATGGTCCCGGGCGGCGTCGCCGAGCTTGCAGCGCCTCTGCCGATCGAGCGCGAGGACCGCACCTTCGGCAACCACCCGGCCCGCAGCGTCGAGGCCGCGAGCGATCTCGCGCCGTGGCGCCCACGCTGCGACGTGACGTTCATCGGCAGCGCGCACGCGTCCTCCGGCAAGCCGGCGACGGCGACGTCCGCGCGCCTCGCCGTGTTTCGAGACGGACGCGCGTTGGTCGACAGGACGCTCCACGTCTACGGCGATCGCGAAGGCGACGTGATCAAGCCCTTCGTCGCGATGCCGATCGTCTACGAGCGCGCGATGGGCGGGCCCGGCGTATCCGTGAACCCCGTGGGCTCCGAGGCCCCCAACGTGGTCGACGCGGCCGACGCCGGCCGCGCCGGGTGCTTCGGTCCAGTGGCCCGTACCTGGCCCTCCCGCAAGCGCTTGATCAAGGACGTGAGCCGCGAGGCGCTGAGCGGGCCGATCGTCCACGTCCCCGAGGGCTTCGCGTGGGACTACTACCAGGCTGCGCCCGACGCGCAGCGCATCGATCGGCTCACCGGAGGGGAGTGGATCGTGCTCGATGGTCTGAGCGCGACCGAAGCACGCTTGCAGACGCAGGTGCCGGGCCTCGCGGCGCAGGTCGTGCTCACCGGCGGCGACGTCTCCACGCGCACGCAGGTCGCGCTGGTCGCCGACACGCTGGCCATCGACGGCGAGCGGCGCTGCTTCTCGATCGTGTGGCGCGGCCGCCACGAGATCTTGCCGGCGGCGATGCGTGATGCGCTCGTCGTCGGCGCGGCGCTCGTCGCGCCGGGCCGTGAGGTCGATTGGTCCACGATCCTCGCGGAGCCGGCGTCCACCGTCCCCGGGAGCAGCCCGCGCGGCGCGCCGGCGGACGCGGAGGGGACGATGGCCGTCTCCGAGGACGCGGCCCTCCGCGTGCTCGCGCCGTTCGCCATTGCGAGCCCCGGCAGCGGCAAGACCGGCGACACCAGCGCCACGCCCTGGGGAGGCGCGCCGGCCAAGGTGGACGCCGAGGGCACCATCATGGCCGTGCACGGCGTCGAGCACGGCCCGGTGCTCCCGTTCGCGCACGGCCCCACGCCGCTTGCATCGGTTGCCTCGATCGCGCCGCGACCGCCCCCGCCCAAGCCCGAGGTTGGCGGCGAGACCGTCGCCGCGTTTGGGCACGCGCCCGACGCGACGCCATCGTGGCTCGACGCGAAGCCCGCGCCCGCGCCTCTGCCCGCGCCGTCGATCAGCGCCCCGCCGCTCACCATCGGCCAGCAATTCGCGCAGGCGATGCTCGCGGCCCCGCGCCCTGCGCAGGCGCCGTCACCGACCGTGGAGCCCGAGCCGCCCGAGCCGCCCCCTCGCGCGAGGCCATCACCGCCGTGCTCCTCCGCGCGGGCGCGACCGAGGAAGACATCGAGAGGATCTTCGCCGAAGCCGATCGCCGCGCGTCCACGCTCGACTGACGTCCCGCGCTCGGGGACCACCTGATCCTCGCGGCGATGCAGGAGCAGGCGGCGGCGGCGGTGCGGCGAGCCCGTCGTCCGAGAATGAGTACGGATACGTTTGCAGCGACAGCGCGCGCCTTCGTCGGCTTCTCGTCGACCTGCACGACTTGGCTCCGCAGCACCGCGGGCGCATGTCGATCTCGACGCCGGCGCTGAGGGCATCCTCGCTGGCAGCGTGGCGGGCGGCGCAGGCGCGCGCTCAAGGGGTCGACCGCCGCGCGTCACGAGCGGCTTGACAGGGGGAAAGGTTCTCGGGTTGCCTGTCCGCCGCCGCGCTCGGCCTCGCGACATCACGGAGCTTCGCTTCGTCGCGATGGAGCCGCTCCCACGTCACTCGACGGACATTGATTCGAAGAGGGGTGATGGGATCCGGGGGCCACGGGCCAGCAACCGGAGACTCGCTCCGAGATGAGCGGCGACTGGCACCTCACTGCAAGGATCGGGATACGGTCCGTGTTCGGCGAAGGAAGGGTGACACGATGAACGATGGAACGAAGGGCGCGCGCAACCACGTCTCTGGGACCTGGGGGGGTGCCGCGCTAGCGCTGGTCGCGGCGCTGGGGCTTGCAGCGTGCAAACCGGCTCCGTGCGGCCCGACGCGCGACGTGCGTCACCGGGCGAAGATCGCGATCGAGCGCTACCCCGCCGGCGGGGACGAGGCGAGGGCCGTGCTGAAGGAGCTCACCGGCGCCATCGCGGCCGAGCCGAAGGCAAGCACGCTGCACGACTGGACGGAGCTGAATGACTCCATCACGAAGCTCTCGAAGAGCCTCGAGGAGATGAACAACCCCAACCTCGACGCCAAGCTGCGGCAGCACGCGGCGCCCGTCATGCAGCAGAGGAAGGAGCACTTCCTCGCCGATCTCGACCTCATTCGCACCCAGTGCAGTGATTGACGAGCCTCGGGGAGATCGGCGTCGAGGGCCCTCGGCGCCGACACGAGGTTACTTTCGAATCCGGTCCTCGTGAATCAACGCCGACCGTGCAGCGTTGCGATCCGGCGCGTGCGGCCCGTGATCCCACGGCATGTGCTCGAGCGAATCGCTGCAGCGGTCAGGAAGATGCATGAGCGACGACCTCGTGCCGGTGTCGGGCGGTCCCGAGGTCTGGATCGTGGCGAAAGAGACGAGCCTGCGCGATGGCGCAGCGACGTGAGCTGATGCTCGACGAGGCGCGGCTACCGTGTGTCGTGGCTGGCAGTGATGACGGAGCTTCAGACGACCCGACGACGGAGCCTGAGCCCCTCTGACCGGAGACGAGAGACGAAGGGTGAAGAATGTCCGAGAATGCTTGCTACGCCGTGCTTGTCGGTCGGACCTCCAACGAGGTCTGTCTGGCGGTGGTCGCCCAGGCAGCGCTCCAGGGTCGCCTGTCCTTTCGTGGCGGGCTGGAGATCGCGGCTCACGACGAGGATGACCGGTCCGTGCTCGTGCGTGTCGAGCCGGACGCCGATGATGACGGAACCGAGCTCATCCAGATCAGCATCGATCAGTGGGAGAGCAGGCTGCTCGACCTGGCCGCGCTGAGCCGCACGCTCGCCTGCGCGATGGTGTGCAATCAAGTCGTCAGCGAGGGCATCCATTGCGAGGCCACGTGGTTTTTGCACGAGGGCGAGGAGCTCTATCGTGAAGGGGAGACCGCCGAGGGGCATCTCTTTCTGGAGTGTCCCTCCCTCGGCATCCATCTCTCACAGGCGACCAGCAAGGAGAGGGGAGCGGCGCGCCTCCGCGTCCTCGCCTGGCTGCGCGAGCGGGTCGGGGCGACCGTCGATCACCTGTTGAACGCGGAGGAAGCCCTGGACGAGGAGTGAGGCTCGCCCGGCCGTCGGACTCGCTGGCCGCGTTGGCCTTGTCGATGAGCAGGAAGTCGAGCGGCGGGTTCTCGGGCTCGGGTATCAACCGACGTTCCGCGGCTCGCCCAGCTTGCCGATCTCGAGCTCGACGTCGCCGAGGATCTTGCCGTGCTCCCGGCGCCGGTCAGGTGACGTTGCGCACCACCAGCACCACCGGGCCTCGGCGCGAGTCGTCGCCGTCATCATCGAACGAGGCCACTTCCTGGAAGAAGGCGCGGAGCCGGGTCAGCTCGTCTCTCCACGCCGGGCGCCGCTCGATGTCGCGCGAGCCGGCGAAGACGCGGATCCCCGGCTGCGTGAGCCAGTCATTCTCCCATCGCGCGGCCAGGGCCTCGAGGGCTTCGTCGGACAGCGAGGCCAGCCGATCCCAGTGCGGCCTCGGGAAGGCGGAGCACCAGACGTAGCCGAGCTCGCCGATCAACCGAGCTTGCGCCGGCGTCATCGTGGGAAGTGGCAAGTGCTTCGCGACCCACGGGGCGTCGGGCGTCAGGCCCGCCTCCATGGTCTCCCGCGGCGGGTCCTCGGCGAGGAGGCCGGCCAGCCAAGCGATCTCCAGCTCGTTGAGCGTCGACTCCTGGCGAAAGAACGGGAGGAGCTCGGGGAACGGGCGCCAGTGATCCTCGAACTCGACGAGGTCCTCGTCCATGGCATCCATGAAGGCTCGGTACGACTTGGCCGTCGTCGCCAGCACCTTGGACCATTGGGGACGAGCGACGAACCAGCAGGATTCCCAGGGCATGCACGTGCGGTATTGCGCGGGTGAGGGCGCGTCAACGGAGCGGGGCGGGTGCTGCGAGCGTGGGCACGGGTCGGAAGCGGCGCGAGATGGAAGTGTTCGACGAGCACGCGTGAAGGGTGTCCTTCGATGCGCGCGGACGTGCAAGTCCGATGTCGCCCGCGAGCGCTGCCCCGCGGTAGCCTCGACGCGGTGAGCCCCACCCGCCCGGCAGGTTGCCAACTGACGGCGGGCGCGCCCGCCTTCCTGCACCAAATGCTCTCGGCGCCGCCGCAGGTCCGGCAGGTCTTCGGGCCGGGGAGCGAACGGTGGATCGAGCACCTCGCCCTGGCCCCGCGCGGGCTCGACGGCGTTCTGCTCTTCGCGGAAGGGCAGGGACAAGCCTACCAGCCCTCGGCCGAGAACTGGAACGTGGAGGCGGGCGCTCCGACCGCGATGCCGCTGAAGAGCCAGATCGCGATCGGGTGTTTCTCGGTCGCCTTCAGCGCTGACGGGCGGTACGTGGCCCTGCCGGCCGCGGAGTCCGCCGAGGGCCTGGTGTCGTGGGACCGGCGCGACGGTGGCGAGCGGCGCCTCGCGGTCGCCGACGGCTGCGGATGCGCCGCGTTCCACCCTGGTGGCGCCTTGCTGGCCGCCGGAACGGAAGCGGGCGAGCTGTTTCTCTGGGATCTGGCGGAGCAGCGCGTGATCCGCACGCTGGACGGCGGGAGCGCGCAGCTCGTCGGGCTTTCGTTCAGCCCCTCGGGCTCGCTGCTCGTGGCGTCGGGCTCCTGCTGGGGGCTGCAGGTCTGGGACCCGCGCGAGCCGGCGTGCCTGCTGCGCGACGACGGCGGAGAGGTCGACGGGATGTTCTACCCGCCGGCTCGGTCTCTCCAGACTCGATATCTGATTCACGCCTGCGGATAAAGCCATCTCACCAGGAGCCGCGTGACGAGCGGCATGGCCGCGTAGGTCATGCAAAGCACCATCACCGCGCCCACCACCGCTCCGCGCAGGAGCGGTGGCAGCCCGGCGAGGTGTGGCACCAGCGCCACGTTCAGCCCTTGAATCAGCGGGAAGGCGACCAGGAAGCTGACGACGGCCATCTTCCACCGCGGCGGCGGCACCACCGGCCCTTTGCTCGGGATGGAGAACCAAGTCTCCATCCCGGTGATTCGCTGCACCGTCCCCGACCCTTCAGTCAGCTCATCGACTTTGGAGAGCCAGCGATTCCGCTCCTCCGATTGCTCCCAGGCGAGCAGCCGGTCCATCGTGTCGAAGCGAAACAGCAGCACGTAGCGGCGACTCCCTGCCTCGGGCTCGAGCACGTGGGCCCCGAGGTGTCCGGGGAACGCGCTCGCCGCCCCGATCACCCCGTGCAGCCAGGCCTCGTACTCCCGCTCTTTCCCCGCCCGCGCGGTCCGCTGCACCACGACCGAGATGCCCTTGTCGCCGTTCGCCTCGCTCATCGTCAATCGAAGCGATAGTCGAGCACGTAATGGGCGTGCTGGCCCAGCTCCGCGGAGAACGTGCCCTCACCGCAGAGCCCCGCGAGATCGCCCGTCCCCGATCCCGGGATCACGAACCAGCGCCCCTCGACCCGCGAGCCGGTGAGCGTCCCTTCGTCCTGGAGCAGGAACGATCCGCGCCGCCCCGCGAGCGTGCCGATCACCCGCTCGATCCCGCAGAAGCTCGCCGCCCCGTCCCTCCGCGCCGCCTGAAGAAAGCGCACCGCGCCCTCGCCCTCGATGGCGCCTGCGAAGGTTTCGGTCACGTGGATCTCGTTCAACGCCGGCCCGTCGGCCGGCGCGTCGTACGGCTTCGGCTCGTAGGTCTTCACCGCGATCGTCCCCTCGGCCCGGCCCTTCGTCGTGCTCATGATCTCCTCCGCTCGGCGCGCCTCACGCGCGCCTCGTGCCTCCATTCCTACGCAGCGCCCGGGATCGCTTCCATGCTCCGCGGGCTCAATCTCTTGACCGAGCGTCTCACCGGGTTGGATTCCCGGACAACGCCCGTTACAACCACGATTCATGGATGTTCTCGCGGAGGTCCTCTCGACCACGCGCGTGGGCGTGGCCATCTACGGCCGCGTGGAGCTCCGGGCTCCCTGGGCCATGCGCTTCGATCGCGTCAACAAGGCCGGCTTCCACATCGTCCAGCGCGGGAGCTGCTGGCTCCGCCCCGCCGGCCGCGCCTCACCCATCCAGCTCGCGTCGGGCGACGTGGTGATGCTGCCCCGCGGCTGGACGCACACGATCTCCGATCGCCCCGACGCCGACGGCGAGCCCTATTCGACGGTCATCGCCGACCAGATCAGGCGACGCGCCCCCGGCCCGCCGTCGACGACCTTGCTCTGCGGCGCGTATGCCTTCGACGACGACGCGCCGCACCCGCTCCTCGGCGTGCTCCCGCACGTGCTCCATGCGCCCGCCGGCGATGGTGGATCCGCGCGGCTCGGCGCGGTGGCGCAGCTCCTCGCGGCGGAGATCGGATCGACCGATCCCGGGGCCGAGACGGTCGCGCGCCGCCTCGTCGACGTGCTCTTCGTCTACGTGGTCCGCGACTGGCTCGTTCGGCAGCCCGAGCGCGCGGCGGGCTGGCTCGGCGCGCTCCGCGATCCACCCACGCAGCGCGCCCTCGCCGCCTTGCACGAGGCCCCCGCGCGCGACTGGACGCTCCCCGCGCTGGCGCGCGCCGTCGGTGTGTCGCGCGCCACGCTGGCCCGCCGCTTCAGCGCGCTCGTGGGCGAGCCGCCGCTCGCCTACCTGCGCCGCTGGCGGATGACGCTCGCCGCCCAGGCCCTGCGTGATCGCGACGTCTCGCTCGGCGAGCTGGCGACACGCGTCGGCTACGCATCGGACGTCGCCTTCCACAAGGCCTTCACGCGCGAGCGCGGCTGTACGCCCGCCGTCTATCGGCGCCGCCACGCCACGGCATGATCGCGTCACGCCGCTGCGCTCTCCTCAATCGATGAGCATGCCTTTCGCGTTCACGCCCCGGCGATCGTATGAATCGTGTGCTGGAAGGAGGGAATTCGAAGCCCGCCGGTGCCACGAGATCAGCCGAGGGCTTCCTGAAGCTGGCTCTTTTGCTTGGCGGTGAGCGAGTCGAATCCTTTCAGCTTTGCGGCGTCCTGGAGGCGACCCCGAGCGCATTTCGGGTGGTGCCAGCGAATGGCCTCGTGGCCGTCGTATTCGTACGGCTCGCCGAGCCGGAGCTCGCCTTTCCCGATGGCCTCTTTGCAGGTCCGGCAGCTCGCTCGCCCCGTCTTCGACACCTCGACGCTCCATGGCTTGCGGTCCTCGTCCACGGGCGCGCCCCGCGGCGGCGGCACGGCGCCGGCCGGTCCGAGCTTTTTCAAGAACACAGCCGGATCGGCGCCCACGGCCTCCGGCGTGAATCGCACCTTGAAGGTGTCGTATCGATTGGGCGCGTACTCGGCCTCGACCGTCCCATTCTTCAGCGTCTTCTTGATCGTGGTGTGCGGAGGCATCCGCCCCGTCGCGCGGGCGTGGGCGACCATCGCATCCACGATGAGCGGGGCCGCAGCGGTCTTGTTCTCGAGCGCCTCGAAGCCGGCCTCGCGGACGACCTCGTAGTGCGTCGTGACCTGATGTCCATCACGTCGCTTGTCGAGCACGAGCGCGCCCGAGAGCACCCAGCCCTTCACCGGCACGAGCGTGAGGGTGCGTGGATCGAGCCAATAGGCCCACTCGGCGTGGCATTCGACCCACGTCCCGGGCTCGGTCGGGGCCACGAACGGACGCTCGCTCATCTCCCCGAGCGCCTTGATCCACGCCGTGCGCAGCGCCAGCTCGTCGACCTCCGCCTCGTAGCACTGGAGGTGAGCAGACTCGAGCACGAGCGCCGTGCCGGCCTTCGCGAGGTCGCGGACGTACCCGGCGATCTCGGAGAACGAGCGCGGCGTACCATCGCAGGCCCACGTGACGACCTTCTTCTCGCGCTCGAAGTGGAGGTAGATCTGTCGGTCGGGCAGGTCGGGCGCCGGGATGTAGAGCGAGGCGGACGCCTTGGGCCCTTTGAAGGACCCTTCGATGAAGCGAAGGAGGGCCTCGGCCTGCGGGCCGATCGGCGCCGACGTTCCGCCCGGCTCGAGCGCCGCGATCGCGCTTCTCTTGTCGATTAGGCTTTGGGGCAGCGGCGGCACGCGCAGTCGTTCGAAGCCGGCCACGAGGGCCTCGTACTGGTGGGCCACGGCGAAGACGACGAGCCCGGCGTGGGGGTAGTGCCGGAGGAGGTTGTCTCCGAGCCCCCAATCCATCGTCGCGTACGAGTCGCCCATGAGCTCGACGAGCTCGGGCGTCTCGCCCACACCGTCGACGCGGACACCGCTCCAGCGCGTGATGCGCTCGAAGGCGAGCGTGGCCGCGGCCGGCTCGGCGCCGGACGCGAGCGTGAAGAGCCAGAAGAGCGCAGCCTTCTCGCCGTGCCCGACGATCTTCGAGGTCCAGCTCCCTCGGCTCGCCTTCTGCTCGGCCTTCATCAGATCTTGAATCTCGTTCAGCGGGTAAGGGAGCGCTTCCCGCCCCTTCGCCGCCCGCTTCTCCTTCGGGGCCTCGGCGATGAGCTTCTTCGCTACGGCGTTGTTGAGCTTCACGGTCTCGGGATCGACGAGCCCCTTCATCCAGTCGAACGGCTCGCCGTCGTCGCCGCTGTCCGTGGCCTTGTCGGCGGCGGCGAGCCACGCTCGCCATTCCGGGCCCGAGAGGCTCGCCGGATCGGACGGCAGCTCCGCCCAACCCTCAGCCAGATCGAAGGTGATTCCATCACCAAGCGTGAGCGTGCTTTGGGACATGGTGGCGCCATTGCCAAGGCCCAACCAGGGCGACAAGGTCGAAGCACGATCCTCGCGAGCGCGCGGATTGATGGCCAGGAGGAGGCCTCCAGGCGTCGCGCGCCCCGAGCCACTCTCGCGCTGAGGTGGATACAGGGATATCTCGGCAAACGGCGCTTCTGCCGAAGGCTCCTGATTCCGAGCCATCGCCGAAGAGCGCCGCGCGACACCGCGCCGAGGCCGGGTCAGCCGGTCGCCCGCCGCTACCAGAAGTGGATCCCTCGGTCACTTCGGGCTCTCCGTACCCGGTGCGCTGCACGTAGCGCAGGACGCGGCGATGGCCGGGCAGTCCGGGCGCTCGCAGTGAGGGGCGATGGTCCCGGGCGCGGGATCGTCCTCCCAAGCGGCGGCAATCTCGGCGCGCACCCGCTCCGCGCCGGCCTCCTGGGCCGCGTCCGGCCGTTGCCACCCGCGACGGCGCTCGGTGCGGCGCTTGACCATCGCGCCGAGAGTAGCGCACTTGCGCGAGAACGCGCGGCGTCGACGAGCGTACGCGAAGAGGGCCATCCGTCACCGCGTACAGGCCGATGTCCAGCGCAACGAACAACGAGTCGTCGTTGCGTTTGCGGACGTGGCACTCGTGTGTGACGCCAAAGGCGCTCACCCGCCCGAGCGATGATCTCGACAAGACGTGCGCGCCCTGGGTGCTCCGGATGAGATCGCGAAGCGATCGGGACCATCTCTGCGGCGTAAAACCCGATCTCGGTCAAACCAGGTTGAAGGAGACCCCGGGGCTGCGAGATATCTTGTGTCTCTTTCGATGTTCGAGGATGAGAGTCGGACGCGCTCATGGGGCGCTCTTCGTCCGCGCGTGGGGGGATGGCATCAGGTAGGCAGCGGGGCTCCGCTACCATGCTACGGAGTCTTGCACGTTCGACGGGCTCGCAATCAAGGCCTCTCGGGCGCGCGTCGTCGTAGCGAGCATCGAGCTCGGCTGGGGGTCGGACACGGTCCGATTCGAGTGCTTGCGTCATCGCTCGCCCGGTGCAAAGGGGAACACACGTCGTATCCTCACGACGAAGCCCGCAGTTTGCACGTCTCCCGCGAGAGCTTCTTCACGACGCTCGAGGCCGATCTCGTCGAGCATGAGCATGCCCCGACGCGCGCTGCCGCCGCGGCATCGATCGGAGACTACCTCGAGCGTTTCTACAACCCCGCTCGGCGGTGCTCGTACTTGGGCGACGTCAGTTCGAATCGATGATGGTGAAGGCGGCATCGTCCGCCGCCCACCGGATCGGGGGAGGACCAGAGCTCTCCCGATGAGAAAGGGATTCGTGCGCAGATCACCTCTTCGTCTCGTGTTGCTGTGGGTATGGCTGTTCATCGCGCTGGGCTCGTGCTCGGCCGACAGCCAGGCGCCCGAGGGGATGGGGGGAGCCGGCCGCGTTGCTGCCCCGACCTTCGAGGAGCCCGAGGGCCAGGCTGCGATGCCGGCGACGCTGCGCATGGCCTTGCTACGAGCCCAGCAGAAGGCGGTGGGATACGACTTCGTGCGCGACGCCGGGGGCACGCTCCGCAGCAAGGCCGGCGGTCACGGCGCCACGGCGGCGGTCGCGGCTACGGCGCGCGGCGTCCACCTCTCGCGCGAAGGCCACGGTGAGCTCGACATCGAGACGACCAGCGTGGGACGCGAAGCCGGGCCGGCGTCGCGCGAGGTCGTCCAGCAGCGCGCCGAGGGGCAGGAGCTGGTGCTCGATCGCGCGGACGGCGTCGAGGAGCGCTACCTCACCGGCCCGCTCGGCGTCGAGCACAGCTACCTGGTGCGGGAGAAGCGGGCGGGCAACGGGCCGCTGGTCATCGCGGTCGCGTTCGCGGGGCTCGCGCCGGAGAGGGTGGCGGGCGCGACGGACCAGGTGCGGCTCGTGGACGCGAACGGGCAGGTGCAAGGTGGTTATCGAGACCTCGTGGTCGCCGACGCCGAGGGGCGGGAGATCGCGGCGCACATGGAGGTGCGCGGGCACCACGTCGCGCTGGTGATCGACGACGCGGCGGCGACCTACCCGCTGCGGGTGGATCCTCTCGTGTGGGTTCAGCAGCAGAAGGTCACCGCCCCCGACGGCGCGGCGAACGACTACTTCGGCCGTTCGATCTCGATGACGGGCGACACCGTGGTCATCGGGGCGCCTCTCGACGACGACAACGGAAGCAACTCGGGCTCGGCCTACGTGTTCGTGCGGAGCGGCAGCGTCTGGACCCAGCAGCAGAAGCTCACCGCTCCCGATGGCACGGCGGACGACAGCTTCGGCGAGTCGGTCGCAATCTCGGGCGACACCGTGGTCGTCTCGGCGCGGCTCGACGACGACAAGGGAAGCAACTCGGGCTCGGCGTACGTGTTCGTGCGGAGCTCCGGCGTCTGGACCCTGCAGCAGAAGCTCACTGCCTCTGACGGCGCGGCGAACGACAGCTTCGGCACTTCGGTCGCGCTCTCGGGCGACACCGCGGTCATCGGTGCATACGCCGACGACACCACGGTAGTGAACGCGGGCTCGGCCTACGTGTTCGTGCGGAGCGCCGGCGTCTGGACCCAGCAGCAGCAGCTCACTGCCTCCGATGGCGCCGCGAACGACGGCTTCGGCTACTCGGTCGCGCTCTCGGGCGACACCGCGGTCGTCTCGGCCACCTTTGACGACGACAAGGGAAACAACTCGGGCTCGGCCTACGTGTTCGTGCGGAGCTCCGGCGTCTGGACCCAACAGCAGAAGCTCACCGCTCCCGATGGCACGGCGGACGACAGATTCGGCTTCGCGGTCGCGGTCTCGGGCGACACCGCGCTCATCGGGGCGCCGTCGTGGGGCACCGAGGGCGCGGCCTACGTGTTCGTGCGCAGCAGCAGCATCTGGACCCAGCAGCAGCGGCTCACCGCCTCCGATGCCCAGGTGTTCGACAATTTCGGCAATTCGGTCGCGTTCTTGGGCGACACCGCGGTCATCGGTGACTACCTCGACGACGACAACGGAGACGGGTCGGGCTCGGCCTACGTGTTCGCGCGGAGCGGCAGCGTCTGGACCCAGCAGCAGAAGCTCACTGCCATCGACGGCTCGGCGAACGACAGCTTCGGCATGTCGGTCGCGCTCTCCGGCGACATCGTGATCATCGGGGCGTACGGGGCTAACGGCAAAGGTGCGGCCTACGTGTTCACGCAGCAGGAGGCCAATGGAATGACCTGCACCAGCGACGCCACGTGCGCGAGCGGGTTCTGCGTCGACGGGGTCTGCTGCGACACCGCGTGCAACGCCGGGGTGTGCGACGCATGCTCGATCGCAGCCGGAGCGCCTTCCGACGGCACCTGCGCGCTGTTCACCGGAACGACCTGCAACGACGGCAATGCCTGCACGCAGACCGACACCTGCCAAGCCGGCGTGTGCACGGGCGGCAATCCCGTGACGTGCACCGCGAGCGATGCATGCCACGCGGCAGGCTCCTGCAACCCGGCAACGGGGATGTGCTCCAATCCCAGCAAGGCCAACGGCACGGCGTGTAGCGACGGCAATGCGTGCACGCAGACGGACACGTGCCAGGCGGGCGTGTGCACGGGCGGCAATCCGGTCACGTGCACCGCGAGCGACTCGTGCCATGTGGCAGGCACCTGCAACCCGGCGACGGGGATGTGCTCGAGCCCGAGCAAGGCCGATGGAAGCACCTGCAACGACGGCAACGCGTGCACGCAGACGGACACCTGCTCGGCCGGTGTATGCGGCGGCACGGCATACACGTGCACGCCGACGAGCTGCCAGCAGAGCTCGGCGTGCAACGGCAACGGCGGCTGCACGATCGTGAACAAGTCGAGCGGCGCGGCCTGTCCCGACGACGGCAACCCATGCACCGCGGACACGTGCGACGGCGCGGGCGCGTGCCAGCACCCGAGCAAGGCCGATGGCACGAGCTGCGGCACTGGCCAGGTATGCGGCGGCGGCACCTGTGCCGCTCAGTGTTTCATCGGCGGCATGCTCATCCCGGCCGGCACGGTGAACCCGGCCAACGCGTGCCAAGTGTGCACGCCGCAGAGCTCCACGACGGGTTGGAGCAGTCGCGCCAACGGCACCTCGTGCAACGATGGTAATGCCTGCACGCAGAGCGATAGTTGCCAAGCCGGCGTGTGCACGGGAGGCAACCCGGTGACGTGCACGGCGAGCGATCAATGCCATGCAGCAGGCACGTGCAACTCGTCGACGGGGATGTGCTCGAACCCGAGCAAGGCCGACGGAAGTGCGTGCAACGATGGTAATGCCTGCACGCAGAGCGATAGTTGCCAAGCCGGCGTGTGCACGGGAGGCAACCCGGTGACGTGCACGGCGAGCGATCAATGCCATGCAGCAGGCACGTGCAACTCGTCGACGGGGATGTGCTCGAACCCGAGCAAGGCCGACGGAAGCGCGTGCAACGACGGCAATGCCTGCACGCAGAGCGATAGTTGCCAAGCCGGCGTGTGCACGGGTTCGAATCCGGTGACGTGCACGGCGAGCGATCAATGCCACGCGGCAGGCACGTGCAACCCGTCGACGGGGATGTGCTCGAACCCGAGCAAGGCCGACGGAAGCGCGTGCAACGACGGCAATGCCTGCACGCAGAGCGATAGTTGCCAAGCCGGCGTGTGCACGGGTTCGAATCCGGTGACGTGCACGGCGAGCGATCAATGCCATGTGGCAGGCACGTGCAACCCGGCGACGGGGATGTGCTCGAACCCGAGCGCGCCCAACGGCACTTCGTGCAACGACGGTAGTGCGTGCACGCAGACGGATACGTGCCAGTCCGGCGTCTGCACGGGGGGCAATCCGGTGACGTGCACGGCGAGCGACTCGTGCCATGTCGCGGGCACGTGCAACCCGTCGACGGGGATGTGCTCGAACCCGAGCGCGCCCAACGGCACGGCCTGCAACGACGGTAACGCCTGCTCGAAGAACGACGTTTGCACGAACGGCGCCTGCGGCGGGACGGCGTACGCGTGCACGCCGACGAGCTGCCAGGTGAGCTCGACGTGCGATGGCAACGGCGGTTGCACGATCGTGAACAAGGGCGCGGGCATCGCGTGTCCGGACGACGGCAACGCATGCACCGCGGACGCGTGCGACGGCGCGGGCGCGTGCCAGCACCCGAGCAAGGCCGATGGCACGAGCTGCGGTGCGGGCCAGGTGTGCGCGAGCGGGAGCTGCGCGAGCGAGTGCTTCATCGGCGGGACGCTCTACGCGGCCGGCACCGTGAACCCGGCCAACGCGTGCCTCGTGTGCGCGCCGCAGACCTCCACCACCGCGTGGTCCAACCGGGCCGATGGCACCTCGTGCAACGACGGCAACGCCTGCACGAAGAGCGACGTTTGCACCGCGGGGACCTGCGGCGGCACGGCATACACCTGCACGCCGACGAGCTGCCAGGCGAGCTCGACGTGCGATGGCAACGGCGGCTGTACGATCGTGAACAAGCCGAACGGCGCGGCGTGTCCCGATGATGGCAACGCGTGCTCGAGCGACACGTGCAACGGCGCGGGGACGTGCGCGCACGCGACGCTTTCCGACGGGACGGGCTGCGGCGCAGGGCAGCTCTGTGAGGGCGGCTCGTGCGGCCCGAAGTGCCAGATCGGCGGCCAGCTCTACGCCGCTGGGACGATCAACCCGGCGAACGCGTGCGAGCAGTGCGCGCCCGCGACCTCGATCTCGGCGTGGTCGAGCCGGGTTGACGGGACGAGCTGCGATGACGGCAACGCGTGCACGAAGAACGACGTTTGCACGGCCGGCGGCTGCAGCGGCGCGGCGTACACGTGCACGCCGGGCAGCTGCGATGCGAGCTCGACGTGCGACGGCAACGGCGGCTGCACGGTGACGCCCAAGGGCAGCGGCGTGGCGTGCCCGGACGACGGGAACCCGTGCACGGCCGACGCGTGCGACGGCGCGGGGACGTGCGCGCACCCGACGCTCTCCGACGGCACGAGCTGCGCCGTCGGTCAGGTCTGCAACGGTGGTGCGTGCGCGGGCGAGTGCTTCATCGGCGGTGTGCTCGTGGCCGCCGGTGCGGTGAACCCGGCGAATGCGTGTGAGGTGTGCGCGCCTTCGACCTCGACGACGAGCTGGAGCAGCAAGGCCGACGGCGCCGCGTGCGACGACGGTGACGCGTGCACGCAGATGGACACCTGTCAGGCCGGGGTGTGCACCGGTGGCAATCCGGTGGTCTGCGTGGCCTCGGATCCGTGCCACGACGTGGGGACCTGCGATTCGGCCACGGGGCAGTGCTCCAATCCTGCCAAGGCCGATGGCGCGGCCTGCGATGACGGCGACGCCTGCAGCCAGACCGATTCGTGCGTGAGCGGCGTTTGCGTGGGCGGAGATGCGAAGAGCTGCCCGGCGATCGACGAGTGCCACGTGGTTGGCACGTGCGATGAGGCAACCGGGGATTGCTCGGCGCCTGCCAAGGCCGATGGTGAGGCGTGCTCGATCGGCACCTGCCAGGGTGGCGTGTGCACGGCAGCACCGGACGGCGGAATGGGCGGCTCCGGCGGCACGATGAGCACGGGCGGCACCGGCGGGTCGATGAGCACGGGCGGGAGCGGTGGTACCGGCGGGTCGAGCTCGACCTCGAGCGGTGATGCACCCGACCATGCCGGCGGCTGCAGCTGCCTGGTGGCGGGGGCCGACGAGGGCTCCGAGCGCGGGCCGATTGGCCTGGTGGTCGGGCTGATGCTCGTGGCGAGCGTCTCGCGGCGGCGCGGTCGCGGCGTGCGGCCTCACGGATGACGGCTCGGCCCGGTGGGCGATCTCACGGGGGCGGGCCTCTGCAACCTTGCGACGCCGCCCGGCGCCTACCCGCCGTCTACGACAGCCTCGTTACTTCCTCGGCATAACGTCGTTACAGCCTCGTTCATGCCTCGTCATGAACGAGGCTGTAAGGAGTCAGTAACGAAGCTGCAGTATTCTCCGATCGAAGGAGGAGGGGGGCATGGCCAAGGTCCTCCCCAGCTCGCGCTCAGCGGTGCTGTCTCTGGGCTCGTCTTCTGTCACCGAGGGCAGGGCGTGTTCGCCCGCGCGCACGTCATCCCAGGCGATCCGAAGAGCGAATCGCGGTGGATCCCAAGGTGCTGCGGTACGGACGAAGATTGTCTCGCGTCGTTCGGTCACGCTCCGCTGCGCCGGCGCGGTAGAGGGGTATGCGTCGCGTCCATCTCGGCGCCGCCGCGCTCCTCGTCGCGTCGGCCGCTGTGCTGTCGATCCATCTTCACCGCGCGCGGCCGGCGGCCGGCGCGCCCCATAGCCCAAACAGCAGCAGTACGGCCGCTGCTGCCCCGGACCGGCGCCCGGGGCGCGCGCGACGCGGTGGGATGGATGTGACTTTCCTCGTCACGTCCGACACGCATCTGGGCTATTCCGAGCCGATCGTCGTCACCGGTCACCCCGAGGGCGTCGGCGTCGAGAAGGTTCACGAGATCGTCATCCGCGCCATGAACGGCATCGCGGGCACGCCGTTCCCACCCGCGCTCGGCGGCGTCGTCGGCGCGCCGCGCGGCGTGCTCGTCGCGGGCGATCTCACGGAGACGGGGCAGCGCATCGAGCTCGACCGCTTCGAGGCCATGTACGGCCTCACCGGGAAGGAAGGCTTGCTCCGCTATCCCGTGTTCGAGGGCGCGGGCAATCACGACGTGTGGGGCGGCACGTACGTGAAGGCGAGGGTGGCCGAGCGCCACGGGGGAGCGCGCTATTCGTGGGACTGGGACGATCTCCACGTCGTTTGTCTGGGCGAGGCTCCCGACGCTGACGATCTGGCCTGGCTGCGCAACGATCTCGACGCCACCGGGCCGGACGTCGGCGTCGTGCTCTTCTTTCACTATCCTCTCGAAGGTGCCGAAACCTACTGGTTCGGCGACGGACCGTATCGTGACGAGCTCGAGCGCATCCTCGCGGGCTATCGTGTCCTCGGGATCTTCAACGGTCACCGCCACACCTCGGGCATCTATCGCTGGCGCGGCTACGACGCGTACCTCGAAGGATCGGTGAAGCACGCCTGGCACAGCTTCGCGGTCGTCCACGTGACCGACACGCGCTGGACCGTGGCCTCGTACAACTACGATCGGCGCGCCTTCTGGTGGTGGCACCAAAAACCGATCTTCGGCGCGTCCGGAGAGGCCGCGAGGTGGATGTCGGAGAAGGATGCGCTGGTCGGGCGCTGACGTGCACCCCGCAAGAGGCGGCGGGGGGCACGACGCACTCCGCCGAACGGGTACGCTTCCCATGAACCCAAGACGGTGTTTGGGCTCATGGGCAAGACTCGATATCAGGACCTGAAGTTCCTACTCGTCATCGTCACTTCCGCCTACGCGCGTATCGCGTCAGGGAGGGCCATGAGCTTCGATAGACTGGCTTCCTGCGTTATCTCCAAACCCTCGCCGTCCGGTTCACGAGGAACCAATACACCTCCATCTTGGCCCTCTCCGGCGTCGGGATTCCCCGTGGCATTGGCCCGGCCTGCTGCTCCCTACCCGGCGTCGTTCCATGCTGGGCTTTGGCCTGATCGCTACCGGCGCAACCGGAGAGACACCTTCGCGCCTTGCGCACAAGAGTCTTCATCGCCGAGCTCGCAGCCGCGGATATAGGCACTCACCGCCTTTGCGAGGTCCTTCTTTACGCCGATCCCTTCCTGCAACGCGAAGCCGAGCTTGAAGCAACCATCTGCGAGCTTCTTCTCGCAGCTCTTCGTGATCACACGGAATGCGCGCACGGGATCCTTCGGTACGCCGCGCCCCTTCTGAAGGACGACGCCGAGGTTGGCGCAAGCCTGCGCATTGTCCGCCTCACACGCGCGATCGAACAGGGCTGCACCACGCGCTTCGTCCTGGGCCACGCCCTCGCCCTCCAGGAGCTGGAGGCCGAGATTGAGACACGCCGTCGACACACCGCCGTCGCAGCCCTTCGTGAAGTAGAGGACGCCGAGCGCCGGATCGCGACGTGCGCCGATACCCTGCCAGTGCGCCCAGCCGATGCTGGCGCAACATTCAGCCGACCCGGAGTCGCATCCTTTGAGGTAGAAGGCGGACGCGCGAACGGCGTTGTGCTTCGAGAACATGTCGGCGCCTCGAAGACACGCGGGCTCATAGCCCCGGTCGCATGCCTTCTCGTAGAGGCGGGCTGCGCGATCGAGGTCGGCCGCCACGCCCAAGCCGCGGTGATACAGGACCGCGAGGTGATTGCACGCCGGCGCTACGTCGGCGTCACAACCTCCGGTGTAGAGATCCACGGCGCGCAATCCGCTCCTGAGCCGCCCGTGCTTGATCGCGAAGTCGATTCCGGCGTCGATCAAGTTGCGAGCTTGCGTGCACGCGGAGGCGTTACCTCCGTCGCAGGCGTGGAGGAAGGCCTCGACGAGGTCCGCCGAATCGGGGAGAAGTACTTCGAAACCCGGCGGAAAGAGCGTCGAGCAAGCCTCCTCTTCACCGTGCTCGCAGCTCTCGGCAAAGAGGGATGAGGCGCGCGCGCCGTCTCGGGGGACCCCCGCACCCGTGCGCGACGAGAGACCCAAGCGGGTACAACCACGCGTGAGGCCTGCCTTGCACGCGGCGGCGAAGAGCGAAGCGGCCTTCGCCGCATCCTTTTCGACGAGCTTCCCCTCGACGTGGAGGATGCCGAGCACCACACACGAGCCTTGATCGCCGGCCCCGCAGTCCGCAGCGCAGGCCTCTGCGTTTCGACGTGCCATGTCCGGATCTGCATCGTGCGCGAACGGTGTTCGCGGATCACAGCGGCGTTTCTCGACGGGAGGATCCTCGCGCCGCGAGGCGGCCTGTGCCGTGCTCGGCGGTCTCACGTCCGGCGAGCACGCCGAGAGCATCGCGACCAGCGAGAGCACCCCGAGCGTCCCCCCGCGGATGCTGACGCGGGCGCAGCCAGCGTGGGGGTTGGGGCCGCTCGCCGCCTCCTCGAGAGGAGGCGACGATCGAAGGTGCACCTGTCGAGCGTGTGACATTCTCATCGATGTTCCTGTCAAAAGGGACCTGCCGCGCCATTCCTGATGACAGCCCCGAAGCTTGTTGGAGCGCTTCTCTTTCACTTGGTACACCCACGTCAAGACCGAACCGTCGGCGAGCGCTGGACGGGAGCGCCACGACTCTCGGTGCGAGGGAGTGAAGATGTGTCGACAATCATCGACACATCTTCACCGCAGCTCTCGCATCAACCGTTGTAGGGCGGAGGCTCTCCGAACACGAGGGCCCAGGTGAGCACCAACGCGGTGGGCGTGAGATCCACGAGCATCTGTCGGATCACGCCCTCCCGCCGCCGGGCGCGCGTGAGGACGAGCGTCGCCGCCAACACGACGAAGCCGTATACGCACAAATAGGCGGCCACGTGCAGTCGCCAGTACGGCGCCCCGCCATGCCCGCCCCACGTTGCCTCCTCGCGGAGCTCCCACGCGTAGCGCGACAGGGGGAAGATGGCGGGGAGGGCGAGCCACTGGGCCCAGACGATGGCTCTGCGGAGCTTCGCGGAGATCATCGCGTCACGGAAGCACCAAGCGCAGACGAGCACGACGCCGACGACCGCGAAGACAGGGACGAGCCACGGGAAGTGGATTCGCGAATCATCGACGAAGACATGAAACCAGAGCGGGGCCGTGGCGGCGGCCTGGACGACGTTGACGAGCGAAAGCACGAGCGACGCCAGGAAGATCGAAGAGGTCCGATTGCCGCTCGCGGCGGCGGGCCGGCATGCATCCCACGCGCGTGTCGCGGGAACCGCCGAGAGCGCGATCAAGAAGAGAGCCGCTGCGCCGGCGAGCCCCGCGAACGCAAGAGTGCCGAGCGCAACGGTGCCGAGGGCTGCGACGAGGACGCGCAGGAGAAGCGTTGTCTGGTGCTGATCGCCGTTGGGCTTCATGGAACGTGAGAACGCTTCAGGTGGAGGATTGATTCGGCGCGCGGACCGCGCTGCGGGGCTGACCGGGAAGCGACCGGAGAGCGAGGCTGAGCCAGCCCAATCAGCTCGTCTTGGACTTGCACGCCTCGAAGGCCTTCGATCTCCCGGTCGCGCGCGTCAGGCGCCGGCGCAGGCTTGGGACCGCGTTTGTTGGCGGCGAGAGCCTCGAGCTCACCTCGCTCGCGCGCGGCCCGCCATTCGACCAGGTGCGAGCTGTACAGCTCCTCGCGGCGCAGGATCGCGCCGACCTCGCCGGGCTTGGTGCAAGCATCGACCTCCGCGAGGATGCCGCGCTCGTGCTCGGCCGAGAACGCGCGGCGTTCGGTTCGGGCTCGACCTCGGTGGGCGCCACCACCGGGCGCTGTTCGTCTGCCATCGCCATGATCATCTACCACGCGCCCTGCTCGGTAGACTCCGAAGTAACCGGTGTCTCAGCTGAAAGGCATCCTCCGGTCGACTTCGGATATCGGATATCCGCGGTATCGGATACACACCAACGGATGCCGTCGCGCGGAGGCCGTCGCCTGCCTTCCCAAGCGCGGCGCAAAGGCGCCTGACGAGTCGCACGGGCGGGCGGCGAGGGCGGCGCGGCTGCTGGCAAGGGCGGTGGTGGCACCGTCACGAGGAGCCAGGGAGCGAGCGTATCGAGACATCGTATGCCGTCACCCGGCCAGCGCGTCGAGCGCGGCGTGGTTGCGACGGCTGGCGAGCGTTCCATACAGGGAACCCATGCCGGCACGGATCCTTGCCTCGCTGCTCTTCCCCACGCTCACCCATCCGATCGACGCGTCGTGCGTCTCGGGCCTCGTGGTCTCGACCGATGGTCGCCAGCTGGCGCGCGTGATCCACACCGGGCTGTACGTCTGGGAGATCACGCGGCCCGGCTCTCCGCCGCGCTCGTTCGAGACGTCCCTGGGAGGCGTCTCGCGCGCCGATCCTGGTTGGTTCGTGCACGGCATCGGGGGCTGGCTGAGCCACCTCGACAGCGAGCTCGCCGAGCTGCCCGCGATCGAGATGATCGTCCCCACGCCGCAGACCCTCAGCAGCAACGCACTGCTCTTCTCCGTGCTGCGCGTCGAGCCGGCGACGGACGGAGACACCTGGCTCGTCGTCGGCTCCGAGTCGTCGAACCACCGCTGGGGAGAG
Organism: Minicystis rosea; assembly: GCA_001931535.1. Classification (GTDB taxonomy): domain Bacteria; phylum Myxococcota_A; class Polyangia; order Polyangiales; family Polyangiaceae; genus Minicystis; species Minicystis rosea. The sequence goes on from CP016211.1 coordinate 15,792,448, forward strand.
TCCCTCGCGATTGGCTGGAGCTCACGGTCGGCCGGGCCGCGCTGGGTGCGTAAGGGCGTGATCACGGCGCGGCTCTCGTACGACGGCCGCACCGCGGCGATCCTGTTCAAGGGTGGCCGCGTCGAGGTCGTCGACATGCTGTCGGGGGCCACCTGCGGCTGTCCCGTGGACGGCTCGGCCAGGGGGGCTTGCCCTCTCGATCGGCGCCCGTGGGTCGTCGCATCCATCGAGGAGCGACGCGAGGGCGGCGACGCACATCGGCTCGTGCTCGCGGGCGAGGGCGCTCCGCTGCCATTTGCGGGCTCGGACGGGCGTCTCGATCCCCGGCTGGCGCCGCTGGTCGCGCCCGACCAGAGCGTGTGCGTGACGGCCTCGGGGAGGACCCTCCATGTGTGGGACATCGAGCCGCGCACGCTGCGCGAAAGCCTGACCTTCGACGCGCCGATCTCCTCGTACGACTTCACCCCTCAGGGCACGCTGTTGGTGGGAGAAGAGGAGGGCCAGATCCGGGTGGTCGTGCTCGATCCTGCGCCGGCGCTCCCGCGTCCGCAGCCAGGCGCGGGAGCCGCGATCACGCCGGTGCGCTCCGGGCTCGCGATCGCCGAGGAGGACGCTCGCGCGAAGCTCGCCGCGATGCTCGAGCGGCTGCACGCGTGCGGGCTCCTGCGGGCCTTCGATCAGGCTGGCTTCGAGCGCCTGGTGCGGCAGGCGCACGGCAAGCTGCTGGGCATGTCGGCGACCTACCTCGACGAGGTGCTGGTGGCTGCCCACGGCGAGGGTCCGACCGCGAGCGCGCTGGCCGAGCAGGTGGTCACCGTGCCATTCAGGCGGCGGCCCGAGGCGATCCAGGCAGCCTGGGAGGCGCTGGTGGCGCTCACGGCGCTCGACGTCCCTGCTCCGGCGATCGAGGCGACCTCGCTGGTGTGTGGGGCCGACACGATCGATTGCCGCTACGGGTACGGGCCGCTCGCCTTCTGGTTCGACACCCGGCTCGAGGAGGCTGGGCGAGCCGAGCGGCTCATGATCCATGCTACCGGCGGCGAGTGGGCGACGTTCGTGCTGCGCGGGCTCGACGCGGAGAGCGAGGAGCGCCTCGATGGGCTCCTGTTCGGTTTTCCCTACGAGTGACGCGTGACTCGGCCCCAGCCGAGCCTGCCGGCAGCGCGTCGACGACCAGCGGTCGGCCCGTCGTGCATGCCCCTGCGACGTTCGAAGCAGCGAAGGATTGGACGGGCAGGGGCTTCCGAGTCCGGTGGCGCGGACGCAGTCCGCATCAGCGGACTCCTCCGGAGCGGACTCCGGTGCACCGGTCCCTGCGGGCGGCCCGAAACAGCGCTGCGTTCGCCGGACGAGCGGATGGCACCCTTTCTGCTCATGCGTCCTGAAGTGCCCAACGGAACGGACCTCTGCCGGCCCGTCTCGATAGGCACTCTCGACACGTACGTCGATGGGCTCATCTGGGTCCCTCGCTCCTCCATGAGAGGTATGAATGTTCAGCGTGGTGCAATCACAGCAGCTCGAGATCAAGACCCATATCAAGGTCCTTGCCTCATCGATCTTCCTCGCCTCGTTCGTCGCCGTCGGTTGTGCGTTCGAGGAGAGCCGCGATCCTGCGGAGCGGATCCACGAGGCGCCGGCCGCGCAGAGCGACGTCGGCTACCTGCTCGGCCGAATCGTGCGGCTGAGCTTCACCGATCAAGCCCGCACGCCGTTCGCCGAGATCCACATCGTGAGCAGGGAAACGAGGATCCATCGGCCGGGCACCGAGTACTGGTATGTAAACCGGGCCGCATCGAGCCTACTCGGCACCTACGCGCTCGACGTCACCACCGAGGACGTGGACGCCGACCCGCCGGATCCCGACTACCCCAATGAGCAGCGGTTCACCGAGGTGGAGTTTCCGACGACCGGGTGGGGGGCCGGATGGACGAGCGACCCGCACTCGTTCGGTACGCTCCTCGGTGACGGCTCGGGAGCCTACCTCCGCTTCGCGACGACCACGACCGGCGACGTGTCGCGCGTGGCTTGGTACCAGGTGATCCCGGACGCGCAGGCGCCGCGATGGCTCACGCTCGATGGGCGGTTCGTAGCGGGCGGCGCCAGCGCTTCGGTCCCGAGCGGATACCGCGGCTACGACATCGACCAGGCCGCGCCGTAGCAGGCCTGCGGTGATCGCCGGCACCCCGCGCACCGCAGGATCGGTGGAACTGGCGAGCTGCTCGGCGGCCTGCAGCGAGGCCATGGGCCCGTACGGGTAGGCGAAGCTTCAGGCCGAGATCGTGTGTTGGAGGAGCGCGCGATATCCGCGTGTCCTCGCTCTGTCTTCGCGGGCGTCGAGGGCTCACCGGGGCGGGTGGTGGCTCTCATGGGTCGAGCTGACGGTGGAGGCGATCGTGATCCCGAGCGCCTGTCGCAGCGCATGATGCTGCGGCGACACCCAGAACACGAGCAGCTCTTTGAGCTTCTCCGTCAGGCTCAGATCGTCGGGCTGGTCGCGCTCGGCGGCCAGGATCTGTTTTGCGATCTCGAGATCACCGCAGAGCAACAAGCCCGCACGCGCCGACGTAATCTCGACTGCGTGGCTCCAGCGCGCCATGTCGACTCGGGCGCCCTCGGCGAAGAACCTCCTCACGGCGTCCCGGAGCCCCTCGATTTGCAGAGGCTTGATGTACCGCCGGAGCATCGCATTCACGGCGACGATCTGCTGGTCGAGCTCCGGCGGAAAGGGCGCGCCCGGCGCGACCAGCGCGATCCCGGCGTGGAGCAGCGCCGTCAGCTCGGCCACCGTGGCAAAGAGCGTCTTGATGTAGTGCTCGGGCCGGTGCATCGCGAGGTGCTTGCCCACGGGAAAGAGCATCTGTCGCGGGGAGAAGCCGGTGAGCAAGGTGTTGCCTGCCACGCTTGCCGGCGGGTCGACGGGCACGTGCACCAGCGCACCGGGGAGATCGTCGCGCAGGTAGAAGGGCGGGCGAGCGATACCGAGCACGGCCGCCGACCAGCCGAAGATCCGCGCGAGCCCGACCTTCGACGTGTTCGGATCCTCCCGGAAGCGCTCGTCGAGCACCGGCAGCTCGTTCCTGGCCTTCAGGACATCCATCTTCGCGTGCAGCGTGGCCGGCGCGATCATCTCGAAGATCCTGCCGATGTGGATGCTGTCTTCCTCGTGAAAGAGGTTCCGGCGCCACTGCTCTTCATCGAGTCCGCCGCGTACGGCGGGTATCGACGATGGGCGGTGATTCTCGAAGAACCGCGTCTCCTCCTGATCCGCTTTGCGCAGGAAGGCGAGCGCCGCAGCGGCACACCAGGCCTCGTCGTGCGCTCCCCTTTCGAGCTCGAGGCGATGGAGCTTGCGATAGGCATCGACGTCGAGCGGGTCGGCCTTGATCCTCGCCCGGATCTCCGCTTCGCTCACGGTGTCGTCGTGACGCGGCGCCGGTGCCACCGGGACTGCCGGCGTCGTGACAGCCCTGTCGCACCCTTCCGCCACGAGGCCGAGAGCCGTCGCGCCGGAGGACAGGAGGAGCGCTCGTCGGTTCATGAGATCGGCCCCAAAGCTATCATGGCTCCAGTGACGTCAGCACGAAGTCTGGCCACCATGGACCAGACTCGGTGCCACTTTGCGGCGGCGTTGCGCGCGCAGCGGCCCTATCGATTCTCGATGGGGCTTCGCCCCGGTTCCGACGGATGGATACAGCTCGCGAGCTCACGCAGGAACGATACGACACCTCTCCCAGGCGCTCGGGTCGTTCAAACGGAAGGCCGTGACCGGCGCCCTGGACCTGTTCGATTCGCATGCGTGGGTTGAGGCCGCGCAGCTCCGTTGTCATCTCGAGCGCGACGACGGGGCTGCTGTCGCCAATCACGCGCAGGCTCGGAACGTCAATCGTGCTCATCACGTTGCGATGGTCGGGATTGGGCGGCGTGAGCACGTCGAAGGCGTCCATGCAGGTCTTCCGTCTGGCCTCGGCAAGGAGCTCGACGATCTCGGGGGAGCGACGCGGGGCCGGGCTCGGGCCTGCGCGATGAGGTCGGACTTCTGTAGACCGAGAGCCTGGCGGTGTTGATCGGCGACGTCGCTGTCGCGCACCTCGCGCCGGCGCTCGGGGCTCAAGAACGTCGGGTCGAAGGAGCTGAACGGGTGCGAGCGCGATCCGGAGTCACGCGACATCGGGTAGCGTGGCGTCCATGTTCGATCACGTCACGCTCACGGTCTCGGACTACGCGCGATCCAAGGCCTTCTACGAGAAGGCGCTCGCGCCGCTCGGGATCGCGCCGATCAAGGAGCTCGAACATACGTGCGGCTTCGGTCGCGGCGACGGGCAGGATTTCTGGATCGGCACCGGCCCCGCCTCGTTCCAGAAGCCCGAGGATCTCGCGCGCCTGACGCCCACGCACATCGCCTTCGCCGCGCGAAGCCGCGAGGAGGTGCACGCTTTTTACGAGGCCGCGCTCGCGGCCGGCGCAAAGGACTACGGCGCGCCCGGGCTCCGACCGCACTACCACCCGAGCTACTACGGTGCTTTCGTCCTCGATCCCGACGGGAACGACATCGAGGCGGTCTTTCACGATCCGGTGTAGCGAGAGCCCCAACACTGCTGGTTACACCGTGTCGCTCGAGATCGCGCGGTAGACGGTCACGGGACGTCCTCGGCTCTCGGCGCCTCCGGGGCGCGCCCACGAGCGACGGCGTCAGGCCAGCGCCTTCACGCGCCGCCGCCACGCGCCGGGCGCGACGCCGGCCCACTGCCGGAACGCGTGGCTGAACGAGGCCTCGGACGAGTAGCCGCTGAGGCGCGACACCTTCGCGAGCGGCGCGCCCGCGCGCAGGAGCTCGCCGGCCTTCTGCATGCGGAGCCGCGTGAGGTAGCCGAGCGGCGGCTCACCGACGAGCTCGGTGAAGCGCGCCGCGAAGACCGAGCGCGAGAGGCCCACTTCTTCGGCGAGCGAGGCCACCGTCCACGGCGCCTCGGCGCGTCGGTGCATGGCGCCGAGCGCCGCCGCGGTGCTCGGATCGCGGAGGGCGCGGAGGAACCCGCTGCCGTTCTCGGCGGAGCGCGCCAGGTAGGCACGGAGGATCTGGATGAACATGACGTCGGCCATGCGGAGGAGGACGATCTCCGAGCCGGGCCGATTCGTCTCGACCTCGCGCGTGATGAACTGGATGTTCTCGAGGAACGACGGCACCGCCTGCTCCGTGTCCGGGTTCATCCGGATGAGCGGCGGCAGCGTGGCGAGGATCGGCATCGCGAGCGGATCGTCGATCACGAAGGCGCCGGTGAGGAACGTCGTCTCGGCGCCCTGCGTGCCGAGCTTCATGTGAAAGACGCCGGGGGTCGGCTCGGCCGCGGATTTCGCGCACGCGTTCCAGCTCCGGAGCGGGCTCCGCGGGTCGTCGCGCAGCGCGTGGGCATGGCCATGCGGGAACACCGCGAGGTCGCCGCCGGACAGCGCGATCTGCGGGGCGTCCGATTCGTCGATGGCGAGCCAGGCGCTGCCGCGGACGACGTAGTGGAACCGCACGCAGCTCCTGGCGCCCGGCACGGCGAGCCCCCAGGGCGCGCGCCCGACGGTCGAAGCCCAGCGCGTCTTCCGGAGACGAACGGGGGCGAGCACGGCGCTCAAGGCATCCATCGCTCCCCAGCGTAGTGAGCCCCGGCCGAGCTCTCCAAGCCGCCCGGACGATTTCGAAATTTCCCGGGACGACTTCGCATGGTTCGTGCCGATCGCGAGCCGTACCTAGGACGCGTCGTTCTCCACGAAAGGAACGAATCATGTCCAGCAAGCTCGATTTCTCCGGAGATCTCATCGGTCGTCGCGCCCTCGTCACGGGAGGCTCGCGCGGCATCGGCGCGGCGATCGCGCAGCGCCTCCTCGACGCCGGCGCGAAGGTCGTCGTGGCCGCGCGATCGCGCAACGAGGAGACGCCCGCAGCGGCCACGCTCGTCACCGGCGACGTGCGCACCGCCTCTGGGGTGAAGGCGATCGCGGCCGGGGCGCTCTCGGCGCTCGGGGGCGTCGACATCCTCGTGAACAATGCCGGTGGGTCGAATGGCTTTCCGGAGGGCGCGGCCTCGATCCCGGAGGAGGAGTGGCAAGACGTCTTCGCGCTGAACCTCTTCTCCTCGGTGCGCCTCACCAACGCGGTGCTCCCGGCGCTCCGCGCGTCGACGGCGGCGGCGATCGTGAACATCTCCTCGACCGCCGCGACGATGGGGGCCGGCGCAGCGCCGTTCGCGCACTACAGCGCGGCGAAGGCGGGGCTCGAGGCGTACTCGCGCGTCCTCGCCGTGGAGCTCGCGCCCAGCAACATCCGCGTGAACGTGGTGACGCCCGGACCGGTGACGACCGTGGGCTCGGACGCGCTGCGAAAGAGGTTCGGCGACGAGATGGGCGTGCCGGCCGAGGCCTGGCTCCAGTCCGTCCCGCTGGGCCGCTGGGGCGGCACCGAGGATGTCGCCGAGGTCGTCGCGCTGCTCGTCTCGGACCGCGGCAAGTGGCTTACCGGCGTGAACTACCGGGTCGATGGCGGGATGAGCGCGCGCTGAGGCAGGCAAGCGTCGGGCAGCCGAGGTCGTGGGCGGCGCGGACGAGGCCCTCTTCCGGCGTGCTGGCGGAGAGGTTGACGTCGCCCTGCTTCTCCGCGCCGTGCGTCGTCTCGCAGCGGAGCGCGCGGCCGCGGGGGAACGGGGGCCGAGGGGAAGTGCTGCCCAGCCTCAACCGCAGCTCCTTGACGAGACGATCCTGAAGCGTCTGGTGCGCCCGGTGGCGTACCGTGTGACGTGCCCCGGAACGGCGCCGGCGCGACTGCCCCCATCGCCGCCGCCGCACACCTACGCAGCCGGAGAAGAGGCCGGTCGCACGAAATCGAGAGCGCGGGAACGGCGTCGTGTACGTCAGTCCGGGCGCGCGTCCCTTGCGGTCCGCCGGGGATCGGTCGAGGTTCGGCGGCGTGGAACGATCTCGCGCCCTCGAGCTCCGCCCCGCGCTCGACGCCGATTACGACGCCTTCTTGCGGCTGTTCCCGCAGCTCGGCACGGACGACCCCATCCGGACGCGCGATCGCTTCGCGCGCGAGATGCGGGCGACGACGCTGGTCGCGGAGCACGAGGGGCGCGTCGTGGGCTACTCGTTCTACGAGCTCTTGGCCGGCGTCGGGTACGTGCGGCATGTCGTCGTCGACGCCGAGTGCCGCGGTCTCGGCGTCGGCCGGGCGCTGATGCTCGGCGTGCGCGATCGCCTGCGCGCCGCCGGCTGCTGGGAGTGGTGTCTCAACGTGCGCCCCGACAACCTACCGGCGCTGCGTCTGTACGAATCGCTCGGGCTCACCGCCGTCTACGACTCGGTAGCGCTGCGATTCACGTGGTCCGCAGTGGAGCATCTCCCTCTCGGACCGGCGCTCGAGCTCGCCATCGATCCCGAGCCCGCGGTGGACGCGGAGGTCGAGTCGGCCTTCGGTCTCGTTCCAGGGCTCCTCGCCGGTGCGCGGGCGCGCGTCGGCCGCGTGATCGCGGTGGCGCGACAGGGCGAAAGGATGGCGGGCGTCGCGGTGTTCGATTCCGGGTTTCCCGGGGCGTTCCCGTTTCGGGTGCTCGATGCCGCGAATGCGCGGCGGCTGCTCGAGGGGCTAAAGCCCTTTGCGAGGCCGGGGGTGCCGGAGATGGGTGTAGTCGTCGAAAACGACGCTGCGCTCGAGGCGATGCTCTTCGCGGTCGGTGCGGTGGTGCGGTTTCGGGTGGTCCATCATCGTGGGGCGCTCGAAGGAGGGCCACCGCGAGGAGGAGAGCCGCCGGGCACGCACGCCGATGCGACGCCGGGGGAGCTCCTTTCAGCCTCGTTTACTGGCAGGCCCCGCCGAGGCAGATGGAGCTGAAGCAGTCGGCGTTGGCGTTGCACGCATGACCGGACGCGCACGGCAAGCACGCACCGCCGCAGTCGACGTCCGTCTCGGTGCCGTTCTTCACGCCGTCGATACAGCTCGGTGCCGCGCAGAAGCCGGCGATGCAGGCCCCGCTGGAGCAGTCGGCGTTGGAGAAGCAATGCTTGCTCACCGCGCACGTCGGGCAGGCCGGGCCGCCGCAGTCGACGTCCGACTCCGTGCCGTCGACGATCCCGTTGACGCAACTGGGGCCCTCCAGGGTGCACGCGGAGGTGCAGCCATCGCCGGAGATCGTGTTGCCGTCGTCGCACTGCTCGCCGGGGCCGACGATGCCGTCACCGCACACGTTGACGTTGACGCACAGGCTGGGCTGACCGAAGCAGGAGAAGCCCGGCTCGACGAAGCAGGTCGCGGTGCAGCCGTCGCCACCGGTCACGTTGCCGTCGTCACACGCCTCGGTGCCCTGGACGACGCCGTCGCCGCAGATCGAGACGGAGCAGGCCCCGAAAGAACACGTCGCGCCGAACGGGCAGACGAGGCCGCACGCCCCGCAGTTCTGCGGGTCCCCCAAGAGGTCGGCGCAGGTGGAGCCGCACAGCACCTGGCCGGGGGGACAGCTCGCCGGCGAGGGCTCACAGGCGTTGTTCGGGCCGCAGGATTGCGAGCAGCACTCGGCGTCGACGAAACACGGGAGCCCCTCGCCGCGACAGTCCTGATCCCCATCGAAGTCGACGCCCACCGTCGCGGCGGAGGCTGGGTGCATGTCGAGCATCACCATCGCCGTCTGGCCGACTTGGATCGAGGTGAGCACCGGCGCCGACACCCAGGTCGGCGCCGAGCTCGACGACACCTGGGAGCACGAGGTCGCGAAGGCCGCGCCGTCGAAGCGCACGGTGCCGATGGGGAGGCCGGTGAGCGAGAAGACGCTGCTCTGTCCCGGCGTCACGTCGAACGAGTAGGTATCGCTCCAGCCGCCGGTGGCGGTGATGGCGATGCAAGCCACCGTCCCGTCGGCCGGCACGTTGGTCACGGCCGCCTGGGCCGTGCCTGTCGCGCCCTCCTCGCCCGGATCGTGATCGGACGAGCAGCCGGGGACGAGGAGCCAGCCGGCGAGCAGCGCCGCGCTGGAGAGTGCAATTCGATTCGTGATCATGAGCGGTGTCCTTCCCATTTCCATCCGGAGATCGGCTATCGGCCACGGCGAGAGACGCCGGCTGGGGCCTTCGCCTGCAGGTGGGCCATCCCTCGAGGGCCCTTTGCGTCAGGGCATGTGACGGTGTGCTACCTCGGCGACGACGATCCCTGCGCTCGCCGTCGACCGTGAGCGTATGGAGAGCCTACGCGCTGGGCGTAGGCCGGCCCGGGCGCGCGGGCCAACATCTCCGCGCTCATCGCCCGAATCCTTCGATATCGAAGCGACCTCCGGCGCCGGCGGAGATGTGTCACGGGGGCAGCCCTCTATCGGCTGGAGAAGCAGCTCCGCGCCGGCGTCCCCCACAGCGCGGGGCGATCGCCGAGGGAGGCGTGGCGGTCCGGGAGATCGCCGCCGTCATCGCTCGGAAGCTCGGGATTCCGCTCGTCGCGCAGTCACCCGAGGAGGCCGCCGCGCACTTCGGAGTGCTCGCGCCGTTCGTGAGCGCGGACCGGCCGACGACGAGTGCCCGACGTCTCGCCGCGGTCGAAGGCGTGGTGGTGAAGGTCGCGCGGCCTCCGGGCTGCCCAACGCCGTCCTGCGCCTACCCGCCGTCTACCACAGCCTCGTTACTTCCTTGTCATCGCCTCGTTACAGCCTCGTTCATGCCTCGTTGCAAACGAGGCTGTGAGATGTCAGTAACGAAGCTGTAGTATTCTCCGATCGAAGGAGGAGGGGTTCATGGCCAAGGTCCTCCCCAGCTCCGGCTTCGCGCTCAGCGGTGCTGTCTCTGGGCTCGTCTTCTGTCACCGAGGCAAGGGCGTGTACGCCCGCGCGCACGTCGTCCCACGCGATCCGAAGAGCGAATCGCAGCGGGCGCGCCGCGCCGCCTTTCAGGCCGCCGTCGCCGCGTGGCGGGCGCTCTCCGGCGCCGAGCGCGAGAGCTTCCGCAAGCGTGCCACGCGACACGGGCGCACCGGCTATCACCTCTTCATGGCGGAGCGACTCGCGAGCTCCGCGGCGCCGGCGCCGTAGTCTCCGAGCGTCGAAAGGCGCTCCACGCCATCTCTCATCGCCGCTCTCATCGCTGCCGGGCAGCGCCGTGAGATAGCCGGCGAGCAAAGGCGATGTAGGCGAACGTCGCCATGCGAATATCGTTGTTCCGACTTGCGCGGATTCGTGCGTGTGCCAATTTCCGTTCGCCGCGTTGCAATGGGGGAGAGATGGAGGGCTCGTGGCGAAGATCCGCAACAATGTCGTGCTTCACGGTGTGTCGGGGATGATTGGCAAGCAGCTCGTCGTCCGGCTTGGCAAGGACGGGCGTGGGGTCTTGGCCGTGCCTCCCACCGTTGCTGAAGGCCGGGAGAGCAGCGCCAAGCAAAAGGAGCATCAAGAGAGGTTTCGCCAAGCCATCCTTTACGCCAAGGGTGCGCAGGTGAAGCCCGAATACCAAAAGGTTGCCGACGCGCGAGGCGTGTCGGCGTTCAACGTTGCCACCGCCGACTTCTTTCACCCGCCCGAGATTCGCGAGATCGATCTCGATGCTTATCACGGTGGGGTAGGGGACAAGATCACGATTGTCGCCGTCGACGACGTGAAGGTCGCCGAGGTTGGCATTCTCCTCACGGACGACGACGATACCGTCATCGAGAAGGGCAAAGCCGTCTTGTCGGCGGAGGACCCGCATCGCTGGATATACACCGCGACCCATGCCGCACCGTCCGCCTCCGTGAAGGTCGTTGTCGACGTGGCGGACCTCGCCGGTCAGGTCACCGAGGAGACGGCGCACACCTGATGGGCTGACTGGCAAACCGACGAGCTGCGGTGTCCCTCGGCGCGTCGGTGTGCTTCCCACGAACCCAAGACGGTGTTTGGGCTCACGGGCAAGATTCGATATCAGGATCCGAAGCCCATGTCGCGATGACGATGGGCCTCGAGGAGACAAGGGGCACCAGAAGGCCCGAGGGCTACCGCTCTCGGGTCTTCGCTTTTGTGCACGGGTGAAGAACGCGGTGCCTACACGACGCATCACGCCCTCGTCGAGGTCACCCTCACGCGCCGAGCGGCTGTTGATGATCCTCGCGACCCGCGAAAATTCGGTGAAGCTCGCCGGTGAAGAACACGGCGCATGCCGGTGAGCTTCACCGGTGATGAAGATGGGCCAGTGCGCTTGGCGCGACGCGGAGTGGAGCGGGTGACGTTGCGCCGTCGAGCCGCTCGCCTTCAGCGGGACGTAGAGGCCTTGCGGAGCCCGGCCTCCCTGAACACGTGCTCGTGCTGCGGGTCGCGGAGGACGAGGCGGCGCTCGCTGCCCTGATCCGCCACGACGAAGTCGAAGCCGTTCACGCCGGGGTCGACCGTCACCAGAGCCGTCGTGCCGTGGTCGTTCTTGCGGGACGCGACCGCGCTCTTCCACGCGTCGAAAACGAACACCGTCCCCTTCGCGTCCGTGCGGACCACGATGTCCCCGAGATCGGGGCTCGTGTACCGCTCCGCGAGGTTCGCGACGACCCTCGGATCGGCGGGGAGGATGCTCTGGGCGCGCTCCTTCGCGAGCCACTCCTTGCGCTCGGCCACCGCCAGCGTGACGTCCTCGGCCGCCTCGGGGTTGCCGTCGAAGAGCACCTCGAGCGTCCGGCGGAGGAAGGACCGGCGCACGATGCTGCCGCTGTCGGCGTTGGTGAGGATGACGCCACCGGTGCCGTGCTCCGGCAGCCAGAAGAAGTCGCTCCGATAACCGACGACGTAGCCGCCGTGGTGCACGACGGGGATGCCGAGCTGCGTGTCGACCATGAGCCCCATCGCGTACGTCTCGTCGGGGCCCATCGCGATCTGCGGGGCGCGGCGCGCGAGCAGCGCCTCCTCGGAGATGAAGCGGTGACTGTCGGGCAGCATGCCTTTCGCGAGCTCCATCTGCACGTAGCGGCGCAGGTCCTTGACGTTGGACCACGCGCCGCCCGCGGGGCGCACGGGCGTGAGGGCCGCCCGGTCGACGTCGATCGCCGCGACGGCCGGCTTGCCGGAGAAGTCCTCGGCGTGCGGCGACGCGTGATCCTTGCGCGTGGCCTCGGCGAAGTCGAACGTGGTGGAGGTCATGCCGAGCGGGCGTAGGACGCGCGTCATCATGGCTTCGTCGTACGCCGCGCCGAGCTCGCGCTTCGGATGAAGGACGGCTCCGCCGATGAAGCCGGCCGCGGCGGGGAGCACGTCGGTGTACTGGAAGAGCTCGCCGAACCCGCTCGTCGGTCGCATCGTGCCAAGGAGATCCAGCACGCCTTTCGGGGACGAGCGCTGGAACGCGAAGGCCCAATCGACGTCCTCCTCCCGCGGGAGCCCCGTGCACATGCAGACGAGGTGTTTCACGGCCAATCTGCCGGTCAGGTCCGCGTCGCCGAGCTTGAATGCGGGATAGACGCTCGTGACCTTGGCGTCCCAGGTGAGCTTGCCCTCGTCGACGAGCTTGGCGAGGAGCAGCGTGGTCAGGGCCTTCGTGTTCGACGCGATCACGAAGAGCGTGTCGGCGGAGACGGGCGCCCCCTTGCCCATCTCGCGCACGCCGAAGCCGCCCTCGAAGATGACGGAGTCCGTCGTGAAGAGGCTCACGGCGACGCCGGGGACGCCGGCCTGCACGCGCGCGGTCTCCACGAAGTCCGTGAGCGCCCGGACGCGCGCCGTGTCGAGGGCGTGCGCGGTCCTGCCCTGGAAGGTCTCTCGCGTGTAGCCGGTAGGCCTCAAGCTGTTGATGACGAGCCCGATCTGCGCGTTGCGCTTGCCGAGCGACGGCTCGCTGGAGGACACGAGCAGGACCGTCCACGCGCGGGCTTTCCGAAAGGCCCGCGCCGTGAAGAAGAGGCGCTCGTCCGGAGAGGTCTCGTACCAGAACCCTTTGTGCTGTTCCCAGCCGTGGCGCGCGGCCCGGTCCGCCGCGAGCTTGACGGTACGCTTGAAGTCGGGGACGAGCGCTGGCCACGCCGCGGCGACGGCAGCCTCGGGGGAGTCGGCGGCCCCGACGTCGACGAGGGCGAGGTGGATGTCGGGCTCCGGCCCGTCGAGGAAGCGCTTCGACCCATCACTGCGGAGCGTCCAGCCGCCGGGCGCCGTGAACGTCGTGCCCGCCGCCGTGGCTCGCGGCGCATCCGCGGCGAGCTTCTCCGCCGTGGGGGCAGGGGGCGCGGCAGAGGCGGGCTCGATCGCCGGCGGCGGCATCACGGCGACGGGACCCGCGGGCGCAGGGGCCGCCCCCGAGCAGGCCGCGAGGAGGAGCGTGATGGGGGCGAGGGCGGCTCTTCGGATCAAGGCGGATCTCCTGGAGGTCGCCTACCACGGGGACGTCGCAGCGGCGGCGGCCGTACCCAGCCCGACTCGCAACCGCAGCGAGTGCATCTCGGGAGGCGCGTGGAAGGACACCCTGTTCCCTGCTCGCGCTCCCGGCGGGAGGTGCCTTCTCGGCCCATCGCGCGGCTCACGCCGCCGCCGCGGCGAGCTGGCTACACGTCGCGCGGTCCCGGCGACGGTTCGGAAGGTCCTCGTTCACATCGGCGAACGAGCCAGGCTGCCAGCATGCCCAGCGAGCTGACGCAGACCAGCAGCGATACGAGGGCGAAGGGCTGGTGGGAGGCGAGCTTGGCGAGCAGGACGAGCGCTTCCGCGCCGGAGGCGCCGGCGATGACGAGTAGGCCTCGCCGGTGCCATCGCGGCGTGGCGAGCGTCGCGAAGCCGCCGGCGATCCACATGGCGCCGGCGCTCGAGAGCAGCGCGACGGCGAGGTACTGCGGCAGCCCGGGAGGGCGCGCATCGACGTGGGACCAATCAGGCGTGGCGGCGATCAGCGCAAAGCAGAGATGGAGCAGCCCGTATCCAACGGCGAAGAGCCCACACGTGTTGCGCAGCGCGACGGTCACCCCCGGCGATGTTACGACGCTGCCTCGCGGTCGCAAGTCGCACGGCCTTGGCGTCGGACCGCGTCGAGCAAGGCCACCTCCGACGTCGTGATCGCGACGGTTCCGCCGTTCGGCGGACCTCCCGCGTGGCGCGGTTGCCCATCACGCGTTGGACGCCGAGCCGTCCGAGGGGAGCGATGGTCCAGCCGGGAGCGCCGCTACCCATTCCCCGTCTTCTGGGCCTTGGAGGGACTGGCGCCTGACGGGGGCTGGCCGGCCCCGCGCTTCATCGCGCGTGAGGAGCGTTTCGCATTGAGGTCGATGCCCGGCTGTCTTGGCGCAGACTTCAGCGCCCCCAACTCCTTCGCGATGGCAGCCCCGTATTGGGCGAACACCTGGGGAAAGGCCTTTTCGAGATCTTCCAGGAAGCGCTTGCCCAGTCGATCCAGATCGATGAGCTCGGCCGTCGTAACCCACGTTCCCACGTCCAGCAACTTCAGGGCATTGTCGGCGACCTCTTGGTCGCTCGTCGGCTGTGCCGTGCGTTTCTCCCAGCTTGCCAGCTTGGCCAGCGCGTGAGCCTCGCCATGCCCGAGGGGGGTGGAGCCCCCATCTGGCGTGGGCTCGGAGAAAGTGGCGAACGGTGACTGTTGATAAATGGCCACGTAACGCTCGATCCAGTCGTTGAGCTTCTGCGTCCATTCCGTCTGCGTGTTGGTCGATCCGACCTCACTCGTCACCTCCTGGATCAGGTTGACCCGGTCGCCGCGCGCCTTGTCGGAGTTACCGGCCTTCGCCACTGCCTGCGCCCACTGCTCGTCTTCGTTCAGCGTATGGAGCAGAGCGTTCATCACCTGATCGAGCGGCTGTCCGTCTCCAAACATCTTCCGCCAGGCCCGGCGCTCCAGGCTCCACGCGATGGTGTGCGAGGCCTGGCCTGCAAAGAACTGTGTCTCCGGCCGCTCGTCGGACAGCGCGACGGACTTCACGGTCACATTGCTCGCAGCGAGCACCGCGCCACTCGCAAGCGGCTCCGCTCGCACACGCGCCAGGAACGGCTCGCTCTCCATACTCTCATCGACAGTCGTCGCGTCGAGCGCAGCCATCCCCTGAGGCGACGTCGTGATGGGCCCCGGAAAGGGCGCCGTCGCAGAGAAAGTGCCAGTGGTCAACAGCTTCTTGAGGTCAGCCTTGTTGTATGACTTGGCCAGATCGGCGAGCTCGCCGGCGCTGGGGGCGCGCAATGCCCCATTGAGAAACAGGTTGGGAAACAACCGTTTCAATGCCGCCGCCCAGTCTTTGATGCCCTTGTACTTGATGGGCTCCGCGAGTGCAGCCTGGATGTCCAGAAGCTTGATGGCCTCTTGTGCAGCGCTGTCGCTGATGTTGGCGGCACTGCTGCCAGCGTCCCAGGCTTCGAGCTTTCGGAGCGCTCCGGCTTCGCCATGGCCTTTGGGTGTCTTGGACACCTCCGAACCGTAGACCGTGAAGCTCGACTTTTGATAGAGCTTGATATATTGCGTCACCAAATAGCTCACATATCGATTCCAATCGGAGGTCGATCGTGGGCTTGCCTTCAAGCTCTCCGCCTGCGCGATGAGATTGGCACGAGCCTGCTGCGAGGCCGTGTTTTCGTCGTAGGCCTGGTCGGCCTTGGCCTCCTTCACGAGGTTGTCCAGCACTGTGTCGGCCGTTCCCGCGAACAGCTTTTCCCACTCGCGCACCTTCACTTCCCAGGCCAGGATGTGTGAGCCCTGGTCAGGCTCCAGCTTGGTCGGCGGGCGCTTTCCTTTCGACATCTTGATGTCTCGGATCTGCACCACTGAGGCGGAGTCGGTCGAATGGCTCTTGTCCTCCAGGACGGCATGGGCAGTGAAAGCCCCCTGGATGACGCCCCGTCCTGCCGTCGACGCGCGTGACGCCGACACGAGCCCCGTCTCCCCGCGAGCGGCGCGCCGGCCCAGCGTGTCGGCCTCCCGCTCGAGGTGGGAGCTATCGTTGATCCACACGGCCGGCTTCAACTGCCGTGTGGCCGCGACACGGCCTGCGCGCTGCTGAACGACGTGGACCAGCTCGTGCCCCAGGAGCGCTTGTCCCGCGCTGCTCTCCGGCCGGAACTGGCCAGGTGCGAAGTGAACGTGCTCGCCCTGCGTGTAGGCGAGGGCCCCGAGCGCTGCGGCGTGCGACGAACGCGGGTAGACCCGCACACTGGAGAAGTCGGCTCCGAACGCCGCCTCCATCTTGGCCCTCACCGGCGTCGGGATTCCCGTGGCATTGGCCATCCCTGCTGCTGGTCCCCGCCCGGGCGCCACTCCATGCTGGGCCTTGGCCTGAATCGGCGCGCCTCCCGAGAGGTCCAAAAGCTCCTGAGTGGCCTGGTTGCCCAAGGCTCTCTGGAGCCCGAGCACCCGCCCCTGCCACGTCACCGGCTCGGCCATGGGCTCTCGACCGAGCGCGTTCTCACCCCCGGCGGCGACGTGCGGAGACCGCACCCGCTCCGACGATGCCGTCCGCGTGGCGTTCTTCGCCTGAGCACCTGCTGAACCTTTTGCCGGAGCATGCATGATGGAACTCCCTCCAAGCGATGACGCTCTTCGGGCAGCGTTCGTGAGGAGCAAACGACCTACGTCACCGCCGAGAACGACAGCCCTCGTGGCTCGGGCGCGCCGACGCCCCTCAGGAGACGGCGGCGCGCGGCGCACTCTCGAGCTTCGAGGATGCCATTCGCCTTTCGCTCGCCTGGGTCGGCAGGACGATGGGAACGACGCCTTTCGGAGAAGAGAACGTCACTCCCATGCGGTCCGCGGGATCGAGAAATACCGTTCGAACTCCGCCAGATCCTCGGGAAGGAACCCCTTGGAATAGTCGGCCACGTCTGGCTTGACGACGTGCTTGGAGACGGTCCTGGAGGGCGGCCCCAGCTTTCTCGCACCGTAATGCCACCCCGGATAGGGATTTTTGTTCACGCCGTTGATCACATACTGCCCCGAGCGGGTGGGCACCTTCTGGATCTGGATGCGCCGGTAATCCACGGTGTCGTGCCACGCCTCCATGCGCTTCTTGTCGAGCGCCTCGTCCCCCTCGCCATAGACATCTTCGAAGTAGCGCACCGTGTAACCGAGCGCGGCCAGCGACTCCAGGTTGCCACTCCGCGCCCCGAGGTGCTTCACCTTGTGCTTGCGATGGAGGGCCTCGAAGACCTTGAACTGATCGATTCGCTTCGAAAAGTGGCGTCTTTCCCAGCCATCATCGTTCCAGAACTCGGTCAGGTTGATCACCTTGAACCCGGTGTCCGACGCGGTCGACGCGTCCGACGCGATGTCCGAGATCTTGTCTTTGCGGCGCGCCTTCTTGGCCTCGTCGAAGCCGGTCTCGCTGCTCTTGGGCTTGTCGCCCGCGATGATGACGTAGTCGTTGTTCGTCTCTTGCGCGAGCTTCACCAGTTGCCGGAGCCCCGTGAAGCTCGTGTCGTATTCCATGTGCGCGCCGCCCGTCTTGCCGGTGAAGCGAGACCAGAGGACGACGATGTTCTTCTGCTCATCATCCTTCGGGAGGCCCTTCTCGGCCAGGAAGTCCTCGATCTCGTCGCGCCTGGCATCGAAGGCCTGCCCCTTCGTCTCCCAGCCTTCCTGGACCGTCTGGCGGGACGACTCGGGGTTGGACTTGAAGTGCTGCGCGACGAACTTCGTGCCGAAGAACAGGTCCTCCAACCGGTGCGTGTTGACCTCCTCGCGGAAGTGTTCCTTCAAGGTCGTGCTCAGCGACTGGTAATACTGGTCCTTGCTCTTGCCGAGCTGGGGGAAGGAAGAGTACGCCTGCGGGCTGGCCGTCCCCGTCTTGAAGCGATCCCCCTTGATCGACTCACCGAGGAAGCCGGTCACCATGCCGGTCCGGTCCACACGCCCCGTCGCCGGCCTCGTCTTCCCAGGCTTCTTGGGGTCGGGCTTCTGGGGGTCGGCGAGGATCATCATGCGCATGCTGGGCTCGAGCAGCATCGAGGCGCCGAACCCGTACATGTCGCCCGACGCATAGCCCGGGTAGATGACGAGCGGGGGGCATCGGTGGAGAGGCTGGAGATGCGCCCCCCGTAATCGCTGTGCTTGCTGATGATGTCGCGAACACCGTTGAACAGGTTGTTGTATTCGAACACCTCGTCCCTCCGAGCCAGATCCATCATCACGCCTTTGATGTGGTCCAAGCCCTCCGCGCCGAGATCGCCTTCGTCCGCGGTCGGCCCGACGTGGAACCAGAACTTGATGACGCCCTCGATCTCGCTCCAGCTCTTCTCGATCTGCTCTTCGGTGATGTCTTGCCCCCCGATCTCGAGCTTGCGCTGAACGGCGGGCGCGGCGGCGCTCGGCCCGGCTCGGCCGCCGGATCGGGCCGGCATCGCGTCGAGCAGCCCCTCCGCCGATCCCCCCGACACCACCCGCTCCGCCACCGCGTCCGCGTGGCGCTCGTAGGCGTCTCCGGCGCGCCCAACGCCGTCCGACGGCTGGAGGCCGTTCATCTGCTGCCACGCGTGCGCCGTCTCGTGTGCGGTCGTGCGCAGGTCGGGCGGTGGGCCGAACACCACGTCCTGTCCGACGGTGAACGCGCTCGCCTGCATGGTGCTCGTGCTCTTCTCCGCGCCGACGTGGGCCTGGACGTGGCTGATGTCATGACGGCCGAAGGCGCGCTGGATCTGGTCCACGTGAGGCAGGGGCACGACGGGCGTGCGCAGCCCTTCCGCGGCCGCACGCCGGATATGGCTCGCGGGCAGGTTGTCCCCTCGCGGTGCTCCGCCGGCGCCTCCGAGGAGGCGCTGCACCACGCGATTGCCGAGCACCCGTTGCTGGAGGAGGAGGTTGTCGAGCACCTCGTGCGCGCTCGACGGCCTCTGGAGCGCGCAATGCTCAGGTGTGGTGGTGGGTGCACGTTTCGGAGCGCTCCTCCTCGCGGCCTGCCCCCTCGCGGCTTGAACCTTCTGCCCGATGAACATGACGACACCTCCTCGATGCCGAAGGCGAGCCTGAGCTCCAGTCGCTCACGACTGCCTCGTGATTTGCTCTCTCCAAGAGATGACGCTCTCGCGTCACCTTCGTGAGCTCTCGCCTATCCCAGCACGGGATGGGCGAGCCACCGCGCGTCCACCACCTTGCCCATCTTCTGGTATTCCCGCCGCGCGGCCTGGAGCAGGTGACTCATGCGCACCGCCGTCGCCCCTTCGCTCGCCGCGAGGAACGCCGCCCCGAGCGCGATGTTGCGAATCACGCCGCCGGCGACCTCGAGCCGCTTGGCCAAAAAGCCGAGGTCCACGTCCTCTGCCCGCGGCACCTCGTTTGGGAACACCCGCTCCCAGATCCGTCGCCGCTCGTCCTCACCGGGCATGGGGAAATCGACGACGAAACGGAGCCGCCGCACGAACGCATCATCCATGTTCTTGGCGAAGTTCGACGCCAGGATCACCACGCCTTCGTAAGCTTCGATGCGCTGGAGGAGATAGCTCGTCCCCAGGTTGGCGTTGCGATCGTGGGCGTCTTTCACCTCGGTGCGTTTGCCGAAGACCGCGTCGGCCTCGTCGAAGAAGAGCATCGCGCTCACGGCCTCGGCCTCGTCGAAGAGGCGCGCGAGCTGCTTCTCGGTCTCGCCGATGTACTTGCTCACGATGGCCGAGAGGTCGATTTGGTGGAGCCGCAGCCCGAGCTCTTTGGCGAGCACGCCGGCGGCCATGGTCTTGCCCGTGCCCGGAGGGCCGGAGAAGAGCGCGCCGAGGCCCTTGCCCAGAGCAAGCCTGTTGCCGAAGCCCCACTCGCCGAGCACTTTGCGGCGGTGCCGGACGTGGAAGAGGATCTCTTCGAGCCGCTGCTTCTGGTCGTTGGCCAGCACGAGGTCGTCCCAGCGCGCGGGGGTCGAGACCACCCGGGAGAGCGCGCCGAGGCGACGACTCGATTGCTGGCCGACGGCGGTGACGAGATCCTGGGCGGTCACCGGCTCACTGCGGGAGCATGAAAGGGAGCGGGCGGCGGCCGCGGCGTCTCGAATCTGCCCCCCGGTGAGCCGATAGGAGCTCGCCAGCATGTCGATGTCGATGTCTGCGGCGAGGGCCTGCTCCCCGGCCAGCGCGGCGGCCCAGAGGATTCCCTGCTCGACCGGTCCGGGCCTCGCGATCTCGGCGCGCAGGAAAGCGCGCCGGTGCAGGGCAGAGGGCGGCTCCCAGGGGCCTGCCGCGCCGAGGAAGGTGAGCCCTTGATGTGCCTCGATGGCCTCGATGAGCGCGGCGCGGGCAACGGGCCTGTCTTCGTCGAAGAGCTGGCCCGCGTCTTCCCAATACAGCGCTCCGCCCGAGAGGAGGGCCTCTCGGCCGAACAGGGGCGCGAGCGCTTGAATCGTGACCTCGTCCGCGGAGGAGAGGCCCGTGACGACGCAGAGGGGCATCTCCAGCATCTCACAGAGCGCCTCGACCAGAGCCCGTTTGCCGACGCCGGGAGGGCCCTCCAGCGCGACGATCCTGGGCTCGCTCCGGCGGTCGGCGAAGCGGGCCAGACGGTCTTTGAGATCGTCCGGCAAGACGAGATCGCCGAGCTGCATCTTCGGCTGAACGAGCCGGAGAAAAGGGCGGAGGCGCATGTCGGGCGCATCCGAGCCGAGGAGGTGAGAGGTGATTCGCTCATCCACCTTGAAGGCGTGGCTCAGCAAAGGAGCGTGAGGCTCGCGCGCGTCGGTGAAGAGGTGAATGAGACCGTGGGCGCGGAGCGGTGCTTCGGGGGCGAAGCGCTCGCGCGCGGCGAACTTGGCCTCGAAGGACGAGCAGAGGAGCGAGAGGCAGAGATCGATGCTCGGCCGGCGGCGGCTCACGTCGTCTTGCAGATACGCATAGAGCCGCTCGATTCGGGTCTCGACCTCGGGCAAGAGGCCGATGAGGAGGACGTCGACGTCGAAGCGGCCGAGCCGGAAGAGGCGACTCAGGGCTTCGAGCCGAAGGGTGACACCGGAGAGGGTGCTCGCGCGGATGCGCGCCGTGATCGCGGACTCCACCTCTTCGAGGCCATCCTCGATGGCGGGCAGCTCCGGCGCTGCTGGGGCCTCCGCCCAGATGGGCTCTCCGAGCGGGCGCGCGAGGAGGGCGTCGACCTCCTCCTCCGAGATGACGAATCCGGGGAGCCCGCCGCCATGCGCCCGCCGCGCGCGCGCGACATGCGCGCGCACGAGGAGATCCACACGGGCGAGCTCGGCGAGGACGTGCTCCAGGGAGGAGGCGTAAGGGAGCATGAATGGCAGGCGCCCGTCAGAGCTTCATGATGAAGAAGACGGCGCGGTAGGGCGGCCGGTTCTCGTGCGGCGCATTTCCGCCCGTGGACTGCGAGTTCACATTGTTCTGAGTGGGGGTGTCGCCGGTAGCAAAGCTGCCGCCGTCACCGAAGTTCTTATCGTCCGTACCGTACGCACCGGGGACGACATGGGTGTGGGCAGGCATCTGGTTGACGGTCAACGTGACCTGGTCCGCACCGCCGGTCGCACCCACGCTGTAGCTGCTGCCCGCGCCGACGACGAACTTGTCCCTGAGGTCCGGCGTGCCCTGGGTACCGTCGCAGAGCGCCCAGCCGGCGGGGATGTCGGCGAGGGCGCCGGCCCACATGAGGATGAGGCCACGCGGCAACAGAGCCGCAGTGCTGAGCGCGGTGGTCTGTACGGTATCGTCCGGGAACTTGAACCCTCCAGTCGTGGAGTGGACGATCCCGGCGACCGCGAGCGGTGCGCCGGGAGAGGCCGCGCCGATACCGACGTTGCCGTTCGCCTTCACGACGACCTTGGCGGTGGTCGCGCCCGCCGTCGCGCCCGGCGAGAGCACGATGTCACCGAACTCACGGAGCTCGAGGATGTTCTCGGAGCGCCGGAAGAGGATCTGATGGTTTGCGTCGCCGCTGCCGATCACGCCGCCGTCAGCGAACCGAATCGCGGTGTTCGCGTTGAGGTTGATGCCGTTCGCGACGCTCGACTCGACCGACGTAGTCTGGATGGTCCCATCGGGGAACTTGAACCCTCCGCTCTTCGAGCTGATCATCCCGGCGACCTCGAGCGGCGCGCCGGGCGTGGTCGTCCCGATGCCGACGTTGCCGGTGTTCGTGATCGTCACGAGCCGTGTGACCGACGTGTCACCCGCGGCGAAGTGCTCCACCACCAAGCTGTCATTGTCTTTGGTCCGGAGGTCGAAGCCGCCATCCTCGGGGCCGGTCAGCCGGAGGCCCGAGTAGGTGCGCGCGCTGGTGTCGACCTGCGTGACGGTGCCGCTCGCGTCGACGGTCAGGGTCGCGAGGACGACGTCGGGTGGGGCCACGGTGGAGAGCGGCTTGATGGAGATGCCCGGCGTCTGGGTGAAGCGCGTGTTCCCGGGGACGTACTTGGCGTCGGCCGGGTCCGTCGGCGTCTCCGCGAAGGCGATCACCACCGCGTGCGCGCCGGCCGCGATCCCGCTCGGCATCGGGGCCGTGGTCGTCGCAGCGAGGAGAATGAGCCGCCCGCTCCCGTCCACCGCGGCCCCCGGCGCGACGGCGACGGCCTTGGCGTTGGTGGTCGCGATCGTCACCCCGAGCCCCTCGGTGATGCCCTGGAGGTGCTGCATGCGCGCGTGAAGCTGCTGCCGGTTGTCGTGGTAGTCCTGCTGATCGATGAAGTCGTTCGAGAGCAGGGACTGGCCGTTGTAATAGTTGATGCGCTTCGTGAAATAGTCGTTCGCCGTCATGGCTTCTCCCTCAGGGCTCCGTGCCCAGGATCGTGTTGACGCCCGTGAGGATCCCTGCCCCGAAGCTCGGGAACGCGTCCGGATCGTCGTTGATTTGCATCGCCGCGTACTTGAGCTCGACGTGGTGATCCGCGGACAGCGCGGTCATGCCCACCTGGATGCCGGGGCCGTACTCCGGGTAGAGGTCCCGATCGTCGTTGATCTGCATCGGTGGGAACTCGATATCGAGCCCGTAGTACGAGTGCGCCGGCTTCTCGCGATCGACGATGGAGATGATCTGACGGACCGTGCGCGCCATGGCCAAGGCGTCATTGCCGCTCACCCTGACGATGACCTCGAAGTAGTGCTCCGGCGAGGCCGCGTTGAAGCGCGGCGGGATCAGGTCGTCGTCGTGATCCACCACGGAGACCGCCGCGGCCTGGGTGTCGAGCAGCTCCCTGAGCCCGGCCCGCGTGCCGCGCTTCTTGTAGAGCGGCACGACTTTGCCGATGAACGCGCGCCGCGTGGCGAGGTCCCAGTCGTCGCGCAGGGCGAGCGCTACCCACCCTGCGAGCCAGGGAATGAAGTCTTCCGGGGCGAGATCCGGGTCGAAGAAGGTGTCAATCCGGTCGAGGATCTGCTCGATCCCCTCGGGCGGCGTCACCCCCGGAGGCGGTGTCGTCCCCGGCGGCGGACCGCTCAGGATCCGCTCGAACGCGGTCAGGAAGGGGCCGATGAACGGGCCCTGTTGGAGCACCGCCGGCAGGTGATCCAGATACCGAGTCACGCCTCCGCTCACGGCAGCCATTCGTCACCTCGACGTTCCATGGTGGAGATGCTGTTTGAATCGAGCTGCACCATGGGGAGCTCGTGCTCGAGCAGCGTCACGCCCACGAGCTCGCCGTCGTCGTTCAGGATCCTCCGGTCCGAAGACGCCACCGGAAGGTCGACGTCTTTCACGATCTCCACACCGCTCACCCCCTCCAGCACGGCATAGACGTGAGAGACGTAGACGGCCCGCCCGAGGGGCCAGCCCTGTCCATCGGCGCCCCCCGTGAACGGGTGGAAATGGGCGCGGAGCACGGCCTGGGCGTTTGCAACGACCGTGTTCGGATCCGCGTCTTCGCTCAGGTAGAGCGTCGCCGTGATCGGCACGGCGGAGAAGAACGGCCCCACGATGTGGAGGCGCGTGGTGAGGAGCCGCCGGTGGTTGAGGAACGATCGCACCGAGTCTCGCAGCGCCTGGTTCGGCTGATCCCACGGCGCCGCGGGGTCGGCGGGCGAAGGCATGATGATCACGCTGACGTGTCCCGGCATGCGAATCGTGCCCACGTAAGGATCGAGCTGGCGCTCCGGCAGGCAGTGGACGCGCGCCACGGCCGACCACTCCTCCTTCACGAGGCGCTCGTAGTCCTCGCGTGTGATCGCACGGAACGGCTCCCGGAGCGCGCTCATCGTTTGGTAGATGGCCTCATCGAGCGTCTGCCCCTTGGGCCTCGTCCACCCCGGGCCGTTCAAGATCCCGAGGAAGGAATCGTACGTCGCGTCCGGGATTTGGTTGGTGCGATAGAGCACCGCCTCCGAGAGCCAGGCGAAGAGCTCGAGGAGCGTGATGCCCGGCTCCGAGGGGTTGTGATCGGTCCACGCCGGATAGAGCGCCGGGAGCGACGCGCGCCCCTCGTCCACGAGGTCGGCGTAGGTGTGGTCATCCAGGTTGGGTAGTTCGAGCGGCATATCAGCCTCCAGCGTCCGTGCGGGTGCGGACGTCGTGTGAGCCCGAGAAGACGAGGACGCGACTCCGCACGTCCGTGGGCGTGGCCTCGTCGAAGGGAATCCACTTTCCCGAAGCGTCTTCCTTCTCGTAAACCAGGTGGAGCTTGCGGACGTGATCGACGCCGTCCACCGAAAGGAGGACGGGATAGAGATCCGAGACCGCGGGGAGGGCGCCGAACTTCCACCCGGTGCCGTCGGGCCCGCCGGTGAGCGGGTGGAGGTACGCCTCGAGCGCGGCCCGCGCCGTGGCGGGGAGCGCGTCCGCGGCCTCGATGGAGACGGGCGCGATCTCCACCTTTGCGGTCACTCGCACCCAGTCTGGGCCGGCGACCTGGAGGAGCACTGCCGGCGCCGCGCGCGCCTCGAGGTAGCTTTGCACGGTGTCCCGCAAAGCCACGTCGAGCACGGGGCGTGGCGCCGTGCCGTAGGGCACCACCATCACGAGCACGTGGCCTGCGGGCAGCGCGGGAGAGGGCGCGGTGAACGCGACGGGATCGAAATAGGGTGTCACCACCCGCGCCCGGGCGACCTCGACGGACGCCTCGTGCGCCAGATCCTCATAGTCCTCCGCGGCGACCGCGTAATAGCCATGGCGGAGGATCCGCGGGCCCAGATCCTTCACCTCATCCGTGCTCTCGAGATCGTCACCGCCGGTCGCCGCCGAGTGGTTGGTCGCGCCGTCGACGTCGCGCAGCGTCGACTTGAGCTGCGTAATCGTCTCGGCTGCCCGGTCGCCCGCGGCCCCGCCGCCGACGCGGTACACCGAAGCGCGGATGTTGTCGTTCCCCTGCGGCGGCGCCATCCCGTGTCGCCCATCACCGAAGCTCACGAGGCCGGTTTGGGAATCGAGGGTGTAATGGCGATCGCGCGGGCCGGAAGCGTAGAAGTCGGTCACCTCGATCCACCGCACCCACGCCCCCACCGTGTGGCCCTGCGCGTCGAGCACCGGCTCCACGGCGTCCGTTCCCTCGACGAGCGCGAGGGCCGTTTGATCCGCGGGCGGTGGGACCTCGGGCTCGAGCACCTCGATGCGCTGCCCGTCGAGCACCGGCGTATGGGAGAGCGAGAGTGCCTGTCCCGGCGCGCCCGTCCCCGAGCCCATCACCTCGCCGGTGATCGTGGTGGCGTTGTCCGCCCAAACGGTGTTGGTCCGGACGCAGCAGACGCGCGGGATCGCGCTGAACTCACCGGCCGCGAGGCGAGCCCGCATCCAGTAGAGGTTCTTTTGAAACGCCGTCCGCGCCACGAAATCGGCCGGGCCGATGAACCGGACGAGGCCGCTCCCGTGGAGCCCGTGGGTCTCGTCCTCGGTGCCGAGGCTCGAAAAGCCGCCCGGACCTGCGTACTCCCAAACGATCTGGGCCGGCACCTGAGCTTGCGCCTGAGGGTCGAGCAGTGTGCTGGCCGCGATCTCGACGGGGGTTGGCGCCGCCACCTCCACATACAGTGTCATGGGCTGGTTGGAGAACGGTCGATCGAAGCCCAAGTAAAGGGCCGGCCCATCTCCCGGTGCGTGCGTGAACGGCTTGAAGCCGGCCTGGTTGCCCGCCGTCTGATCGACGAAGACGAAGTCGTTGAGGGAGACGGCGGCGGCCACCGGCTGCTCCGGCGCATAGGTGTATCCGATGCCCAGCGACGCCACGATCGGGGGGCGAAGGCCGTTATCGTGCAGCTCGGCCACCTGGACGTTCTCGCCGGAGACGACGATGGTCTTGGTGGTGACGGTCATCCCCGTCCCGTAGACCTGCGCGCCCTTGGCGATCCGGACACGGAGCCAGTAGCTCGTGATTCCACGGCTCGTCAGGGGAGCGACGCCGGCCGGCACCGTGAACGTCACTTGGCTCGCGCCCGTGGCCGTGAATGCGAGCGTCGTGTCGTTGAACGCGCAAGGCGAGCTGCTCGGTGGCTCGTAAGGATTGTCGTTCGCATCGATGCTCGGGTGCGTTCGGTTGGAGCGCCCCACCTCCGTCCAACCGCTCTCCGTCCACACCTCCCAAACGAGCGTCGGGTCGTCGTTCGGATCCGCGGCCTGATCCGCGGCGCTCGGCGAGAAGCTCAAGGTGACCTCGGCGCCGGGCTTCCCGAATACCTCGCCGCTGGCGAGGAAGAAGGCGTCACCGATGCGCGGCTGCCCGCCGAAGGGGTAGAAATCGAGGCTCAGATCCAGCGGTGAGCTCCCGGCGAAGGCCGCATCTGCGGAGAGCCCGCTCCGGATGAGCGCCGAGCTCAATCCCACGTTGCGGATGCTCGGGACGACCGACCCGTCGAGAAGTGGCGTGGTGAGGCTCGCGCGGATCCAACGGCCCTGTTTGCCATTCACGGCCGAAGGGTCGATGGGGGCAGGGAGGTTGAAGCTCACGAGTTGGCGCATCCCGCCCTCGATCTGCTCGACCTCGGTGCTCGTGCCCGGGAGCGGCGCGAACGCGGCGCCGTCCCAGTACGACCACGTGACCGGGAGCCGTGTCCACGTCGACCCCGACGTGATGACGTCGATCGAGACCCGCATCGACGTGCTCGCCGGCAACGTGAAGAGATCGCCGCCGTCGAGATACAGGCTGTGCTCGATGGGTTGATCGACCTCGGCGAGCAGGCAGGCGTCGGGCAAAGGCGCGGTCCGATCGGCGTATTGGTCCTGATCGGGGCGATGGACGAAGGTCGCGGCGAGCTTCGCCGGCGTGACCACGAGATCGAGCGCGGTCTCGAACACGACCTCTTCCGTCTCGCCGGCGAGCGGCGGCGCGGCCACCTGGGATCCGGCCGGGACCCACCCGTCACCGGCCGCGCCGTCGGCGAGGTGGAACGTCAGCGGGGCGCGCGCCGGGCGCGGTGGCCGTTGGCGAGCGCCGATGAGGTTGAGGAAGGCGATGAACCCCTGATCGGGTATCCGATTGACGCTCTCGAGGACGTGCTGGGTCATCCGGGCGAAGACACGGACCAGCGCCGACGCCATGTCGGTCGACCCGGGGGCCCAGGTGATCTGGGCGGCCCGAGCTCGGCCGTGGCCAGCGCCTCGGTCTGGGTGACCACCGCCTCGTAGGTGCGCGGGTCGATCAAAGGTGCTCGAGCGCTCATCTTCCCTCAGGTCAGGTAAAACGGGTAAACGAGGTTGAATCGGCTGTTGGTGGCGCGGATCGAATAATCCACTTCGACGAGCAGGAGGTCTTGTTCGTCCGGGTGCGGATAGGCATCGACGCCGAGGAGATCGATGCGCGGCTCCCACTGGCCGAGCGCGTCCTCCACCGCGGTCACCACGTCGCCGACGATGCTGGATCCCCCGACCCCGAAGACGAGATCGTGAATCCGACATCCGAAGTCGGGGCGGGCGACGCGCTCGCCCGGCGCCGTGCTCAGGATGATCCAGATCGATTGGCGGACGGCGACGGCGTCGCTCGCCTCGGCGACGCGCGTCCCCGCGAGCCCGAGCCCCACGGCTCCGTCCGCACCCAGCTTGAACTGCCAACCCGTGCCCAGGAAGCTGCTTGCCATGATCACTTCCCCTTGACTCGTGCCTGTACCGGAATCACGAGCGTCGAAACCCCGTTGGGGGTGCAGGTCGCCTTGCTGTCCGCGAGCAGCACCGCGACGCCCATCACCGTGACCTTCTGCGCCTCTTTGGCCCAGTTGGCGGCCGTGATGCAGGGGCTCGGCTTGGGCGGCGGCTGTTGATACGCGCACCCGGCAATCGCGTATGTCGTGGTCTTCACCACCACGGGCTTCCCCATGATCTTCACGCGGGGCGCCGGGGCCGTGGGCTGGCCCAGCCCGCCGTGGGCGCACAGCACCACCGAGCCGATATCGAGGAGGAAGCCGGGCATCACGTCACCACGAGCCCATCGGTGTTGATCTTCACGCCGGCCATGCACTTGAGATCGAGCCCGGAGTCCGCCTCGATCTTGCCTGTCAGCGCCTTGAGCTCGTAGCTCTGGTCGGCGTCGAGGGAGAACTTCTTGCATTGGATGCTCACGTCCTCCCCGGCCGTGATGTGGATGTCGCGGGCCGCGTTGATATCGAGATCCTTGTCGGATTCGATGGTGATCTTGTTGCTGGTCGAGTCGATCTCGATCTTGTCTTTACCCCCCTTGCCAACGATGGTGATCTTCTCCTTGCCCTTCGAGTCGTCGAGCGTGATGAGGTGGCCGGAGGTCGATTGGATGACCCGCCGGTTGACGCTCCGTTCCCCTTTGGAAGACTGCCCCTTGTTGGCCGTGGGGGGAGGCCGGTCCTCCTTGCTCCACAGCGCGCCGAGCACGTAGGGGTGGCTCACGTCGCCGAACTGGAACGTCACGAGGACCTCGTCACCCACCTCGGGCAGGAAGAAGAAGCCCCGCTCCTTGCCGGCCATGGGCGTCATCACCCGCGTCCAGTCGGTCTTGTGCTCGTCGGAGATCCAGGGGAACTTGAGCTTGACGCGCCCCAGGTTGTCAGGGTCGTTGTTGTCGATCACCTGGCCGACGACGACGCCGTAGACGCGCGCGCCGCCCGCCTCTTGAGGCGCGAGGGCGCCCAGCATGAAAGGTTCGCTCATACAGCGTTTCTCCTCACCGTGAACCGGGTGCGATATCCTTGCTTCGGTGCGTAGGTGTGCTCGGTCGAGACGACCTCGTAAGGGCCGCCGAAGCGCCCGAAGTTGGTGATGTCGACGGTGATCCCAGCCACGAGATCAGCGCGGCCATAACAGATGCCTTCTCCCGTGAGGAAGCCGCGATCCTGCTCTGCGAGGGCTGCGCGGGCGATCTGATCGGCCTCTGCCTGGGTGGACACCGGCACGTTCACCATCACCGCCGTCGCCGAGCTGAAGGCCGCACGGGCGCTCTCGGCGCCCACCGTCCCGCCGCCCATCGCGTCGTCCTGCGCGGCTGACGCTCTGCCGACGATGGCCTTCTTCTCCTTCTGATCCCACCCGCGGGCCTCCGTCTTGTCGACCAGATCGCGGGCGGTGAGCCGGAGGTGGAGGCCGAGGATGTCCGTGCTCATCGAGAGCGAAAACGCCGGCGGGCCCGGGCGCGAGCGCGGGCGGAATCGCAACGTCTTCTGCTGCACCATGACCTCGTAGGCGATGAGATCGGCGCGCTGCCGCAGGAACTCGAGATCGGTTTGGTTGTACTGCATGACGTAGGGGTGTTTGACGTCGCTCGTCCCCTCGGCGGTGAGGCCGTAGTCCCGGGCGATCTCGGCAGCGATCCCGGCGTCCGTCAGGTCGGCGAACGAGCGTGTCCGCGTGGCGCGCGACATGCGGTGACTGCCGTCGTAGCCACGCACCGTCATGGTCGGCCGCTGCCCCTCCACGTCGATGTCGACGCCGGTGATCTCCCCGACCATCACCTCCGCGAGCTTGCCCTTGTAGCCGAGCTCGATGGCCACCTCGGTCCCCAACGCGAAGCGATCGGCATAGCGCCGGTCGTCGCTCCACATGAGATTGAGCTTCTCTGCGTCCCAGCACAGGAAGCGGAGCGTGAACATGGAGGCTGCGTCGACGTCGTCTTGCACGCCGACGTCGAGCAAGGCCCTTTGGGCGTCCGGCGGCAGCACGGTGCCGCCGATAGTCACCTTCACATCGGGGACGGGGTTCCGCTTGAATCCGAAGGGCATGATCAACTCCCGCCGAGCTTCGGAATCGCGAGCACCTGACCGGCCGTGATCCGCCGCGGGCTCTGGATGTGGTTGGCCTCGGCGATGACCCGCCACTGCGAGGCATCGCCGTAGAGCACGGCGGCGATGTTGATCAGCGTATCGCCGGGGTGGACGGTGTACGTTTTGGCGACATCCGGCGAATGCAGCTCGTTCTTGGCGGTCTGGCCGTCGCTCAGGTACTCGGTGAAGGTGCACCGGAGGTTCGCGCGCACCGGCGTGCCGTCCTCGAGGAAGAGCGAGAACTCCTGGCTGAGGTTCGCCAGCACGCCCTGGAAGATGGGCCATGCTCCCCACTGGAGCTTGCAGACCGAGGGCCGGTGCAGCTCCCGGTTGAAGCGGGTGAGCTTCTGCATCTGGCGCGTGTAAGCGAGGATGCTCGTGGCGCTCGTCGGCGCGCTCGAATCGAGCGCCAGCGTCGAGATGCGCGCCCCCGACAGGCGGCCGAGCCCAGCGCCGCTCCGGGGACCGCCCTCGTAGGTATCGAAGAACAGATCGAGTGTGAGGCTCGCCGGCTTGACCGACTCCAGGTTGAGCTCGCGGCTCTGCGCGACCGTCGAGTCCAGGGCCGACTGGTCGAGCCGCCACTCGACGTTGTTGTCGAGGACCACCTGGGTCGGGTTGAAGAGGGCCTGGATCTTCTGATCGAACACGCCCTCCGTGTTCGTCTCGTAGGCGATGGTCAGCTTCGCGAGGGTCATCGACGGACTCCCTTCCTCTCCCGCTCCACCGCGACTTGCCGGAGCAGCCTGCGCTGCACCTGATCGGTGAGAGCATCGATATCGATCTCGACGCGCGCCGGCGCAGGCGCGCTTGGGGCCGCGCGGTCCGCGTCCGCGCTCGCTTGTCGGCTCCGCGGGAGCGGCGGCACCTGCCTCTCCCCGTCTCCGTCGCGGCCGCTCCCGAGGTTTGGCAACTCCGATCCATTGGAGGGGCCGAACGGCGCGGCCGGCGCCACGACGACGGCCGGCGGTGCGTGAAAGAGCGGAGCACGCGCCGCCGGCGGGTTGTCCCCGGAGCTGCCGTCACGCGGTATCCAGGGAATCTCACGCGGAGCGGCGCCGGCAACGGTCACCTGTGTTTCGGAGATCGCTTGTCGCGCGCCTGCGCGCACGCGAGGGAGCGGCGCCTCGACAGCAGTCACCGGCGTCTCGGAGATTGCTTGTCGCGTGCCGGCCCGCACCCGAGGAAGCAATACCTCGGTCGCGCTCACCGGCGCTCCGGAGAGCGCTTGTCGCGTCGTGGCGCGCACGCGAGGGAGCGATACCTCGGCAGCGTTCACCGGCGCTTCGGAGATCGCTTGTCGCGTCGTGGCGCGCACGCGAGGGAGCGATACCTCGGCAGCGTTCACCGGCGCTCCGGAGATTGCTTGTCGCGCGTCGACGCGCACGTGCGGGAGCGGCGTGTCGACGGCGTTCACCGGCGCTCCGGAGACTGCTTTTCGCGCGGCAGTGCCGGCTTGCGCCTGCTCCAGGGGCGCCGGCCTGATGCGCCGCCTCGGCTGCGCTTCGGCCGGCGCGGCAGCGTCGGACGCGCGTGCGATCGAGCGCTCCCGCACCGAACGTGCAGAGAGAGCCACGCCATGATCCTCGGGCGTCACGCCGGGCTGGGCGGCTCCATGCGGCGCCGTGGCGAGGGTGAGCGGCGCCGCGCCGGCCCGCTCCGCCCGAGGCCGAGCGAGGACGACGGGCGTCGCCGTTTTCGCCTCCTGCGCCGGCGCGGCTCCTGCCCCGGTGTCGGGGCCGGGCGCCGGCATCCAGCGCGCGTGGACGATCGGGATCTCCGGGACGGCGCGCGCGCCGTTCCGGAAGCGCCGGGACATCTCCGCGAGCAGCGGGAGGCGGCCCTCCAGGTACTCGATCCAGCCGATGATCCGCCGGACGAGCTCCATGTCGAGGACGCCGGGATCGCGCCCCCGCCGCGCGAGCCGCGCGGCGAGATCGGCGTCGATCGCCTCCGTCCATGTCTCTCCAACGCCGGTGTGCATGCGCGCCCTCGAGGTCAGGTGAACAGGCCGGCGACGCCGCGAGCCGCCGTGACCACGTGGCTGAGGGCCGGCTTGGTGATGCCCTTGTGGATGAGCTCCACCGACTCGACAGCCACGTCGGTGCCCCCGCCAGCGTCGAACGTCGGCCCGCTCCACTTCACCGGGAGCGCGTCTTTGACATCCCACCACATCGCCGGGATTCGCCGCGCGTCCAGGAGGTAAAGGGTGAGGTTCCGCCGCACGATGGCGCCGCGGCTCACGCTGTCGTACCAATTCCACAGCGTCTCGATGTTGGTGAGGCCGTGGCTCAATACGAGGTTGGGATACCGCGTCGTGCTCGGGATCTGGTGGAGATGACCGTTCACGCCGCCCTCGGCGTACTCCTTGACCTCGATGTGGCTCTCGAGGCCGCTCACCCGCTGGAAGCCGCCGGTCAGGAGGCCGTCGATCTCCACAAGGAAGTTGAACGGCAGATAAGGATCCTGACGCGTCCCGGTGATGCCCTTGAAGGCGCTGAACGCGGTGTTCGTCCCAATCAGCGGCATACAGAATCCTCCGTCAGCGGTGCGGTTTCCATTGCTCGTTCAAGCGCTCGTTCATCCGCGAGACCTCGAGGGTCCAGCGCTGCCGCTCGCGGTGATCCAGCGACATCACCGCTTCGTACGGCCAATGCAGGTAACGAGACAGATACGCTACCTCCTCGAACATCCGGTCCGAGGGGTAGCTCAGGCTTCCCCCAGGGGTGCAGTCTCCACCTCGAAGTCGGCCTGGCAGCGCGGGCAGCTCACGAGGAGGCGTGCGTGGCCATTCTCGTTGAGCCGCCGATAAAGCTCCTGCAAGAAGACGAGATCACCCGAGAGCAGCCCCTCGATGACCTTGGGGTTCACGTGCTCGAGCGCGCCCAGCTTGGTGATCACCCGCGAGAGGAGGATGATCACCAGATAGGCCGGATTCTGCTGCACCCGCGGGTCCTTGAGCGGCGCGATCTCGTCGTATGCGGTGCTGAGCCGCATCACGCCTTCTCGGTGGCAGGCGCCGTCTGCCCCCATGTACCCGTGCGGCAGCACGAAGGGGAATTCGGCGACCCGCGGGGCGTCGCCCACTACCACTTCTGCACCTCGATGCCCTCGTGGGCGAGCTCGAGCTTCTCGATGGCGACGGCGTCCGAGGACGCGTCGAAGGAGGGGCCGGTCCACTTGGCGGGCCAGCACTCCTTGACGTTCCAGCGAATCTGCTCCTCGCCCTGGGCGTTGCGGAGCACGATGGAGATCGCGTGGCGCGTGATCTTGCCGCTCGCCACCTCCTGTCGCCAATCCCAGAGCGCATGATCGTTGGTGATGCCCCGGCTGAGCGAGATGTTGGTATACGAGACCAGCCCGGGGAGCTGGCGCTGCGCGAGGTTCGCATCGGTGCCTTCCCGATAGGTCGTGGCCGCGCTCGTGCTCTCGAGGCCCGAGCAGTCTTTGAAGCCCATCCGGGTGATGCCGTCGAGCTCCACTGCGAAGTTGTAGCCGAGGAAAGGGTCTTGTCGGTCGATGGCCATGTTCTCTGCTCCTCTGGATCAGCGGGCGCTTGGGCCCGACTTCAATCGATGTCCCGCCGCTACGGCGCGGCGGTCGTGATGGTGATGCCGGTGTCGTCGTGCACGAGCTGCACGACGAGGAACTCCTTGGGTGTCGCCGGGGCGATGCCGATCTCGGTGACGAGCTGCCCCATGTCGCGCACCGCGGGAGGGTTCGTGTCCGCGTCGCACTTCACGTAATACGCCTCCTCGGGCGTGCTGCCCTGGAAGGCCCCCTGCTGGTACAGGTCGTCGAGGAACGCGGTCACCTCGCGACTCGTACGGATCCAGAGCCCGGAGTCGTTGGGCTCGAACACGAGGCCCGACAGCGTCGCATCGAGCCACCTTCCGATCGTCAGCACGAGGCGGCGCACGCTGACGTGGAGCCACGCCGGATCGTGGCTCAACGTGCGAGCGCCCCAGATCCGGATACCCCGCCCGGTGAAGGCGCGCAGGCAATTCATGCGTGTCACGCCGTCGGGGTTCAACTGCTCTTCGTCTCTTGCGGAGAGGAGCACTTGGAGATCGAGGGCGCCCTCCAGCGACACGTTGGCAGGTGCCTTGTGGACGCCGACGGTCTCATCCATCTTGGCGTAGACGCCGGCGGCGTGGCCCGAGGGAGGGATGAGCCCGCTCTCGCCGCCTTTGCCTCCGCCCGAGACCGAGATCCACGGGAAGTAAAGGGCCCCGTTGATCCGCAGCGCCTCGGGCGACAGACCGCGCGCGGTCGCGGCGTCGTCGATGGCGTCATCGAGCGCCTTCCGGTGCGCGACGGCCCCCGAGAGCACGATACCCGGGTCCGGCGAGGGGGAACGCGCGGAGTCCAGGATCGCGAAGCAATCGCCTCTGTCCGCGCAGAGCTCCAGAATCCTGGCCTGCGCCGCGACCAGCGTGGCGGTGTCCAGGGCCGCGAGGTCGGGCGCGCAGACGAGGTCGAAATCGGAGATCTCGGAGAGGGCCGCGAGCGCCGCCTCGAGGCCCGATGGATCCGAGAGAGGGACCACGTAGCAGAAGCTGCCGCCGTTCTGAAAGAAGCCGCGGACCGCGAGCCCCAGATATCCCGTCGCCCACGCGGCGCCGCTCTTCTGCTCGAGATCGGACCACGACGATGCGTCCAGTTGGAGGATCCCCGAAGGCGCGGCCACGCTCCCCAGAAACGCCGGTACGGCGGTCTGGAAAGGCGCGGACGGCGCCCGCGGGACATCCTCGAGGTAGACCCCCGGGCTCTTCGATGCGTACGTGACCACCGTTCACCCCTTCAGGAGCTGATCTTCTGCGCGAGGTGGAAGACGACGAACTCGGCGGGCTTGGTGAGGGCGACACCGATCTCGGTGACCACCTGGCCCGCGTCACGCACCGCCGGCGGGTTGGTCTCCGCGTCGCACTTCACGTAAAACGCGTCTGCGGCCGTGGCCCCGAAGAGGGCGCCGGAGCTCCACACCGTCGTGAGGAAGGCGCTCACGTTGCGGATGATTTTCGCCCACAGGTCCGCGTTGTTGGGCTCGAAGACCGCCCATTGCAGGCCTTGGTCGATGGACTCGCGGAGGTAAACGATGAGCCTCCGGTTGTTCACGTACTTGAGCCCGCCGTCCGCCTCGTTCTTGTCGCCGCCGATGGTGCGGGCGCCCCAAACATTGATGTTCCCGTTGACCTTGCGAATGCAGTCGACGCCCTGCGGATTGAGCCCATCCTGCTGGGAACGGCTGAGCTTGTAGCGCAGGTCGAGCGCGCCCTGGACGACCTCGTTGGCCGGGGCCTTGTGCACGCCTCTCGTGGTGTCGACACGCGCGTAGATGCCGGCCATGTGCCCGCTCGGCGGAACGAAGATGTTGCCCTTGGTGGCCGGGTCGTAGACCTGGATCCAAGGGAAGTAGAGCGCGGCGTAATCCGAGAACACGGGCAGGAGGCTCGATTGGCTGTTGAGCGGAGTCTCGGTGAGGAGCGACAGATCGTCGCCGGGGAGGTCGCGCACGGTGTCGAAGATCGCGACGCGGCTCTGGGTCGCGGTGGCGCAATGCGCGGTGATCGCCGCGTAGTATGCCTTGTCCGTGAGGCCGGGTGCGGCAACGATGGCGATGTCGTCGATGGGCTCGAGCGCCGCGAGAGCGGGGGTGAGATCGGCGAGCTGCCCCGCCGCCGCGGGCGGCGCGACCCGGGTCACGTAGCAGCGCGTGCCACCGTTGAGGAAGAACCCATAGACCGCGTGAGCCAGGGTGCTTTGCCCGGCGTTCTCCGTGGGCTTCGCGAAGTCGCCGAAGGCGTTCTTGAAGTCGGTGAAATTGGTGCAGAGCACCACCTTGGCGGGGGCGGGGAGGGAACGGGCCGCGGAACCGTCGGTGGGCGGAGAGGGATCCGCGATGATTCCGAGGAACGCCGCCGTGCTGGTGCCGACGCCCGTGATCGGCGCGTTGCCCGAGGGGACCTCTTTGACGTAGACCCCCGGTGAAAAGGTGACATCCATGTCGCTTGCTCCTGTCGATACGATGGGTGAATGGATTCGCCGCAGCAGCGCGGCTCAAGGGCTCGGGATCAACGTGACGGTCGGGGCGCTCGTCACCACGCCTGTCTCAATCGTCACAGTCGTGCTCGCAGACGCGTACCCCGGAGCGCTGACCATGAGCACCTGCGGCCCGGGGTCGGCGCCCGTCACATAGAATTTCCCTCCGGCGTTGCTATAGGCACTCTGGCCGCTGCCGCGCACGTACACACGCGCCATGGCGAGAGGGGTCGTGGACGAGCCCGACGCCGTCGCATCGAGCAGGATCTGCCCCTCCACGCCGGTCGGAGGCAGGTTGACCGTGATGAGGCCGGTGGTGACGGTTCCCTCCGCGTCATGGCTCACGGTCACCGCCGTCGTGGTGGTGCCATAGCGTGCGTCGCCGTGTGGGATCGAGAACGAGAGCGTGTATTGTCCATCGGGCAGATCGCCGAAGTGGAAGACGCCATCCGACGCGCTCGTCGTCCGATCGGCGCGCTCCGTCATGCTCGCCCACGCGGCGCCGTAGCGTGCCACGACGTTTTCGAGCTGCGATTGGAACGCGGCCGGCATCGCGGTGATCGAGATCGTCACGCCGGGGACCACGGCTTGCGAGCGTGCGTCGAGCACCCGCCCGGCAATCGCCGCCTGATAACGCCTCTTCGGTAGAGTCGAGTACGCCATGGTCGCCTCCGCGTGCGGGATCAAATCCTCACGTCCTTGGCCACGGCGCCGACGTCGACGAGGCCTTGGACATCCACGCTGAGGGTCAGCGTGTATTTGAGCGAGGCCCTCGGCCGGTCACCGAGCGCCTGCCAGAGCTCGCCGCGCGTCTGCGCGTCTCCCATCGCTCCGATCACCCCGCGGATGGGCACGGCCTGGCTCTTCATCGTCCCTTGAAGCACCTCGGCCGGCAGCTCACGGTGGAGAAGCAACACCTTCGTCACCTCTCCGAGCATGCTGTGCTCGTCTTCCGCCGGCGTGGGGGATCCCGCGTTGGCCCAAGCGGTGATGAGATAACTCACGTCCACGCGCAGGAGGCTCCGAGAGCTGAGCACCCGACCATCGGATTGACGCGCGAACGTGGGGCTCGGGTCGCGCAGCTCGCGGTTCTCGTTGATGTCGTAGAGAAAGAGATCGAGCGCCGGGAGGGTGACGGAGGCGGGCGGAAACTCGTGGCCAGGCGTGAGAAAGCTGATGCTGATCTGCTTGACCAGGGTCGGCGGGAGCTGCTGTGTGAGCAGCGCCGCGAGCGTGGCGTCCAGGTCCTGAAACATGAGGTCGACTCCGTGCATCCGCGGGCAGAGGCCCGACGCGAGGTGCGCTCACCGGCCGGCGGGCGCCGTCTCGCGAAGTTGTGGGGAAGACGAACTCGTCCCCTTCGGCGTGAGATCTTTTTTCGTCGATCCTCGATTCAGCTCCGGAGTGGCGTGCCCGAGGTGGCAGACCACACCCCATCAACCCGGATGAGGCACGCTCCGCTCCAAACACTTGTCGGGTGACTCGGAGCGCGTGACCCAGCGCCGGAGATCGATGCTCACCGTCCCCAGGGCAGCACCTTTGAGCACTCGAACGTTGTAGGTCACGCCGGGCGCGGTCTTCTGCGCCTTTCCCCACTCTCCGAGCGTGCCCTCGAGATCGATGGCGGCGCCGCCCTCGCACGAGAGCTTCCCCTTCCAAGCGGCGCGGACGGTGTCGAGCGCCGCGATGTTGAACGAGCACGCCTCGAGATCACAGACGTTGCCCGGACCGACGGGCGAATTGGCGCACTCCTTCTTCTGGTAGAAGACGCTGAAGCACTCGGGGAAGTCCGCGAAGAAGAGCGATGTCCCCTGGAGCTTTCGGCCCGACGTCCTCGCGGCCTCGACAGAGGCGCCGCCGATCGAGCCAGCGTCGATCTGCAGGCCGGCCGTGGTCGCCTGATCGGCTGCCACCTCGATCGTTCCCGCCTTGATCGCGCGCGTCAGCACCCTCGCGTAGCTCGTGCCGGGCTCGGCGAACAGGCTCGTGCACGCGCCGCTCGCGTTCAAATAGATGGCTGAGAGCTTGTCCTCCACGAGGTCCGTCAGCGTGATGGTCGCGCTCCGCTTCGAGCTCACGCCGAGCGAGGGAGCGACCTTGATGGCCGCGCCGAAGTCGGCGTGCAGCTTCCCGTCGAGCACGTCACCGTAGCTCAGCGCCACCTTCGACCAGCTCGGCGCCGCGCTGCCAGCGTCGCCGTCGAAACAGGCATTGGTCTCGGGCTGGCCTCCGAGCAGCCGGCGCCCGAGGCTCGCGACGCCGCTCGCCGGAGCCCGCGCACGGTAGTCCGGCGCGACCTCCTTGATCGCCTTGTCGAGCGTGACCGTCGCGCTG
Source organism: Minicystis rosea (assembly GCA_001931535.1). Classification (GTDB taxonomy): domain Bacteria; phylum Myxococcota_A; class Polyangia; order Polyangiales; family Polyangiaceae; genus Minicystis; species Minicystis rosea. The sequence goes on from CP016211.1 coordinate 15,830,817, forward strand.
CTCGCGCACCCGGTCAACGACAGCGCCGCCAGCGGCGCGAGCGCGCGGCGGCTCCAGCAGAGCGTCTTGTCTGCATCGATGTTCACAATGGATCTCCTACGAGCAAGAGCGCGTGTGGCAGCTATGGAGAGATGGTTGAAAGGACATCCTCGATCTCGCCGGCGAGCCGGTCGACGTCCGCCGACGCATCGCGGACGAGCCAGTCGACATCGTCCTTGCGGCGGTAAATCTCGGCGCGGATCCTCGGGACGATCACGATCTCCTCCGCCTGGATGAGCTCGTCGACGAGGAGCGTCACCGAGACGTCGCACACCTTGGTGCTGCCCTCCGGCTCCGGGATTCGCAGGGTCACCATGGCGGTGGCGCTCTCCCCGTCGAGACGTGCTCTCGCGCGGCCCTCGAAATGGGCCGTCAACGCCTTGCCCACGGACCGCAACAAGGTCTGGATCACGCGTCTCGGTGTGTCGTCGCCGGCCAGGCTCGCGCGCCAGGAGACGCCCACCGTCATCGACGCTGATCCGCCGAACACGAGGGGCTCGTTCTGGTCCGCGCGTTCCTTCATGATTGGGGCCATGACGGTCTTGGCGCGATCCCCTCTCTCGCATGGAGACGAGCAGAGCGGTGCCACCGACCGGAGAGGCCTTCATCAAACACGATGAGATCGCGCGCTGTCATCTTAACAGGAAATAAGGTGTCGGCGCAGGTGCGTCGGGCGTATCCCCTCGGACGCCCGATCTCGTGCCCAAGAGCACTTGTTTTCTTCATTGTGTGGTGAAGATGGCCCGGTCCGCAAACCACCCATCGTCCGAGCCCGGCGGCGCACGGCGCATCGAGCTCCCGCATCTTCTTCGCGAGGGAGACGGCTACATCGTTGGCCTCAACCCGGAGGGCGAGGTCGATTGGCAGGTGACGGACGAGCTCGGCATCGAGCTCGAGAAACAGTCACTCGAATGGGCCCGGGTACGTCACCGGGTCTCGCAATTCGGCCACGCCGAGGTCGAGCACCTGTCCGAACGCCAAATGGCGCAGCTCCGAAGAAAGATCGGCGCCGCTCTCGTGCTGGCGTTCGAGCTTCAGCTCTCCACCGCGCACGCCGCGCTCGACGACGCGGCCCGGTGGCTCGACGAGAAACGACGCGACAAGGCACGCATCTGGTACCTCACCGGCGCTTCGTCGACGCTGGCCGTGGTCGGATTCGCGGCCTTGGCCGCATGGTCTTTTCGCGACGTCGTTTCGATGCGTCTCGGACCTTCCGTTCCAGAGACGTGCGTGGTTTGCGGGGCTGGTGCCCTGGGCGCCGTGGCTTCCATCTTCACGAGGGCTGGCACGATGACCGTCGTGAACCCTTCTGCCGGGCGCGCTCTGCACCATTGGGAGAGCGCCGGGCGCGTCGTGGTGGGCTCGGTGGCCGCCTTCTTGGCGAGTTGGCTTTATCAGCTCGAGTTGCTGCTGCCACCGCAAAGCCTGCACATCTCGAGCGTGCTCACCGCCCAGTGCGCCCTCGGGATCTTGGCGGGGTTCAGCGAGCGATGGATGCCCAGCATCGTCAAGAGATTCGAGGACGAGACCTCTCCTGGCAACACGCCTGCTCCTGACGTTCCGTCGATGAACGGGCGATGATGACGAGCGCCGTACAGGGGACGGTGTCGTCACAGCTTGAGGTTCGGGTCGTGGACGATCGGATGGAGCCTGCTGCGCGTCGCCGCCGGGAAGCTGGACTTGTCGATGATGCTCGTCACGTTCGCATAGGTGAGGTGCGTCGTGGGATCGAAGGCTTTGAAGACCCTGATGAAGCTCGCGCGCTGCTCCGTGTTGCTCGCCACGCCGGCAGTGCCCAGCTCGGCCTTGAATTTCTTGTATTCGGGGGAGGCTTTCGAGGCCTCTGATTCGATGGTGTTATCTGCCTTCCGCTTGCCCTTCGACAAGAGCGCGACGCCACTGAGCTCTTGCTGCATTTGGTAAAAGTCGACCGGGTTGCTCAGGATCTTCGCGGTGATGTTCGGGGCAGCGGTGTTGGTCGGTACGACGACGGGCGCTCCCACGGCGGCCCCAGGGAGGGGCCCTGTGGGCTGATCCCTGATGTCCTGCGGCTCGGGTTGGTACATTTCGACACCGAGGGTCTGGTTTCCGCCGACCATCACGCGCTGGGGACTGAAGACGGCACCATCGATCGCGCCTGCCAAAAAGCCCGAGTTCTGGCGATGGAGCGGTGCGACGGCGGGGGTGGCGGAGGGCGTGGCCGTGTGCATCGTGAGGGTGCTCGTGTCCACGACGATGCCGTGAGCCATTTGAGCGGTAGGCTGCAGGTTGGCGAGATTCGCGCCATTGGGCAGGCCTCTCAAGGCGATCGTCTTTCCCGTGCCCACATCGATCTTTCCTGTCCACTGGTAAGGCACCCAGCGTTCGAACGTCACCGATTCCTTCTCGAGGGCGTCTTGGGAGTTGGCCCCTCGAGGGGGCAGCCCCTGGAAGAAGAGCTGAGGAATGACGCCGGCGTCCACGATTTGCTTGCCGGTGCGTTCGTAGGTGTCGTTCGAGTATTCGACCTTCATCGTATAGGTGAAGGTCTGCTTGTCTCGCGTCATCACGTCTTCCGGGGTCTTCTCCCAACCACGCATGAGCCCCTGGTTGAAGTGCTTGTTCTCCTGCGGGGCGATGTTCCCGTGCACGTCCGCGTCCACGCCCTCCATGAGGGTGTGCTCGACGAGGTGCCCGCCATCATAGGTGTTTCCCAGGTCTCGCCGGCCGAAGAGGGCACGCTCCATCACACCGAAGTGCCCGTACGGCAAGATGACGCTGTTGTCGCGCAGCTTCGAATTGGCCTTGGAGGAGGAGAGGGGGTCGATCTCGGCGACGACCTCACCCGCCTTGTCGTAGGTGGAGCCGCCTCGAGCGTCGGTCGTCGCTACATAGGTGCTGCTCTGCACGTTCCGCAGCGAATGGAAGTCGAACACCGGGGCCTTCGCCTGGCTCTGGTAATACTTGCCAAAGACCTTGTGCAGGGTCTCGATCGGCGTCTCCGCCGACGCTTTCTTGGGCGTCACCGTCTTCAGCATCGATTTCAACTGTGCCGGCGCGCTGGGACCGACATGGGCAACGCTGCTGGAGACCGCTTGTGAACGTGTCGCCGAAAGCCCCTGCGCCGCGCGTGCGCCCAGCGCGTCCGCCTCGGCCTCCAAACCCGCCTCGTCGTTGAGCGCGACGTCCTTGTACTGCGCCGTCGCCTGCACGCGCCCCTCACGCTGCTGGATCACGTGTGCGAGCTCGTGCCCGAGGAGCTCCTGTCCCTGCCTCGTCTCCGGCGCCCATTGCCCGGGCGCCACGTGGATCTCGTTCCCTTGTGTGTACGCGAGCGCTCCCAGCGCCGTTGCGTGCGTCGAGCTCGAGTGCACGCGCACGCCGGAGAAATCGGCCCCGAACGCCGCCTCCATCTTGGCCCTCACCGGCGCCGGGATCCCCGAGGCCGTGACTGCCAACACCCCAGCCCCAGGCGTCGCGCGCGCCGGCTCGGCCGGCGGTCGTGCCGGCTGCGTCATGCTCCGGTGCACGCGCGCCGGCGCCGGAGCGCGCTGCGCCGGCGTGCGGCTGACGCTCCTCGAGGTCTTCGGGCTGGACCGTGCGTTTGCGATTTGCATGAGACTCTCCTCGGCGCGGGCTGAGAGACGAAGCGGTCCCGCGCATCGCCGCCGCTCCCGTGATCGACGAAACCGTGGTCACCACTCCACGCGGAGCGGGGCCTCCATCCAGGGCTGCTTCACCCAGCTCATGCCCCAGGGAAACCGATCCAGCACCACATCATGCGAGGCTCGCTCCACGCGCAGGAGCCACGCGCCGTCGCAGGCGGAGAGCGCGCCCTTGCGAACCAAGAACGAGCCACGGAATCCGGCAATCGACATCTCCCCCAGGATGGGGGCGCTCGCGATCGCCGCCGTGAGCAGGTGATGGCACTCCTCGGCCTCTGCCTCGGTGACCGGAGGACCGAAGTCGAAGACTTCGGTCATCCGCAGGCCGGAGAGCACCCGGGCCAGGGGAAGCTGGTACTCGGCCAGCTCGAGCTCCCCCGTGCAGAGGTGTTGGAGCAGGCCGGCCGCGCGGTGGAGGGCATACTGATCCTTGAGCTGCGAGTCGTTCAGGAGTCCGAGACGCTCGAACAGGTGCCCGATGAAGGGCCAGAGCACCACCAGCCCGGCGTTGTCCACATAGACCTCGTCGGTGTCGCTGTACGCCGGATCGATGGACAGCGCCTCCTTCGCGGTCGTGGCCTTCCGATCGCGAGACGGCTTTTTTGCCCGCATCTCGCGGACTGGTCTCTCTACGATGATGTCGGAGCTGTGGCCGCGCATCTCCGGATTGGCAGCATTGGGACTCTGGCCGAGCGTCGCCGGATGGATTGCGTTGGGACTCTGGCCGAGCGTCGCCGGATGGATTGCATTGGGACTCTGGTCGAGCGCCTGCCAATCGCTCGATGCCTCTGCCTCTGCCTGTGTCGCCCCAATGGGCCTTTCTACGACCGCGCTGGGACTCTGGTCGAGCGTCTCCAGATGGGTTGCGCCGGGACTCTGACCGAGCGTCTCCAGATGGGTTGTGCTGGGATTCTGGCCGAGCGCGTCCCCATCGCTCGATGCCCGAACCGGGTTTTCTACGACCGCGTCGGGACTCTGGCCGAGCGTTTCCAGATGGGTTGCATTGGGGCTCTCACCGAGCGCGTCCCCATCGCTCGATGCCTCTACGGGTGTCACTCGCACGGGGCTCTCCACGACGATGTCAGGACGCTGGACGAGCGCCTCCAGCGCGGTTGTGCGGAGGCTCTGGCCGGCCGCACCCAGCAGGCCCGGCCACGTCGATGGGGGCGGCCCCAGCGCCGCGTGGAGCTGCGAGAGGAGAGACTCGAGGGGCACGCCGGCCTCCAGCGCGATGCGGGCCAGCACTTCACGCCAGAAGTCTACTTGGCCTTCGCTCGGGCTCTCCTCGACGCATGCGGCACGCAGCGCGCCTGTCCAAACACACGCACGGAAGCGGTCCGGAGTGGCTCCGCCGACTGCCCGGTGCGCGCTCAGCAGAGCTTCGAGCTCCACCGGCATCGAAGGGAGATCGGATTGCGAGGACGCCACGAGAGCGTCGAACAGCGCTCCGAGCTGCGCGTCGCTGCAATGGCGGACGAGCCTCGGCAGCGCGCCGCGCTCGCGCTCGAGCTCCCTCGTCAGCGCGGTGAGCGGGCGCGCCGCGCGCTGGAGGAGCTGCTCCACCGTCTCGTCCAAGAGGCGCGGTCGCGCGCTGTCGGCCCACCAGGGGAGGGTGCCGTTGCGGGCGAAGAAGGCCACCAGCTCGAGCTGGGAGATCACCTTCGGATCGAAGCCCCGAGCGCGGTCTTCTCGTCCTCTTCGCGGATTCGCGCGGCCAGCGCTTCGCGCAGCAGCGCACCGAGCTTGTCGACCAAATCGCGCTCCAGGTGGTCGGGATCGATATGCCCGAGATCCACCTCGACGCGCGCGATCCGCTGGATGCGATCGCGGTCGCCGAGCTCGGTGCAACATCGATCGATGACCGCCTCGAGATGCTGGCGGTGGATGCGACCGAGCTCGGTTTGCAGCCGCCACGCCGCCTCGCGATCCTGGATGGTGACCTCCAGGATCTGCCGGCGGATCTGATGGCGCGGCGCGGTCACGGTGCCGTCGTGGAGGTGTTGGGGGCAGCGCTCGGCTCGTCGGTGACGGCGGTGATCACCACCGATTGCTTCGCGGCCCACCCGATCCCGGTGCGGGCTTTGATGGCCATCACGTCCACCGCGCCGCCGACGGGCAGCGGCGCGATGTCCACCAAAGGATCGAGCGGGCGCGCGTGTGCTGGATCCAAAGCCGGAGGCGCCGGCGGATCGCGGGTGATCACCAGATCCATCCCGACCCGCAGCCCTCGGCGCGGAACGTGATCCGAGCCTTCCGGCTCGGTCGCCGCGAGGCCCTTGTTCTTCGACGGATCCGGCTCGTCGAGCCGGTGGAAGTACGCGGGCAGCCCGAGCTCGGTGGCCTCGTTGCTGCGGTAGAAGTGATAGAAGACCCCCGGCTGGCCGCCCGAGACGAGCAGCGTGCCGCGCGCGGCGTCGGCGTTCGCCGCGAGCTTCAGCACGAGCGGCGGTGCCGGCTCCGGCCTCACCAGGATGACGGCCGCCTGCTCGACCTGCACCGCGGACGCGAGCGGCGCTTCCGCCGCCGCGTGGATCTTGCGCGCCTGCACCACGACGATGCTGTCGTCCTGAATCGGCCCCACGCCGAGCTCGAGCACGCCGCCGTTGCCCGGCTTCGCGTCCCCGTGTTGCACGAAGCCGGGCGTCGCCTGCCAGAGCGCGGGAGGACGCGGGGTGTATACCGTGACGCCGGCCGTGCCAGGGACGGCGATCGCCACGAGGGTAGACCCCGTGTCGGCCACGAAATCCACGGTGGAGAGCGCGCGGACGTAGGCGCTGTAAAGCGCGCTCGGCTGGCTCCCGGCGATGGTGATGGTGGCGTTGCCTCGAAACACGACCGGTGATCCGACGGCCGACACCACGAGAGCCCGATTGGCACGGACCGCGATGGGCAGCTCCGCGGTGAGCACCGCATGGAGCGAGGGGCGCCCTTCGCTCGCGTCGAACGTCCTTTGGACGTCGACCCGGATCACCGTGTCTTCCGTGACCCGACTGGCCGTCAGCGTGATGGCGCCGGCCTTGTTGCCGCTCACGCGCCCGGGAGGCGTCATGGGGATTGGGTTCCCCGCGGCATCGATCAGCCCATACGTCGCGCCTGCCTGGCTGTCCGCGATGCTCACCGTGACGTGGCTGCCGTAATCGACGAGGCGAGGCACCGCGGCGATCTCGGGCGTCGAGACAGGGAGATCCGTGGCGAGCCCCACCTTCACCGTCGCGCCCTGGAGCAAGAAGGTTTCGCGCGTGAAGGGAGGCAGCTTCGTCGCGTGGACCCGGAAGGTCTTGTCCGTCCTGTCGATGATTGGACCTTTGAGGATCACCTTCTCTCCGGTCCCATCCACCGAGCAGACGGGCGCCACCGGCGCATCGCCGTCGAACAGCACGTATCGGACGCCCCCCTGGGCGGGATCGATGGTGATCTCGCAGGGGGCGCCCACGTTCACGGTGAGCTGCACTTCTTGAACGTTCACGTCCCGGAGCGGCGTGGTCTCCCCGAGCCCGAGGAAATCGACGACCCGATCCCGAGCACACCGCACATCGATAGGTCTCGCGATGGTCATGGTTTACGAGCTCTGCCCCTCCAGGTTGACGCCCAACGTCGCGGCGAGGGCTGCTCGCCGCTTCTCCAACCACTGCGCGTGCGCCGGCCGGAACGCCGCCCAGGCATCGGCTGCCATCCAAAGCACGTACGGTGTCAGGTGCGCCGGCGTCTCCGCGCGGAGCCTCTGCTCGACGAGCTCTTTGAACGCCGAATCGCCGAAGCGCCCGACCCCGTCGGGGAGGACGAACGTCAATCGCAGCGAGTAAGGATCCTTTTCCCGCGGGGCCGAGAGCACCGCAGGCGGCCTTTGCGTGGGCGCGTCCGTCGGCGCCGGGCGCTCCTGGTTTTCGTCTCCCGGTATCGGACGGAGCAGGATGTGCTCGACGATGATGAGCTCTTCGTCTTCGGCGAGCCCGAGCGTGATACGGAGTCGCTCTTCCAGACCCGACATGTTGGCGGGGCCGGAGGGCGCGAGGCAGTCGAACCCCGTCCCCCGCGCGCTGCTGATCCGGGGATAACGCTGCAAGAGGCTCTGTTTGCGCTGCGCTCGCGTCGCCGGCGAGATCGGCGCAGAGGCCGCCTCGTGACCGCCGATCGGCTCGGCGAAGCGGGCCAGGAGGTGATTCAAGAAGCGGTTCTTCCGCTCCAGGGCGGTGATCTCGTCCGGGGACTCCACGAGCTTTTCGAGCCGGGCCCGATGGCCATCGTCGAGGGGGCGGATGTCCTCGAGTCGGAGGCCGGGCTGGTTCAGCGCCTCGGTGAAATACGTTCGCGTGCCGCCGCCGTGGGAGAACAGATCCTTGACGTGGGCGAGCTGCGTGAAAGCGTTGGCGAGGAGCTGATCGAAGAACATCAGATACGCTCTGAGCTGCTTCGCCTGTGCCTTGCGCGCGGGCGTCGCCGAGTCCGGGAGCCCCATCTCGCCGACCCCGTAGAGCATCGGGAGATGCTGCTGCACCGAGGTGTACGCGCCGGCCTTCCGGTCGCGCCCCGCGGGCACCGCGAGCGCGCTGCCGCCCGCGGGCCGGGAGGTGTCCTTCGCCCTCTCCGGCTTCCGCTGGGCGATCACCCTCCCTGCGCTCGTCAGGGTGATCCTCGATCCATCGAAGCTCATCCTCGGGACCCGAGCCGGGTCGATCGGAAGGGACCAGCTCTCTTTGGCGCCGCCCGTGGAGATGCGGATCTGGCTCACCGTCCGCACCGCCGCGAGGTTCGTGATCGCGCGCATCAGATCGGAGGTGTGGATTACGGTCCGCCGCGTCGCGCTCGCCAACACCTCGTCGGAGAGGAACCCGTGCTCGAGCCGAGGCCCCTCGAACATCGCGTCCACGCCGACGCCGGCGGCGAGCCTCTGCGCGAGCGTCGCGAAGGGGATGGGCGGCGAGATCTCGTCGGCGATCGCGCGGCCAATCTCATTCAGGAGCGCCGTGGGATCGTCCACCGGCGTGATCTCCACGGTGGCCTCGGCCTGGATGACCTGCGGCTCCAGCACCGAGATCACCGCGAAGTCCTCGCCCAAAGGACGGTTCCGATGGAGCCTTTGCGCGACCCTGGCCCTGACCTGCGTGCTCTGGCCGTGGTCCGACGCCTCGATGAGAACGCGGTAGAGGCCGCGCAGGTGGACCTGCTCGGAGGCAGCGTCCTTCCGCGCGAGGCGGAGCTCCTGCTCCACGGGGAGATAGTAGAGCGGGAGCGCGTCCTCCGCGGCCGGCTCGATCCAGGCGTTCTTGACGCCTTCCACGTCGAGGACCAGCCGGCGGAGGTCGTCCGGCGTCACCGCGTGCGAGGTGAGGATCTCCGCCGGCTGGTGGAGGCTCGCATACGGATCGGCGCCGCCTTCGGCGAGCAGATCCGGAATCTCGTACCCAGCGCGGTAGCTGAGATCCGAGAGGGCATAACAGAGCTGCTCCAGGATGGTAATCCCCGGATCATGCGTGTTGAAGTCCGTCCATTGCCCGCCGGTCATTCGCTCGAGCTGGCGAATGCCCTCTTGGCGCAGAAGAGCGTAGTCCATCGGATGGCTCCAAGTGTCGCGCTCAGGAGGCGCGCGCGGCCTTCAGCGCCTCGACCTCGGCGGCGAGCTCCTTCACCGCCTCGATGAGCGGCGCCACGAGGCGCGCGTAGTCGATTCCCTTCGTGCCCATGCCGTTCGTCGACACCACCTCGGGGAAGACGGTCTCCACGTTCTGCGCGATGAGCCCGAGCTGGCGCCCCTGGCTCGGCGCATCCTTCCACGAGAAGTGCACGGCGTTGATGCCCCGGATTTGGGCGAGCGCATCCTTGACCGGCTCGATATCTGTCTTCAGCGTGAGATCGGAGCTGCTGATGATCCCGAAGCGGGTGTACAGTAGCCCATTCGTGTCCCACTGGAGCGCAACGGCCGCCTTTTCGAAGGTCGTGCCGAGCGCACCGCCTTTATAGCCGAAGATGACGGGCCCATCGATGGTCCCGAGTTTCGTGAACGCCTCCACACCGTTCCAGAAGCCGATCCCATGGTAGGAATCGCCGCGGAGGTAGATGGCATTGTCCTTCATCCGGATGGGGCCCACGAATTCCGAACCTCCCTGCGCGTGGAAGGTGATCAGCCGCTTGGACCCGTCGGTACTGTCCGCGGCCCCCACGATGTCGAGCCCGCGGGTCCAGCGCTTATAGGCGATCTTGCCGTTGTCGACCTGCCGGTTGGTATCATCCGCGCCGAGCATCAGCGTCGCCGAGCTCGCCAGCGAAAGGCCCTCCGATGGGCTCGTCGTGCCGATACCCACGTTGCCGTCCTTGATCACGAGCACCGCAGTGCCGCCCGTGCCGGCCTCGAGCGCCCCCTCGCTGTGCGCGCCGCCCTTGTAGAAAGCGAAGTTCGTGCTGCTGCGGAAGTACGTGGTGCTGCCCTGGACGCCGATCCCGTGCTCTTCTTTGAAGAGGTTGAGCATCTGGCGGTTCTTGGAGCCAAAGCTCAAGCGCGCGGTGCTGTCGCTGCCGTCGACGAGCATGTTCCCCGCCACCCGGAGCTTGTTGGTGCCCGGATCGGTCGTGCCGATGCCGACGTTGCCGTCCTTGAGCGCGAGCATCGCGGTGCCGTCGGCGCCGTCGACGAAGACGTTCCCCTTCACCCGCAGCTTGTTGGCGCCCGGATCGGTCGTGCCGATGCCGACGTTGCCATCCTTGATCACGAGCACCGCAGTGCCGCCCGTGCCGGCCTCGAGCGCCCCCTCGCTGTGCGCGCCGCCCTTGTAGAAGGCGAAGCTCCCGCTGCTGCGGAAGTACGTGGTGCCGCCCTGGACGCCGATCCCGTGCTCTTCTTTGTAGAGGTTGAGCATCTGGCGGTTCTTGGAGCCAAAGCTCAAGCGCGCGGTGTTGTCGCTGCCGTCGACGAGCACGTCCCCCATCACCCGGAGCTTGTTGGTGCCCGGATCGTTCGTGCCGATACCGACGTTACCCCCGCGCCGCAGGACGATGCCTTGGCCCCAGGTCCAGTTGCCGTTGGCGTCGTCGTGCGTGATCTGCAGGAAATCGCCTTGGTTGCTCCCCCGTGAGTGGATCAAGAACTTCGCATTGTTGGTGTCCAGCCCCAAGGCCAGATCGCCGACGACGTGATGCTTGCTTTTGGGTGCCGTCGTGCCGATGCCGACGTTGCCGTCCTTGATCACGAGCACCGCTGCGCCGCTCGCGCCGGCCTCGAGCGCCGTGTCGCTGTGCACGCCGCCCTTGTAGAATGCGAAATTGGCGCCGGTGCGAAAGTACGTCGTCGAGTCTTGGACGCCGATTCCGTACCCTTCAGCCCACAGATTGAGCATCTGGCGAGTGCTGGAGCCAAAGCTCACGCGCGCCTTGCCGTCGGTGCCGTCGACGAGGACATTCCCCATCACGCGCAGCTTGTTGCCGGCCGGATCGGTCGTACCGATGCCGACGTTGCCGTCCTTGATCACGAGCGCCGCGGTGCCGCCGGTACCGGGATCGAGCAAACGGTCGCTGTGTGTGCCGCATGTGTAGAAGGCAAAGCAGCTGAGGGCTCGAAAGTAGGTGGTATAGGCCTGGACCCCGATCCCGTACCCCTCTCCATAGAGGTTGAGCATCTGGCGGTTCTTGGAGCCAAAGCTCAAGTGCGCATTGCCGTCGGTGCCATCGACGACGACGTTCCCCATCACGCGCAGCTTGTTGCCGGCCACATCGGTCGTGCCGATGCCCACTCCACCGGTCGCGGCGTCGATGAAGAGGCGATTGTTGCCGTCGCCGTCGCCGACGCCGAAGCCTTTTTGGCCGCCGGCTTGCAGGCTCAGCACCCAAGCGGGTTTGGCGTCCGTCGCGAAGCTCTCGTGGAGGTGGATCGCCGGCTGGTTGCCGGCCGTCGACGCCGCGATCTGCGCCGGCTGATCCGCCGCCTTGACGAAGCCGTCGTCCTTCTGATTCAGCCCAGCGTCGATGAGATCCCTGAAGTTGCTCTCCGTCGGCAGGGCGTTCTTGACGAAATACGCCTTCAGCTCACTACGACTCTTCTTGTAGATTTCCATGATGTGCGATTGCCTTTCTCACCGAGCGGTCGACAGGGCGCCCGAGCGCGATCTCGGGCTTTCAGTGGATGAAGAAATCGAGCTCGATGTTCATGAAGTTGATGCCCGTCAGCCGCGTTTCTTCGTACAAGCCGCCGCGGAGGATATCGATCTGGTGCTGTCGGGCCGAGGTGAGGACTTCGTCGGGCTTCATCGTCCCGACGAAGGCTCCGCTCCCGTCGGCCGGGGGCGGCACCGGTTGGAACCTCTCTCCATCGTCGCTGCGAAAGAGCTTGATGCCCGCGACGAAGTCCACATAAGAGCGGCGCTCGACGAAATCGACGATGCTGTTCGCGTAGATCCTCCCGCCGATGGCGAGATCGGCGCCCTCGGCATAGGCCCAGGGAGCGAGGAAGCGGTTGAGATCGTCGTTGAGCCGCTGGGTGTAATAGGCGTCGTTGCCGTCGGCCCGGAAGCGCACACCGATGCGGACGCGGACAGCCACGTAATGGGCGTTCACGACCGCGATCGAGGCGGAGGCCGGTGCGCGCGCGGAGAGGTGCTCGTGCACGTCCGCGAGCAGGCTCGCCGGCGCCTTGGGCTCGAAGGGATCGGAAGGCTGCTTGTTCCGGACATCGGGAATGACGACGACCTGGACCTTCCCCGGCTCGTCGAGCGTCGCCGGGACGCACTTGGCCCGGTAGATCTCCGGAAACCGATCGAGGACCAACCGCTCGTAGTCCCACACCGTGAGCGCACGTTGCTTGTGACGGAGGCGCTCGCTGACGCGCGTGGCCCACGTCTCCGCGCTCTCCGCCGGCCGGCCGCCATACGATGAGTAGGGCTGCCGCACGCCCGCGATCCCCGGAATCGCCGCGCTCGGCTTGGTGATGGTCTCGGCGGGGAGGGGATTGCTGAAGTGATCGGGCGCGTTGTCGTGGTCGACGAAGGTGGCTGTCACCGCCTGGGTGTGGACTGCCACGGTGTCGCAGAGACTCTCTGTGTTCCGCTCCACGGCGGCGCGGATCCAGTAGAGATCGCCGCGCATGCTGGTGCTGCGCTCCGCCGGGTCGAGGGCGATCTCGACGATGCCGGAGTTGGTGAGGCCGCGTGTCGTGTCCGAAATCAGATGGTGCCCGAGAGGGAGCCAACGGTCGCCGCTCAGGTAACTGAAGCTGACCGGCTGCGGCGGCAGATCGAGGTTGGCGCTGCCCTCCGCCATCTGAAAGAGGATGGAGACGGTCTGGGGCGGAGAGAGGTCGCGCAGACCGAGGTAGAGCTCGCCGTCGTTCTCGTAGCTGGGCAGAAAGGGGAGGCCGGCGCTCGAGCGCTCTCCCTCTCCGTCACAGGCGCCGAAGGGATGAATGTGGAACACCCGATCGACGCCAGTGTCGCGCGGTGCCCCGTCGAAGCGGAGCTCCCGAGAAGACGCGTAATCGATCGTCAGGCTCTTCAGCTTCGGTGTGTAAGGCGGGTTGATCTGGTACTGCGCCGCGTCGACCGTCGTGGGATTTCCGGCGACGGCGACCGACAAGGCGAGCGCCTTGCTCGATGCCACCGCGGGATAACTTCCGTGCTGAAAATCCGGGGCGTTCAGCTCCCATTGCAGGTAACGCCGCGACGTCGAGAGGTCCTGACCGGAGGAGCCCTCGAAGAGCGCTTGGGGGTCGGCGGCCGTGGCCGCGGCGAGCGCGGTGGTGACGGTGATCGAGGTCGGATCAGCGCTCTTGGCGCCGAAGAGCGGTGCTGTCTTGACGAGCTCCGTCGCCCCATATCGGTCGATCAAGCTGACCTTGGCGGTGAAAGCGAAAGGCGCAGCCGGGTAGTTTTCGTAGTGCGCCGCGAGGTCCGCCGGTGCGCCCATCCACTGGAAGCTCATGGCCAGGCTGTCGAGCTTCTTGCCTGCGATCTCGGGGTGTCCGAGGAGGAGGCGTGATCCGGCGGCCGGCGCGCTGCCGAAGGGCTCGAAGGGCTTCTTCGCATCCAACGTCATCTCGTCGTTCTGGAGCGCGATGGCCTTGAGCCCTTGGACACCCACCGCGAGGTGTGCCGACACCATCAGGAGATTGGCGAGCTCCCGATAACGGATCACGTACTTCTTGTTGGCCTCGCTCCAGATCGGCCGGAGCATCAGCCGCAAGGCGGGCCATGGGCCATTCATCCCGGCGAGCCCAGTAGGCGGCGCCGCGATCGGATCGATGCTGGGCGGCAGGGTCAGCTTGAATCGAACCCCGAGCGGATTGTCCTCGCGCGTCGTGCCGGTCAGGTCCTTGTACGAGCCAATCTGGACTTCGACCGAAGGGCACTCGACCCAACCCTTTTCGGTGCTGAGCTGGAAGAGCAGCGGGATCTCTCCGCTCTTGGGGAAGATGGTTTCGAGCGTGGTGCGCCCAGGGCTGAAACCCAGGGTGAGGGTGATGACGCGTTGGCCCTCGCCGAGCACCAGCAGCGGAGAGGAGATGGCCCAGCCGAGGACGGATTGCGGGGCGGCGGCTGCGCTCGCGGAGGGCCGCGCCGCCCCGAAGGTGGCCCATGCGGGAGCACCTCCCGCGGTGGCGGGCGGGCGGGTGGACACCGTGGTTGCGTCCTCCGCGGGAAACAGGTTGAACCACTCCTCCATCTCCGCCGGCGGCTCGCCGAGCCGGTTGCGCTCGGCGATCTCGAGGAGGGAATAGATACCCTCCCAGTCATTCGTCGACGCGGAGGCCTCGAGCTTTTCGAGATCCGATTTGCCGAGATGAGGCTCGAGGCGATCGATCGCGGCGGGGTCGTCCTCCGGGCTCGGATCCTCGCCCAGCACATACCGGATCAAGTCCACGAGCCGCGCCGGCGGCGTGGCCTCGCGGCGCCGCCGGAGCTCGTCTCTGCGGTCCTTGCGGAGCTTCTCCCGGTGGGCCTCTTCGAGGATCGAAAAGACCTGGTTCCAATCGCCTTCCGGCGTGTCGATGACTTCGCCCATGGCGATGGCGAAGCTCTCCGCCGGCATGTAGAAGTACGTCTCGACCACGAGGATCTCGGCCCAATACGCCTCGATGCCATCCGTGCCGACAGCGGCCTTCGCGTTGTCGGCAAAGGCTGTGACGTCGGCGGGCGAGAGGCGGTATTGGGGATCGTTCCGCTTCTTCTGCCCGGCGCTCTCGAGGATGCGATTGATCCCGCCCCACGCGGCGTCGAAACCCTTCTCGAGCTGCATGATTCGCTCGAAGTCGGCGAGCTCGAGGTACAATGTCCCCTGGATGAACGCCTTGACGTCGCTCCGCGCCCGGTACTCGAAGAGATCGTCCACCGTGCTCACTTGGGCGAGCGTGCCGTACGTGAAGGGCCCCACGGCCGCCTGGAGGTTCGCCTCCAGGTCTCGCGAGGTCCGGGCGAGCGTGAAGGGAGCGCCCCTCTTCTTCGTGCCGGCGCGCTCCAGCGCGGCGTAGATCGCGATCCACTCGGAGGGCGTCTCCGCGCGCTGCTTCCTCCGGTTCATCAGGTCGCGCAGCGTGGGAGGCGACATGAAGAAGTCCGTGTCCGCACGCTTCACGAGCGCGCGCAGGGTCGTCAGCTTGGCGAAGTCGACCGGCTGCGCGGAGCCGGGGTAGGGCGGAAGCGGGTCTCCGATCGCGAGAGCGAACATCGTCTCACAGGCATGCGGCTTGTCGTTCGCATAGCGGCTCGTGACCTGGCGGAGTCCCGTGCGCCGTCGATCGATGAAGAGAGAGCTGACCTTCTCGATCTGCGCCCGGTTGACGACGAGATCCCGATCGATCGCGTAGCTCCGGGCTCGTCCCAGGCTGTCCGGGCCGGCATTGAAGCGCGTCCCGGCGGGGAGCAGGACCTCCCGGCCACGGGAGGCGAGATTGGCAATCAGGCTCACCCGATCGGGGATGGGCGGCCTCTGGCCCATCCGCAGGACCGTTCGATAGTAGAAGTCGAGGTGCCGTCCGGTGAGCGTGTTGAGCTCTGCCCGCGACTTCTCGAGGAGCTGCAAGAACGCGAGGAAGAGGACGAAGTGCGGTCGATGGAGCTCGGGTGCGGTCTCGGAGGCGAACGCCTCGGGATCCCGGAGGAACGCCGCGACGTCCTCGAGCTCGAGCTCCGCGTCGACGAATGCGCTCCAGTCGCCTTCCCGCTCACCGCTCGCACCATAATAGGTGAGCTCTTTGCCATAGGCGCGCGCGAACGAAAGGAGCTCCGCGGACGTGCGCTCGTCCACCGAGACGTAACCGGGATCGAGCGCAGCGAGCGCGCGCCCCGCCTGGCTCGTTCCGTCACGCTCTCCGCTCGCAGGCTCTTTCGATGTGCTCGACATGGATGGCTCTGCCCTTCAGGTTCCCTTGAAGATCTTGTTGGTCGTGGTGAACATGCCTTTGCCGTCGTACGTCGCCGTCGCGTCCGGGATCGGCGGCCCCGGCCCCTTCGGCGGCTGTTTCGCCGGATTTTGGACCTCGAACGTCGCCTCGAACGTGGTCCCTTTCAGGAGGACGGCCTTGTCGCCCGTCTTGGTCTTCTTCGCCTTCTGATCGCTCCCGAGGGCGGCAATCTTCAGCGTCCCCTTGCCGGGGATGGAATACCCCGGCTTCACGTAAGAGCAGTTGGCGACCGAGACTTTGCCCTCGTCGCCTTCGACACAGATCTTCTTCCCGTCGAGCGTCGCAGGGCCGCTCCCCTTCAGCTCACCGGGCCTCGGTAGGACGAGCGCGGGCCCGAAGGTGTGGAAGAAGATGGCCTTGTCGCCATCGATGAGGATGTGTCTTTTCATGGCGCTCTCACCACCCGGGGAGGGTCGCCTCCGTGAGGTAGAACGGGAAGACCATGTTGAAGCGCGAGTTCGTATCTCGGATGGTGTAATCGACCTCGATGAGCACGCTGCCCGGCTGGTTGTCGTTCGCCGCGACGTCGATCCGATCGACCTCGATCCGTGGCTCGTACTCGAGGATGGCGTCCGTCATGAGCCGCTCGATGCTGTTGATCAGCCCCTGATCCAGCTCCTCGAACACCAGGCTCGCGAGGTCGCAGCCGAAACTCTCCTCGAGGACCCGCTCGCCCGGTGTGGTGCCGATCAGGATCTGCAGGCTCTGCTGGACGTCGGCGGACCCGGAGACCATCTCCACGTCCGCGCCGCCGCGGCTGAACGAGGGCGGGAAAGCCCAGCCTCGACCGAGGAAGGAGCTCTCAAGTTGCATCCGGCTCCTCCCCGGCGGGCTTGCCGCCGAGCTGCTGACTGGCCTGCTGCTGCACCTTGGTGATGAGCCCGTAGACCCTGGCGAACGGGAGCTGCCCCACCCCCTCCAAGATCAGGTTCGCCTCGTCCACCGTCACCGTGAGATTGATCGTTTTCTCTTCTTGTCCAAACCGGCTCATTGGATGTCGACCTCGTTACCGC
The DNA here is from genome assembly GCA_001931535.1 of Minicystis rosea. Lineage (GTDB taxonomy): Bacteria > Myxococcota_A > Polyangia > Polyangiales > Polyangiaceae > Minicystis > Minicystis rosea. The sequence goes on from CP016211.1 coordinate 15,847,892, forward strand.
TGATCGTGACCTTGCCTTTGATCTGCAGATTCAGATCCTTCTCGCTCGCGATCTCGATTCCCTTCTTACTCATGGTGATTGAATTCTTGTGCTCGTCCGACACGACGATGGATTGGGCGTCGTCGTCGATGACCAGCTTGTTTTCGTTGGCCGTCTCGATGGTCACCGACGCCTTTTTCTCCTTGGGGTCGAGGAGCACGATCTTCGTCCCGAATTTGGTGACGATCCCGCTCTTGTCGTTGTCCTTGCTGGGCTTCCCCATCGCGTCGGGGGGCGTGTTCTTCGACCCGAAGAGGGCCCCGAGGATCACCGGACGGCGCGGATCGTCGTTGAAGAAGCCCACCACCACTTCGTCCTTGGGCTCCGGCCGAAAGAAGTACCCGCGCGCCTTGCCTGCGTCGGGCGCGGCCAGCCGGGCCCAAACAGCCTTCTCCTGCTTCGCGTCGACGCCGGGGAGGATGACCTTGACCCGGAGCTCGTCGTCGGGATCGTCCTCGAAGTCTGCGACGACACCGATCTGCAATCCGCTCACCGCGGGCAGGAGACCGGCGGCCGGCGCGTCGCGAATACCCTCCTTGCGGGAGAGCTCCTCGGGCGAGAGCCCGAATTGCACGTCGGTCCGCCAGGCCGACGCGTCGACCCGGTGGCGGAGCCCCGTCACCAGCGTCTTGCCGTTGAAGCGCTTGCCGATCCCCCCGACCTCCATCACGTCGAGCAGCTTGATGTCGGCGAAGCCCGGCACCGCGACGCGCCCCCGGAGCAGCGCCATTCGGCTCCTCGCCATGCGGGCATCGGCCCAGGCTTGAAGCTCCTCTGCGGCGACGGGGACGGGGTGGGTGAGGGTGCAAGTCCCATTGCCGAGCGCGTCACCGAGCTTGCCTCCGTCGAGGTTCCCCTGCGTGGCGCTGACGTTCTTCGCTTTGCTGGCCTCGGTGGGCTTCTGCTCCTTGACGTCCCAGGCCACGCTCTCCACGGCTCGATACTGGTGCTCGGCGTCGGCCTCGATCTCGACGTCGAAGATGTCGGAAATGCCATAAACGAAGCGGTGTTTGGCCTCGCCCTCGACGGCCGTCTTCCGGAGCGAAATCTTGCCGTCGTCGACGACCGCGACGAGGCCGAGCGCCGAAGCCCGTGAGAGGATGAAGTCCCAGGGCGTGGCGTTGTATTGCACCATCTCCGGGTGCTCCGGCTTGGTCTCGGCGATGGTGTCGACGTCGAGGCTCGCATCCTTGATCAGTTGTTCCACGATCGCGCCGTCGGTCATGTTCTGGAAGACGGCGCTCTGCCGCGCGGAGGTCAGCTTGACGGCGGCGTCCTTGAGCCCGATCACCAGGATGGAGCCGTCACCGCCCGCCTCCACCCCGTGCCGCACCACGACCCCCTTGAAGACACACTGGTCCTTTTCCTTCTCGTAGCGGAGCTTGATTTCGATCTTCGCCCCCGGCTCGAAGAACTCCGAGTCGCTGAGGGCGAAGTCCTGCTTCGCGGCGTCACCGTCGAGCACGCGCAGCTCCGCTCGGGGGATCCGGTCGACCTCTCTCCGGATGTCGATGGAGACGACCTCGTAGGCCGGGGCCAAGGGCTTACCGTTGCTGAGGATGGTGTGAGTCACCGCGGGCATGACGTCACCTATCCTTGCTCGGAGGCGCCTTCGCCCAGGTTGACGAGCGGCGGAAAGAGGATCTCTTGACCAGGGGTGAGGCTCCTGAAGTCGTCCAGGCGATTCCACCGCGCGACGTCGAGGTAACGGGCGGACGAGCCATAGATGTCCTTGGTCATGAGCGGCAGCGTGTCCCCGCTGCGCACGATCCGGCTGTGGGTCAGATCCGGAGACGTCTTGCCCTCTTCCCGGGCGCGCGCCTTGGCGGCCTTGTCGTAGATCAGCTTCACGTCGAGCTCGGCCCGCAGCGGGGTGCCGTCGCGCTCGAACGCGGTGTACTTGATGTCGACCGAGGAGAGGCGACAGGAGAAGATCAGCGAGCCCCACTCCACGAGGAGGTAATTGGGCTCGTGGATGGAGCCGTTGTACTTGTAGGCGACCTTCAGGAACTTCTTTACGCGAGACTTCACGCTCTTCCGGAACAGCGTGAAGAGCCCTATCGAGTCTACGCCGGTGCCGTCGAGCACCAGGGTGAGCGAGAGCTCGCGCGGCTCGCTCCGGCTGTACGAGAGCTGCGGCCCGCTGGAGCCCACTCCCTGCTTGGATCCCCAGGCGATCGCGTAACGCTGCGAGAACGATGCCGGGTTGAACATCGCCTCGAACGGCGACCCGGCGGGCGTTTGGCGCTCGACGTCCTTGAAGGCCTTGATCTTGAGCTTCTCGAGCTTGAAGAGGTTCAGTCCCACGATCATCTCTCCTTCGACGCCTTGAGGACCCGGAGGACCTCTCTGACCGCGGCCTCGACCAAGGCCTCCTGCGTCGTGGTGTCGGGCGCGCCGGCGCGCGTGCGCGTCGTCCCCTCCGTGGGCGCGACGACGGCGCGGATCACGAGCTCTTTGATCTCCAGAGGCATGGGTTACACCGTCAGGGACTGCATTCGGGCGTAGGCGAGCTCGAGCGACTCGATGAGCAGCTCCTGCGGCTCGGCGCTGAGGTCGGCGATGGACCACTTGACCGGATAGGCTCTGAAGAAGAACCACGCCGACACGGGGATGCAGCTCTCGTTGAAGAGCGTCACGAGGACGTTCGAGGGGGCGAATTTGAAGAGGGACATGGCGACGTTGAGCTCGATGCGCAGCGGTGACCCCATCACCATGCCTCGCTCCAAAACCAGGTTGCCGTACTCGACCCCCGTGGGCAGCGGCTGGGTGTAGAGGTTCTGTCCGCCTTCGGAGAGCGGCGTCGTCTTCACGGTCGACGAGAGCCCGCTCACCTTCTTGAAGCGGATGTCGAGCGGGTTTGGCAACACGCCGGCGGCGAAGAAGAAGACGCCGAAGCGGAAGTTCACGAACATATCGCTCATGATCCTGATCTCCACCCCTCGGGCCCGAGACCCGGGGCGCTGCGCGGCCGATCCGCACAGAGCCCCGGATCTCGACCAGGGGGAACGCCGTTGTCGCGCACGTCAGAGCCGGACAACGGAGACCTCTCTGACCTGCAAGTCGAGCGCGTCGACGACGACGTCGTTCGTGGCGGCGCTGAACGTCGGCGCCTCGAGGCTGACGGGGACCGCGACGGCGATTCGCCAGGCGAGCACCGCCGCGCCCGTCGCGTCACAGAGGCTCACCTCCATGCGCCGGCTGTCCCGCGTCACCAGCCAGCGGAACAAGAACAGCGGATCGGCCCCGACGACGACGCCGCGTTTGCAGGTGATGGACGTGAAACGCTTGGCGTTGAACGTCATGATCACGGGGCCTTCCTGGAAGCTCAGACCGTGCGCGTACGTCAGGCGTTCGCGCTCGGCCGCGAGGCCCGAGACCTCGGTGAAGCTCATCGAGGTCTCGCCCACATTCACGCGGAAGTTGTACGCAGCGAGCGGGTAGCTCGTCCGCTGTGCGTCCGTCGACTGGGCCATCGCGCCGCTCTATGCCTCTTCGATCAGGATCGAGTCCGCCATGAGCTCCATGCTCTCGATGGCAGCCTCGTTGGACGTGGCCGAGAAGGTGGGCGCGTCGAGCTTGGTGGGGAAGGCGTTTTGCACCTTCCAACTGATCACCGCGTCGCCCTTCTCGTCGCAGAGGCGGACATAGATGTCCTTCTTCTCGACCTGGTTGATTTGGATCGCGTTGATCCAAGCGTAGAGCGTGGCGACGCTCGTCTTCTTGATGAGGCCCTTCTTCAGCGTCAGCGTCGGCGCGGTGCGCTGCGCGGGCATGTTCATCACCACCGGACCGGGCGTTCCCCCGTCGATGGGGCTCTCCTTGTAGGTCGTCGTGTCGCGCTTGATGCTGAGCCCGGAGATCTCCGAGAAGCCCACCGCAGTGCCCGCGATCTCGACTCGATAGTTGTACGACGGGAGGGGATACGCGGCGATGATCTCGCTCTTGGTCAGTGCCATGGTTTAGGCCTCCTGCAGCTTGTGAGAGAAGCGAAGGACGATGAACTCGGCCGGCCGCACGGCCGCGATCCCGATCTCGATGATCATCCGCCCCTCGAGGATGTCCTGGGTGGTCATCGTCTTGCCGAGACCCACGTTGACGAAATAGGCCGCCTCCGGGGAGGGGCCGGCGAGGGCGCCGCGCTCCCAAAGGCTGTAGAGGAAGCTCTCGATCATCCCCTTGACCTTCAGCCAGGTCGTCATGTCGTTGGGCTCGAACACCGCGAAGGAGGTGGCTTTGCGGGCCGACTCCTCGATCATGATGAAGAGCCGCCGGACGGGGACGTACCGCCACTCGTTGTCGTTGCCGGCCAGGGTCCTCGCGCCCCAAACGAGCGTCCCCTTGCCGGTGAACGCGCGCACGGCGTTGATCGATTTGCCCGCCGTCGGATCGACGTTGAGGCCGTCCTGCGTCTCGTTGGTAATCTTGAGCACGGGCCCGATGACCGCCGCGACGCTGACGTTGGCGGGCGCCTTCCACACGCCGCGATCGCGGTCGACGCGGGCGTAGATGCCTGCGATCGCCGCGCTCGGCGGGAGGACGACACGCTCGCCCGTGAGCCTGGCCTTGACCTGCTGATAGAGCGCCGTCTGCTTCGACTTGATGTCTTCGAGGGTGCTGTCCTTGGCCCCGCCCTTGATGGTGACGTCCACGTCCGCGTAGGCGTAGCTCATGGAGGTTTGGAGATAGGGATAGTAGGCGGCGCCGTAGGCCAGGTAGTCCGTCCCGATCCCCATGCGGAACGCCTCCGTGTCTTTGGCGTCGGGCGCCGGGTCCTTCCGGACGTCGAAGATCGCAAAGCGATCACCCATGGTGTGGCACTGGGCGAGGGCCGCCACGCACAGCTCGTGGTAGTCCACTGCCTCGAGGCTCACGGCGTCCGTCAAGACGAGCAGCGTCGGCTCGTCCTCCTTTTCGAGGCGGGTGAGGCCGCCGGCGATGTCCGCTTTGGCGGGCGTCGACGCGTAGTTTCCGGCGGAGACGACATAGCACTTTCCGCCCCCGTTCTTGAAGTAGTGACTCACCGCGTAGTACAGCAAGAACTCGGGACCAGGGTTCCGCGCCACATTGGTCACCTGGGACTTGTCGTCCACGGTGACCGTGAAGCCCGCGAGCTTGGGCCCACCGAAGAGCTGCTCGTATTCGAGCATCGTGCTCACTTGGGCGATCTTCGGTCCCTTTTCGGTATATCCGATGAAGGCGGGGATCGCAGTGGAGACCTCCGCCACCGAGGGTGGCAGAGTCGATACCTCTTCCACGTAGACACCAGGCGTCATATAGGCAGACATCGTTCCTCGATCTCATTGAGTTTGAAAGGGTTGCGTCCGATACTTGATGATCTGAAAGAGGAGATCCTCCTTTGCGGCGCTCTGCATCGATGGATTGGGCAAAGGCCCCGCCACGCGGTCGGGGCCGAGCCGGAGCTCGAGGGCCTTCCTCGGCTCCGCGCGCGCGGCGACGGGCTCGTCGGAGACGAAGCACACGCAGCGCGTCCCGGGATACCGACGTTCGAGCTGCGCCGGGATCGGGTCCTTCGGATCGACAGGCACCCTGCTGAAGCGCAGCGCATCGGTGACGCCGGCGGGCGACGCATCCACCACGGCGAGCTCGCCGTCGGCCGGCCCCAAGTCGGTGACGCAGTAGTAAGCCCACCGCGCCTGCCTCGCGGCGAAGGTGAGCTGGAAACGGGCGGGCTGCGGCGCGCTCCCAGGGCGAAGCTCGATGGCAGCGAATACGCCTTGGGGGAGTCGCGGCCGGGCTGGGTCGGCGGGGGCCAAACGCAGCTCGCCGTCCGCCCCCGTGCCGGCGTTCGTGAAGACCGCCGAGCTCCCCTGGATGCCAGTGAGGTCCGTGATGGAGGCGAATTCGCTGCCTCGAACCTGGATGTAGAAGAGCAGCGCGGTGTCCCCCGGGAGCGGGAGGAAGGGTTGTCCCGTGGGGTCGAGTGGGGAGAGGATCCGGACGCCTTCAGGGGTCGATCGCAACAGACAGCGATGATTGCGGAGCAGGCGCGCCGTGGCGTCGCTCGGCTCGACCGAGAGGTCCGGACACCGGAGGTCGGTGTAGAACGCGTGCTTCAGGAGCACCTCGATGATCGCGACGTGCTTCACGGGTTGATCCTCAGCGCCGTGCCGCTCACTTCGGGTCCGCTGACGCCGTCCTCGTCTTGGAACACGACCATCCGAACCTTGTAGACGAGCGAGGGTTGATAAGAGCTCCGGAGCACGCCCCAGAGCTGGTTCAGCTCGGAGAGGGGGAGTGTCAAAAGCTCCATGGTGAGCTTCTGGATCTTGTTGCTCAGCGCCGGCGTGCTCTCGTGATCGAGGACGCGGTGGCTTTGGAAGAACTGTAGGATCAGCGAGATGCTCCGCAGGCCTTGCTCGTAGTCTTTGAAGCGGGCCGCGAAGAGGACGTAAGCGTTCATCTGGATCGGCGGATGGACGCGTTGCGTGGTGCCGTCCGGCAGCGCCACACGGAACGGGTCGGCCGGGCGCAGCGTGTGATCCTCCTCGAGGTTGACGAGGAGGAGCGTGACGGCACCGAGCTTGAGCTCGAGGCCATCCGCCTTGTCGCTGTCGAGGAAGACGACCGGCCCCTGATCGGGCACCGGGCCGCGCCAGCCCAAGCTTGCAGTCAGGTGCTCGTTCACCGTGTCCCTGAGCACGACGAGGATGTCGCTGATCACGGCTCTCGACCCCTAGAGCCCTGATATCGTCCCACTCCCATTGGCTCTCATCCTTGCCGATCTCGGGTGAGGGCATCCGCTGCGCGATGCCTGAACGTCAGGCTTCGTCGAGCGGATCGCCACGATGGAACAACGCTTCGAGGCCCAGCGGACGACACGGCGAGTCGTCCGTTGGTGCCTGATCGCGACATCCGTAGTATCGGCGATGATCCGCGCTCACAACTTAAGCCATTTTAAGGTCCCTCGGATTCAGCGACCGGGTCCTGTCGTGCCACCGTTCGCGCCGCGGATTGGGAGCAAGGAGGAGCGTCGCGGCTCGATGGGTATGGCAACGATGAACAAGATCGTGGAGAACGCCGCCGATCTCGAGCGGGAGCTGACGTGGTTTTGCAGCGTCCTCGCGGCGCGGATGAAGCTTCATTTCGGCAAGGAAGCGATGGAGACGAGCGTGCTCGACATCGCGCCGCCCGATCTCGGCGGGTCGAGCTCGGAGTATGCCGGCTTCGTGCGGCGCCATGAGCTCTCCTTCGTCGAGCGCCTCGCGCTGGTGCTCGCCTTGGTCCCGCACCTGCGGCCTCAGCTCCTCGATGTCTGCTTTGCCCGCGATACCACCGTGGATCGGAGGCTCACCGAGCTCGGCGGCGCCCAACTCGGATCCGATGGCGAGGTCCTGCCCACGGCCGAGACGCTGGCGTTCATTCTTGGAGGTGACGACTTGGCGCTTCGGTTTTCGGTGCAGCTCCTCCTGGATCCAGAGCACCTCTTCGCCAAGCACGATGTCCTCAGGCTCGGGGGCAGTGACCAGGTGACGCCGATGAAGGCTCCCCTCCAGATCTCGGAGGAGCTGCTCTGTCTCTTCACCCTCGGCGAGCCGCGTCGGCCGGGCTGCGGGCCCGGGTTTCCCGCCCAACGCATCGAGACTCGCCTCGCCTGGGAGGACGTGGTTTTGCACCCGAGCACCCGTAAGCACCTCGAAGAGATCCAGACCTGGATCGAGCACGGAGAGACGTTGATGGACGACTGGGGCATGGCCGGAAAGCTGCGCCCCGGCTACCGCACCCTGTTCTATGGACCGCCGGGCACGGGCAAGACGATGACCGCCTGTCTGCTCGGCAAGTCCACCGGCCGTGAGGTCTACAAAGTGGATCTCTCCTTGGTGATATCGAAATACATCGGGGAGACGGAGAAGAACCTCGGCCGCGTCTTCGACCAGGCCGAGCACCGGAATTGGATCCTGTTCTTCGACGAGGCGGACGCGCTCTTCGGCAAGCGCAGTGAGACGCGGGACGCCCACGACCGTTACGCCAACCAGCAGGTCTCTTTCCTCTTGCAGCGCATCGAGACCTTCGGCGGGCTCTCGATCCTGGCTTCCAACCTGCGCGACAACCTCGATGAGGCTTTTGCGCGAAGGTTCGAGTCGATCATCTACTTCCCGGTGCCGCGCGCCGAGGAGCGCGTGCAGCTCTGGCGACAGGGGTTGTCGCCCAAGGCGAGGCTCGATGGCGCCGTGGACCTGGAGAAGATCGCGCGCGAGCACGCGCTCGCGGGGGGCGCGATCACGAACGTCATCCGCTACGCCTCACTTCAGGCTTTGAAGGAGGGCGGCCGTCCGCTCACGACAGAGGATCTCTTGCAGGGCATTCGGAAGGAGTATGCCAAAGAAGGGAAGGCGGGTTGAGCGAACGTCCATTCGCCTTCTTCGACCAACGACTAGACAGCGCAGTTGGGGCCGAACGAACGCACCTGTCCTCTCCGCGCCTCCGCGAGCGCTCGCCCGGCGAGGAGCGGGGCGAGCTCGGGTCAATCGACGGCTTGCGCGATCGTGGCCGAGGGCCACGTACGGTGACGGAGGTGCCCATGACCCGGAAACAGAACGCCATGGAACCGATCATCGGTCTGGTTCTGCTCGATCTCGCGACGGTGGACGCCTACGGAATCGCCCTCGAGGCCTGCACGACGAAGGAGATCCGCGATCAGCTCGAGAGCTTCCGAGGGGATCACGAGCGCCACGTGCGCGAGCTGTCCGAGTGGGTTCGATCCCAAGGTGGGGAGCCTCCCACGCAGATCGACCCGAGCGGCGAGATCATCCGCGGATATACCGATCTGGCGAGCGAGGAGGAGCGGAGCGCGATCCTGGTCATGCAGGGCAACGAGGAGCTCACCAACCAGGCCTACGCATCCGCGCTCCGCGCCAAGGTGCCGGAGGATGTGCGCGCCATCGTGGTGCGGAATTTCGAGGACGAGCGGCGCCACGCTGCCTGGCTCCGAGGAGCGATCAAGCTTCGCGGCTGGGATCACGAGGCGCCCGAGCTGCGCGAGCTCGCAGAGCAGGTGCTGCCCAAGGCTGCCTGAGCACGAGCTGGTGCGACGCGCGTCCGATCATCCGACCGCGAGATAGCTGTCGAGCTCTCCGGCCTGCGACGGCTGCCTCAACTTGCGCAGCGCCTCGGCCTCGATCTGGCGGACGCGCTCGCGCGAGACCGAGAGCGACGCGCCGATCTCGGCCAGCGTCTGCTCCGGCGCGTCGTCGAGCCCGAAGCGGCGGCGCAGCACGTCCTGCTCGCGCGGCGTGAGGTGCTCGAGCAGCCGTACGGTCTGCGCGCGCATGTGGATCTCTGCGATTTGCTCGTCGGGCGCGAGCGTGCTCCGATCGGGGATGAGCTCGCCGAGCCGCGTGTCGCGATCCTCGCGCGCGGGCGTGTCGAGGCTCAGCGGCTCGAGCGACGGCGCGAGCGCGGCGCGCACCTTCTCGGGCACGAGGCCGCTCTGCTCGCCGAGCTCCGCCTCGGTCGGCTCGCGGCCGTGCGTCGCTTCGAACGTGCGCGAGAGGCGGCGCACGCGCTGCCGCGTTGCCGTGAGGTGCGCGGGCACGCGGATGGTCTTGGCTTGATCGGTGATCGCGCGGTTGATCTGATGCCGCACCCACCACATCGCGTACGTGCCGAAGCGGAGGCCGCGGTGGTGATCGAATTTGTCGACGGCCTTCATCAAGCCGAGGTTCCCCTCCTGCACGAGATCGTGGAGCGCGAGGCCGCGGCCGGCGAAGCGCTTCGCGAGCATCGTGACGAGGCCGACGTTCGCGTTCACGAGCTCGGCCTTGGCGTCGTCGGCGAAGCGGCGGCCCTTTTCGACGGCGGCGAGGCGGCGGCGCGTCGACGTGTTTCGTGGAGCCGCGCGGAGCGCCCCCGCGACGCGATCGAGGGTGCGGCGGTGCAGGCGGAGGAGCTCGAGCTCTTCGAGCAGGCGGCGCTTCGCCTGCGTATCCTCTCCGCGCGCGAGCGCTCCGGCGAGTCCGCGCGCGAGCGCTCCGGCGAGCGCGAGCGCGTCGGCAAGGCGGCGAGCCACCTCGTCGTCGGCGTGGTCCGCGCTGCGCAGCACGTCCGACACGCAGACGTCGCCCGCCTCGAGCTCGCGCCCGATGGCGCCGAGCTCGCCGAGTGCGATCGGCGATTGGGCGAGTGCGCGCAGGATGAGCCGCTCGCCCTCTTCCACACGGCGGCCGAGCTCGGCCTCCTGCTCGCGTGTGAGCGTCCGCTTCCCGGTCTCGGATCGAACCGGGGGAGTCGGCGTTTCAACGCCAAGATGGTGCTTGTTTTCCTTCTTCATGAGCCGAGACGGGCGGACGACCGAGTGCGGAATCCCTCACGTCGCGGGCTCTTCGCGGGCCGGCTCGCGCGCTTGGAACGAACGCGCCGCGCGGCCATCGGTGCTCCACCCAGCGTGCGCAGGATAATCACGAACGGCCGTCGGGAAAGGGCTGTCCCGGCCAGATGGGGTATCTTCGCTCTCGCTCGTTGCCGGGGTCGAAGCGCATTCCGCCGTGCGGCTCACGCCGCGCGAGCGCGACGATCTCGGCGCGGCGGAGCCCGCTGATACGAATCACGGCGAACGGAGGAGCTGGGCGAATGCTTGCGGGATCGGGTGAGGTTGGGTCGCGAACGGTGGAGGCTTTGGCGCGAGTTCGAGATGAAGCACGGCATTGTCCTCAACCTCATCTTCAATCGTATGTGACGAGACGCTTCAAGCACTCGACAGGACTTGCCGACCGACGATTGGATGCCCAGCGCCTCACGCGCGGCAGAGGTCCGCGTCGTTGGAGGGTAAACGCACGACGATCGGGAAGCGCGCGGCGTCGAGGGGGCCTCGTCGCGCGAAGGGTAGGCGCACGCAGCAGCTCAGGGCGCGCCCTTGCTGGAGGCATCGAGGCCTTCCTTCGTGAGCGCGTCGTCCGCCGGCACGGGCTGGCGCACGAAGAGCCGCTCCGCCAGCGCGACCCGCTCGCGCGACTGCTGATGACCGAGGCCGCAGACGCCGGACGCGTAAGCGTTCAGGATGAAGTCGGGCCCATCTTGGCTGCACGCGCCGACCGAGCGCCGCGCCAAGTGAAGCCCGGCGCGGAAGCATTTGCGGCGATCGGCGAAGAGATCTTCCTTGGTCCAGCCCTCCGGCGTCGTGCCTTTGCCCACGCGGATCTGGAGCATGCACGCGCTCCGCCCGCTGTCGCAGCGCGCGTTCCGACCATCGCGGCCGCGGTAGCAGGGGCCGCGGTCGGTGTCGGGCGCGAGCCCGCTCTCCTTGAGGGCGAGCGCGAGGAGGAGGGCGGCGGTGCGCGCGCGGCCGCGCTTCCCCGCGAACAGCGGGCGCTCCGCGGGATCGTAAGCGACGGCCTGCAGATCCTCGGCGATGCTCCGGTAGCGCGCCGAGCGCGCTTCGGCGGTCTCCTCCCACCCCGGATAGCTCTGGGCGGCTGCGAATCGATCGGGAGGCGCCGCCCACATCATGAGCGCCTGGAGCCATGCGACAACGGTGCTTGTGCTCATGGCCGAGGGATCCCCGCAATGCGACGCGGTACCAAGCCGGGGATATCCTGAGCTCGCATGAAGGCATCGTGATCCGCGCACACGAGGCCTCTGTCGAGTCGGCATGTGCCTTCCTTTCAGCAAGGTATTCCTCGGACACGATGCCCGTCGAATCCTGACGACGATCCAAGGATGGACCGACTGGGGCGCCGTCGGTTCATCCCCGCGCGGACGTTCCCACGATGTCGACCCACTCCCACGCTCGCAAGGCACTACCAGGGGGCGCCGAGCTTACCGATCCTTCCCGCCAACCGCGCCACGAGCGCCTGGAGCTGCACGGGCTCGATCGGCTTCGACGCGTAGCTCGTGAAGCCGGCGCGGAGGGCCTTCGTCCGGTCTTCCTCGCGGCTGTACGCGGTCAGGGCCAGCGCGGGGATCCGCCCGCCTTCGGCTGCGGGGAGGCGCTGGATCTCGCGAATCAACGCGTAGCCATCCACTCCGGGCATCCCGATGTCGCTCACGAGCACGTCGAAGCGCGCGTGACGGAGCATGTCGAGCGCCTCGGCTGCGGCGCCGACCGTCGTGACGTCGGCGCGGCACTCGTCGAGCACCGAGCGCAGGAGGATGCGGGTGTCTTCCTCGTCATCCACCACCAGGACGCGCAGCCCGTCGAGCGGTGGGCGGACGGGCGTGGGAGGCGCGGGCGGAGACGCCGCGTCGGGTGGCGGTGGGGCGTGCGGCGCCGTCGGGATTGTCACGGTGAACGTCGCGCCGCGGCCCTCGCCCTCGCTCGCGGCGCGCACGGTGCCGCCGTGAAGCTCGACGATGTGCTTCACGATGGCGAGGCCGAGGCCGAGGCCGCCGTGGACGCGCGTGGTGCTGCTGTCCGCCTGCCGAAAGCGCTCGAACACGTGGGGGAGGAAATCAGGCCGGATCCCTCGTCCCGTGTCCGCGACGACGATCTGCGCACACGGCCCTTCGTGCGCGACGCGGACCTCGACGCGACCCCCCTGCGCCGTGAACTTGATCGCGTTCGTGAGCAGGTTGAACACGAGCTGCAGCAGCCGGTCTTCGTCCCCGACGACCACCGCGCGCGCGCCGAGCGCCGCCGAGAGCGCGACGCCCTTGGCGTCTGCGGCGGTCTGCACCGCTTCCAGCGCGCTGTCGACGAGCCGTGTGAGGTCGACCGGCGCGACGCTGAGGCGGAGCTTGCCCGTGATGATGCGGCTGATGTCGAACACGTCCTCGATGAGCCGGGTCTGGGTCACCGCGTTGCGCTCGATGGTCTCGATCGCGCGCGCCTGCTTCGCCGGCGAGAGCGCGCCGCCCCGGAGCAGCCGGGCCCAACCGAGGATCGCGTTGAGCGGCGTGCGCAGCTCGTGGCTGACGCTGGCGAGGAACTCGTCCTTGGCGCGGTTGGCCTGCTCGGCGATCTTGAGCAGGTTCTGGTGCTCCGTCATGTCGATCGAGATGCCGCCCGTGCCGAGCATCTGCATCGACGCGTCGAAGATCGGGAACTTGATGGTGCTGTACGGCCGCGCTTCGGCCCCCTCGAATCCAGAGATCTCCTCGACATCGACGCGTTGCCCGCCCTGGATCACGCGCCGGTCGCTCTCGCGCACCCGGGACGCGAACGGCTCGGGGAAGATCTCTTCGTCGGTCCGGCCGAGCACGTGCTCGCGTGGGATGCCGCAGACCTGCTCGTACGCTCGGTTCACGAGCTGCATGCGTCCCTCGAGATCCTTGAGGTAGATGACGGCCGGCGCGTGCTCGACGATGGCCTCGAGCCGCGCCCGGTTCTCCGCGAGCGCGCAGAGGGCCTCTGCCTGCTGTGCTTCGAGGCGCTTCTGCTCGGAGACGTCGCGCGCAACCACGATCACGGCGTCACTTCCCTCGTATCGCATCATCCGCGCGGCCACCTCGACATCGATCTGCGAGCCGTCGGCGCGGACCATCTTCTCCACGACCCTCGGCACGCTGCCGGACTTCGCGATCATCGCGATCCGCTCGCGGATGAGCGCGTGGCAGGAGGGGGCGAAGAGGCTGAAGTGGGACAGGCCGATCAGGGAAGAGAGCGGACGTCCGAGCATGGCAGCGAGGGTCTCGTTCGCGAACACCACCCGCCCCTCGCTGTGGATGAAGATCCCGTCGGGCGATAGCTCCACGAGCGCGCGGTACGTCTCGGACTCGCGCGCCGCGCGCTTCTGGTCGGTGATGTCGACGTTGAGGCCGACCCACTTGACCACCGTCCCGCTGTCGTCCAGGACCGGCATGCCGCGCGCGACCGTGTCGCGGTACACGCCGTCGTGGCGACGCACGCGGTACTCGACCTCGTATTGGCTCCGGCTCGCGACCGCTACCCTCCAGACCTCGGCTGCTCGGGCACGGTCGTCCGGGTGAAGCGCGTCGAGCCAACCATTGCCCTTCATCTGCTCGTGGCTCTGTCCGGTGAACGCGCGCCACGAAGGCGAGTCCTCGACAATCCTGCCGTCCGGCGAGGTCGTCCACATCGCCTGGCTGTTGCCGTCGGACGGGCGGCCGGATCCAGCATCGATTTCGGTCCGAGCGTCTGGCCGCTCGTCGCCGCGGCGACCCCCTGTGCTCAACGTATCCCCCCAAGGTAGTCTAGGCGATGGGCGCGGCCCGAGCTAACCGCTTTGCGTGGGAGCAGCGCACGGCATCCCGATGCGCACGAACGTTGGCGTGATCGCACCGGGCGCGTGAGGCACTCGCGTTGCCGGCTCCGGTCGATCACTTGGAGACGAGCGCGCCACCCTCGACGGCGGCATTTGCTCGACGGGAAGGCCACATGCGTCGCGGCGAGGAACGCGATCCCGACTGCGACCAAGATCGGCAACGCGTTGCGATGGTGCGTGGGCTGTCGCTCGACGGCATGACGCTGACCTCCGAGCGCGATCGGATGGCCAATATCGCGTTCTGGCGAGTCGTCCGCGAACGGTTACGGTGTGCGTTGTTCACTCGATCGGCCGCCGTCTGCTCGATGCTGGGCACGCCGCTCTCGAGCAAGGTGGGGCGTCGAAAGAGTGCCTGTCAGGGCGCCCAGGTGCTGACCGCGACGGGCGTGGGGCTGTCGTTCGTGGAGTCGTTGCCGAGCTGGCCGTTGGCGTTGTAGCCCCAGCACTGGACGCCGCCGTTCACCCACGCACAGGTGTGGTTCATGCCCGGGGCGATGGTCGTCACACCGCTGGTGAGGCCCAGGACCTGCGTGGGCGCGTGGCGGTCGGTTGTGGAGCCGTCGCCGAGCTGGCCCAAGCCGTTGGACCCCCAGCACTGGATGCCGCCGTTGACCAGCGCGCACGTGTGATAGCCGACGGCGGCGATGGCCTGCACGCCGCTCGTGAGACCCTGGACCTGGACGGGCACGTGGCTCTCGGTCGTGGAACCGTCGCCGAGCTGGCCACTGCCGTTGCTTCCCCAGCACTGGACGCCGCCGTTGACGAGCGCGCAGGCGTGATAATAGCCCCCAGCGATGGCCTGCACGCCGGTCGTGAGGCCCTGGACCTGGGCGGGCACGTGGCTCTCGGTCGTGGAGCCATTGCCGAGCTGACCGACGTCGTTGTACCCCAGCACCGGACGCCGCCGTTCACCAGAGCGCAGGTGTGGTGGGCGCCCATGACGATCGCCTGCACGCCGCTTCCGAGGCCCACGACCCCTCTGGGCACGGTGCTGCCGGCGGTGTCGCCGGTCCCGAGCTGGCCCAGGCCGTTGTCGCCCCAGCATCGGGCCCCGCCGCTGACCACCGCGCACGTGTGATCGTAGCTCGCGGCGATCGCCTGCACGCCGCTTCCGAGGCCCACGACCCCTCTGGGCACGGTGCTGTCGGCCGTGTCGCCGGTCCCGAGCAGGCCGCCGTTGTAGCCCCAGCATTGAGCGCTGCCATTGACCACCGCGCACGAGTGATAGAAGCCCGCGGAGACAGCCTGTACACCGCTTTCGAGACCCACGACGTGGACCGGCACGAAGCTGTCTGCCGTGTCGCCGGTCCCGAGCCGGCCGTCGGCGTTGCGCCCCCAGCATTGGGCGCCGCCGCCGACCACCGCGCACGTGTGGGCCTGGCCAACGGAGAGAGCGCCGCCCGGGATCGAGCACACGTTCGACGTGGGATCGCAGGCGCCGTTCGCGCAGTCGGAGCTCGCCGCGCACGTCTGGCCGCCGGCGCAGGCCGGGCAGGTGCCGCCGCCGCAGTCGACGTCGGTCTCGGTGCCGTTCTGGATCCCATCGGTGCAGGAGGAGATGCAGATGCCGCCGCCGTCACACATCGAGCCGCCGCTCTGGTTGCACACGGTGCCGGCGGGGGCGGGGACGTGAGCCGGGACGCCGTTGCTGCACACGTCCATCGTGCACTGGTTGCCGTCCTCGGCCGGCAGGTCGATGTCGTCATTGACGACGATGACGTTGCCGATGCCGTCGCACACAGCTCGTTTGCAGTCGCCGGCAGCTTGCGCGGTCAACGGCGTGCCTACGGGGGCGAAGACGACTCCGCAGGAGCCTGCCGTGCACGCGCGAGCCTGGCAGTCGGTGTCGAGGCCGGGGCAGTCGAAGGGGGTCTGACATTGCGCCTGCGCGCAGACGCCGTTGGTGCAGATGCCGGACTGGCAGTCGGCGCCGGCCAAGCACGCTTCGCCCGATTGGCAGGGGACGCATGGACCGCCGCAGTCGACGTCTGTCTCCGCGCCGTTCTTGACGGCGTCCGTACAGGATGCCGGCGGGCCCGACTGGCAGGCTCCCGCCACGCACGACTGCGAGCAGCACTCCGCGGCGGAGAGGCACGGCGCGCCGTCCGCGCGGCAAGAGGGCTCGTCGTCCCAGTCGACGTCGACGTCGGCCTTGCCATTCCGGTGCATCGTCAATTGCACCACCACCGGCTGCACGTTGTTCACCGACGCGAGCACGGCGTCGCTGTTCCACGTGGGCGAGCTCGCAGGCAGCACCGCGGCGCACGTCCCCTGATAGGCATTGCCGAGAAAGCTCACTGTGCCCACGGGCAGGCCGTGCATGTCGAGCACCGTGCTCTGGCCGGGCACCACATCGATCGACTGCGTCACTGTGTGGCTGCCGGTGGCCGTCACCGCGATGCAGCCCACGCTACCGTCGGTGGGGACTTGGCTGATGGCGATTTGCGCCACCCCCGTGTCCCCATCGCCTTCGGCGGCGTTCGAACAACCCGTCTCGAAAACCGGCGCTCCTGCGGCGAGCGCGAGCGCGCCGAGACACGCAAACCGTCTCATGAACATGATTCTTCTCCCTTTCGAGCGAGGCCCGAGACCCCGAGGACACACGGGCTCCGTGTGCGCAGCCGACGCAAACGGGGGCGGGGCGTCAAGCGGTATCTCGCCTCATTGCAGCAGACGACGGAATCCGGATATCGACACGAGCCTAAACCAGCGAGCGTGGCTCTCGAACAACTAGGACACTCCCACGCCGTGCCGCGCGGTGTACGCCTGTTGTTCGAGAAGCGTGAACGGTCATTGGGACTGACGAATCGAGTGCGAGAGAAGGACTTCGGCGCCGTCGTCGTGCGAGCCATGGGACGAGCGGACCATCGATGTTCATGCGACTCCCTTGGCGTCTTGGAACAACCGTGGTGGAGCCGTGTACGTTGCCAGAGGCGACACGATTGCTATCGTCGGCACATCGAGGTCACGCACGGGAGGAGGCCGGCGCACCATCCGCTGCGCCGCCCCCTCGTTGTCCTGATGGCATCCTTCAGGCTGCGCGCAGGTCTTCACACGCCGCGATGGGGAGCTGTCGCGACATCGGTGATCGAGGTCCCCGCGAGCACGCTTACCGCGGATGCTCCCGACGGCGAGCGCGCCGCTTAGTCTTGGTGGCGACGTGGACGTGCTCGCGCGGGGGCACCCTTCGGGCTGCGCTTGGCCGAGGCCGGCATCGTTGGAGCCTCCAACGGGCCCATGCCGTCGAGGAAGGCGCGGATGCGGGGCGAGCCGCGCAACCGGGCGCTGTACATCGCCCACAGCGCTGTCGGCGGCGACTCCCACTCTGGGAGCACCCGCTGCAGGAGGCCGCTCTCGCAGTCTGCGGCGACAAGCCATGAGGGGAGCATTGCGACGCCTGCACCTCCACGGGCGAGATCGCGGAGCACCAAGGGCGTGGTGGTGCGCAGGGGGCCGCGCACCTCCACGGCGCGCTCCTCGGCGCCGCGCACGAGGACCCACTGGAGAGGCACGCCGCCCCCGGGAGCCACGATGAGGCAGTCGTGGCGGACGAGGTCACTCGGGTCGTGTGGGATGCCGCGCTCCCGCAGGTAAGCCGGCGAGGCCACGACGAGCCGGTGGAAGCGAAAGAGCGGCTGAGCCACGACGGCGGTGCTGTCCGGCGGGGGAGAGCCGCCACGGATGGCCAGGTCGACACCGTCGCCGACGAGATCGATGAGGCGGTCTTCGATGCGGAGGTCGATCAAGAGCCGGGGATGCCGCCGCAACAGGGTGGGCAGGCGCGGCGCGAGCAGCATGCTCGCCGTGGTCACGGAGGCGCTCACCACCAGCGTCCCGTGGACCTCGGCCCCTTCGCGCACCGACGCCTTGGCGTCGTCCACCTCGTGCAGGATGCCGATCGCGCGCTCGTACCACCGGCGCCCGGCGTCCGTGACCGAGAGCCGGCGCGAGGAGCGGAGGACGAGCGTGGCCCCGAGCTCCCGCTCGAGCGCGCCGATCTGACGGCTCACCGCGGCGAGCGAGATGCGCTGCTCCCGCGCTGCCGCGGAGAGGCTGCCGGACTCCACCACGCGGACGAACGTCGCCATTTGCGCGAGCAGATCCATCGTGGCCGGCACTCTTGGGGATCCTCTCGCGGCACGCAAGGATGCCTTGCGTGCCCACAGCCTACCGAGGCGCCGTGCCGAGATGCAGAGTCCGGGGGCGTTCAACCTCTCTCGACAACGAGGAGATCCCATGAAGATCGACAACACCGTAGCTCTCGTCACCGGCGCCAACCGAGGCATCGGTCGCGCTCTCGTCCTCGCCCTCCGCGATGCGGGCGCAAAGCGCATCTATGCGACGGCCCGTCGCCCCGAGCAGGTCGACACGGCAGGCGGGGTGGTCGTCCCGCTGGCGCTCGACGTGAACGACCCTCACGCCATCGCCCGCGTCGCCGCCGAGGTGCAGGACGTCACCCTCCTCGTGAACAATGCCGGCGTTCAAGCCTCGCAGAGCGTGCTGACGAGCCCGCTTTCGCGCATCCAGGAGGACTTCACCACCAACGTCTTCGGGACGCTCGCCCTCACGCGGGCGCTCCTGCCGGCGTTGGAGCGCGCCGGCGGCGGAGCCGTCGTCAACGTGCTGTCGGTGGTCTCGCTGGCCAGCATGCCGGCCGTTGGCGGGTACTCCGCCTCCAAGGCAGCCGCCATGTCGCTGACGCAGGCGCTGCGCGGTGAGCTCGCGAAGCGGGGGATCCGGGTGCACGGCGTCTTCCCCGGGCCCGTCGACACGGAGATGGCGAAGAACATCCAGCTCCCCAAGACCTCGCCCGAGGCCGTCGCGCGAGCCATCCTCGAGGGCGTCGCGCGCGGCGACGAGGACATCCTCCCCGATCCCACGTCGCGCGAGGTGTTTGCCGTGTGGTCGCGCGATCCCAAGAGCGTGGAGCGCCAGCTCGCGGCCATCTAAATCAGCGGTCAAACGCTCGCTGATTTAGTGCTCGAGGACACCCGTCCCAAGCGGCGGCGATCCTCGACACCAGGACGTCGACGCGTACCTCGATGGCTGCCTCGGCGATGCGCTGCGCGACCTGTTCCGCGTGCTCGGGCGCAGGTCACGCCCGACGGAACACTTGGGCGTGATCGCGGGCGAACGCTTCGAAGCTGCGCGGCGCTCGCCCGGTGATGCGCAGAACGGTGTCGGTCACGCGATCCTCGGCGCCCTCGCGGATGGCGGCGTCGAGCCCGACCAGAAGCTCTGCGTAGCGCTTGGGCAGGCCCGCCGTTTCCATCCGGCGCCGAGCCTCGACGTCGTCCACTGGCACGTGCCGCATGGACCTACCGGTGACGCGCGCGAGGATCGCCGCCACGTCCGCGTAACCGAGTGCCTCCGGCCCGGTGATCACATGGGCCGTGTCGTGCGGCGTCTCGTCCGCGAGCGCGCGCACCGCGACCTCCGCGATGTCCTCTGCATCCACGAAGCCCACCCGCCCCGAGCCCGTCGAGGTCACCACCACTCCGTCGCCCATGAGGCTCGCTCCGTGCGGGTGCCGCGCGTCGACGAAGTTGTTCATGAACCACGAGGGCTTCAGGATCGTCCACCCGGGCGCGCGCTCGCGCAGGAAGCGCTCCACCGTGCCCAGGCCGGGCGCGCCCTCGGGAATGGCCGAAGAGCTGAGGAGCACCATGCGCTGCGCGCCGCTCGCCAGCGCGCGCTCCAGGAACGGCAGCATGAGCGGCGCGGGATCCTCCACCATCGCGGGCGCGACCAGGTAAACGCGATCCACGCCGGCGAGCGCAGGCTCGTGCGTCGAGGTGTCAGCCCAGTCGAAGCGCACGTGCGCGCCTCCGTGCTCGGGCGAGGGGGCCGCGCGGCTCGCGGTGCGCGAGGCCACGCTGAGCTCCGACAGGCGCGCGGCAATGCGACGGCCGGTGTTGCCAGTTCCGCCCGTGATCAGGACGCGGCCACTCACGGCACAGCTCCCGCCGGCGTGAGGCTCTGCGCGCCCTCGAAGGCCCGCAGCGCCGGCCCGACGTTCCAGTACTCGCGGTAGTGGACGATCTTGCCCGCCTGCGTACGCAGCACCATCACGTAATCCTGCTCATAGTGCTTGCCCGTGGCCGCGATGGTGGCCGTGCCGTGCACCTCGGCCAGCACGACGTCGGGATCGGACGTGAGGTAGCGGCGCAGGTCGTGGAACGCGAGGCCGAGAAAGCTCTGCGGAGCGGGGCGGAAATAGGTGTCGATGGCGGCCTTGCCCTCGAGCCGGGCCTTCATCCCGGGCATGGCATAGGGGAACTCCACCACCGCGTCGTCGGCGAAGAGCGAAAGCCAGCGGTCCATATCCTTGCCGATGAGCGCGAGGTGCTCGTCGAGCGCCTGCGCGGCGTTTCGCTGTGCGTTGGTCGTCATGGGAACCTCTTTCCGTGTCGAGGAGATGCCCGAACCGTAGCGACGCGGACTTTGCCGCGCGTCCGGATCACCCGCCCGCGCGTCCACGCGTGACCGGCAAGGTGCTGGGCGCTAGCGTGAGGGTCATGGCAGCGGATCTCGACGAGCTGGCGCGGACGCTGCGTTTACACGGCAGCGAGGTCGTGCAGGCCGACCTGGGCGAGCGGTGGGGAAAGCGCCTGCCTCTGCAGAGCAAGGCGCGTGTCTACGCGGCGCTGCGCGGGGAGGTTGGGTGGGCGTGAAAGAGCACGCCTTTCCACTGCGGCAAGGGGAGATGCTGTTCCTGCCGCGCGGTGACGCGCACTCGATCCGAGATCGACCGGGCACCGACCTGGGCCTCTCCGACGCCTATTGCAAGGCCCTGCGGCCGGCGGGCGCGAACGCGCTGCGTACGGAAGCGAGCCCCGAGACCCGCCTGATCGTGGTGGATTTGCAGTTCGACGCGGCGGGCGCGCCGTGGCTGTCGCTCCTGCCTTCGTTCGTGCATCTGGAGGGCTCGATGCCCGGCCTTCCCCGATGGCTGGCCGAGACCCTGCGGCTTCTGGCCGAGGCGCCCGATCTCTCTCCCGCGCTGCGCGACGGCATTCTGGAAACGTTCGGGCACACCCTCTTCGCGCGCGCGCTGCGCACGCTGGGGTCATCGGTGTCCAGCGGCGAGGCGCTGCGGGACGAGCCCATCGCGGCCGCGCTGGCCGAGGTACGGGCCTCGCCGGAGGAGAGCTGGGAGCTCGGGGAGCTGGCGCGGCGGGTCGGCCTGTCGCGCTCGGCGTTCGCGGCGCGGACCACGGCCGTGCTTGGCGAGCCGCTGGGCAGCTACGTGCGCCGGCTGCGGCTGGAACGCGCGGCGGCGCTGCTGTCGGGAACGGCGCTGCCGGTGAAGGTCATCGGGGCGCGGGTCGGTTACGACAGCGAAGCGGCGTTTGCGAGGGCGTTCGCGCGCGCTTACGGCGTGAGCCCGCGGGAGCATCGACGGGTGTACATGGCCGGCCATGTGCACCTGGCGGCGGACTGAGGCGCCGCAGCGCGTACGACGAGAGCGAAGAGATCGACGTCGTCGAGCAACGTGCGCCGAGCGCCCGCCCAACATCCCGCTCGAGCACGCTCATTCCTCGGCGGCCTATTGCTTGACGATCCGGACGATGTTGCCGTCCCCCTGCATGGTGACGTAAACGGCGCCGGCGTCGGCGGCGATGTCGAAGGGGTTTTGCCCCGTGGCGATGGTGTCGATCTTTTCTCCGCCCTTGGGTCGGTCGGTTCGGCAGCGGTGGAAGGTCGCTGCGCGGGGCGCTCGACGCGCTGGCCCTGACACGCGGGCTCGTCTGCGCGAGGTGGGGATGGTGTCTTCGCGATCAGGCGGTCACGCCTTCGGCTTCGAGCGCGGAGCGCACGGAGGGGCGCTCCGTGAGCCGGCCCATGTCGTCGCGCAACGGCGCTTCGAGCTCGCTCTTCACGACCTTGCCGAAGATCCGCAACGCGAAATAGGCGTCGGCGATGGCGAACGCGTCACCGTTCAGGTAGCGGTTCGAGCCGAGGGGCGCCTGCAGGAAGGCGACGCGCGACGTGAGCCGGTTCGTCGCCCAGCGTTTGCTGTCTTCGCCGACGCTCGGCACGACCGTGAACGGAGCGAAGCCCTTGTGCAGCTCCGTCGCGATGAACTGAAGGAGCTCGTTGCCGTCGCCGTCGAGCTGACCAGCGCTCGCGTCGATCCGCTGCGCGACGGCTTCGACGTGGCGCTCCAGCTCGATCCGCCCGCGAGCTCGTCGCTCGTCGCGCGCAAGGTGGGCGCGCCGATGGAGTACTGGCTCCTCGCGAGCCCGCGCTACCTGACGGAGCGCGGCGCACCCGCGCATCCGCGCGAGCTCGCCAAGCACGCGTGCCTCGTGATGGGCACGCGGCAAGCCTCGACGACGTGGAGCTTCACGCGAGGCTCGTCGCGGCAGTCGATCGTGCACCGGAGCGCGACCGCGAACAGTTGGCTCCTGCTGCGCGACCTCGCCGTCGCCGGCCGCGGGATCGCGCGTCTGCCGGACTACCTCGGCACGCCCGCGATCGCCGATGGCACGCTGCGGCCGGTGCTCGACGGGTTCTGCCCCACGCCCGAACAGATGTTCGCCGTCTACCCCCGAAGCCGCTACCTGCCCTTGCGGACCAGCGCCTTCGTGCTCGCGCTCAAGCGTCACCTCGACGTGTGGCCGGGTGCCTCGCGCAGAACGCCGGACGTCGCGCCGAGGGGCGCCACACCGCGAGCACCTGAAACGCCGTCATGGCCACGCACACAAAGCTCGAGGCTCACGTGCGCGGCCGGCACCGCGCGCCCCCCAGCTACTCGATCGGGAACATCGTATTTCCGGAGGTCGTCTTGTCGGCGGACACTTCCTCCTGAATGACGTCCCAATGTTCCGCGAGGCGCCCGTTCACGACCTTGAAGATGTCGACGGCGATCATGGTTTTGTCGCCCCAACCAACGTAGCGGCCATGAACCATCACGAAGTCGCCGTCTTCGATGACCAGGCCGGCTTCATAGCGGAAGTCGGGCTTCAGGCTCGGGATCATCTTGCGGAAGAAGTCCGTCCCGTTCGGCATGCGCGGGTTGTGCTGGATGTATCCGGGATCCCAATACCGGTCGAGCGCAGTCAGGTCCCTGTTGATGAACAGTGCGGTCATGGCCGACGTGACGAGTTCTTTGTTGCTCATTTTTGCCTTTCGGAAATCTGGTTCGAGAGCGGCGCCGTGAATGGACCTCGGCTCAAGGATGCTCGTCGCGGAGGCCGAGGTACTCACCGAGCCGAAGCTCCACGTCGAGCCCCTTCCTCGCGAAGTGGCCGCCGAGCCGTGCGAAGCCGGCCTGAAATGCAGGTGCTGCCAATGACTTCGTGTACTCCTCGTACGCAGCGTTGAAGTCCGCGTCCGGAGGCAACGACGCACGGTTGATTTGGGCTTTCGCGGCGGCCACGACCGCCCTGTCGAACGAAGCGATGCGGGCTGCGAGCTCGTCCACGAACGTGTCGAGATCGGCGTCCGGCAGACATCGAGTGACCCAGCCGTAGCGCTCGGCGAGCTCGGCGTCGTAGTCTCGGCTGGCGAGGATCGCCTCGAGGCTGCGATCCCGCCCGATCAGGCGAGGCAGACGCTCGCTGCCACCACCACCCGGCAGGATGCCGGTACCGACCTCCGGCTGCCCGAACATGGCCAGCTCGCGACTCGCGTAACGCAGGTCGCACGCCAGAGCGAGCTCGTTGCCTCCTCCTCGCGTTCGCCCACGGATCTTTGCGATGCTCACGAAGGGCGCCTTCGAGAGGCGGATCACCAGGTCGACCCACGTCGGCATCACGTTCGGACCTTGCGTGAACGGGAACTCGGCAGCTCGTCGAAGATCGAAGTGATTGAAGAAGAAGCCTTCGGTGCCGCTCGTGAAAATGACGACCTGGAGTCGTTCGTCGGCCGACAGATCCATCACGATCTCGTGAAGGCGTGCCACCGTCTCCGGCACGATCACGTTCGCCGGCGCGTTGGCGAAGGTGACGATGGCGATCTTCGGGTTCGACTTGTCCACCTCGACAGTACTCTGCTCACTCATGTTCGCTCCTTCGGGAGTGGGTGACGTCGCGCTCTCGTCTGCTGTGGCTGGGCTATCGACCGAGGAACCGATTCACGTCGGCCGCGAACTCCTCCGCGTACTGGAACAAGAAGGCGTGCCCCGCGTCCGGGTAGATGCGCAGCTGCGCGTTCGGAATGTGCCTGGCCAGCAAAGAGCTGTTCGCCGTCGGCACCATGATGTCGTTGTCTCCATTGGCGACCAACGTCGGCTGTTTGATCGCGGCGAGGCGAGAGAGCTTCGACGCGTCCGGGATTCCCCACGTCGAGATCGCGGTCAGATGCGCGTTGACCGTGTCTCTGGTGACGGGGAGATCTCTGTCGATCTGACGCAGGCGGAGACGTTGGATGAACTCCCGCCCTTTGGCGCGACTCGACTCGGACTTCTCGAAGAAGATGGTGAGGATCGCGTCGGCGTCGATCTTCTCGCGCAGCGCAACCTCGAGCACCTCGGGCACGTACATGTGCATGCCCTCGCCACCCTGAGGCCCCGTCCCCGCGAGGACCAGGCGCCGCACCTGATGCGGTCGCATCAACACGAGCTCCTGCGCCACGAAGCCACCGAGCGAGAAGCCCAGAAGGTCGATGCGCGGCAGCGCGAGCGCATCGACGAAGGCGATGGCTCCATGGGCCATCTCCGTGACCGTGTCAGGCGTCTTGCCGCTCGAGCCGCCGACACCGACGTTGTCGACCAGGATCACTTCGCGCTGCTCGGCGAGCGCGTCCACGAGCGCGGGATCCCAGTTGTCGAGGTTGGCTCGATAATGAACGAAGCACACCAGCGGGGGCGCCGAGCCGCCGGTCCTTCCGAACCGTCGATAAACGTACTTCACCTCGTTGGATGCTTCGACTGCCAGATTCGCAGCGTTCGCTTGCCCGACCTTCGTCATGATTCGTTCCTCCTCCACGTGGCGTTGAGCTTCGTTCCGAGTGGCTCGCGTTCGATTGCGACCAGGCCGAGGAGCTTCATTCCGTAGGCGCCGGCGGAGGGCGCAGATAGAGCCCCTGCGACAGTCCGGCTTTCACGATCTTGCTGAGGTCGTCGACCAGGATCTCGTCGGCACCAGCCTCCACGCCGTCGAGCGCGCGTCGTGCGACCTCCTCGGGGCGGACCTTCGGCGCGGTGAGCCCACGCGCCATGTCGGTATCGATGTACCCGACGTGCAAGGCAGTCACCTGCGTGCCGTGAGGGCCAAGCTCGGCGCGCAGCGCATTCGTCAGCGCCCAAGCTGCCGCTTTGGAAGCGCTGTAGGTCGCCGTACTGGCCGGCGCCACCCAGCTGAGCACCGACAGGATGTTGAGGATCGCGCCGCCGCCGTTCTTCGCCAGAATGGGAGCGAAGGCTTCGCTCATCGCCAGCGGCCCGATGTAGTTCGTCTCGATCTCCTCGCGGGCGCTTGCGAGGGCTCCGCCGGCCAGGATTCCCCGCCCTCGGATGATGCCCGCGTTGTTCACGAGGAGCGTGACGTCGCCGAGCTGACGAGCCGCGGTCGCCACGGTGTCCAGCTTCGTGACGTCGAGGGCCACCGGCACGATACGAGCGTCGCTGCTCGGAGCAGGGGTGCGAGCCGCCGCGTAGACCTTGCTGGCGCCGCGCTCGAGCAGCGCCGTTGCGAGGGCAAGGCCGAGGCCGCGATTGGCGCCCGTGACGAGCGCGACCGAGTTCTGGAGCTTCATTGTTTTCCTCCTTGCGTGTGGAAGTCACGCAGAGGCGATGGTTCGGGCGCGATGCCCGGTGCAGCTTCAACATCGCAACCCGAGGCCGGATTTGCCACCGGCGGGATCGACAATATTCGGTCTATTCTGGTCAGATGTTCGTACACCTGATCCTCGAAGGCTTCGCCGACAGCTCGCTGGGTGTGGCGCTCGACGTCGTCGGTACCGCGGCACACCTCAGCAGCTCCGGGCGCTCTCCGATGCCTCGCGGCGGGAAAACGCTGCTCCAGCGAGTGGTGTCACTCGACGGCGAGCCGGTGCGTTCGGCAGCCGGGCGGAAGGTCGCGGTGGACGGAGCATTCAGCGTTCGCGACCTCCGCAAGGGCGATGTCGTCCTCGTGCCGGGCATCTTCTCGGCGAGCGCGCGAACCATCGAGCAGCTCCTCGGTCGGGAGGATGTCCGCCGCGCCGCCGAGCTGCTCGCGAAGGTCGCCGGCAAGGGGGTGATGGTCGCGGCGTCGTGCTCCGCCACGTTCGTGCTCGCCGCGTCGGGCGTCCTCGACGGGCGATCCGCGACGACGTCGTGGTGGCTCGCGCCCGAGTTCGCACGGCGGTTCCCGAAGATCTCGCTCACCAGCGATCGCATGGTCGTCGACGAAGGGAAAATCATCACGGCGGGCGCGGCGCTGGCTCACGTCGACCTCGTGCTCGCGGTCGTCACGCGGATGGTGGGGCCTTCCTTGCCGCATCTCGTGGCGCGCTACCTCGTGCTCGACGAGCGGCCGTCCCAGGCTCGCTACGTCGTGCTCGAGCATCTCCGGGCGAATGACCCGGCGCTCCTCGAGGTCGAGCGGTTCATCATCAAGAACGTCGACCGTCAGCTCTCGCTCGATGAGCTTGCGCGCGTGGCTCGGGTGTCACCGCGGACGCTCGCTCGCCGCGTCCGCACGAGCCTGAGCATGACACCGCAGGAATTCGTGCAGCGCCTGCGCGTGGGTCGAGCGATCCATCTCCTCGAAACCACCCGCGACTCGGTCGACGACATCGCCGCGCGGGTGGGCTACGCCGACGCTGCCGCCTTTCGCCGCGTCTTCCGCCGCTACGCGGGGGAGTCCCCTCGCCGGCTCCGCGGGCAAGGCTGAAAGCGCTCCAAGCTCGTCCTCGCTGCCACGTCCGCCACCGGCCTCACGCGGGTGGCTGTTGCGCCAGCCGACGCGCGAAGGGTGCTCCCATGCACGATGGGACTGCTCGAATCGAGGATGACGGCGCCGAGAGGCCGGGCACCCAAATCTTTATCCCACGGCGCGGAACGTAGGCTGTGGCGGTGGCTGGTACGGACCGGGTCCCCCGATGACAGATTGGACCGGGACCTCGGGTGACGGGTTCTATGTAGCGTGGATCATGGCTGTGGAGGAAAGATGTTGTCTTGATGGGATGTCCGTCGCGTGGTTCCTCGGGGCCGAGGTGGCTCAGGCATCGTTCGTGAGAGCGAGCCTGATGCGCGCGCTGCGAGCGGAGGAACGGAAGGGAGCCGATGTCTCGGCGCGAATCGGCGTCAGGTGGAGACGTGACGAGCGTGGATGGAGGGGCGAAGTTGGAGGGGCGTTGACGAAGGGGCGAAGAGCGGTGCTCGATGACTGCGATCGTCGTCACGTCCGGTTCGTCGGAGCGGTGCCGCCGGTATAGGCAACGAGGCTCTTGCGCGCCTCCAAGGTGAGCTTGATGCGATCCTCTTTGGTGTCCCAGCCGCCGTTGTCCTTGGGGATGTCCGGCCAGAGCATCGCGAGCTTGTAGCCCTTCGACTCGAGGAACTGGAGGCGTGTAGTGAGCGTCTGATCGGCGTCGAGATCGGGCCACATGTTGCCGCTGGTCTCGAGGCCGGCGTCGATCTCGCCGACGAACGCGCTCGTCTGGGAGAACGCGGGGAAGGGGGAGCGATCGACGCCGAACGAGCGGGCTTTGGGCTTGAGCCAGTTGGGGAGGAAGGTGCCTTTGGCGTAATAGTGGAACTGCTTCATGTTCCCCGCGGGCAAGATGTTCAGATCGTCCGAGAAGCGATGGCCGACCGTCGACCGGAATCCCGCGCTCTCGATGCGAGAAATGGCACCTTCCAGGAAGCTCGTGAGCTCGCTCTGCTTCACCCGAGGGACGCGCATGCGGCCGCTGGGATAGAACTCGCGCATCACCCAGCCAGGCTCGTTCATCACCTCCCAGGCCAGGATGCTCTCCTTGCGGTCGGGCGTGGAGGCGGAGGCCGCGAGCAGATCGGCGAGCATGGTGTCGAAGAAGATGTCGCGCTTCGTCGTGCTGGTGATGAGCTCGCGCCGCCCGCCCGAGGCGAAGCGCTCGTTCTTGAGCAGCCCGGTGCCGTATTCGATGTGGAAGTCGAGGAGGGAGGGGATGAGCTTCATCCCGTGCTTCTTCATCCGATCGAGCACCATCCCGAGGTGGAGCTTGAAGCGCTTGTCGACACGGGTGGGCGGCGTGAAGACTCCATCCTCCGTCGGCGGCGGGCCGTAGGCGAGCCCGTTCCCGAGGATGAACCAGCGGATCACCTTGACGCCCATGCCGCTGAGCGCGGTCAGGTTGCGATCGATGTGATCGGCCCAAGCGGGCGCCGGGATTTTGTCCAGCTCTCCGTTCTGCTCCAGCTCGGCCTCCCGATCGATATCAGCCGCTTCCATGTGTGGATTGGGCCCGAAGTCGGCGCTGTGCCGGTTGTACGACCAGGGATAGTTGAAGCCGACCATCATCTTGCCCGGCGTCGCCGGCGCCGACGGGGCCGCCGTGCCGCCGTTGCCCGGCTTGGGGTCGTCCTCCTTTTTCGGCTCGTTCGCCGCGATGAGCTGGTAGCCACCCGTGACGAACGCGGTCTCCCGGGGCTCGCGGGCTGCGCTCGATGAATCGGCTGGCCGGGGCGGGAGCTGCTCGTCGTCGTGGAATCGGCGGATCCGCTCCCACTCGTCATCGAGATTGCCAGTCTCCTCGATGCCATAGGCGCGCTGGAAGGCGCGAATGTTGGCTTCGAGCGTGAAGCATGTCGAGTATCCGAGGTTGTGGAGGCGGCGGCGCGTGGCCTCCTCACGATCGAGCCCGGACAGCTCGACATAGTAGATCTTGCGGAATGGATAACGCGGATCGAGAGGCGTATTCTCCGGCGCCCACTCGACCAGCACGCGCTCGGGGAGGCGGCGCCACTTCACCTCGATTCGGCCCCCGGCGTCGGCCTTGGGGGTTGCGTCGTTGAGGAGGATGCCGTCCGCGAGCACGCGGCAGCGCGCTTTGGGCATGTGCCGCGCGTGCTCGTCGCAGAGGAGGATGGTGAAGGTTTGGAGATCGGGCAGGACCTCGTGTGTCTCGGGGCAGGTGCAGAATCCGACCGAGCACGACCAGCGCGGATCCGTGGCGATGGTGTCTCGAGCGTCGACGTCTTCGTAGGGCCACGAGGGATCGCGGTACCGGTCGGGTTTCGGCATCGATGGTCTCGCCTACGTACGGGTGAATTGGGTGTTCGCGTCGCCGGCCTTCGTCGTGACGACGATGGCGACGTCGCCGGCCGGCCCCGCGGGGATGCTGAGCTCGATTTGGGTGCTGCTGACGACGTTCACGCCCACGGCTGCGCCGCCTACCGTCGCCGTGGTCTCGGCGGCGGCGGCGAACTCGGTGCCTGTGATGGTGACGGTGCCCGGCGACGCGGCGGGCCCGCTCGGCGGCGTGATCGCGCTGATCGTCGGCGGGTCCATCATCATGTTCCACTTGTGGAGGTGCGGCGCGATCAGGTGCCAGTCCGCCGGGTGCATGCTCTTCAGCTTGGCGAGGAAGTCGCGTGTCGTGGGCTTGCTCTTGAGGCTGAGATCCTGGAGCGGATCCCAGATGGCGGACTTCCAGCGCTGGCGCACGTCGTTGGTGATCCAGCCGAGGCTCACGCGCCCGTCGTTGCTCTCGGCGACGGGGCTGCCACCGATGAAGGACTGGTAGACGTCGAGGAGGCCGTTGGCGAACGCACCCTCGCAGAACTCACCGCGGTTGTTGATCGGTGGGGGGCCGAGCGGGACGGTGGCCGGCGCCTTGATGTCGTTGTCGCGCAGCATCGCCACCTGGTAATGCCTGCCGTTGTCGAAGATGCTCGCCATGTACTCGGCCCACCCTTCGATGAGCGGGTGTGTCGGGTCGTTGGAGAGCAGATTGGACGAGTGGTAGAGGTGGAGGCGGCCGGTGAGCACCTTGCCGACGATGGATGTGCTCGAGATCCCCGACTCTTGCCACATGATCTGGTGCGACAGCTCGTGGGCGATGGTCTCCCGGTCGAACCAGTCTCTCTTCTCGAGGTTCACGTGGCTGATGGGGAACGAGTACGAGGTCCCCCGAGGGTGTGGGGGAAGATGACCAGGTTCTTGATCCCCTTCCAGGCGCCGCTCGTGATGGTGAACAAGAACCTCGACCACTCGGTGAGGACCTTGAAGATGTACATGCAGGCGGCGCGGTGATCGACGCCCTTGAACACCATCGGCGCGGTCTGGGTGCCAATCGAGGTGTCGTGGTTGTTCTCGATCAGCGGGGCGTCGGCGTCGCCTCGGCTCGCCTGCCAGAACGGGCTCATGCCCTCATGTTCGAACGCGGCGTGAGGGAGATTGATGCTCCCGTTTCGAACGAACGGGGAGACCCCGAACTCGAGCCGATCGCCCGGGGGCGAGTCGAAATGGACGCCGTGGACCTCGCCCACCTGATCGGTGAAGAACTGCTTCGGCAGCATCGATGCGTACGAGAGCGTCACACCGACGCCCTCGACGGCGTTCGCAGTCTGGGAGGCGGCGGCCCCGTGGGGCGTGAACTCGTACGTGATGCGCAGATGAAAATCGATGCCGACCCGGAAGACGACGGGATTGGCCTGCGTACCCAGCGCGTCGCCGCGGAAATCACGCTGGAGCCCTTCGGTGCCATTCGTGGCCTTCCAGCCGTTCGTGGACCATTTGTCGGGGAGGGTGACGCCGCCGACTTGGCGCTTGGCCGGCTTGGCGAGGAACGTGAGATCGACGGCTTTGCCGGTCGCGCGCGTCTGATCGGTGACCTCGAAGTGGGCGACGCCGCCGGCATCGGTGACGCGGGTGTCGAGCGTGGTGTCGGTGAAGGTCCCGAGATCCAGCATGTCGACGGTCATGCCGGAGAGCGGGACGAAGGTCTTCGTGGTGAGGTTCCAGACTTCGAATTTGACGAACACCGAGAGGGTGATGTTCTGCTGCGGAGTCGCTGGGGGAGGCGCGGCGGCACCGCCGGCGATGCCACCGCTGCCGCTGCCACCCGGTCGCGGGGGGCCGCCGGACTGGAGCTCAATGACCTCGTCGTTCGGCGCGACGAACGCGGCGCGGGTGATCCCGCCGTGATGCGTGGTGCGGAGGGGAGGGAGCTCCTTGCCATCGTTGAAGCGGATGAGCCGAGACTCCTCGTGCTCGAGCTTGCCTGTCTCCTTGCGGCCATAGGCACGCTGGAAGTCACGGAGGTTGTCTTCGAGCGCGGGGCGCGTGGCGTAACCGAGGTTGTGCAGGCGGCGGCGCGCGGCCTCTTCACGATCGATGTCGGCGAGGTCGACGTAATGGCGTTTGCGGAAGGGATAGCGTGGCTCGAGCGGGGGGCTTTCGGGGGCCCACTCGATCAGGACGATCTCGGGCAGGCGGCGCCACTCGACCTCGATACGACCCTTGCCGTCGGCATGAGGCTGGTCCTCGTTGACCAAGATGCCGTCGGCGAGAACGCGGACACGAGCCCCGGCCATGTGGCGGGCGTGCTCGTCGCAGAGGAGGATGGAGAACTTCTGCGGTGGAGCATCGATGTCGACGCCACCGTGGCAGGCGCAGAAGCCGGCCGCGCATGTCCAAGTGGGCTCGGAGGCGATGGTCTCGTGGGACTCGACCTCTTCGTAAGGCCATGTCGGATCGAGGTGCTTTTCATCCGAGATCATGGCCCTAGCCGCCGTTGAGCGCGCCGGTGACCGTGAGATCGCCGTTCACGGTGACTGGCCCGTTGAGCGTGATGGTGCCGCCTTCGATGATGACGGTGGCGCCCTTGATGGTGGCCGTGCCGCCAGCCTCGATGGAGACGTCGGCGCCGGCCGCGGCCTGGATGTTCGCGCCGGCCTTGACGATGACGTCGCCGCCCGAGTTGATGCCGACCCAACCGCCGCTCACGGAGACGCTGCCGCCTTGGATGCTCACCTGCTTCTGCGCCTTCATGCGCATGCTCCCGGTGTGGGCTGCGGCGATGAGGTCCTTGTGGGCGCAGACGTGGATGCAGTGCTCGATGCTCGTGAGGCGGATGTCGCGCCGGCCCATGATGCCGACGGAGGTGCCGTCGTCGAGCTCGGGAGCCTCCTTCTCGGGGTAATAACCAGCCACGAGTCGGAAGCGCTTCGCGGCCAGGTCCATCGTGCCGGCGCTGGTCAGGAGCACCTCTTCGCCGCCGGCGACCTCCACGGTGGCCGGTGATTTGAGCTCGGCCGTCTCGCCGCCGATGACCGAGGCGGTGTCGTAGGCGACGAGCACCGAGGCGCGCTCGCCGTACACGAGGGTGCGGCTGCGGCTGACGAGCGCGGCCGTCTCGGGGCTCGCGATCACCGCGGCCGGCGTGCCGGGCTCGCCGAGGGGCTCGCCTTCGCGACGGCCCTTGCTGTCGAGGCGGCGCGTGTCCGCGGCCTCGGCGGCGCTGCGCACGGCCGCAAGGCATGCGGCGCGCGCGGCGTCCGTGAGCGAGGCGCCGAGATCGCTCCACAGCGGGCTGCCGAGGGATTGGAAGGCGCTGCCGTCCTCGTCGTCGCCGTCTTCGTACTCGCCGGCCGGGCGTCCGAGCCGGGCGAGCTCGACGGCGATCGCTTCCTGCTGCGCGGAGACCGAGCCGAGATCCTGCATGCCGGTCATGACGGCGCGGCCGATGGCGGGGAGACCGGCGACGAGCACGGCGGTGTCGCCCACGAGGGACGCGGAGGTCTCGGCGATGGTGGTCTTGCGCATCGTCGATTCGTTGATGGAGACGCGGGCGGCCTCGGTGATGTTGGCGTCGGTGACGAGGAGGGCGCCGACCTCCGGCTCCTCGACGGCGCCGAGCTGGAGCGTGGTGTTCTCCTTCGGCGTGTGGATGCGGACGCGCTCCTCGCCGACGGTGTCGTCGATCACCATCTCGTTGCCCGACCCGGTGCGGAGCACGTTCTGGGTCGCGTTGGCGAGCTCCACGGGGCTCGGCGTGATGGGGTTGGGCACGGCGCCGACGATGAGCGGGCGATCGGGATCGCCTTCGACGAAGCCGACGAGCACCTCGGTGCCGGCGCGCAGCGGGAAGTGCATGCCGTAACGCGTGCCCGCGTGCGGCTGCATCATCCGGATCGGGTGCGTCGATTTCATGTCAGGCCGGCCTGCCAGGTCGTAGCGGAAGCGCACGCGGTAGCGGCCTTGCTCGTCGACCTCGGCGTAGGGGCCGCGGACGGCGCCGTCGATCACGGCGTGGAGCAAACCGTCGACGCGCGGGCGCGGCGTGATGCGCGCGGGCCGGAAGGGGATCTGCGCGGGGATGGCGGTGACCTCGTTGTGCCACCAGCGCTCCTCGCGCGCGGTGGCGCCGTCGGGGTGGGAGCGGGTGACGAGGCGGGTCACGAGCAGGCGGTGCTCGGCGGAGGCGGCATCGACGAGGGTGAAGGTCGCGCCGGCGCGGAGCGCGAGCTGGCGGGTGCGCGCCTCGACGACGTGGTGAGGGACGGCGGCCTCCTCGGCGCGGACGCGGGCGATCGCGTCGATCTCCTCGGGGAGCTTGGCGTGGGGCGCGTACTCGACGACGGCGCCGTGCGCGAGATCGTGGGTGGTGCCGCGCCCAGCCGAGAGATCCATCTGCGGCATGCGGTAGTTGTAGTCGTGCAGGTGCACGCGCTCGGGCACGCGGCGGAACGTCTCGGAGACCTCGAGCGCCGCGCGGAAGTCGTCCTCCGGGTGGTAGTGGATGACGCCGCCCTGCGCCTCCATCGGCTCGTAGGACTCCTGCGTGTCGGTGAAGACGATGACGTCGCGCCCGGTGTCGTGACGGAAGAAGAGCGTGATGCCCACGTGCTCGCAGAGCCGCGCGATGAAGGCGTAGTCGCTCTCCTGGTACTGCGCGACGAACTCGCGCACGGGGTACCGCTCGCGGAGGGCCAGGACGACGTCGACGCCGACCGCGAGGCCTGCGGCCGCGAGCTTCTCGGTGATGATCTCGGGGATCGATCGATCGAGGAAGATCTGCGTGGCCCGCGTGCGGGTCATCACCCACGCGCGCGGGACGAGGGTGACGTGCACGGCGCCCGTGCGCTGGTTCGGCGTGACGCGCACGCGGATCTCGCTGGCGATGCCGTGGACCTCGGAGACGATGGTGCCGTCCTCCTCGAAGAGGAGCGCGATCGGGCTCTGGAGGAGCGCGGCCTCGTTGCCGCGGAGCGCGCCGGGATCGAGGAGCGGGACGGTGATGCGATACTCGAAGAGCTCGCCGAGAGCCTCGACGCCGTGGAGCGCCGTGATCTCCTGAGGTCCATCGAAGACGGGGGACTGAATCAAGGCTCGGTACATGAGGTCTCCGGGATCAGGGGCTCGGCTTCTTGCGGATCTTCTGGATGGTCGCGAGGAAGCGATCGAGGAAGGACTCGTAGTCGACGTTGCTCGAGGGGGCAGGATCCTCGTCCGGACCACCGAAGAAGGCCCAGGCATGGTGGGCCTCGCGTTCGTCCGCGTCCTTGAGCGGGTGCAGGGGATCGTGCGGCTCGATGAGCCGGCGCCCCGCCTCGCCGACCGGGAGGTTGTTCACGGCCGCGTACCAGATGGGCCCGCAGTCCTTGTTCTGGCTGGGCGGCCCCGGGCGGTAGAACCGATAGCGCCGGCTCGGTGACGGGAAGACCGAGAACCGCGGGGGCGTGGCCTTCTGGTAGCGCTGGTAGTCGCTGTCCGTGTCCACGAGAGCTTCGACCGCGCCCTTGCCCGTGCGCGACCAGTTCGACGTCTGCCCGACGACCATGAAGAAGAGGTTGTCCTCGCTCTTGTCGAGCCACGACTTCACCGTGCTCATGTTGGCGAGCGTCTCGTTGGCGGCGACGGACATCACGGCCGAGATCTCGCCGCCCATCTTTTGCAACAGGGGCCAGAGCGCGAGCCCGCCCTGGCTGAACGCGACGGCGGCGAGCGGCACCTCCGGGGGCGCCTCGTCGGACTCGTCGTAGGCGATGTGATCGCGTGCCCAGAGGTAACGGATCGCGCGCTTGACGTTCGCGCTCGGATCCGCGCCGAAGGTGAGCGAGGTGGCGTTGAAGTCGACGTGTGGGCAGAGCATGAAGGCCACGGGATCGGCGCGCGCGATGCTGCGGCCGTAGCCCGCGCGCAGGTACATCGAGTACCGATCGACGAAGGCCGTGGTGGTCGGCTTGACGTTCGGCTGGAGCACGAAGCCGGGCTCGGAGACGCTCCTCCCGCTGTGGGCCAGCGCCGTGTCGCGATCGAGCAGGAACTGGTTGTACCCGTGCATGCTGAGCGACGAAGAGGCGGCGCTGCGCACCCGCTGTAGGGTCTCGTGGCGGCAGAGAAGGATGCACAGGAGCTCGTCCCTCCCTTCGTAGATGCGGGAGCGCTCGGGGCAGAAGGCGAGCCAGTAGATCGCGGCGCCTTCCGCGCGCTTCTCGGTCGAGCCCAGCACATGGAGGACGGTCCAAGGGGGGCCATCGAACACCGTCGGGGCGCCCGGGCTCCCGTCGACGGGCTTGCTCGACGCCTTCCGAACCGTGTGCTCGTACGTCTCGAGCTCGGACGCGTCCGAGAGCTTGCTGTAGTGCTTCCAGATCTCCGTCGCGTCGACGAAGTGGGTGAGCAGCGTGACGATGGCTGCGGCGGACGGCGCGTAGGTGCGCCGGTTGTCGAGCGCGACGAGCTGGTCGAGCTTCCCGTCGAAGGCGAGCACCAGCGCATAGGGGCTCGTGTCGTCGACGGTGAAGCTCTGCTTCGCGCGGAAGACGGGGGAGCTCGGGCTGAACGGCTCGCTGACGCCCTTGCCCCCGTCGTACCGAACGTGGGGATGAAGCTGGCCGTCACCGTGAAGCTGCGGGTGTCTGGGGGGATGTCGAAGGAGACCTCTTTGTCGGCGGTGCCCGCGAGGCCGGGCGTCGGGCTGAGGAAGTCTCCGCTGTCGAGCAGCAGCGAGACGCTGGCCGCGGTGCGGTTCTGGAGGTTGTCCCGGAGGAATTCGCTGCTCGGGTTCTCCCAGCGCACGACGACGCGACGATTCTGCTGCTTCGCAGGGCTGTTCGTCCCTGATTGGCCGGCCGGCCCGCCGGCTGGGCCGGAGCCCGCGGGCAATCGATCGTTGCGTTGCTGGAGCGCGCCGTCGCCGGCGAGCGCCATGGTGGGCGCGGCATCGCTCCTCGCGATGGCAGGCTTGGCGCTGCCGCGCGGAGGGATCATGCCGTCGTCGTGATAGGCGATGAGCTCGATCTCCACGTCGTCGAGCTGCCCCGTGGGTGCTCGCTCGTAGTCTTTCTGGAGCGCGCGGATGTTGTCCTCCAGCGTGAGCGCCCCCGAGTAACCGAGGTTGTGCAGGCGGCGGTGCGCGGCTTCGCGGCGATCCGTGGCCTCGATGTCGACGTAGTAGAGCTTGCGAAAAGGGAGGCGCGGCGCGATGGGCGTGTCCGGAGGGGCCCACTCCACGAGCACCTGCTCGGGCAGGCGGCGGCTCTCGATCGTGATCCAGCCGCCGGCGTCGGCGTTCGGCGTGGCCTCGTTGAGGAGGATGCCATTCGCGAGCACGCGGCAGCGCGCGCCGGGCATGCGGCGCGCGTCCTCGTCGCAGAGGAGGATGGAGAACTTCTTCGGCGGGGTGGAGATCGGGTGGCCGCCGGGGCAGACGCAGAAGCCTGCGGCGCACTCCCAACCCGGCTCCGACGCGATCGGCGCGAGATCCTCGACGTCCTCGTAAGGCCACGTGGGATCGTGATGTCGTTCGACGTCGCTCATCGCAGATCGGCTCCGAGCGCTTGCTCGACGTGGGTGAGCCGCGACGCGATCACGCGGCACCCTGCATCGGCGCGCGCGTCTCGAGGTCGGCCGTCATCGGCAGCGGGCCGAATCCTATCGAAACTTCTCGTGTCCGGGGATCGTTTCGGCGTGCGACGGTGGCCATGCGCCGTGAGCCGAGGAGGGAGCGCAAAAGCCTCGCTCGTTTCCACGTGCGCTCGCGGCTGGACCGCGCTCGCCGGGGCGCGCGTGAAGCCCGTGGGGGCCTCTCGAACATTGGAGGCGCCGACGGTTTCGTTCGACGAGCGCCGGTGACGCGCGACGATCATGCGTTGATCACCGCTGCCGTGATAAAGGACGTCCTCCGTCTCGAGGACGGAGCGTCGAGGTGCTGGACATGCGGTCGCGCTTGCTCGCCGGTGGGACCCTGCTCGTCGCCTCTCTCTTCGTTACGGCGCGGGCCGGCGCTTCGGCGCGTGAACGCTCGATTCAGGGGGCTTGGTGATGAAGCGTGTCCATGGGATCTTCCTTGCTGCTCTGGCGGGCGCGCTCTCGCTCGGCGGTTGCCAGCTCATCGCGGGCGTACACACGGATGCCGTGCCGCTCGGTGGCGGCGGCCACGGTGGTCACGGCGGCGGTGGTCACGGCGGCGCCTGCCAGAACAACGACGAGTGCGCCAGCAACCTTTGCCTGAATGGTTTTTGCTGCGGGCCGACCTCGACCAAGGAGCAGCTCTGCGCCGGCCACTGCGGGCAGATGATGGACGAGTGTGGCCACCTCGTCGACTGCCCAGGCTGCACCGTGCCCGAGACCTGCGGCGGCGCCGGTGAGGCAAACGTCTGTGCGTGCGGCCCGGGTTGCCCGATCTGGGCGAAGACGTTCGGCACATCCACCTCGGGGATGAAGGGCATCGGCCTCGCGCTGGACAGCGAAGAGCACATCATCCTCACGGGCGACGCCTTCGGCTCCATCAACTTCGGGGGCGGCGCGCTCCCGCTCGTGGGCGACGGCGACGCCTTCTACGCGAAGCTCGACGTCGAGGCGACGCAACTGTCCGCTCGCTCGTTCGGTGTCTCCACGCGGTCGCAGTTCGGCGCTGCGGCGGCCGCCGGCGGCGCCGGGCACGCCATCCTCGCGGGTGCATACCGGGGCGGCATCGACTTCGGCGGCGCCACGCTGACGGGTGTCTCGGGCTACGACATCTTCGTGGTCGAGCTCGACGCCTCCGGCAAGCACGTATGGAGCAAGAGCTTCGGTGGGCAGGGCGATCAGGAGGTGACCGGCGTCGCCGTCGACGCGTCGGGCAACACCATCGTGGTGGGCAGCTTCGCCGACAGCCTCGATTTCGGATCAGGCGAGCTCACCTACGTCGGTGGCAAAGACATCTTCGTCGCCAAGCTCGATCCCTCGGGAGCGCATCTGTGGAGCAAGAGCTTCGGCGGGCAAGGCGATCAGGAGGTGACCGGCGTCGCGGTCGACGCGGCCGGTGAGGTGATGATCGTCGGGCACCACTCGAACGGGCTGGACTTCGGCGGCACGGTGGGCGCCATTCCGAACGAGGGCGGGAAGGATGCGTTCGTGGCCAAGCTCGACGCCTCGGGCGAGCCGGTCTGGGCCAAAGCCCTCGGTGATGCCAGCGAGCAGCGTGGGTTTGGGATCGCGTCGGATGCTTCCGGGAACATCCTCGTGACCGGTGGCTTTCAAGGCACCATCGATTTCGGCGGCGGCACGGTGAAGAGCCCCGCCAACGACGGCGTCTTCCTGGCCAAGCTCGACGCGAGCGGCAACCACGTTTGGAGCAA
This sequence comes from Minicystis rosea, assembly GCA_001931535.1. GTDB lineage: Bacteria > Myxococcota_A > Polyangia > Polyangiales > Polyangiaceae > Minicystis > Minicystis rosea. Next base: position 15,886,595 of record CP016211.1, read on the forward strand.
GGTCTTCGGCGGCGACGAGACCACGATCGCGCACGGGCGCAGCGTCGCGTTCACCGGATCGGGCGACGTGGTGGTGAGCGGCGACGTGAATGGAGTGCTCGATTTCGGCGGCGGGCCGCGCCCGGGCTATGGCGGTCTCTTCGTCGCGCGCCTGAATGGACAGGGCGATCACGTGTGGAGTCGGGGCTTCGGCGGCGGCGGCCTCATCGTCCAGGGGACGGAGGTTTTGACCGACGTGTCCGGCAACATCATCGTGGCTGGCAGCTACAACGGATCCGTCGATTTCGGTTTTGGATTGGTCACTGCCAACAACTCCAACGCGAACATCTTCTTGATGAAGCTGAGCGCTTTTTGAGGCGACGAGGGCTCGGGGCTCGTCGAGCCATCCGAGCCCAGGCGTCGAGCGCCGGCGCGCGTGTCAGGCCGTCTCGAGCGCTCCGTCGAACGCGCCGTAGCCACCGGGGATGAAGAAGTCCTTGCCCGGCACGAGCCCGAAGGCGCGAATCACGGTGGCCACGATGTCCTGCGAGCTCGGGGTGCGGGTCACCTTCTCGCCCGACTCCTCGATGAGCGACACCGGCGCTCCCAGCGGGGATCCGGTGGCTGACTCGTCATAGCCGCCGAGCATCTGATTGCCCTTCACGCCGCCGCCCACGAGCAGGCCGCAGGTCGCGGGGTGGTGATCGCTGCCGTCCTCCCCGCTCCGGGCGAAGGTGCGGCCGAAGTCGCTGTAGATGTAGACCAGCGTCTCGTCGAGCAAGGTGCCATTGCCGGAGGATGCCTTGGTCAAAGACATCTCGTTGAGGAGCTGGCCAATCGCCTCCATCGAGATGCGCAGGTGGCTCGTCTGCGCGCGCGCGCCGCCGGAGAAGTGCATGTCGAACGACGTGTTGGAGATGCTGGTGGCGCGCAGCGTGAGGCTCGTCACGAGGTTCGACTTGAGCAGGCGGAGGGCGAAGTCGAACGGCCCGCCGTTGCGCACGGGCCCGCAGATGTCGGCGCTGCCGATGCAGGCCGTCGCGAAGGGGCCGCCGCTGTAGAGCGGATCTTTGTCGAGCTGCTCGAAGCCCTTCGTGGCCTCGAGCTTGGTGAGGACGTCGCGCGCGATGGTCTTGCTCACGCCGATGTACGTGTCGTGGAGCTGCTGATAGAGCGTGTCCGTGCCCGTCGTCGAGCGCCCGCGGCCGCCGCGGATGGCTTGGAGCACGAGATCATCGGTCACGGTGAGCGGGACGGTGCCCGTCCCCGGCTTGCCGTCGAAGCCCACGGCGGGCACGTCCTTCCGCTCGCGGAGGCCCTTCCAGGCGCTGTCGCGGCGATCGGAGATGGTCGACTCCACCATCGCCAGGCTGGTCAGCGAATAGGGCGTCACCGCGGCCGGCAGGCCCATCGCGGCGGGCGAGATGCCGCCGAGATAGGCATTCGGCACGGGACGATCGGGGAAGTAGCTCATCATGTAATTGGCGATGACGGCCTGCACCGACGGCGCGCGGAACGTGGAGCCCGCGACTCCGCACATGCTGGCGACGATGCCGCTCGCGTGCGATGCGGTGCCTTGATCGGCGCCGACCAGGAGACAAGCACGCTCGTACAGCTTGTAGTTCGGGTCGACCCACGAGTAGCCCCAGGGGCGGTAGTTCTGCGTGCCACCGGAGAACGGGTTCACGCCCGTGGTGTCGCCGGGGTTCTGATCGTTCCACGACACCGGGCCGCGCAGCTTGCGCTTCGTGCTCGGGTCGGAGAGATCGGGCGTGGTCTTGTCGAAGTTGCGGACTTGCTCCTTCGAATAGCCGAACGGGTGCTGTCCGCCCTCGGGGGGCCGGATGAACTTGTCGATCCCCGCGCCGGAGAGCGGCGTGAAGAAGTGCTCCCAGTTGCAACCACCGTCGAGCCAGATGCAAAGCAGCTTGGTGGGCCCCGTGGGCGTCGGGCCGGCGAGCGCGGAGCGGAGGCCGTAGCGGCCGAGGAGCGCGAGCTGCGCGGCGCCGAGCGAAGCGAGCAGGATGTTTCTGCGGGACGTCTTCATCACGGTGCCTCTCAGTAGAAGATCCAGTCGGGGTGGCGGATGAAATAGGAGCACGCGGCGATGTACGCCGTGCGTGCATCCGAGCCTTGCTCGATGGGGACGAAGACGCCTTCGAAGACGCGATCCACGTCGGCCGGCGCAGCCTCCACGCTGTGGAAGTGAAGGAACCAGGCGCGGAGGACGTCCTTGACCTTGGCCGGCTCCGCCATCCCCACGGTGATGGAGGCGCCCGCCGGGAGCAGCGCCGTGTTGTTCGGCTTGTCGAGCGCCATGGCGCACCACGCTTGCGAGATCTGCGTCAGCGATCCGACGAAGCTCGGGGAGACGGTCCCATCGGCCTTCAGCTGGTACATGGCCGAGCCGCCGCCGAGCGTGGCATACCGATCCGTCGATGAGGCCTCGTACGGCGCCGGGATCGCGTCGGGCGACGAGATGGGGTATTTGCTGTCGTACTGCGCGGTCTTGTATGGGATGTCCCAGCTCGACGCGGGCATGAAGAAGTCGTCGTCCGAGAGCCCGAGCTGCTGGTAGAGCGCGCGCTGCACCTCGGCGGCGCCGATGCGGGTGACCCGACGCGCTTCGATCGAAGGGAGCTTGTCGCCCGATCGGGCCACGAGCTTCGTCACCCACGCTCGCACGTCGGCGATGGTGAGCTTCGTGCGGCCTTGCTTCACGAGCTCGGCGTAGCTGGCTCCGGAGATCGGCATCTGTTTGAAGGCGCGCGTGCCGTGGCCTTCGAGGAGACGGACCAGCTCGCTCTCGTCGGGCTTGCCGGGCACGACCTCCTTCGGCTCGTAGGCGACGAGCGACTCGAAGGCTTCGATGGAGGCGAAGTAGCCGCGCGCGCCCGTCGAATGGCACCCTTCGCAGGTGGGTTTGAGGCCGTCGAAGATGACTTGATTGGCGGCGCGCTCCTCCGGCGCCGGGCCGCAGTTGCTCGGTTTGTCGGGATCGCTGCCACCGCAGCCCGCGGCGACGAGGGCGGAGACGACGAGCGCACGAATCGAATGCTCGCGGTGCATGATCAACGCCCCTTCCGGAAATAGACGCTCTGGGTGAGCGATTTGACGAACGGGCGCACCAGGCGGCCGTTTCCGACGAACTCTTGGGTGAGCTCCTCCAGGTATCCCGTCTCGGTGGTGGGATCGATGTCGCGACCCATGATGCGCTCGTGGACGCGCCGTACGACGCAGCGATCGAAGGCGCCGGCCGCGACGATCATCTTGGCGAAGCCCAGCGGGCCGATGGTGCCGTCGCTGGTCTGGCCGAGGAGCGTGTCGTCCGGAGGGAGGAAGTCGAGGAAGAGGGTATACGGGTTTTCATCGGCCTCCGCTTCGGTGGCGGGCGTGAGGCGCGAGCCGGGGCGATACCACTTGTTCCATTGCGCGAACGGCTCACCGCCGTAGGGCCAATCGCCCGTCCGCCACACCGCGTCCCATTGCCAGCGGGTGCCGGCGCCGGGCATGTAGTACTTGGCGCCGAAACCCTCGAAGGACACGCCGGCCTTGGCGTAGCGCTTGAAATGAATGGCCGCGGTGTCGATGCGCGCGTGGCAGTTTTGACAAGGCCCCTCGCGGCCGGGATCGGTCTTGTAGGGGTTGAACTTCACGTCGCCGCCCGGCGGCAGGAGCTGCTCGCACGCCAGCGCCTCGAGCGCGCGCGCCGCGCGAAGGCGCTCGCGCGGATACGCATCCAGGAAGCCGAGCGAGGTGAGCACGCCGGCCGACGGGAAGCCGCGGGCCATGCCCTTGTCCTTGCGCGGGTCGAACTTGTAATCGCGATCGGCGAGGAAGAACGTGTTGCGCTTCGACACCGTGTATTCGCGCCAGGCCTTGGGATCGCCGCTCTGGTGCGCTGGATCGACAGGGGCCTTGGCGAAGGTCGACGGACGCCACCAGCTATCGTCCTCGAGGAGGGACGTGTCGCCGCCCGCGATGGACTGCATCACATACGCGGCCTGGAGCTCGGTGGGGCCGACGGAGTAATCGGCGAGCACGAGATCGGTCGCGGGTCGGTCGTACCAGACGATGTGCGCGAAGAGGCGCGCCGGCTCCTCCGAGAGGAGGCGCCGCTGGCCATCCGGATTGCCCGGTACGTACGCAGCCCAACCCGGATACGTGCCCGGATCGTACCAGCACCCTTCGGCGTTCGGCCCGCAGCCACACGTGCCTTCGGCCACGCCGTCACACGCGATGTCGACCGGGTTGCCGTTGCTGTTCGTCGTGCCCTTGGTGGTGGTGTTGGCGGCGCTCGCCACGAGGGTCACCATCGTCCCCGGCGCCCACCACGGCTCGACGTTCACGCTGGGGGACGACGACGCGCACGCGGTCGCCTCGTCGACGTTGTCGCGAAAGTAACGCAGGCTGCCCGCGCGCTCCGTGCCCGCGGGACAAGCCGTGAGCACGCGCTGCTGCTTCGGCCCGAACTCGGGCTCGTCCGCGGTGCGATCGACGAGCGGGATGGCGAGCCACGCACGGGCGAGCTCGAAGCTCACGTCGTAGAAGCGAGGGTCTTCGAGGGCCGCGTCGATGAACCCGTCGACGTAGGCGAGCTGGGCCGCAGTATCCGGCTTTTTCAGCAAGGCTTGCTGGTCGGCGTCCGTCGGCGGGACGCCCAAGAGCGTGATGCTGGCGCGCCGGAGCAGGCGAAGGGGCGTCAGATCGTCGTCCGGCTCCACGCGCGGTGTCGTGGTGTTGCCGCCACCGCAGCTCGCGTCGTCACCCGCGGTGTCCGCCGCAGCGTTGCCACTCGACGCGCCGCTCGAAGCCAGAAGCAGGGCGAGCGCGGGCACCCACCGCGCCCGCGGGAGGAAACGAATGCGTCTCATGCCCCAAGATACGCAGGTTCACAACGGCCTTGTCAACCTGATAAAGGATTTGATCGAGAGGTCGTAAGCCGCGCATCGTCGTTTGGGACATCGATGTCCCAAACCTCGCTTCGATGGGACATGCATGTCCCAAGGGCGCTGCTGTGTGCGACGATTCTGCGGGATTTGGAGGCTTGCGCTCGTGGCCTGAGGGTTGCCAAGGGGCCGGCCGTGTCGAACGCCGAATACCGTATCGTGCTCCGCTCCGTTCTCACCTGACGCGCCACCTCCATTCGAGCAAGAGTCATGAATGGGAAGCGTGTCAGTCGGGGCGCCGCTCCATCATCGTTTGACGCGCCATCTGCATTCGACCAAGAGCCATGAACGTGAAGCGTGTCAGTTGGGTGCTCGACGATCCGGACTTCGGCAAACCGTATGTGAGCGCCGTCGATTCGATCGGCCCGCTCACCAAGCTGAACGACGCGCCCATCGCGGCCGCGGCGTTCACGATCGCGCAGCACGGGGGAATGGTGAGCGGCTCGTCGATCGCGGCGGTCGATGCGCTCGGTCGGGTCGGTCAGCCCCGCTCCGCGGTCTGGTTTCAGCAGGCGTACCCCGGCTTCTTCGAGGGGGACTGGCACCCGTAGCCACCGGCAGGTGACGGGCGAGGCCCGCGATCCGAGCCGCCGCAATGGGTGAGCTTCCCTGCAAATCCCCGCGCCGCTGGCCGAAATCCATGTTCTTGCACTATTCTGCGCGCTCATGACTGGTCCGATGGAGCCGCGTGTCGTTGGCCGCTATGCGCTGTACGGCGAGATCGCCGCAGGCGGCATGGCGACCGTGCACCTCGGCCGGCTGCTCGGGCCCGTGGGCTTCTCGCGCACGATTGCGATCAAGAGGCTCCACCCGTCGTACGCGCGGGATCCCGAGTTCGTCTCCATGTTCCTCGACGAGGCCCGGCTGGCGGCGCGCATCCGCCACCCCAACGTGGTGCCCACGCTCGACGTGGTGGCGACGCAGGGCGAGCTGTTCCTCGTGATGGAGTACATCCAGGGGGAGTCGCTGGCGCACGTGATCAAGGCGGCGGCGCGGCTCGGCCAGCGCATCCCGAGCCGCATCGCGCTGAGCATCCTCGCGGGGGCGCTCCAAGGCCTGCACGCGGCGCACGAGGCGCGCGACGAGCGGGGGATGAGCCTCGGCCTGGTGCACCGCGACGTGTCGCCGCAGAACATCCTCATCGGCGTCGACGGCATGGCCCGCGTCCTCGATTTCGGCGTGGCCAAGGCCGCGGGGCGCGCGCAGAGCACCCGTGAGGGCGTGCTCAAGGGCAAGCTCGGCTACATGGCGCCGGAGCAGATTCATCAGGAGCCGATCGGGCGCGCGGCGGACATCCACGCCGCGGCCGTGGTGCTGTGGGAGGCGCTCGTGGGCGCGCGGCTGTTCCGCGGCGGCAGCGAGGCCGAGCTGCTCGCCTGCGTGCTCGCGCACGACGTCCAGCCGCCGAGCACGCGGGTGCCCGACGTGCCGTCCGAGGTCGACGCCATCGTGATGCGCGGCCTCGCCAAGTCTCCAGGCGATCGCTTCGCGACGGCGCGGGACATGGCGTTGGCCCTCGATCGCTGCGGCTCGGCTTCGCTCGGCGAGGTCGCCGAGTGGCTCGAGTCGGTGGTCGGCTCCTCGCTGGCGAAGCGCGCCGCGGAGGTCTCCGAGGTGGAGGCGCGCTCCGCCGTCACCGATGCCAGCTTGCATGTCGCGGCCAGCGGTGACGACGCGCCGAGTGCGCCCGCATCGACGCCCACGAGGGCCGCGGCCGCGCCGACGAGCCCGGACGTGGGGCTCAGCCCGGACACCGGGCTCAGCCCCGACGTGATGCCGTCGCTGAGCGTGCATGTGCCGATCGCCGGCGAGGCGCGGCGACAGCGCATCCAGCTCGGGGTGACGGCCGCTCTGCTGGCGATCGCCGCATTGGGCGGCGCGGCCGTGGCGCTGTCGGTCACGCGCGGCGCCGCGGCGAACGGCGTGGCCGCTCCCTCCGCTGCCGTCGCATCGAGCGCGGCACCGAGTGTCGCGCCGCCGCCGATGTCTGCTCTGCCGACAGCGTCGGTTGCACCCGAGCCGGCGATGTCTGCTCCGCCGGCAGCGTCGGCTGTGCCCGAGCCGCGGCCGACGGCGCCGATCGCTTCGGCGAAGTTTCCGCTCGCTCCGAGCGGCCCGCGGAAGGCCGCACCCCGACCGGCCCAGGGCCCGAAGTCGCCTTTCGACTTGGGCGGGCGCGATTGATGTAGGTAGATGACGACGATGCGCCACGACAGCACGACGTTCGGTCACAGGCGACTGAGCGCGCTCGCACGAATCTTCGCTGCAACGGCCCCCCTGCTCGTGGCCACCACCGCGCTGGCGCAGCCCACGCCGCAGGAGCGCGCCGCGGCCGAGGTGCTCTTCCAGGACGCCCGCAAGCTCGCGATGGACAAGCGGCTCGATGAAGCCTGCGCCAAGTTCGCCGAGAGCCAGCGCCTCGATCCGCGCGGCGGCACGCTGATGTACCTCGCCACGTGCCACGCGGAGCAGGGCAAGACCGCGACGGCGTGGGTGGAGTTCACCGATGTCGTCGCGATGGCGCAGCGCGCGGGCCAGCGCGAGAGAGAGGCGCAGGCGCAGGCGCGCGTGGAGGAGCTCGCGGCGAAGCTCTCGAAGGTCTCCATCCGCGTCGAGGGGGCCGGCAAGGAGCTCTCGGTGCGTGTCGGCGGGCAGGAGATCCGCAGCTTCGGCACGCCGCTGCCCTACGACCCCGGCTCGCTCACCGTCGAAGCGTCGGCGCCGGGGAAGAAGACGTGGACGCAGACGATCCAGGTCCCGCGCGGCCCGAGCGAGATGACGGTGACGATCCCTGCGCTCGTCCCGTCGCCCATCGCGCGGGCAGCGCCCGTGGAGGCGCCGCAGCCCGCACCGGCGCCGCCGGATCACAAGGCCCGTTGGATCACCGCGGGCGCGCTCGGCGGTGTGGGGATCGCAGGGGTGATCGTGGGCAGCGTGTTCGGGATGCGGGCGTCGTCGCAGTACAAGGACGCCAACCGATCGTGCGAGGGCCGGTACTGCACGCAGCCGGGGCTCGATGGGCACGCCGACGCGCGCCGCTCCGCGACCATCTCGACGATCGCCTTCAGCGTGGCCGGCGCGGCCCTGGTGGCGGGGACGATCGTGGCCGTGACCATCCCACGCGCGAAGCGCGGCTCGGCGGCCGCGCAGATCGAGCTCGGGATCGGGTCGGGGATCACCGTGGGAGGTTCGTTTTGACCGCGGTGCGCGCGCTCCGGCTCCTCGCTCCGGTCGCGTGCGCCGCGCTCGTGTCGAGCTGCGCGCTGGTCCTCGGCTTCGAGGACCACGAGCCCTACCCGACGGACGGCGGCGCGGGCGGCGCGACGGGATCGAGCGGATCGAACACGTCGAGCAGCAGCGCGTCGAGCAGCGGCAGCGCGGGCGGATCGGGCGGCGATGGAACGACGAGCAGCTCGACAGGCACGGGCGGCGCGCCTTCGCAGCAGTTCGGCACGCCGGAGATCCTCGTCTCCGGGCAGGCGGGGCCAAGCGAAATCAACCTCGATGGGACGACCGTCTACTGGTTGAACGCGGGGCTGGCCGTCGAGCAGGCGGAGGTCATGAAGAGCCTGAAATCAGGCGGCGGGGCCGTCCAGATCGGGCACAGCCAGTTCACCCTGATGGGGCTCGAGCTCACCGCGACGAGCGTGTTGACTACCGAGTACAACACCAACGGGGCCGCCTCGTACGTCGCCGTGTTCGCGAAAGGATCGAACACCAACTTCCCCGGCATGCTCTACGCGGGCGGGGACCGGTACTACACGGTGGCCCTCCAAGGCACCGTGATCGCCTGGTCGAGCAACGCGTCCAACGGTTCCGTGCTCCGGGGCGACACGCAGGGCGGCTCCACGGGCGTGGTGGCGACGGCGCAGGGAAAGGTCGGGAGGATCGCGCTCGACGGGACCGTGACGTACTGGGTGAGCCCCGCGCAGAACGCCATCATGCGCGACAGCGCGGGGACGCTGGAGATCTTCGCCGGCGGGCAGAGCAGCCCGACCGACGTCACCGTGGACGCCGACACCGTCTACTGGACCGGCAACGACGGCGCCGTGAAGCGGCTCGCCAAGACGAGCCCGGGCGGCCAGCCGATCGTGATCGCCGGCGACGCGCTCTCCCCGCAGGGGATCGCGCTGGACGCGACCAACGTCTACTGGGCGGAGAACGACAGCGTGAGCGGCCGCGTGCGGACGGCGCCCAAGGGCGGAGGGAAGGTCGAGACGATCGCCACGGGCCAGTACCCCGTCGACGTCGCCGTCGATGGCACCGCGGTCTACGTCACCATGCAAGGCGACGGCAACATCCTCAAGATCCCGAAGAAGTAGCTCCGGCAGACGCGCTCGCTCCCGGACCGCGCTGGCAACGTCGAGGAAACAGCGGGGAGGGAGCCCAGCTTGGGATCGCAGAGTGAGCGCGCCGCGGACGCGTCGTGCGTGGCGACGTGTGCGTGTTGCGCAGTGACCACGAAGGAGAGGGGCGGTTTCAGGTGCTCGCGGTGTGGCGCCCCTCGGCTCGGCGTCCGGCGTTCTGCGCGAGGCACCCCGGCCACACGTCGAGGTGACGCTTGAGCGCGAGCACGAAGGCGCTGGTCCGCAAGGGCAGGTAGCGGCTTCGGGGGTAGACGGCGAACATCTGTTCGGGCGTGGGGCAGAACCCGTCGAGCACCGGCCGCAGCGTGCCATCGGCGATCGCGGGCGTGCCGAGGTAGTCCGGCAGACGCGCGATCCCGCGGCCGGCGACGGCGAGGTCGCGCAGCAGGAGCCAACTGTTCGCGGTCGCGCTCCGGTGCACGATCGACTGCCGCGACGAGCCTCGCGTGAAGCTCCACGTCGTCGAGGCTTGCCGCGTGCCCATCACGAGGCACGCGTGCTTGGCGAGCTCGCGCGGATGCGCGGGTGCGCCGCGCTCCGCCAGGTAACGCGGGCTGGCGAGGAGCCAGTACTTCATCGGCGCGCCCACCTTGCGCGCGACGAGCGACGAGCTCGCGGGCGGATCGAGCTGGAGCGCCACGTCGAAGCCGTCGCGCAGCGGATCGACGCGAGCGCTGGTCAGCTCGACGGCGACCTCGACCTCGGGGTGCTCGCGCGTGTACCGCCCGATCACCGCCCCGAGCACGGCCTGCCCGAGCTCGACCGGTGCGGCGACGCGGACGCGACCGCGAGCCTCGCCGGTGCGGCCGGCGACCGAGCGATCCGCCTCGACCATCGCCTCGATCGCGGTGCGAACCTGCTCGAAGTAGAGGCGCCCCTCTTCGGTCAGCGAGACGCGCCGGGTGGTGCGCTCGAAGAGCTTCGTGCCGAGGCGCTCTTCCAAGCGGCTGACCTGCACGCTGACGGTCGAGGCGGGGGCGGCGAGCGCGAGCGCCGCCGCGCGAAAGCTGCCGGTCTCGGCGACCTTGGCGAACGCTTCGACGGCCGCGAAGTCGGGCCTGTTCTTCATGGGGGTGAACAATTTGACCAATCCCACAGCATTGTTCAAGCAGTCTACGGCGGTTAGAACGCTCCGCATGAACACCTCACCGCTCAAGCTCTTCTACGCTCCCGGCGTCTGCTCTCTCGCGCCGCACATCGCCCTGCGCGAGCTCGGCGTCCCGTTCGATCTGGTCCGCGTGGATCTGCGCACGAAGAAGACGGCCGACGGCGTCGACTTCAACACCGTGACGCCCAAGAGCTACGTGCCCCTCCTCGTGCTCGAGGACGGCAGCCTCTTGAGCGAGACCGCGGTGATCCTGCGTTATCTCGCGGACTCGCAGCCGGACGCGCAGCTCGCGCCGCCGCCGGGCACCATGGCGCGGGTTCGTTTCGACGAGCTCCTTCAGTTCATCGCGACGGAGCTGCACAAGGGCTTCGCCCCGTTCACGGTCATGCCGAACGTCGGTGAAGACAGCAAGCGCTGGGCGACGACCCGGCTCACGTCGCGCGTCGCCTTCCTGCAGGCGACCCTCGGCTCGAACCGCTACCTGAACGGTGACACGTTCACCATCGCCGACGCCTACGCCTATTTCGCGTTGCGGATCTTCAGCAAAGTCGTGAAGGTCGAGCTCGAAGCGCCGCTGCGCGATTACATGGGCCGGCTCACGGAGCGCCCCTCCGTGCGCTCCGCGCTCGAAGCCGAGGGCGTGACCGCCTGATTCGGGGAAGCGTGTTCTTCACGCCGGCTGGGTGGCCGACGATGTCTGCTGCAGTTCCCCGAAGCGAGCCGGTACAGCGGGGAAGTCGGCGCAGGTGGCAACGCCGCGCGCCCGAAGGTCCGCCCGGAATTCGGGCGTGCAGCTCTAGGCTTCTGCGAGCAGCCGCTCGATCTCGCGGACCGTCTCGACGTCGTCTCCGATCATCCCCTTCATCGACTGGATCCGACGCACCACCACGAGCGCGATCTGCTCCTCGATGGTGTCGTCCGCATAGGCCCAGTACACCTGGGCGAAGCGACCGTCGCGGTGGCACCTCCCCTCGATCTGCACCATCTGGATGGCCGACCAGCGTAGATCGTGGATGACCTCGGAGCGCGGGGCCGCGTCGTGCTGCTCCTGGTGCAGGGAGATCCCCTCCTCGACCGTGAAGAGGACGACCCGCGCCGCGCCACGCTGGAAGCGGAGCCGCTCGTCCTCGCGGGCCGCGGCGGGCAGCGCGCCGTGGATGATGGCGCATGGGATGCCCTCGGCCTCGAGCGCGGCGCGCATGGCTTCGAGGGTCTCCAGGAACGCCACCGAGATGGCGACCTGGTGACCGTTGTCGAGGAGCTCGCGCACCAGCTCCACGGTTCCGGGCGCGCGGAGCAGCGAGCCTTTCTGGCGCAGGCGCAGCGTGGCGGCGAGCGCGGATCGGGGATCCTTGCCGCTTGCGGAGAGCGCGAGCTCGCGGCGGAACTCGGTCCACGCGCGGGCATAGAGCGCGCGGGCCTCGGGATCGAGCTCGATGGGCGTGAGGATGCGGTTGATCTCGGGCCATCCGGCGATGTCCTCCGGCCGGCGGCGGAGGCCCGCGGCGGGCGCGCCATCGAAGAGCAGCGCGCGCACCCGCTCGCAGTCCGCGGGATCGCCGCGCCACGCCCACTTGCCATAGGCGCCTCGCGAGACGCCGAGCCCCTGCGCGACACACCACTGCTCGAAGTCCTTGAGATCGGCGGCGCGGCTGCCGGTCACGCTCGCCAAGAGCGGCGCCAGATACGACAGCTCGAGCGGGTTCTGCCCAGCGGTCGCCGAGAGCCAGAGCACGAGCCCAGCGCGGACGTTGAGCTTGGCGGCGAGCTTCGAGCGGGCCGCCGTGGGGTTCTTGCAACGATGGCTCTCGTCCCAGACGATGACGTCGAACGCCGCGGCGCTGCCGGCGCGCGCCAGCCCCTTCTTGGAGCGGATCTTCCGCCGCGCCTCGGGGGAGACCTCGAAGAGCTTGCCCAGCCGCTCGTAGTTGAGGATGACGATCCTCCGGCCGCCGTCGCCCATCGCCTGAATCGTCCGGCGCCAGTGCGCGACCACGGCGAGCGGGCACACGATGAGGATCGCGCGCGCCGACGGCATCCGCAGCACGGCCTCCCACGCCGTGATGGTCTTGCCGAGGCCGACGTCGTCCGCGAGTAGGAAACCCGGGCGCCCAGCCGCGGCCGCCGCGGTGATGGCGCGCACGGCCTCGAGCTGATGAGGCCGCGGCGCGATGGCGCCTTGCGGTGTGGAGGCAGCGGGCGCGGGCTCGTCGTTGATGGTGCGCTCGACGTCGCGCTCCCAGGAGAACGGCGCGGGCACGAACGGGACGAGCGCCTCCGGCAGCGCGGCGCCCCGGTAGAGGAACGCGCTGTGCTCCGCATCCCAGCGCGCTCCACTCGCCATCGCCACGGCGCGCATCGCGAACGGGACATCGAGCACATGAGCGCGCGCCGCCGCGGGAGCACGCCGGGCCGGCGGAGCCGACGGAGCCGATGGACGAGACACGGACACGGTTCGCTTGGGCCGAAGGGTTGCCACGGCGGCGGTGATAGCAGCAAGCCGACTTCAGGTACGAGATCGGGGCATCGAATCGCTTCGTGAGGGCGCCGCGCCTCACGGAAGCGTGCCCCGAGTCGGCCCGAGTCACGCGCTGCACGAGCCGCTCGACGACCCCGTCGATGCATCTCCGGGCGGCAGGACATTGGGCGTGGGCTCGACGCGGGATGGCGACATCGCAGCGGAGGCACGCAACGGAGGCGCGGTTGGATGTGGCGACGACCCCATCCGTTGACATGATGTATCGCTCGACGATATATCGTCGGGCGTACGAACGAGAGGCACGCCATCCCTTGCAAGACGCGAGCTACTACATCCTCATCTCGCTCGCCGCCGGGCCGCGACACGGCTACGGCATCCTCCAGGACGTCGCGGAGCTGTGCGGCGAAGCGAACGCTCTCGGTGCTGGCACGCTCTACGGCGCGCTCGAGCGCTTCAGCGACGACGAGCTGATCGAGATCGAGCGAGAGACCATCGAGCGGGGCCGCCCGCGCCGCTATTACCGGCTCACGCGCAAGGGCCGCAAGGCGGTCCAGGAGGAGACGGAGCGCCGCGCCGCGCTGCTCAAGGTCGCGCAGAAGCGCCTTCGCGCGAGGGCGACGTGAGCCCGCTCGAGCGCAGGTACCGCGTGCTCGTCTCGCTCTTCCCGGCGGCGCATCGCGCGCGTTGGGAGGATGATCTCGTGGCGACGCTCCTCGACGCGGCCCCCGAAGGGCGCGCCTTTCCCACGCCGCGCGAGGCGCTCGACCTCACGTTGGCCGCTGCGCGGGCGCACGCGCAGGAGCCCGCGCGGCGCCCCTTCGCGGAGGTATTGCGTGGAGGCGTGCTGCTCGGCGTGTTCCTGCTCGCGGCGCTGCGCCTCGGTGCTGCGCTCCGCTGGGCGCGCGGCGCGGTGGGGTACGTCGTTCACCTCGATGCGACGCATGACGTTGGGCGCCTTCATCGCGCTGGGCTTCGTTGCGCGGAGTCTCTGTTCTTGGCGATGTTCGTGGTCGCGCTCTTCTCCGCGCGGCGGGCGCCGGCGCTGGCGGCCACGCTGCTCCTCGCGCTGAGCTATGGAGCTCCGGACAGGCTCCACATCGACCTGGGCCATGCGCTCGTCTCCGTGCTGCCGCTCGTTCTCGCCGCCGGCCTCGTGCGCCCACAGCCGGTGCTCCCACGGCCGGCGCTCGCGATCTTGCTCCCTCCGCTCGTCGTGCTGGGCGCGTACCCGATGGTGTGGCTGTACCGCGTCTTGGACGGCGGCTTGATCACGCCTTCGGCCCCGGTGATCTCGTTGGGGGTCGGCGCATCGCTGATCGCGGCGGCGCTGCTTCGCGTGCTCGATGCCCGCTGGCTCATCGTGCCCGCGGTCTATTTCGGCGAGGATTACCTCTACGAGATCACCCGTCGGCTGCGCGGCGACGGGCTCTTCGCTTCGAGCACGCTCGCGGGGATGATCGTGTTTTGGGTCCCGGTGGCGTTTTTCGTCGGGTGCGCCTGGGCGCATTGGCGGCTCCAACGACGCTCCTCACCCTCGCCGACGGCGGACGCGTAGCGGCCCTCCGGGAAAGGCGTGACGGTGGCTTTCTCCGTCAGCCTCAATCGTCCTTGCGCAGCCCGTGGCGGGCGATGGCCCGCTGGAGGAACTTGCGGTTGAGGCCCACCATCTCCGCGGCCTTGGTGGCGTTGCCGCCGCAATGCCGGAGCGCCTCGCGGAGATAGGCCCGCTCGAACTCCTCCACGAGACGATCGCGCGCCTCCATGAAGGGCACGTTGAGATCGACAGCCCCGGCGCCCAAGGGCGCGGGCGATCGCTGGCTCGTCGGCGCCGCCGTGGCGTCGGGGTGCCCCAGCGAGAGGGTCCGCGCCACCGCGTTGCGCAGCTCGCGCACGTTGCCGGGGTAGGCCCGCGATCGCAGCGCCCGGAGCGCCGCCTCGTCGAGCGCCGCCGGGCGCGCGGCGCGCTTGCCGTAGGCCTCGGCGAAGTGGCGGGCGAGCAGCTCGATGTCGTCCGGGCGATCGCGCAGCGGCGGCAGCGTCACGCGCACCACGGCCAGGCGGTAGAGGAGATCCTCGCGGAAGGTGCCGCGCGAGACCTCCTCGGCGAGGTTCTTGTTGGTGGCTGCGACGATGCGCAGGTCGACCTTGCGCGAGGCGTTGGCGCCGACGCGGCGGACCTCGAGCTTCTCCAGCGCGCGCAGCAGCTTGGGCTGCAAGGTGAGGGGGAGCTCGCCGATCTCGTCGAGGAACAGGGTGCCGCCGTCCGCGGCTTCGAAGGCGCCGGCGCGATCGTTGGCCGCGCCCGTGAAGGCGCCGCGCACGTGCCCGAACAGCTCGCTCTCGATCAGGTTGGCGGCCACCGCCGAGCAGTCGAAGACCACGAACGGCGCGCCACTGCGCGTGCTCTCCTCGTGGAGCGCCTCGGCCACCAGCTCCTTGCCCGTGCCGGTCTCGCCCTCGATGAGGACGGTGTCGTCCGTGGGCGCGACCCGCTCGAGGATGGTGAAGAGGCGGCGCATCGCGATGCTGCCGCCGAGCAGGCCGCCGAAGCGCGTGCGCGGCGAGAGCGGGAGCTCCACGGTGCCCTGGCCGATCATCACGCGCAGGGTCGACGTGCCGAGCGCGATGATCGATCCCTGACGGGCGTACGCATCGACGACGCGCACGCCGTCGAGCATGGTGCCGTTGCGGCTCCCCGCGTCCATCACGCGGAGGCCGTCGCGGCCGGCGCGCAGCGTGAGGTGGTGCCGGCTCACGGCCCCGTCGAGGAGAAGCAGATCGACGCCGCGACCGCTGCCGATGCGCACCTCCGGCCCGGCGAGGTCGGCGGCCTGGCCCGCCGACGGGCCCGAGAGCACCTCGACGCGGATCGTGCGGGTGCGCAGCGTGAGCTGGTCGCCCTGCTGGAGGATCTCGGTGATGATCGGCAGGTTCGGATCGATCGCATTCATGCGCCGGCCCGAGCTTAGAGCCTATCCCCGTAGACCTCCACGTCGCCGGCCGGCGGATTCACTTCGCCTTCGTTGCTCGGCCTCCTTGCGTACATCGAGCACGCTTCCGTCTCCACGGGCGCGCGTCTCCTTTTCCGACCCGATCCGGTCGAACGGGCTGGCTCTCGGAACGTGACCGAGAAAAGCGAACGTCAGGCCCGAGGCGGCGCGACCTTCGAGGGGAGCGCGGGTGGTGCGGGGTGTGGGGGCCCCGAACGAGCTTTGCTCGTTTGGGGGAGAGGGCACGCAGCCCTCGCCCGGGAATCAAGGCTTCGGCGGAGCGGGGCCATCCATGGCGCAGCGGAAGCCGATGGCGACGTGCGCGACGCTCGGGGCAGGGAGCCGCGGGAGGTGGCTTTGAGCTTGTCGTCGCCGTCGATGAAGCTACCGCCGCGCGATGCGGTTCGGCGAGGCGGGGGCGCCGTCGCTCACCCACTCACTGACGTTGCCGCCGAGATCGTGGAGGCCCTCGGGCGTGCGATCGGCCACGTGCGGGCGGGTAACGGTCGAAGATATCTGTGTACGCGATGGCCTTCGTGCCGGAGTCTGCCGGCAACATCGGTTTGGATCGATTAGACGTGGCCTGTCACTGCGTCATTCCGTCGTCGCTTGCGTTGCAAGAGGTCGACTCGGTGCGCTCGAGGACGCTGCTGTTCATGGCGCCGGGCACCCGGTCAGCGAATCGATCCACTGCTGAAGCAGCGCGGCGCCTTCGGCATCCGGCAACGTGCTCGCGAGTGGAGGCATGAAGTTCGCTTGGCGCTGGCTCATGCGCAGCCACACCACCGATTGGTCATGAGCGCCGGGCTCGATCAGGTCTTTGCCCGGATACGCGTTCAAGATCGACCCTTGATTGCAGATGTTCTTGTTCGCGAACACGGTCTCGAAGCGGTAGTCGGCAGGCCCATAACCCGAGCCGCCGGGGCGGTGGCAATACGAGCAATTCACGTGCAAGTAAGCGTCAGCGCGCATCTGCAGCGACGCCGCCGTGTCACCGTGCGCCGGGATGGGCGGCAGGCTGGTGAGGTTGCCGCTCAACATGCCGATGCCGGCGAGGGTGTCGAACTCGTTCGCGGTGCGCCCCGTCGATGGATAGGCTTGGTTGACGTTGAGCTGCCGTGTCTCGAGCCCCAGGCTCCAGCCTGCCGCGGACGTGTGGCACTGGAAGCATTGCGCTTGGGTCGGGTAGCTCCAGACGTGACCGCCGGCCAGCGTCTTCTGGTCGCCAGCCACGCCATCGACCAGGAAGGCCTCCGTTTGATCGTCACTCCAGCGGTACGTCCAGGCACCGTAGTTACCGTTCGTGAAGCGCACGAAGAAGCGCGTCTCGAAGTACTGGCCCTGCCATTGGAAGTTCTTGATGGTCACCGCACCCGGGGGAAGGATGAAGTCGCCATCACTCTGCACGTCGAACGTCGTGCCGTTGGGCAGGGCGAAGTAGCGCGTCTTCGCGGCGCTGTCGGACCAGAACGGCTCGGCGATCGAGTACGGAATCACGCCGCTCGCCAGCACCGGAGGATTGGCCACCGTCACGAAGCACGGGCTGTCGCTGAGCAGGAACGGCGGCGCGACGCTGCCGTCTCCGGCCAAGCAAGTGGTGTTGGACGGCCGCACGTCGAGGCCGAGTTGTGCACCGGCGCAGGTGCCGCAGTCCCAGGGACAAGAGCCGCAGGTCTCGCTGCCGTTACAAGCGCGATCACCGCACACCGGTGCCGGCGCACGGAAGCCCCACACTTCGATCTCTGCGACTTCGATCGGCCCAGTGGGGTTCTGCATGCAGACGTTCACGCGCGTGACACCCGAGCGATCGCTGAAGTCGACGTTGTTCCAGGTCGGCATCGCGCTCGGCGTATCGGTGTAGGCGAAGGCATCCACGAACCCGCTGCCGCTATCGTACTGAACCTTCCACGTGGCGACGTTCCAAGCGCCGGCGTTGTCCTCCATCAAGCGAGCGGAGGTGATGGTGTACGTACCGCCGAGGCTGTACGTCACACAGTTGGGGGATACGCCGGAGCTCACCTTGGTGTCGGGGTCGCCGTCCGTCAGGCCAGCGACATTCGACCAGCCGCCGCCATCGGCGGTCCGCGTCAACGTGAGCTTCACCGGCGTGCTGCTGCACGTGCCGCAATCGGCCGAGCAGGTGCTGCACGTCTCCGTGCCATTGCAGGTACCGTCACCGCAGGTTGGACCCGTGCTGGCGCAACTGGTGGCCTCCAGGTAGAAGCGCTCCCAGGACGCGGCGTCGCCGTTCACGCAGCTCGTACCGTTACCGCCGTCGCCGCTTTGAATAGGGCCGTCCGTGGTGGTGGCCTTCCAATACGGTGCAGCACCGGCGGGCGACGAGTAGCCCTTGCCGCCCGGGTACGTGCCGCCGCTCGAGCAGTCTTGCTCCGCGAACACCACGGCATTGGCATCGCTGCTGTCCACGGTGAGGTCGTTGGCTGCGAGCCGCATGTAGCTGCCCGAGCTGCCGCGGAACTTGAAGCCGCTACCTGACGGGATCTTCTCGAAGACTTGCGCGGTTGCTTGCGTCCCGCCGGGGATCACTTTACCGGCGGCATCCAACGCCAAGTAGTTGTCGGTGCGTTGCGAGCGGATCTTGAAACAGCCGTTATTGCTACAGGTTCCGCAATCCGCCGCGCAGGTCGAGCACGTCTCGCTGCCGTTGCAGGTTCCATCCCCGCACGCCGGGCTGCTGCTCGGGCACGTGACGGTCTCCGGGTAGAAGCGTTCCCACGAGGTGGCGTCGCCGTTGACGCAGCTCGTGCCGTTGCCGCCGTCGCCGCTCTGGATCGGGCCGCCCGTGGTGGTGGCTTTCCAGTAGGGCGCCGTGCCGGTGGGCGACGAGTAGCCCTTGCCGCCCGGGTAAGCGCCGGCGCTCGAACAGTCGAACTCCGTGAAGACGGGAGCAGCCGTGTCAGTGGCGTCGGCGGTGAGGTCCGTGCCCGCAACGCGCACGTAGCTTCCGGACGTGCTCTTGAACTTGAAGCCGTTACCCGACGGGATCTTTTCGAAGATCTGCGCCGCAGCTTGCGCAGCGCTGGGAACGACTTTGTTCGTGGCGTCGAGCACCAGGTACTTGTTGGTGCGCTGCGAACGAATCTTGACGCACGTGTTGCAGGTGCCGTCTTCCACGTGCTGGCATCTTTGGTTGACGCAACTGTCTGCGGTGCAGGGACGATCGTCGTCGCAGTCGGCGTTGGTCGTGCAGCACAGGCCGTTGCTCGGGTAGTTGCAACCCGTGGTCGGGTTGCACGCGTTGGTGGTGCAAGCATCCCCGTCGTCGCAGGTGAGCGGTGTCCCTGCCTGGCAGCCGCCTCCCACGCAGGTCTCGATGCCGTTACAGACGTCGTTGTCGCTGCAATCGGCGTCCGTGCTGCAGATCGGGTTTGGGTTGTAAATTCGGCCGAGTTTCGCGCCGCTGCCGCGCTGCAAGTAGTAGAGCGAGCCGTCCAAACCGATGTCCAGGTCGACCGGGTTGTTGAGCTCGCCGTTGGAGTCGTCGGCGAACACGGTCACGCCCGTACCGTCCTGATTCATGAACCAGATCTGGCTGGAGCAGTAATCGGCAAAGAAGTATTTGCCGGTGTACGAGCTCGGAAAGTTGGCGACTGTCGGGTCGTAAAACGTGCCGCCGGTGATGGCGCAGCGACCTGCGTCGCGCGGGTACGAGTACACGGGCGCGACCGGGGCAGGGCCGCCACCATGGCCATAGTTCGAGCCCTTGGTGATCAAATCGATCTCTTCCGGGCCGCCGCCGCCCACGTCGTTGGCGAACAGCTTTCCGCTGACGCGACTGAACGTGAAAGTAAACGGGTTGCGCAAGCCGTAAGCCCAGATGGCGCGAGCGACACCCGTGGAGGTGTTGTAAAACGGGTTGTCGGTCGGGATCGTGCCGTCGGGGTTGAAGCGGTGGATCTTGCCAAAGGCATTGTTCAGATTTTGGGCGTTGGCTTCGTCGGCGTTGTCGCCGTGTGCCACGTACAGCTTGCCGTCCTCGCCGAAGTGCATGGCGCCGCTGTTGTGGTTGCTGGCAGCGCTGAGCAATGGGAAGTCGACGAGGATTAACTCGCTGCCGGGCGCCGCCACGTCGCCATTCGCGGTGAAACGGCTCACGCGGTTGTGCGTGCCGCCGCTGGTGGTCGTGTAAAAGACGTAGACCCAACCATTGCTCGAGAAGCTCGGGTCGAGCGTGATGCCGACGAGGCCGCGCTCGTTCTGGCTGTCTACGGCCAGCTCCACGAACGACTGCGCCAGTACGGTTCCATTCTTTACGACCTTCACCTGACCCGTTTGTTGTGCGACGAAGATGCGACCATCCGGTGCGATCTCCATGGCCGTGGGTTGGCTCAAACCGGTCGCGACGATCTGGTGCTGGAAGCCAGCGTTGAGCACGATGCCTTGTTGGACAGCGGATACGCCGCCCTCAGGGGCGCCGGCAGAGCAGCCGAACAAGCTCAGGGCAAGCAGCGGAAGCGAGAAGCGGAGCGCGCGTTCATTCGAGGGCATGAGGACGTTCCTTGGGCACAGGGTGAGTGCGCACGCGTGAACAAACCCGTGATGCAAGATCGAGCTGCGGAGTAGTTCCTAAATTCAATGAACTTGCGAGGTCAAGGGCTTCTTGCCCGCGCCGCCGCACATGGTGGTAAGTGTAGCGCGTGACGAATCGTACGTGGTGATCCGCTCGACGACATGGACCGGGAAGGACTGGCGGGTGATCCACGGTGTCGATTCCGAGGGTGAGGCTCAGGTCCGGAACCCGCTCACTGGAGCGCTGTATTCTGCCGGCAGCACCGTTCAGTGCTCACGCCGCGAGCAGGTGGCCGGCGCGCGGGGCCTGCGGTGTCCTAACCGGCGCCGGAAGGGGGGTGATCAGCGCGATCGCTCCCAGGGCGATCTGCGAGATCACCCCAACCCCTCGCCCGTGATGCTCGGATCGAACCGCTGAGGTGATCGCGGCGATCGCCCTAGCCCCTCGCGGGGCGCCGCCAGGGCTTGTACGTCGCGCAATATTGGGGTCCTGCGCGCTTGATGGCCTTTGGCATCATGGTTGCTCTCGGTCAGGTCCAGTCGGGGATGACGTATCCCTCGCGCCTGCCTTGAAGGGGCCCTGAGCGCCAAAAGAACCCTGGCAGGAAAACCGGTCCACATCGAGGATCCTACGCAGATCGCGGTGCAGCGCCGGCTTGTCT
The DNA here is from genome assembly GCA_001931535.1 of Minicystis rosea. Taxonomy (GTDB): domain Bacteria; phylum Myxococcota_A; class Polyangia; order Polyangiales; family Polyangiaceae; genus Minicystis; species Minicystis rosea. The sequence goes on from CP016211.1 coordinate 15,907,659, forward strand.
TTCTCTCTTGGGATAGACGGCCGCACCGCGATCGAGGGGATCTCTTCACGAGCACGAAGAAGGACTTATGACGAACTGGTCACGAACGGGCATGGTGCTCGCCGCGGTGCTTCCGCTGGCGGCGTTCGCGTGGGGCGGCTGCTCAGCTTCCGATCCTGAGGTCGAGCAGCAGGAAGAGGTCATCGAGCCGCTGTCGATCCCCGGCGTGAGCTTCCAGACCGTGCTGCAGCCTCGCTACGTCGGAGCTCAAAACAACGGCGGCGGCGCCGTCATCGCCACCGCCACGCTGGCGCAGGCCTGGGAGAAGTTCTCTATCGAGGACATCAATGGCGGCACCCTCCAGAGCGGCGACAGCGTCTTCATCCGCGCAGGCAACGGCCAGTACTGGCAGGCGGCCAACGGCGGCGGCAGCTCGCTGAACGCTGGGAGCAACAACACGCTGGCCTGGGAAACCTTCAAGATCGTCAAGGCGAGCGGCAGCGGCGACATCGCGAACGGCGACATCGTCGGCCTGCAAACCTCCACGGGTCATTGGGTCTCTGCGCAGAACGGCGGCGGCGGAACCGTGTACGCTTATGGCGGCGCCCAGGGCCCCTGGGAGCAGCTCAAGATCAGCGGCCTCGCGGGCACATCTCCGCCGCCCCCTCCGCCGACCGGTACGCGCGTGATTGGCTATGTCCCGAACTGGTACGGCTCGTACTCGAGCTGGGTGTCGAAGATCGACTTCGCCAAGGTGACCCACCTCAACCTCGCCTTCGCGCTCGGCGACAACAACGGCAACCTGCAGCTCGCGCCCGACTCCGAGGTGGATGCCCTCGTGACGGCGGCTCATGCCAATGGCGTCAAGGTATTCCCGTCGCTTTGCGGCGGCGGTGGCGACAGCCACATCACGCCCTTCTACGAGCCGGGCGTCGTCGACTCGTTCGTGGACAAGATCATCGCGTACACGGTGGCTCGCAAGTTCGACGGTATCGACGTCGACGTCGAGGCGCCGGACAGGATGGGCAGCAAGTACGACACGTTCATCGCCAAGCTCATCGCGAAGGCTCACCCGAAAGGGCTGCAAGTGACCGCGGCCGTCGCGCAATGGATGCAGTACGGCATGTCGGACAACACGCTTCGCTCGTTCGACTTCATCAACGTGATGTCGTACGACAACACCGGCACCTGGACCGGCCCCGGCGCTCACTCGAGCTATCAGCAGGCTGTCGAGGCGCTGAATTTCTACACGAACAAGGGGGTTGCCAAAGATAAGATGGTGCTTGGCGTGCCGTTCTACGGCTACTGCTGGGGCAACTGCGGAGGCACCTCCTCCAAGTACATCCTCTACAAAGACATCCTCACCAAGTTCCCGAATGCCTGGAACGCCGACTGGATCGACTCAGGCGGCGCCCAGTACTCGTACAACGGCACGGCCACGATGACGCAGAAAACGGATCTCGCCCAGCAGTACGGCGGAATCATGATCTGGGAGCTCGCCGGGGACGTCAGCACCACGAACACGAGCTCGCTGCTCCGCGCGATCGACACCGCGGTCCATTGAGCTCGTCCGGCCAAGGCGCGCCGGCAGGCCTGCCGGCGCGCCGCACCGTTGGCTCCCCGACGACGATCCCGGTGCAGGACGCGATGGTCCTGCACCACGACGCGATGGTCGCGGTGTAGGACGCGATGGTCCTGCACCACGACGCGATGGTCGCGGGGAGCGGGTCGCTGGCGTCGTACAGCAGCGCCTTCGCCTTCGACGTGCTCTCGAAGGTCGCTCCTTGATTTCGCGCGCCCCCTCATGCGGGTAGCCTCTCCCGCCATGTCCCCTTCGCGCAGTGTCGCGATGCTCGCACCGGCGCTCCTCGTCGGCGCGTGCATCCTCGATCTCGATGGCCTCACGGGAGGCCCGATCGGCACCGGCGGCTCGACGGGTGGGCACGGCGACGGAGGCTCGACGGGTGGGCACGGCGACGGTGGCTCGACGGGTGCGCACGGCGACGGTGGCTCGGAGACGAGCTGTGCCCCGCTCGACTGCACCTCCTGCGCAGCGGCGTGCGCCTCGGCGGCGTGCGCCCCCACGCCGCTCGCCACGAGCAAGGACGCCGATGGCCCGTGGGCCGTCGCGGTGATGGACGGCGACGTGTACTGGGTGAACAAGCTCGGCGGCACCGTGGCGCGGCGCACGCTCGGGAGCGCGGCCCCCGAGGTGCTCACCGCGGTCGTGGCGCCAGTGGCCATCGCCGCGGCCGGGGGCTCCGTGGTCTGGGCAGAGCAGGACGGGTTGTGGGGCTGTCCCGCCGAAGCCTGCGACGCGAACAAGAAGAAGATCTTCGGCTCGGTCGCGCCGGGGAGCCTTCAGGGCGTCGCGCTCGACGGGCAGTTCGTCTACTTCACCGATCGCGGCGACGGGCAGCTCACGGGGAAGGTGGTCCGCTGCGCGATCGACGGGTGCGCAGCCCCGCTCGAGATCGTCACTGGCCAGGTCGCGCCGCAGGCGATCACCCTCTCCGGCGCGTTCGTGTTCTGGACCGACGCGGGGAACGGAGAGGCCAACGGCAACGTCTACAGGGCCTCTACGACGGGGCAGGGTGTGACCCAGATCACAGGCAACCTCGTGTCGCCGAGCGCCGTCGCCGCCGACGATATGTATGTGTACTTCACGCGGTCTTCCCCGGATGGCAGGGTCTTCCGGTGCCCGCACGGCGCGGGCTACTGCGACGCACCGGAGGATCTCGCGCATGCAGCGGCCCCGCTCGCCCAACCGATCGATCTCGCCCTCGTGGGGGGCCGGATCTACTGGACGGAGCGCGGCGACGGCGCGCTCCGGAGCTGTCCGCAGGACGGCTGCGGCCCAGATGCGCCGCGCGTCCACGCGAGCGGTCGCGACGGCATGCGAAGGCTCGCGATTGGATCGAGCTGCCTGTTCTGGGTCGACGACACCGGCGGCGGCGGCGTCTTCGAGGTTCCCCGGTGACAGCTATCGTCGCAGGGACCAGCATGTTGAGATGCCTCGATGATCGAGCGTGACGAGTTCGAGGTCGACACCTTGCTCGCGCCCAAGGTGGCGCGCCCCGCCGCGGGAGCGAGCAGCTTCGCGCTCACGGTGATCGAGGGGCCGGACCTCGGGAAGACCTTCCTCGTCGCGCCCAGCCAGGCGCTGCGCGTGCTCGTCGGACAGAGCCCCGCGTGCGACATGAGGCTCGGCGATCGCACCGTCTCGCGGCGGCACGCGGCGTTCGAGCTCGCGGACGCGCGCCTCCGGGTGACCGATCTTCAGTCCACGAACGGCACCTTCGTGCAAGGGCTCGCGATCGTGGACGCGTACCTCCAGGGAGGGGAGGTGGTGCGCGTGGGCGCCACGACGATCCGGGTCGATCGCGTGGCCGGCGCAGGCGAGCCGGCGCTGCCCGCGGCCGGACGCTTCGGACGGCTGCTGGGCGCGAGCCCGCCGATGCGGCGCATCTACCCGCTTTGCGAGCGGCTCGCCGCCGCCTCGGTGCCAGTGCTCATCGAGGGCGAGACGGGGACCGGCAAGGAGGTGCTGGCCGAGTCGCTCCACGAGATGGGGCCGCGCGCCGCCCGGCCGTTCATCGTCTTCGACTGCACGGCCGTGCCGCCCAACCTGGTCGAGTCCGCGCTCTTCGGCCACGAGCGGGGCGCGTTCACCGGCGCGACCGACGCCCGGCGCGGCGTCTTCGAGGAGGCCCACGGCGGCACGTTGCTGCTCGACGAGATCGGCGACCTGGAGCTGCCGCTCCAGGCGAAGCTCCTGCGCGCCATCGAGCGCGGCGAGGTGCAGCGCGTGGGCGGCAACCGCTGGATCAAGGTCGACGTGCGCGTGCTCTCGGCCACGAGGCGCGACCTCGACCGCGAGATCCAGGCCGGCCGCTTCCGCGACGATCTGTTCTTCCGCCTGGCGGTCGCGCGCATCGAGCTGCCGCCGCTGCGCGATCGCAGCGGCGACGTCACGTTGCTCGCCCGCCACTTCTGGGAGCACCTCGCACCCCGGACTACGCCTTTCCCGCGCGACTTCGCGGAGCGCCTCGAGGCCTACGCCTGGCCGGGCAACGTGCGCGAGCTCCACAACGCTGTGGCGCGCCGGGTGGCGCTCGGCGAAGCGGCGCCCATCCCGTCGGTCCGCGCGCTCGGGGAGGCGACCCCGCCGAGCGCGTGGGGGGCCGACGTGATGGAGGCGATCCTCGCGCTGGATCTGCCGCTCACGCGGGCGCGCGAGCGGCTGGTCGAGGCCTTCGAGCGCCGGTACGTGCAGCGCGTGCTGGCCGCGCACGACGGTAACGTCAGCGCGGCCGCGGCGGCGTCGGGGATCGCGCGGCGGTACTTCCAGATCCTGCGCGCCCGGCACGGTACGTGAGCGCGGTGCGAGCAACCTCAGTTATGCTCCCGACGTGATCGAGCACCCGGGCCGGCGCGACCGCTATGTCGTCGGCGAGGAGATCGCGGCCGGCGGCATGGCCACCGTGCACCTCGGCGCGATGGTCGGCGACGCGGGCTTCGTGCGCACCGTGGCCATCAAGCGGCTCCACCCGCAGTACGCGCGCGATCCGGAGTTCTCCGCGATGCTCATCGACGAGGGCCACCTCGCCGCGCGCATCGCGCACGTCCACGTGGTCGCTACGCTCGACGTGGTGGCGAGCAGCGCCGACCTCTTCATGGTCATGGAGTACGTCCACGGGGAGCCACTCAATCGCCTGCTCCGCGCCGTGGTGCGCCGGGGCGAGCGCATCCCGGCGCCCATCGCCGCGGGCATCCTCGCGGGCGCCCTGCGCGGGCTGCACGCCGCGCACGAGGCGCGGGACGCCTACGGGCGCTTGCTCGGCGTCGTGCATCGCGATGTCTCTCCGCAGAACATCATGGTCGGCATCGACGGCGTGGCGCGCGTCCTCGACTTCGGCATCGCCAAGGCCGCGGGGCGCACGCACACCACGGCAACGGGGCAGATCAAGGGCAAGTTCGCCTACATGCCGCCCGAGCAGCTCCACGCCGAGGAGCTCGATCTGCGCGCCGACGTCTACGCGGCCGGCGTGGTGCTGTGGGAGGCGCTCGTGGGCGCGCGGCTCTTCGCCGGCGCCGATCAGGCGCCGAACCTCGCCAAGCTCATCGATCCGAAGGTCGAGCCGCCGAGCGCCCGCGCACCCGCGCTGGGCACCGCCTACGACGACGTCACCCTGCGCGCGCTGCAGCGCGACCGGGACGCGCGGTTCCCCACCGCGCTCGCCATGGCCGAGGCGCTCGAGGCCTGTGGCCCGGTCGCGCTGCCGGGCGAGATCGGCGCGTGGGTGCAGGCCGTGGGCGGCGAGGCGCTCGCCGAGCGCGCGCGGCGGATCGCCGCCGCCGAGAAGGCGCTGGCGCAGCGGATCCGCGACTCCTTCGAGACCCTCGACGCGCTCGAAGAGACCATCGCCGACGTCCACGATCTCGAGCTTCCGACACTGCCCGCCTCGCCGCGGTCGGCTCCATCGCCGTCCGCCGCATCGCCCGCGCTCGAGGCGTCGCCGCCGCGTCGCGCAGGCGTCGTCCGCCGGGCGCTGGTGCCGGCCGTCGCGGTGATCGCGCTCGGCGCCGCGCTCGTGCTGCTCCTCCGCAGCGGCCGTCGCGACCAGGCCGTCGCGCCCGCGGCCGAGGTGGCCGCACCGCCGTCGGCGACGCTCGTCGCCGCCCCGCTTCCCGCGCCGCCGACGGCGGTCACCGAGGCCTCGGCGCCGCGGTTGCCGCCGTCGTCCTCCGCGCGTCCGCCGCGCCCGCGCCCGGCCGCCGACGCTTGCTCGCCGCCCTTCACGATCGACGCGCAGGGCCACAAGCACTTCAAGCGCGCCTGCCTGCGCTGAGCCGACCAACGGGACCGATCCTTGCGGTAGGATGGGCCGGCTTGCGATCCGCACTCCGTTTCTGCTTCGCCCTCGCCGCGGTCCTCGCCGCGCCCTCCGCGCGTGCGGACTCGGTCGACGCCTGCGTCAGCGCCGCCGACGAAGGCCAGATGCTGCGCGATCGTGGCAAGCTGCTGGCCGCCCGCGAGCGCTTCGCCGCCTGCGCCGCGCAGGCGTGCCCGCGCCTCGTGCGCACCGATTGCGCGGGCTGGCTGGCCGCGGTGGAGGCGCAAATCCCGTCGGTGATCCTGAGCGCGGTGGACGGCGATGGACGCCCGATCGCAGACGTACACGTCTCGATCGACGGTGGGCCGACGGAGCCGCTCGCGGGACAGGCGCGCCGGCTCGATCCCGGCGCGCATCGACTCCGATTCTTCGCGCGCGGATGGCAGGGCGCGGCGCTGGACCAGACCCTGGTGCTGCACGAGCGCGAGCGCGCGCAGACGCACATCGTGCGGCTGCTCCCGCCGCGCCCGCCGCCGCCGGCGCCTGCGACCTTGGGACACGGCGCGCGGACGGCGTCGATCATCCTCGGAGGCGTGGCCGTGGTGGGAGGAGGCGTGTTCGCCGGACTGGCCTGGGACGCGAAGCACGAGGCCGACAGGCTGCGCGCGACGTGCGCGCCGCGCTGCGATCCGGCGGATGTGGACGCCGTGCGCGCCAAGGGAATCGGGGCCAACGTGGCGCTCGCGCTGGGGGCGACGTCGGCCGTGGCCATGGGGGTTCTGTTGCTGGTGCGGCCCGGCCGGGCCGCCGCGGTGTCACGAGGAGAGCCGGGGGTGCTGTTCCGGTTTTGAGGACGACTTGCCTCCGGTATTTCAGCAGCTGAGGTTGTTGCCGTAGCTCACGCCCAGCTGGTCGCAGAAGTACTTGTACTTGTTCATGCGCGCATCGCGCGACGCGGTGTTTCCGCCCCCCAGACTGGGGCACTCGAGCGAACCGTTGATGTGCTTGATCGTTTCGCCCATGCCACCGCTCCCATAGCTGTTGAGCACGGCGTTGTGACAGTTGCCGCCGTTCCCGCCAGGTCCATTCTGGGTATTCCAATACCACGCAGCCGTCTGCCACGCGATGTTGGCGTTCGACGAGACCCAACCGGGGTTGTTGAGAAGGTCGTACCCGAGCGCGTCGCCGGCGGCCTTGTAATTGAAGTTCCAGCTGAGCTGAATCGGGCCTCTGCCGAAATACGAGCACTGACCGGCGGGGCAGCCATAAGGTTGACCCCAGTCGCAGTAATGGCAGTAGTTTGACGTATTCTGCTCCACGACATAGACGAGATCGCCGGTCTCGATGGACATGTTGGCCAGGAAAGCCGCGGCCTCGCGCTTGCGAAGGGTCATGTCGCTCGAATTGGCAAAATCGGGGTATTTGTCGTTGATCGAGGTGAGGCCAGAGTACGTGTAGAACGAGTTGCGGTTCGGGAACCACGCGTTGAACTGCGACGACGAAACGACGCCGGCGATCCCCGACGCGGTGCCGCCGCCGCCACCCGCGGGAACGGCGTTGAACGTCTGGGCGCCAGTACCATTGCACGGCCAGACCTGGATGTTGGTTCCATTCGCGGTGCCGGCGCCGCTGACGTCGAGGCACTGGCCGTTGTAGCGATTCACGAGCTGGTAGTACCCGTTGGAGGGAAGGAATTGCCACTGATACTCGGGGCTGCCAGCCGCCCATTGGCAGTTCCATTGCTGGACATTGGGCAGGTGTGCCGTGTCGAGGTTGAGGCACTCGTTGGTTCCCTGATGGGTCATGGAGAACCATCCGCTACCGAGATCGTTCGCCACCCAGCTCTGCGCGCTGGTCCCGTTGCACTGCCACTCTTGGACGTTGGCTCCATCGCTCGAGCTGTTCGCGGCCACGTCCACACAGCTGTTGGTCAGCAGTGGAAGCTTGAGGTTGTAGACGGTACCACCGCTCACGGCGTCTGTGCTCTCACCGAGAGTCTCGGATTCATCCGTACCTGGAGCGGCACAGCCGACGAGAATGGTGAACAGCGACGCCGACAAGATGATGTTCTTCATGTTCCGCTGAAACTCCTTTCGATGACGCAGGTGAATTTGGCGCGCTCGCACTGCTGCGGCGAACGTGGTTTGCTGCGCTTCGCGGCCGCAGTCGTGGGGGCGCTCCCGAGCGGGCGTGGGCGCAGTCTCACTGCAGGCCGGCGGCGAGGAAGCGCTTGAGGAAGCCGTACGAGCCCGCAGCGCCGTACGAGTTGCACGTGGGCGACGCCGCGCCGAGGGGGCAATCCGTATCTCGGTCGTAAGACCAGTAGTGGACCCCGGCCAGGCCCTGGGTGAGCGCGAAGTGGGCGACGGTGTCTGCGTCCGCCAGCGAGAAGACCTCGCCGGCGACGTCGTTGCCGCCGATCATGGGGGTCAGCTCGATGTTGCTGTAGGGCACGCCCCACTTGTCGTGGAGGTTGTAGGCCGCCTGGAGCGCTGACTGGCCCATCTGGCAGGCGCCGCCGCTGACGACGCACACGCCCGCGCTCGGAGAGCCGTAGTCCATGACCATCAGGTTGACGGTGAGATAGCTCGGCCACGTCGCCGCCGAGCCGTTGAAGCCCAGCTGGTTCTTGACGGCCGCGAGCGTCCAGTCCCCGTAGACGTTGAAGCCGTCCGGCGCGTTGGCGCCCAGGTGCTGTGCCGTGCTCGCGCCCGCGTTGTTCGCCAATGTCGCCAGCGTCAGGCTGAAGCGCAGGCCGGGATAGGCGCTGTGGGCGGCCTGGATGCGCTGGATGAGGCTGGCGATGACGGCCTGCGACTGCCCAGCCTCGATGTCGAAGTCCACGCCGAGCAGGCCGGGCGTGGCCCAGCGCTGGATGAACGTGCTCATGCCTGCATCCGATCCGCAGGTGAACGAGCCCGCCGCGCCGCCCGTGGAGAGGATGTACTTGACGCCGGCTTGGGCGAGCACCGACGCGTTCGCGGCGGCCATGGCGTTGCCGGGGACGCCTCCCCAGCTCTCGCTCCCACACTCCCCGGTCGCGAAGGCCAGGGTGACGGTCTTGCCGCCGTGCTGGATCAGGTCGCTGGCGAGCGACGTCGCCGCGCCGGACACCTTCGTCGTGATGACGTTGGTGTTCCAGTTCATGTTGATGCTGGTGTCCTTGTAGGGGCTGAAGATCAGCCCACCTGCGTTGCCCCCGCCGCTGGAGGAGCTGCTCGACGAGCTGGAAGAGCTGCTCGAGCTGCTCGACGAGCTGGAGCTGCTCGACGAGCTGGAGCTGCTCGACGAGCTGGAGGAGCTGCCGCCCCCGCCCGGGCACGTCGTTCCTCCAGGCACGCAGCCGGTGCCCCAACTCACGGTCTGGCAGTGATAGCCTTGCCCCAGGTTGCTCGTCGTCCACCCGCACGACTCGCCGAGGTGGCCGACGCACGCGTTGGGGTCATTGCCCATGTAGACCCACGCGTTGGGATCGCACGACCCGCCGCCGCTGCTGCTCGAGCTGCTGCTGCTCGCGCTGCTGCTACTCGAGCTGCTGCTGCTCGAGCCGCTGCTGCTCGAGCCGCTGCCCGCACAGGTGACGGGCGCCCACAGGGCGGGGACCGCGCTCGGGGTCCAGTCGGGCTGGCTCGAATGGGATTGGACGCACTGGTAGGTTGCGCCGCCGTAGGTCACGACGGTGCCGACGGTGTACGAGGTCCATGCAGCCCACGGCTTCGCCGCCGCGCACTGTGCGGCGGTGACCCCGTCGGAGAGGCGGTCCGTGTCCTCCTCGGACGACGGCGACGAGCAACCGGCGAGCGCGGCGAGCGCGGCGAGCGCGGCAACGAGGAAGTAGCGGCTTCGATCTGTGGTCTCTGCGCGAGGCATGGTGATCTCTCCTTCACGAACACGAGTCGTTCGGCACACGCCTCATCGCAATCGGAGTGCCAATCGTTCGGCCTGCTCCAGCGCGCAATGGCGCTGGAAGATGCGCAGCCTGGGTGGACCGAGGTGATCGGCGCGATCACCTTGGGGGCTTCGCTGCGATCGCTCCGATCACGGGGGGAAGGAGCGCCGAGCCGATCGCCTGGCGAAACCCATCAAGAAGGGTGAGCTCGTCCTCTACCACTCGCCGGGATCAGGCCCGCTGCTTCGCGGCAGAGCCTCACTGCGGCGCGGTCGGGCGCGATGGTTGACGGGGGTTGATTGAGCTCGAGTCAATCGAGGTTGAGGATCCCGTATCCGGATTCCCCACGCAGGCAGACGGAGTGCACGCCGGAAGTGGGCGTCAGCGCCATCGTGCGGGTCTGCCACGTGCTCCAGCCGCCGGTGCCGTGGACACGGTGCAGCGCCCGATCTCGGTGCCCGTGCTGCCGTCGATCCTCACGGAGAAGGCGCCTCCGGCGTTGGCAGCCGCCATCCGCAGATCGAGGCCGCTCACGCCGGTCAGGTCCACCCCATCGAAGCAAGGGTGGTTGTTCGTCGCGAAGAATGATGCCGAGCTTGCACGACGTGGAGACGGGCCGGTCTTACCACTGAGCGGGGTCGACGGAGGTGAAGGTCGGGCCCATGCCGATCTCGTCGTACCAGATGCTGCGGGTCGCCTGGCTGCCTTGCATGTACCCGGTGTCGTGCCAGCCGTTCGCGTAGAGGCCGACGCGAAGCTGGAAGTATCGGTCGTCGGCGATGGTGGTGCTCAGGCCGGACTTGTCGAGGACCTTGTTGCCATCGAACCAGAGCTTGTAAACGCCGGTGCCGTCGCTCGCCCATTTCGCCTGGATCACGACCGTGTGCCACTCACCGGCGGTGACGGTCGCGAGGTTGCCGAACGTCTGGATGTGCTGGTTGCAAATCGAGCCGTTCTTGACGCGCGTGTAGAGCTGATTGCCCTGGAGCCAGATCATGCTGCTCGGCATGTAGTCGTCACAACCGGTGTCGGAGAAATCGGCGATGAACTGGGCGATATTGTACGACTGGGGCTGAAACTGCCAGTCTGCCTGCAGCCGGAACGCGAAGCCGTAGAATCCGGTGTCGCCGCGACGGTACGCTTTGTTCTTCACGACCTCCGAGTGATAGCGGCCGGTGTACGAAGGATCGTAGATCTGGGTCACCTTGAGGGCGGTCGTGCCCTTGTAGGTGACGTTCGTCACCTCGTTGACGGAGCCATTGTGCTCCCTGTTGATGAAGTCCCAGCCGGAGAGGGTGCCAGTGTTGTGGAAGGTGGCAGCGGCGAGGTTCGCCGCCACCCAGGTCTGGGCGGTCGTGCCATTGCAGGTATAGAGCTGGACCTTGGCGCCGTCCGCGGTGGAGGCCGCGGCGACGTCGAGGCACTTGCCCGTTGCCCCGTGGACGATGCGCACCATGCCGCCGCCGGCGTCTTCGAGCAGGAAGGACTGCGCGTCATTTCCGGTCGCACACGACCACTGCTGGATGGGCGTGCCGTTCGCGGTGCCGTGATCCTTCACGTCCACGCACTTGCCGCTGTTGCTGTTGACGATCCGGTAGTTGCTGCCGCCCAGGCTCTCGACGCGGAACGACTGCGCCGGGGTGCCGTTGCAGGAGTACGACTGCAGGAGCGCGCCGTCGGCCGTGCTGGCCGCCGACACGTCGAGGCACTTCGAGGTCCCGGCCAGCGCGCCGAACTGGTACGTCCCGAGGCCCAGCGCGTCGCTCGCCGTTGCGCTGTCGTGCTCGTCACCCTCGTCGGGGACGGCGCAAGCGAGCAGCGAAGAGGCGCTCAGGAAGGCGCCCAGCCAGATCATGCAGGCAGGGCCTCTCGGCTTCGTGTGGAATTCGTTCGAAGGAGCTCGCATCACGGGATCCTCGCTTTCGGCGAAGGGTTGGCAGCGAGCGCCCGGACTGCAGGATCCTTGCCGGCCTGCCGGATCGCACGGCGGCCTGTTTTGCGCGCAGCTTGGAGCGGGGGTGATCCGTGGGCGCGATCAGCAGGATCGCGCGCCGCGATCCCGTGGATCATGCGCGCGGAGGAGGCGGCGGGAACGCGGCGGGCGATCGGTCGCGCGACCAAGCCCTCCAACGTTCACCTCGCGCGGCGAGGCAGCCCACGCAAGCCGCACCATGCGTCCCACCGGCAACTCGCGGGGTTCCACCGGCCTCCATTTCCAAATTGTTGCCACGATGGGGATGCTGTCCGCGTTCGTAGAGCGCCGTCGAGTGCCATGCCCCGGATCGAGAAGGAGCGGCGAACCCTGCGAAAACACGCGCCAGGCGCTTGGATTCGAGTTCGCCCCCCTCGTATCCCGGGACTCAACCGAGGCGCGCGACGCCGGCGCGGCACGCGCGTACACGGCCCAGAGCACGATCGCGGACACCACGGCCAGCGCCACCACGACGAGGGCGATTCGCTGCCGGTTCGGCGCGCGGCGGGGCGGCGCTGCCGGTGCGCGAGGCTCGACGACGGTGACGTTCGCCATGACGGGGAGCGGGACGATGGCCGTCTCCTCGGCGGCGCGCTCGATGGCGCCGACCTCCCGATCGCGGGCCGCCACCTCGTCGCCCGCGAGGTGCCGCAGCCACTCGCTCACGGCGCGCGCGCTGGCGATCCCGACGCCCTCTTCGAGCGCGACGGCGAAGTCGCGCGCGCTGGCGAAGCGCTCGGCGGGATCGCGCGCCAGCGCCTTGAGCACGGCGGCGTCGACGGCCGCGGAGACGCCGGCGGCGAGGGTGCTCGGCGGCGCGACGGGGCCCGCGCCGTCGGCGCCGAAGAGGCGCCGGCCGGTGAGCAGCTCCCAGAGCACGATGCCCATGGCGTAGACGTCGGCGCGTCGATCGACGGCGCCTCCCTTGCGCTGCTCGGGCGCCATGTAGGCGAGCTTGCCCTTGATCTGGCCCGGGCGCGTGGTGTGGAGCCGGCTCATCGCCTTGGCGATGCCGAAGTCGAGGATGCGCGGGACGCCGTCGACGCCGACGAGGATGTTCTGCGGCGAGACGTCGCGGTGCACGATCCCGAGGGCCTGCCCGGCGTCGTCCTTGGCCTCGTGCGCGGCGTCGAGGCCGGCGAGCGCGCCGACGGCGATGGCCGCGGCGACCGCGGGGCGCGGCTGCTCTCCACGCTCGGCGGCGAGCTCCAGGAGCCGCGCCAAGGTCTCGCCGCGCACGTGCTCCATGACGAGGAACAGCTCGCCCCCTTCGAGGAGCACCTCGAACACCCGGATGACGTTGGCGTGCTGCACGAGCGCGGCGATGCGCGCCTCGTCGAGGAACATCGAGACGAACTCGGGATCCTTGGCGTGCTGCGTGTGCAGCCGCTTGATCGCGAGCCGCTGCGTGAACCCGCCCGGCCCCGCGAGGCGCCCCAGGTGGACCGTGGCCATGCCGCCGGACGCGATCTCGCCGAGCAGCGTGTAGCGCCCGACGCTCTCGAGTGCCGGTCCAGCGGTCATCGACCGGGCATCCTACCACCCGCCCGCGGAGCTTCGCACGCCCGGCTGGCGGCGGGCGGTGTGCGCGCCTTCCCCCGGCGCGCGATGGCCCTTGCGATCGTGACCCGGGGGACATCCCCCGCCGCCCGCAATAAGGGCCGAATAAGAACCGCGCGCGGCGACGGCGAGCATGCTGGGGACCACGACTTCCCCGCACGAAGAGGGTCCCCCATGCGCGCTCGATCGCTTCGCTTGCTCTTCACGTTGCTTTCCTCGATCCCGCTCGCCGCGTGCGGGCCCGAAATCTCGGTCGAACCGACGTCGACGTCACCGACGCCGCCGCCGCCGACGTCACCGACGCCGCCGCCGCCCACGCCGCTCCCCGATCCCGGCACACGGCTGTCCCAGGCCGCGCCGATGTGCATCAAGCATCCTTCGGGCACCGTCACCTGTCATCTGCCCCTGTCGAATCCCGAGCTCGCGACGGAGCTGTCCGGGGTCTTCGACGCCGTGGAGGTCGTCCAGGCCTTGGAGCAGGGCTGTCTCCGGCACGCGACCGGCCGCGTCTCCTGCTGGGGCTGGAGCCATCACGGACAGCTCGGGCTCGCCGTGGACATCGAGGAGCACAGCGACGTCCCCGTCGAGCTGCCCGAGGTCGAGGTCGTCAAGCTGGCGAGCAGCCACCATTCGGTCTGCGGGATTCGTCCCTCCGGGCAGGCGATCTGCTGGGGCGGCGCCTACGATGGTCCGATCGGCGCTCCCGAGCCCGGGCAGACCCAGGCGCCCCTCGACGTCCTCGGGGTGCCCGACGCGGTCGACATCGCAGCATCGATCAACCGCGTTTGCGCGGTCCGCGCGAGCGGCGCCGTGTCCTGCTGGAAGGATCACGAAGCGCCTGTCGCGATCGAGGGGATCTCCGGCGCAGTGAAGGTGTCCGTGAGCACGGCCCAGGTCTGCGCGCTGCGTGGGAATGGCACCGTCATTTGCTGGCGCGAGGACATCGGCACGGTGGTTCCCGCTCTCGAAGACGTCGTCCAACTGAGCGGCGCGCTCGGGGTTGCGACGACCTGCGCGCGCACCGCGGCGGGAGGGGTCGCCTGCTGGGGCGTCGGCGCTTCCCAATATGATGCGCCGCTCGTTCTCGACATCGCGGACGCCGTCGATGTGAGCGCCGCGTCGTCGGGAGCCTGCGCGGTCCGCTCGGACGGGACCATCGCCTGCTGGGACGAGGCAGGCACGCCGGTGCCGTTTCCTCTGCAGAGCTTCTGAAGGACCGAGGAGGGCGCCCCCGACCATCCTGCAATCGATGATCGTGGCGCATCGGGGCGAGGGCTCGCCGCGACCGCCGAGACTCGATGTCTGCGTTCCGCAGCAACTCGCCATCAGGGCCGGCTCCCGAGTCCCCGCCGTGTGAACCAGAGGCCTGACACTCGCCGTCGTGGCGAGGCTCGCGCGAACGACGTGCGGCTCACGGACCAGCGCGTTCAGAGCGCGACGAGGCCGCCGTCCACCGTGAGCGTGTGGGCGGTGATGTACGGGTTCTCCATCAGGAACCTGATGGCGTGGGCGAGGTCCTCGGGCTGACCGAAGCGCTGGGCGAGCAGGTCCTTCTCGGCCCAGGCCCGCATCTCCTCGCGCCGCGCGGCGTGGATCGCGGTGTCGACCACGCCCGACATCAGGACGTTGACGCGGATGGGAGCGAGCTCCAGCGCGAGCGCCTTCCCGAAGCTCAGGATCGATCCGCTCGCCGCCGCGAGGACCGAGAAGCCTTCGCGCGGCGGCTTCACCGCCGAGGCGCCGGACACGAGCGTGATCGAGCCGCGCCCGCGGAGGAGCGGAGCGGCGGCGCGCGTGACGTTGACGAACCCGCGCAGCTTGTCGAAGGTGCGCTCGACCTGCTCGTTCGTCAGCGTCCGGAGGGGCGCGCGGCTCGCGAGCTCGTCGGCGACGGCGGTGAGCACGAGGTGATCGATGGCGCCGATGGAGCCCACCACGCGGTCCACGGCGGCCTGGTCCAGCATGTCCATGGCGACGGCGCGGGCCCTCCCCGTGGGGAGGGTCCTCGCGGCCTCGTCGAGCTTCGCCTGCGATCGGCTGAGCATGACCACGTCCGCGCCCCGCGCCGCCGACGCGCGCGCCGCGGCGAGGCCGATCCCCGAGCTCGCGCCGACGATCACGACGGTCTCTTTCGCACGCTCGCTCATCGCGCTTCCCTCCGGAGATCCAGGACCGCCTTGCCCAGCACGCGCCGATCGAGGAGCGCCTCGGCGGCCTCCGCCACGCGCTCCCAGCCGCCGCGCCAGCCGATCTGCGGGTCGAGCTCCTCCCGTTCGAGCAGCGAGACCAGGTACGCGAGGTCGGCCCCGAAGCGCTCCCCGACGGCGAAGACCTCGATGCGCCGCTGGCCGGCGCGACGCCGCTCCAGCTCGAAGTCGATCGTGCTGGGCTCGCGCGACGCCATGCCGATGCTCTGCACCGAGCCGCCGCGCTCGACGAGGCCGAGCGCGCGGGCGAGCTGCGCCCCGCCGACGTTCTCCAGCACGCCGAAGACGGGCTCCTTCACATCGGCGAGATCGCTCACGACCTCGTCGGCGCCGAGCGCGCGGAGCCCCTCGGCGCGCGCGGCGCTCCCGACGGCGGCCACGACGTGCGCGCCGGCGCGGTGCGCGAGCTGCACGGCGAAGCGGCCCACGCCGCCCGAAGCGCCCGTGACGAGGACGCGGCGCCCCACGATCGGGCCGAGGGCGCGCAGCGCGCGCAGCGCCGTGACACCTGCCGCCGGGAGCGCGCTGGCCGCGCCGAGGTCGACGGCGCTCGGGACGACGGCGACATCGGACGTGCTGGCCGCGCGGAGCTCGGCCCACCCGCCGCGCCACCCGAACGACGTCACGCGCGTCCCCTCCTTCGGCCCCGAGCCGTCGGCGGCGGCGCGCACCACGACGCCGGCGGCGTCGACCCCCGGGACCTCGCCGGGCTTGCGCATCTCGGCGAGGAACGCGGTCTCGCCGAAGTTCAGCGACACCGCGTGGACCTCGATGAGGACCTGCGACGGCGTCGGGCTCGGCGGCGGCACGTCCGCGGAGCGAAGGCCTCGCGGCTGACTGGGATCGTAGATGACTGCACGCATCGGGCTCTCCATGCCTCCTGCCCGCCATCGTGGAGCCTGCATCTCGGCGTTTCCATGCTACTTCGTCGGCAATGCTTGACCGTTTGTCCGACGCCGAGGCTCCTCCCGCCGACGCGTTGAGCGAGGTCCTCCAGGACCTGCGGCTCGCGGACGGCACGTACGGTCGCTGCGAGCTGACGCGCCCGTGGGGCATCGACTTCCCTCCGCAGGAGCAGGCGCGCTTTCACTTCGTGGTCTCGGGCGCCCCCTGGCTGCTCGCGCCGAAGCGCGGCTGGCTGGAGCTCTCTGCCGGCGACGTCGTCCTCCTGCCCCGCGGGGCGCGACACGCGCTTTCGGACCGGGCCCGCGGGCGCCTGAAGCCGCTCGACGAGATGCCGCTGGAGGAGATCGGCGAGCGGACGTACGCGATGCGCTCGGGCGGGGGCGGCGCGCCGACGGTGCTCGTGTGTTGCAGCGTGAGCTTCGAGCAACCCGCGATGCACCCGCTCCTCGAGATGATGCCTCCGATGATCCTCCTGCGCGGCGGGGGCACGCGCGACGCCGTGCTGCCGGTGCTCCTCGACGCCATGGCCGACGAGGTGCTCGCCCGGCGCGTCGGCGCCGCGACGGTGATGACCCGCCTCGCCGACGTGGTGATCACCCGAGTCGTCCGCGCCTGGGTCGAGTCTCGCGACGACACGGAGGGCTGGCTCGCCGCGATCCGCGATCCCCAGATCGGCCGGGCGCTCGCCGCGATTCATCGTGGCCCCGGCGAGCCCTGGTCGGTGGAGTCGCTCGCCGACGTGGCGAGGGTGTCGCGCTCCACCTTCTCGGAGCGCTTCACCTGCCTGGTCGGCGCGCCGCCCGCGCGCTACCTCGCCCGCTTCCGCATGCACGTCGCGAGCGGCTGGCTCCGCAACGACAACGTGACCGTCGCCGAGGCGGCGACGCGGCTCGGCTACCAGTCGGAGGCCGCCTTCAGCCGCGCGTTCAAGCGCTTCGTGGGCGCGCCCCCGGGGGCCGTGCGGCGGCAGGGGCGGTGATCTGTCGCCGCTTCGTCGGGGTCGAATCGACCGCGTGAGCTTCACCTGCTTCAGCGCCGATGCGCTGCCACCGAGCGCCGTGGCAGCCCATCTGCACGTCGATGCGCTGCCACCGAGCGCCGAGGCAGCCCATCGGCACGCCGATGCGCCGGCTCAGGGCCACGGTGGCAGCCCATCGGCACGCCGATGCGCCGCGTCGGGGCCGCGGGGGCAGCCCATCGGCATGTCGATGAGGCCCTTCGGAGGCCCGAGGCACCTCATCGACACGGGGCGAGGGATTACTGGGTGTCGGTGCCGCCGTCGTCGGCGGTGGGGGCGGCGGTCCGGCGCACGCGGGCGAAGAAGCGCTCGGCCTTCTCCTTGCCGAGCAGGGTCACGAGGTGGCCCCAGGTCTTCTCCATCAGCGTCTCCCAGGCTTCGCGCGCGGTGGCGTGCGCGGTCTTGGCGAGGGCCTGGGCGTTGCGGGCTTTGATCAGATCCGCCGCGCCGGCCTTGTAGAGCGCGAGCCCGGCATCGATGGCCGGGACGCTCTGCACGCGCACCTCGTCGGTGTCGTCGAGGTGCGCGGTGAGCCGCTGCCGCAGCTCGGTGTACCGCTGCTCCTCTTCGTCGAGCGGCGCGGCGGTGTAGTAGCCAATGCCATTCGGGTAGATGGCTGTGTACGGAGCCTTCCGGACCGCGTCCACGCTGCGACCCGCGAGCTTGGCGCGTGCAGCCTTGGCCACGTCGTCGAGGTCGTCGTCGGCGGCGGTGCGATCGGCCAATGCATCTTGCACGGGGCCGTCGGCGTCTTCCACGGCGCGGCCGGTGTCGCGGACGACGAGAGTGGCTTTCTCCAAATCGGCTGCGAGCGTGTCGAGCTTGGCGCGCCGGCAACGACGGAGGGTGTACCGGCCTGCGCGGATGAGCGCGCTGTAGTGTGAAGTCGCGGCAGGGAGCTGCATGATCGGGAAACCTTTCTTTGCGAAGGTGGATGAAACCGCACGACGAGTCTGACACGGCCGCGCTCGCCCGGTAGATCGCGCCGCGACGAAACCTTCGGAGGGGAGGGGATGCGCGACGATGGCCGCACCACCGCGCCCGGGATAGAGGTTACGAAGCAGGATCGTGACCCCGGCGAGGCCTGCGCCTCATCGACCTCGGTGATGAGAAGGTTGGCTGCTCCCATGGGCCGGAAGCCAAGAGGCCCATCGGCGAGCGCGGAGACACCATGACCACCCCGATCGTGACGAGCGCCCCGACACCCACCCTCGACGTGCAGGACGAGGACGTCTTCCTCGGCGAAGAGATCCTCTTCCGCCGAGGGCTCGCGTGCGCGCAGCCGGTCCCCGCGCTGGAGCTCTCGGCGCGGTCGTGCCGGCTCGTGGTCCGTGGTCCGGACGGGCTCGATCGGGTGCACCCGCGCGAGCCGTCCGGGTACGACGGGCCGTCGAGGATCAGGTCGCTCCAATTCGTCGAGTGCCTGAACGATCTTGCCGCGCCGCTCGTCGCGGGCACCTACGAGATCGCGTACCAGTGCGAGGGGCGCGAGGCCCGACGCCGGCTCCACGTTCACGAGCGCGCGACGCCCGGCCCCGTCGTCGCGCTGCGCTTCCCCGACCAGCTCGACGTCGAGCACGAGAGGCCGTTCACCGTGCACCTCGATCTGACGAACGCGTCGGGCGCGCCCCTCGGCGTGGTGCTGCCGGACATCTGCTACGCAGCGAGCGTCGTCGGGTTCGTGAGCGTGGAGGAGCCTCCCTCGTGGTCGCGGCTCGTCGCGACCGCCGCACGCGCGGCGACGCAGAACGCCGGCTACCGGACCCCCATCGACGTCGCGCACCGCAGCGCGCTCTCGGTCGTGCTCGCACCCGGTGAGCGTCGCTCGTGCGCCGTCGTCTTCGAGGCCGTGTTCGAGGCCGACCTGGACCCAGAGTGGCGCCCCCGCGAGCGCTTCGACGTGACCGTCGGGCTCGTGGTGCACACGTTCGAGCCCGACGTGGCCCGGCCCCTCCGCTGGCTCCGGCGGTCGACCGGCACCTACCTGACCACGGGCGCCCTCGTGTCGACGGGCGACGCGCGCCGCAAGGACTGGGAGTGGGTCCGCGTGTCGCCGAGCCGCGCGTGAGCGCGCTGTCTGCTCCACGCACAGGCGGGCGGCTGCGAGACGGACGCGGCCCTGCCCATGGTCCGCGCGGCCCGCGGCTTTAATCGACCTTAATTGGTGCTCCGTGCGTCACGCATGCAGCTTCCCCCGAGCAGCGGAGGAGACATGCGCAGCGCGATTCGATGGTGGGTGCCGGCGATCCTGGTCGTGGCGGCTTGCAGCGAGACGGTCGAGCTTCAGACGTCGAGCGCGAGCTCCGGCGCCTCCACCGGAACGGGCGGCGATGACGTGTGTCTGGGCGCGGGCGGCGGCGACGTGGGGGAGGGGGGCGCGGGCAGTGAGGTGAGCCATTGCCAGCTGGCCTTCGCCCCGCCCCACGTGGAGTGCGGAAAGGGGTGCCTGGTGGCGCTCGCGAAGGGGGGGACGCCGACCATCCTCTACCAGCGCTTCGACATCACGGAGCTCGACATCAGGGAGGTGCTCGCGGTGACGGACGACTACGTGATCGCCACGGCGTTCTGGTGGACGGGGAACACGTTGGACGCGGAGGGGTTGTGGGGCCTCGTCGAGGTCCCGCGGACAGGCGAGCCGCCCGTGCTCGTCGAAACCTTCGGCGCGAACGTGGCGGGGGTCTACGCCGCGGCGATCCCGGGCGATGACGGCTACTTCTACTACGCCGCGGACCTGCAACCCTGGGGCACCGGATCGAGCGGGTCTGTGATGCTGCAGCGCGTGTCGGCGACCCACTTCGGGGAGCCGGTGACGACGATCGCGAGCGTGCCCGGCTCCTACTGGAACACGAGGATCGCCGTCGACGACGATCACGTCTACGTGGCCTCGGAGTGGGGCATCGGCCGTGTCCCCAAGGAGGGGGGTGCGCTCGAGGTGCTCGTCGGCGATCACGGGCCCGCGTCCGCCGAGCTCCCCAACTCGATCGCCGTGCACGACGGCTTCGTCTACTACAGCGTGTACCCCAACGGCTGCACGGAGGGCGTCCTCGAGCGCGTGCCGATCGCGGGAGGGACGCCGCAGACGATCGCGGGGCGCGCGTCACGTGTGGTCTTCGGCGGCTCGCCGACGACGCTGTTCGCCGCCCACGACAAGGCGGTGCTGCGCTTCGACGCGAGCCAGACCACGGCGACGACCCTCCTCACGACCGACACCGGCCGGTACCAGACGATCGAGCTCGTCGGCACGCGGCTCCATGCGGTCGATCGGTGTCTGGACACGGGCCCGGACGGGGCCCAGGGCGGCAGCTTCGTGCGCACGTACGACATCGAGACGGGGACGACGGGGTACCTCGAGGACGAGCCCGATTATCCCTTCGTCCCCGGGCCGACGGGCATCGCGCACGATGCGGGCGGCCAGACGATCTTCTACATCGAATGACGCCCCTTCATGCGCCGATGATGGGGGCTGCGCGCCGTAGCTCCCGCCATCGGCAGAGCTGAGCTTGCCGTGCCAGCCTGACGCGCCTGCTCGACGATCTCACGCACGTCTTCGCGGACGCCGAGATGAGCCACGCCGCCCGATCGCCGCCCTTCACCGCCTCGCCGTCCGCACGTGGACCACGCTCGGCGGGATGTTCTCCAGCCACCGCACCCTCGCGAGCAGCGGGAAGATCACGCCCGGGAGCCCGCGAAAGTGGTTCTTCGCGATCTGATCGACGCCCTCGACGCGCGCGCTCCAGCTTCGCAGCGTGGGCTCGATCTCGCGGCGGTCGATGCCCCACGGCATCGGCGGGACCGTGGTACCGCTGGGCGAGCGGAAGCCCGCGAGGGTCTTCTTCGAGAACCACCGCGCGATGGTGTCGAAGATCATCTCCACGCCCGGGAACCGCTCCACGATCGCCACGAACAGGCGTCGCACCTCGGCCTCGTCGAGGTACATGAAGAGCCCCTGCGCGGTCACCAGCAGCCCCTTCGCGGGGTCGATCGCATCCATCCACGACAGGTCGAGCGCGCTCTGCCGGAGGTGCCGCCGCCGTTCGGTCGAGGGGATGAGCTGCTCACGCACGTCGATGACCTCCGGCACGTCGATGCCCACCCAGCGCACCCGACCGTCGTCGCAGCGGAGACACTGTGTCTCGAGCCCGCACGCCAGCTCGACGACGGTGCCCTCGGGGTGGGCGGCGATCCATGGCTTCACCACGTCGTCGAAGACGCGCGCGCGCACCGCGTGGGTGCCGTGCGGGGCGCCGAAGTCCCGCCGGAAATCGTAGTCGATCGCGTCCTGGATGCGGACCGCGTCCGGGTCGCGCAGGATGGTGTCGGGACGCCGGGCTTCCCTTGCGCGATCGTGCAGCGTCCACAGCATGGTCTCGGGGACGCCGGTGAGGCGCACCCGCGTACGTGTCGTCATGAAGAGCTTCCTTTCTGGAGATGGAGCTTCGGCGTCGAGGCAATCGATGGATCGCCTCGGGGCAGCGCCGCGACGCTGAGAGTCCGACCGAGAGAGCCTGCGTGAGGCCCGAAGCGGCGCGACGTCTTGCGAAGCTCGGGTGGTTCGGGGTGTGGGAGGCTCCACGGAGCATTGCTCCGTGGAGGGAGAGGGCACGCGCCCTCTCCCGGGACTGGGCACGCCGATCAGGGTGTCGAAGGAGGCGCGAGGAACGCGTCCGCGGCGGTGCGCTCCAGGTGCTTGCGGATGTCCTTCGGCCACTTGCGGATGAGCTTCGTGAAACGCGCTCGATCGCCCGCGAAGAGCGCCCGCGAAGCCTCCTCGTAGTCGGGGAGGTTGCCCGCCATCGCGGTCATGAAGCGGCTCGCGGCTTCCTTCGCCAGGCGGGCCTGCTCCTTCTCGGGCTCGCGCTTGCGCGCCTCCTCCACGAGGCGGCGGAGCGCCGCGGAGATGCCATTGGGCTGCTGCTCCAGCCACTCCCAGTGATGCGGGAGGAGCGAGACCTCCCGCGACACCACCCCGAGCCGCGGTCGCCCCGGCCCGGTGCGCGCGGGCTCGGGGTGTAGCGGGCGAGCACCTCTTCTGCTGTCCCGCGGAGGTCCAGCTCGACCTGACGGCCGGTCCGATCCTCGAAGACGAGGACCCCCGGCGCGCCCGGGCGCTCGAGAAATGCCTTGGTTTTCTGGAGGATCTCCTCCAGTGCGCCGCTCGCCACCAAGCGATCGCCGGCGAAGATCGAGTAGGTCGTCATCGGTGCGGACTAATATTACCCGGGTGAATCGATTGTCAATAACACCCGGGTGAAATTGTTCCGGCGCCGCTCGGCGCGGTCGCCCTCCGCCCGCGAGCACGCTGCTCCGCGCGGCCCGCCGTCACCGCTCTGCGGCCGCGCAGCGCGCGTCGATCGAGGCGCGCCGTCCGCCGGTAGCCCATTTGAGTGATTGAAGCGCCTCGGTGAGGGGTTCTACATCAGCGAGCGCGGTTCTCGAACGACTGGAACGCTCTCTCGCCACACGGAACGTGCGCTCCTTGGCCGCTTCCGGCACCGCATGCCTGTCCTGCGAGACCAGCTCGGCAGAGGCGGCGAAAAGGGGGATGTCGTGATCATCGTTTACCAGATTGGCAATAGTTGGGGCGGTGGCCATCTGGCGGCCGCGTTCACCTCCGCCAAAACACCCTTCCTGCTCAGTTGGGGGAGAACCTACAAGCCGGATATCGTATGGGGTGCATTCGACCCGAAGGATGAGCTCAAGGCGTTCAACGAGAAGACGTTCGCCCGCTGGTGTAAAATCCCCACGGTGGAGGACGGGAACGCCATCGGCCTCAGTGAAAACATGGGTTTGAGCACGTGGCTGTCCTACTCCAAGGGACAGGAGGGAAGGCGCAACCACTCCTCCAAAGGCCGGTTCGACATCTTCGTCAACAACTGCTCCGACGCCGTCTATCGCATCCTGGTGTACGCCGGCAGCTCCAAATTCGCCTGGTGGTACGGGTTTCCCTGGTCGAATCCAGTTTCGGTGACCAACTACGCCAAGAGAGTGAAGAGAAAGATCAAGGATGCTCTCCAGACGAATGGCTGGGACGTGAAGTATGGAAGGAGCATCGAGGAGATCCCGCTCCGGGACAACAGGTCGGTGAAGCGGCTCGAGAAGGCGCTTCAGGACAGAGGCAGGCTCGGGGGCCGCAACGAAGCATGTAGACGCGCCGTCAGCCGCGTGAACGAGGCGTTCGAGCATAGTCTGGATCCCAAAGCGATCGAGCGACTCACCTCCAAGCAGCGCATGGAGCTGTTCGACGTCGACCCCACCGGCAAAGACGCGGACATCTCGAAGATCTTCCAGGAGATCTACAACGACAAGTACGGGCAGACCGAATGGTCGTCCAAGCAGGACTATGTCTTCCCGACGAAGCCCAAGATCGAGAGCGAGAGCGATGACCTGATCGAGGTGGACACCGATTCGAGCTGCGAGTGTTGCGGGAAGCTCAAAGAGCCGTGGCCCAAGTCTCGAAAGGTCGTGTGAAGCCCGCGACGCACTCCCTTCCTGCGCCGAGGATTGGGGCCGCCCTCGCGCCTGCCCTGCTACGCCCCACGCTCAGCGACCCGGCCTCGTCCTCGACGTCGCAGCCTTCTTCGACGCAGCCTTCTTCGACGCAGCCTTCTTCGACGTCGCAGTCTTCTTCGACGTCGCAGTCTTCTTCGACGTCGCAGTCTTCTTCGACGCGCTCCTCGCAGGAGCGCTCTTTGGCGGCACCCTCGGCGCGGCGTCGAGCTTCGCGTGCTTCGCGCGGTGCCAGGCTTCGTACGTCGCGAAGGGGACGCCTTGCAGGCTCTTCTTGCCCAGCTCGGCGCGGACGGCGTCGATCACCGCGAGCCCTCGCGGCACGGAGCCATCGAACACGGCCAGCGCGACGTCGGCGCTCCAGCCCGGAGCGTCCTTGCTCTCGGGTTTGGGCCATCGGCTCGACACGAACGCACGCCGCGCCGCCTCGTCGCCCAGCACGCGCCAGCGCGCGAAGCTCAGCGCCGGGGTCGGCGTGAGGTCACGGCGGAGGTAGGGCTCGGCGAGCGGCCGAGCCTGCGGGCCGTACCAGCCGAGCGCGAAGAGGGCCGCGCGCTCGAGCGAGACGTTCTCGTTGCGGAGGCGCGCGCTCCGACCCTGCCACAGCGCGAGCACGAGCGGGCCGATGGACGCCGTCGCGCCGATGCGGCCGAGCGCGAGCGCGACGTCGAGGCACTCGGGCCAGTCGTAGAGCGCCTCGGCGAGCAGCGGCGCGAGCGGCGCGGCCATGTCCTCGTAGGAGGACACGAGCGCGGCGAGGCCGCCCACCTGCGCCGGCCGGCCGGCGAGGATCTGCCCGAGGCGAGCGACGCTCTGCGCGGGAGGCAGCCGCTTCGGGCTCTTGCTGAAGCGACCGAGGGAGCTGTTCTCATGAGCGTGGAAGTGCTCGTGGCGCGGCGCACGGACCTCCGCGGCCGCTCCCCAGCCGCCTCCGGTGGCGATCCCCTTCCAGGCGAGATCGTCGCGGAAACGGACGCGGTAGCGCGCCATGGCGCCGCTCGGCCCTCCCGCGAACACGCGCTCGTCGGCGCCGCACCAGACGACTTCGGCGCTCTCGATCACCTCGCTGGCCTGCGCGATCAGCGCGGCGTCCGAGAACGTGTCGAGGTCAGGCCGGAACGCAGGCAGCTTCTTTCGATCGCGCCCCTCGCAGAGCATCCGGAGCAGCGTCGGATGATCGTCCGGAAGCGGCAGCAGCGCATCGGCGTGGCACAGCGTGGCCTCGATCAGGCACTCGCGCGGGCCGAGGATCTCGAGGAGAACACAGCTCTGATAGTCGCTCATGCCGCCTCCACGCCGCAGCCTCCGATTCGCCGAACCTCTCCCCGGCCCCGCTGCCGGCAGAGCTGAGCCTGTCGTGCCAGCCTGACGTTCTGGGTGAACGACCGGTGGCGCTGCCGCGCGCTGAACGTCGATATCCTGAGCGCGAACAGCCCGCAAGCGCCACGAATCACTTCCCCCGCGGCTTCTCCGCCGCCCCGTCGCCTGCTCCCGCGCGCCGACCGTTGCCCGGCCGTTCGATGGGCACGCCGGGCGTGTGTGTCTTCGGCGCGGGCGGCGCGGCGGCGAGCTCGGCGCGCCGCTTCTCGTCCTCCGCCCGCATCGTCTGTCGGATGTCCTCCACGAGGCCATTGCTCCGGCGATAGTCCTGCGGCGGCTTCCACGCCTGATCGTCGCCGAACACGAAGTAGCGATCGATGACGTCCTGTCGCTCCTGCATCTTGCGCTCGAAGATGGCGCGCAGATCCTCCTGACCGCGGATGATGGTCGGCGTGAGGACGAGCAGCAGGTTCGTCTTCTGCTTCGTCTTCGTCGTCTGCTTGAAGAGGCGCCCGAGGAGGGGGATGTCGCCCAGCACCGGGATCTTCGACTCCCCGTTGGTGATCGCGTCGCGCATCAAGCCGCCGACGATCACCGTCTGACCATCGCGCACCACGAGGGTCGTCTTGGCCGCGCGCTTGTTGATGGGGACCGCGCCGAGATCGCCCTGCGGCTCGCCGGACTCGGAGATCTCTTCGTCCAGCTCCAGGCGCACCTCGTTGGAGTCGTTGAGGTGCGGTGTCACCGCGATGCGCGTCCCCACGTCCTGGCGCGGCGCGTTCGTGCCCAGCGCGCCCCCCAGCGACGCGAGCGCGCCCGCGCCGCCGGCGAGCGAGGCGAGCGACGCGGCGGAGTTGACGTTGGTCTGGAGCGCGATGTTCTGCCCGATGGAGATCTCGGCCTTCACGTTGTCCGTGGCGAGGATGTGCGGCGTGGCCAGGACGTTGACGTCACCGTCGTTGGCCATGGCGGTGAGCACCGCGCCGAACGCCGGGATGGAAATGCCGGTGCCGAGGAGCGTGCCGCTGCCGGGGAGATCGGGCCCGCGGATGCCGAGCGCCAGGCCCTCGAGGTTCGACGACAGCGCGCCTGCCGAGCCCATGGCGTTGCTGCCGCCGTAGAGGAGCGTCCCGTCGGAGCCCACGGCCGAGCCGGCGTGGTACGAGACGCCGATCTTGGTCGTGTTCCCCACGGTGACATCCATGATCGTGGCCTCGATGAACACCTGCCTTCGCGGCCGATCGAGCTTGTCGATGAGGGCGCGGATCTGCGCCTGATCGCGGGGCGACGCGGTGGCGACGACGGCATTGGTGGCCTCGTCGCACGTCATGCGGACATGCCCCTCCAACACTTCGGAGACGCCTGATCCCGCCGCGCCCGGGACCCGCCCCGGGGCCGCGCCCGCCGCCGTCGGCAGCGCGCCTCCGCCGGTGCCGAGCACCTGCCCCAGCGTCGGTGTCAGCTCTTTGCAGGACGCGTGTTGGAGCGGCATCACGCGCACCTGACCTTCCCCGGTCTGCTTGACGTCGAGCCTCTTGATCAGCTCGAGAAGACGCAGGTAGTCGGCCTCGGTGGCCACGATGAGCAGCGCATTGCCGCGCTCGTCCGGGAGGACGCGCATATCGGTGGTCGCACCACCTCCCTTCTGACTCTTGAGATCCAAGAGATCGGACAGCTTGGCGGACACGTCGGCGGCGCTCGAGTAATGAAGCGGCTCGATCCAGAGCTGCGCGGCGGCGTCGCCCACGTCGATCTCCTGGATGATCTGCATCATCCTATGAATGTTGGCGCCGGTGTCCGTGATCACGAGCAGATTGCCGGGCGCGTGGACGGTGATGTCCGCGTCCTTCGATTTGAGCTTGTTCAGCATGCCCGCGACGTTGGTGGCGTCGGCGTGGGCGAGCCGGAGGAGGCGAGTGACATAACGCTCCTCGTTGGGAACTGGCGTGCTCGGGGAATAAACCTCGGTCCCCTCCGCGGCGACGCCGGCCGTCTCCACGATCTTGAAGAAGCGACCGTGGGAGATCACCGTCATCCCATTGGTGGCCAAGATGGATAGGAAGGCCTGATAGGCCTCGGCGGCCGAGATTTTCTCGGGTGCGTGCACCGTCGCCTTGATGCCTCGCAGCTTCCCACCATAGATGAAGCGCTTGCCGGTGATGGCGCTGATGGCCTTCACCAGCTCCGGGAGATCAGCGTCATCGAGGTTGAAGCTGACCTCTGTAGGAGCGGGGGAACGGTGGGCCGCTTTCTCCGGCGCGGGCTGAGCGCGGACGGGCGCCGTCACGAGGCAAGCAGCGACCATCAGCACACGGAATGGTGCTCTCGAAATGGGAGTCATGGACCTCCTCTTGGCTGGGGCGATCCAGAGCGAGCAGCGTGCCAATCGAGAATTCAGCGCCGTCGTCGCGGCGCGTGGCCGTGTCTCGACAAGAGTGGCGAGGTTTCCGCGTCCGCGACAGCGGAGCTGCCGAATTGACATTCACGGCCCCTCGAGCACCTTCGCGCGAGAGGCGTCCTCTCCGCGGTGCCCGAGCCCGACATCTCGTCTCTTTGCCCGTCCCGGGAATGAACCGCCCGAACGTGCTCGAGCACGCCGACCGGGACGTCTATCGGTTGGTGCTCGCCGATGACGACCTGCTCACCGAGTCACCCTGCGGCGCGCCGATGCTCGCCGCCGTCGTCGTGTTGCAGCGCGGCTGCGGGTCGAGCGCCTACACCAAGGCGGGCGCGGCGATGTTGTTCGTAGGGCGACCGTCGCGGCAGCCCACTGCTCGGCTCCGCCGGAGAACGAGGGAGAGACATGCGCCCGAGGTGCGTTCCGTCGAGGCGCGCACACGCATTGGCATTGCGGTTCAGTCCTCCGTGAACAGCCAGTCGAGGGCGGCGCGCTCGCTCGTCAGGATCGCTGTCCGGAAGGGCAGATCGAGCTCCTCGGCGACCTCTGGATCGACGTCCTGCTCGTCGAGGAACGACGGCGACATCACGTACGCCTTCCGCGCCAGCACTGCGGCCTCGTGCGGAAAGACGTGCTGATCGATCCACACGCTCGTCGCCTCGTCTGCCTCGAAGCCGCTCTCCCGCGCGTCGACGAGCACGCGCCTCGGCCTCCAGTCGTCGAGCGCGCCTGCATATCGCAGCGCGTGCTCTTCGAAATCGGCGCGCGTCATGTGCGCAGAAGCAGGCTTGTCGCGCACGACGAGCAACGAGCCGCCCTCGTCCCACGCGAGCGTCTGGAAGGGGCCGTCGAAGAGCGTCTTCATCTCGGTGACCGAACGTAGCGCGGGCCGGTGCGCGTCGGATAGGACCGCCGGGCGGGGCGCGACGCAAGCCCTGCTCGACGTGAGCGCGCCAACCCGGCGGAGGCGCGACACTCCGCATATCGAGATCCGTCGCGCCCAATGGGCTCGAATCCGATTCGAGATGGTGCCAGTGATCTCCGATCGACGTTCGGAGAGGGCGCATGGGCTTCATTTGATGTCGAGGATGGTCCCTTTGCCCTCACCCACCATGATGACCTTCGTATTGGGGGAGGCGGAGAGCGCTTTCATGGCCTCGATGCGTTGCCATTGCAGCATCTTGTCGGTCATGTGTTGTTGGATCAGGCGTGCGTAGTCGTCGGTGGCTTGAGCGTCGATCCGTTTGGCGTCGGCGGCCGCCTGGGCGGCGATCTTTTCTCTCTCGGCCTTGGCCTTGACCTCCATGAGCTGTTTCTGCTGCTCGGCTTCGGCCTGGGCGATGACGAACTTCATCTTGAGGGCGGCCTGCTCGGCCTGGAGCTTGTCGTTGATCGCCGCCTGGATCGACTCGGGGAGGGTCACGTTGCGGATGAGCACCCCTTCGAGCTCCACGTGCCGGCCTTTGATCGCGGTCTCGACCCCCTCGCGGATCTGCCGCTCGATGAGCTCGCGCTGGGTCGAATAGATTTCCTCCGGCTGGTAGCGCCCGACGACGCGCCGGGCCTGCGATTTGAGCGTGGGGCCGACGAGGACATCGTAGTAGTGAACCCCGAGATCGTGATCGAGCGCGACCGTCTCGGCGGCGACGATGTGGTAGCGAATGGAGGTGTCGAGGACGATGCGCAGGCCGTTGGCCGCGAGCACCTCGAGGCGCTCCTCGTGCTCTTGAGAGCGAGCGTTGTAGATGGTGGTCACATCGTTGGGGCCAATCCCCATTGCCCTTCGGGCAGGGAGCGGGGTTTACCGTGAGGCGTCCACACCACGCCGATCTCACCCGAGCCGACGGTGGCGTAGGAGCACGCGGTCGCCGAGAGACTGCACATCAAGCACCCGGCGAGCGCAGAGATCCGCCGGAACGTGAGCCATGCACCGTTCATGAAAACCCTCTGTGCCGCGGCGCTCGCATGCGCCGAGCGGCGGCGTTGCGCTGGTGCAGTGGGCATGCCAGCGACGCAATCGGCGCGCTCGCGGGCCTCTATCGAGCCACGCAGCGCTCTACCTGTCTCGCGCGCGCACGATTGTCTGCTTTCGCGACAGGTGGTGGCTCGTCTTCAGCCTGGCCATCCCGTGTGCGGAGACCAGCCCACGCTCGATGGCAACGCGCCCGGGGCGCTCGCGCCGGCTATTCGTGCAGCTCGAGGGGACCGAGCCCTGCCGCGGCGAGCTCGCCGGCCTCGTCGGGCGTGCAAGCGACGAACGCCCAGCGGCCTTCGGTGGTCGTGCAGCTGTAGACGCGCCGAGCGTTCGAGGTGCGCGCGAGCGCGGCGTTCACCGCCTGGACGATGGGGATGAGCCCGCGGTCGATGTCGAGGCGCGAGACCTTCGGCCGGCGACCTTCGCTCTCGACGCGGAGCACGATGATTTCCGCGTCCGCAGAGCTCAGCTTCGCCGAAACGCCGAGCGCCGCCGCTCCGGCGAGCGCCGCGAGATCGGCCGCGGGATCGTCGGTGTCGTTCCAGACGCGATGGTCGTAGTGCAAGAACCCGCGCGCGATGCCCTCGCGGGGCGCGTAGATCTGGAAGAGCGCCTCGACAGGGGCGAGCCGCCAAAGGTGCTGGGAGACGTCGCGCCGGTCGCCCACGAGGCCTCTTTGGACGAGGACCGCGATCCACCGCGGGGGCCCCTCCGCGCCCGACGAGACGATCGTCCGCGGATCGAGCGGCGTCATGGTGTCCGTCGACGTCGCGCGCTCACCGGGCGCCAGGATGCGCTCGACCTCGTGCGTACGGCCGTCCCCCCGGAGCTCGACCTGGATCGCGTCGCCCTTCTTCAGGGCCAGAGGGTTGCCCTTCGACGGGAGGGTAGCGGTCGCGCCCCCCGTGAGCGCGAGGCGAAGGATGGTCGCGCCCGCGAGCAGGACCGTGGCGTCGACGACGCGTCCCCCGCCGAGGGTGAGCTCCGCGGACGGTACGACGACGTTGGTCCCGGCGGTGAGGAGGTCCCAAGGCAGGAAGGTCCAGAAGTCGCCATCGGCGTAGGCGAGCGCTTCGGGGACGAAGAGCACGCCGTCACGGCACGCATAGGGATGACCGAGCACGTGCTCGAGACGCAGGAACGCGGGCTCGGCGTTCGCGCCCGTGGACGCGTACGCGGTCTTGTCCTGCACGCACAGCCATCGCCCCGACGAGGTGACGACGCGATCCGGATGGAGGTTTCGCGCGACGGGGCGTGGCTCGTCGCCGAGACGGCGGACGACGAAGAGGGTGTCGCTCGTCTCCACCAGCAGGACCTCGCCCGTGGCGTGGACATGGAGGACATCATCACCGAACCTGGCCCGCCCCCGCTCCTCGAGCGTCGACGCCGAGAGCTCCACGACCGTGCCGTCGAAGCGGCCCACGAAGAGCGAATCGCCGGCGGCCGAAAGCTCGCGGATCCGATCGAGCGGCGTCCGGCGCACCGGGCCCCCGTGGAATGGGTAGAGCTCGAGTGGGCCGTCGGGGGTGGGGTACGAGACGATCCCGTCGCGCAGCGCGTGGCTGCGCGCGAGCTTGCCGGGCGACGGGCCGAGCCTCGCGCCGTCCGACAGGCGGTACAGGCCCTCCGCGTCGTGGCCGATCCAGGACGCGTCTTCGGAGAGCGGGAGGGCGAAGATGGCGTTCGCCATGGGCGCGCTGCCCGGCACGTGAAGAGTGCTGTTGAATCGGTGTTGGGCGACGAAGCACGGCCCGCCCGTCCGCTCGCTCACGAGGCTCAGCGCGAAGAGCTCGTCGTCGATGGAGAGGCTCGGGCACTCGTGCAGGCCCCACGCCGCATCGAACGCCAGCATCCGGTGGCTCGCGCTGTCCTTCGCGTACACGAGCTCTGCACCAATTCCCGCGAACAGGAGTGGACGCCCGGGATGAAAGCTGATCGCCGTACGACGCATGGGGAACGCGGCCTACTACGACGCTGCACGAAGCGCAAAGGACACGCCGTGGTCACCGCTCGTGGCCGTGACTTCACGCGAGATCAGAGGCGCGGTTCCCTCGGTCTCGAGGGCTGCTCTGATCCATGGGTGGTTGCGAGATCGTTTGAGCTCCAACGAGCCTCGTGGCTCACGTGCGAGCGGCGACGAGTGGGCCTTGGCAATCGTTGCCAGCCGGCTGGCAATTGGTTGCCAACCGAGGCCCCATCCTCAGAAACAGGCCCCAAATCCAGGGGCTTTCGCGTGGCAAGCGGTTTGCTGAAGCCCATGAGCGGAGGTTCATGGTGTTGTCCTCGAGCTCTCTCCGCGCGATCCCAGTCTCCTCGCCTCGACCCCTGGAACGCTTCGCCGTGTGTGTCGCGATCGTCGCGCTCCTGGCGATGCTCGCCGCGGGCTGCGGCGGCTCGTCGCTTACGCCTGGCCCCATCGAGGATGCGGGGCCGGACACCACCGATGCTGCCCCTCACACCAGCGCCGGCACGGGCACGGGTGGTGACATGGGCACGGGCGGTGACATGGGCATGGGCGGTGGCGCGCAAGGTGGCTCGGACGCGGGCCCGGTCACCGATGGTGGAATGATCGTCGACGAGGGCACAGCCGTGCTCCCGAGCGCCGGCTGCGGTTTGGCTTCCGCGCCCACGGGGCACCTCGACGCGCAGACGACGATCGTCGACGGCATCGCTCGCTCGTACGACGTCTTCATCCCCAAGCCGTACAGCGCCGCGAAGCCCCACGCCGTCATCTTCAGCTACCACGGTGTGGGCGGCACCGCGAACACCAATCAATTCAAGCTGGACACGTTCAGCACCGCGCATGATGGCTTCTCCATCAACGTGGCTCCGCAGGGGTGGCCCTCGCCCGAATGGAACGAGAACCACTTCGTGCCGTTCAATCTGGACGCGAGCGTCGCGGTGTTCGATCGAGTGCTCGACCACCTCGCCGCGAATTACTGCGTCGATCTGAATCGCGTCTTCGTGATCGGCCACAGCAACGGTGGCCAGATGGCGTTCCACCTCGGCTGCCTGCGAGGCGACCGTATCCGAGCGGTGTTCCCCTCCGGCGGCCGTTGCTTCTCGTATGGGCCGGGCGTCTGCGATCCTCACCAGCCGCCGTCGAGCCAGCAGTGCAGCGGCGCCGTCATGGTCATGAGCATCATGGGTGAAGACGACGTGGAGCGCCTCGAGGACGAGGCCGCGACGGTCTCCGGGTTCCGCGAGCGGCAAGGCTGCAGCGCGAGCACGGAGCTCACCACGCCTTCTCCCTGTCTGCGCTACCAGGGCTGCAACCCCGGAGAAGACGTCATCTCGTGCCGTATCCCGGGCCTCGCCCACGCCGTGTGGAAGGATGGTTTGGACGACATCTACGAGGTGATGATGTCGCTTTGAGGATGGTCGATGATGGATTCGCGTGCCCGCAGGCCGCCGCCGAAGGATCAGGGCGGTGCGTCCGAGAGCGCCTTGTCACAGTCGGCGTCCGAGAGGGCCTTTTGCGTCTTCCCTTGTTCGTTCACGATCTCGCACTTCGTGATGACGCCCGGACGATAAGTCGGTGACTTCGGCGAATCGTACGTGTGCCACACGCGCAGGAGCTTCCCCGCATGGACGCCCGCAGCGACGGGCCGCACCGACCCCCACGCGAGGAGGCTGCGCTTCTCGGTCTGGAGATCGACCTGCCACGTGAGCTGCGGCGGCGCGCCCACGCCCATCAACGTGCTCGTGAAATACACCCTGTCCCCCTTCGCGGAGAACCAGAGATCGCTCACTTCCCAGAGCGACTTCTCCAGGGTCTTGAGCTGATTGGGCGTGAGCACCTTCCCAGGAAAGCCGGCGAGGATCGGAGTGATCTCCTTCATGATCGTGCTCTGCTGCTGCAAGTCGGCGCTGTTGAGCTGCAGCAGCACCGTGTGTGTCTGCCCTTTACGAATGCAGAGGACCTGCGCGTGCAGGGATTCGGATTCGACGAGGCTGACCCCCATGTCCCCGACGGCGCTCCGGGCGGTGGAGACCACCTCGCCGGCGCAGGGGCCTGTCGTCGGCGGATTGGGGGCGCTCGCGGCCGGAGGCGCCGGACTCGCGGGCGCGTCGCCGGGGCTCGGCGCGCTGGAGAGGGCCGGCGCGCTGGAGGGGGCCGGCGCGTCGGCGGGAGCGACCGCCAACGTGATGTTCGCCGGCGCCGGAGTCCCCGAGCACGCGAGCGAAAGCGAGAGCGCGACCAAGCCCGCCACGCGGGCACGCACGCCGAACGGCGGATCGGGGCACTTCACGGGCGCGACGCTAAAGCACGCGTCTCGGCATTTCAACGGGCCGGCGCTGCGGCGCTCGCCGGCGATCACCGTGCGCGCGAGGCGAAGCGAGGCCGGCGCGAAGAGCGGTGGTTTCTCAGGCATGCCGGGCGGAAGGGCGGAGGCGGATCCGGCTCGGGCACGTGTATTTGTCCCGAGAGGAGGAGCCAGAGGTCCTTTGGTAAGGACCCTGGGGTCCTTACGAAGGGGGAGCGCGGTCTCAGCCAACGGGCACCGCTGCCCCTTGCCAGAGGCAGCCTGATCTCAGCCAACGGGCGCCGCTGCCCCTTGCCAGAGGCAGCCTGATCTCAGCCAACGGGCGCCGTCGCCCTTTGCAAGACGCGGCGCGGTCTCAGCCAACGGGCACCGCCGCCCTTGGCCGAGGGCAGCAGCGTCTCGGGCAACGGTCGAAGGGCTCGCGCCGCTTCTCACGGCGCATGAGCCTGCGCGCGCAGCCGTGATCACTGCCCCTCGCCCGCGACCTTCAGCTTCAGCGGACCGCGCGCGGCGTGGAGCACCCTGGCCGTCCCGTACCTCGTCTTGGTGGTCACGGTCCAGTACGCGACCCCGTCCTGCGCGGCCTCGAGCGTGATGTCGTCGCTGCTCTCGACGATCGTCTCGCAGCCTCTCGCCTCGCGGCACCAGCGGAGCGCGCTCGCGGTTTCGTCGCCGCGATCGTGCGGATGGGTGTGCTCACGCCACGCCACGCCCCCGGGGAACGCGCGCAGCTCGCGCACCGGATCCCATCCGAGCCCCGAATGCGCCACGGGGGCGACGAGCGTGACGGCGGTGCTGCCTTTGGGGAGGCGCTCGATGCCGCGCATGCCGGCGACGTAGACGTCGCGCGGGCCGAGCGCGATCCGGAAGGCGGAAGTGCCGAGCGCGACGCGCATGCCGCCTCGGAGCGGTACGCGCTCGAGCCCCGAGTCACCGGCGAAATACGCGTCCGTCGCGTCGCACGCGAGCGCGTCTCCCTGCACGTGCCCGAAAGGCACGAGCACCGTGCGGGGGCCACCCGCCTTCGGTATGCGCACGACAGCGCGCTCCGCGTGCCCCGGCCCTGGACGGGCGACGACCGCACAGAGGCTGTCGCCCGCGCTCGCGGCGAGGGAGAGCGCCCACTCTCCTTCCTCGAGGAAGGAGAGGTAATCGACGTCGCCGCGAACGCGGTCGAAGCGCGTGATCACCGCCCGGTCGGGCGTCCCCGTGACGAGGCCGAACAACCGATCCTCATCGGTGTCGAGCGCGAGCAGGCTGAACGGTGAGAAGCTCGCGAAGCAGGTCGGTGGACCACCCTGCTTCGGCAAACGGCAGACCGACTCGACGTGCCCGCGCGGGCCGGCGCCGTAGAAGATCGCTTCGCCTACCACCGCGATGGGACCGAGCCCCGCGGTATCGCCGAGCAACATGCGCGGCCCCTCCGCCGGCGACGCAGGGACGGGTGCGCCGATGCACCGCCCCTCGCTCGACGCTTCGGGCGGCGCGCAGCTCGCGCTGCCGCGGTTGATGCGCTCCTGGCGCGGATGCCAGGTGCCTGCGGGTTTCGCCGGAGCACAGGCGGCGAGCGCGAAAGCGCACCCCAGCGCGAACACGCGGCGTCGAGATCGGTGCGGGGAGGTCACGAGCGCGAGAGCATACAGGGGCAGGCCAAACGCGTGGACGAAGGCGCGAGGAGCTTACCGAGCATCGTTTTCGCGCCGAGCATACCCGCGGTGATGACCGTCCGAGCATCGAACCGCGGAGAGCGGCGATCTCCACCCCGCGGCGCCGCCGCTCCCCGCGCGCTCGTCTACGGGACGATGCCGACGCATTCGGACGCGCACTTGAACGTCGCCGAGACGCAGGTCTCGTCGTCGATGCAGGTCGAGCAGATGTCCGTCTTCTTGTCGAAGTCCTTGTCGTTGTCGGCGTTGGACCGGCAGCGGGACTGGCAGGCGGCCGTGTCGTAGTCCTGGTCGAAGCACGACTGGTAGCGGTCGCAGATGGCGTTGCAGTCGAGGGCGTTGTCGATGACGGAGCACGCTCCGAAGAGGATCGAGGACGCCGCAACCACGGCCGCTAGGGCGATGATCTTCATGAGAATGACCTCTCGCTGGGTGAGGGAAGTGTCGGCGGCGGCCCCATGGCCACCGGCCTCTCGACGAGGCACACGGCCCTTCAGCAAGGGAGGCGCCACCGCGGAATCGCGTGGATTTCACGCACGCGCCGGGGGCGTGTGTGTGGCGGTTCTGCACGAGTGAGGCGAGGCGGAGCCTCAGCGTGCCGGGGTCACACCGCGTGGGAGCGCATGTGGCCGCGCTTCGGGCGGGCAGCATCGCGCGGCGCACGCGATGCTTCTTCGGTCACATCTTCAGTCGTAGGCATCGACGTCGGCGTCGAGCTTCGGATAGCGGCTCCGCAGAGCGTCGACGCTCCCACGCGGAGCGCTCCGGACCCGCAGGTCGAGCCGAGCGAGCCGCGGCCTCGAGCGCCCATCGACGAGGGCGTCGAGGAGGCCCTTGGAAATGTCGGCCCCGCGCGCGACGAGGGTGAGCTCACGCAGCGCCGGCATCGCCCGCGCCGCAAGGGCGCGAATCCACGCCTGGCTATCGCCGGTCGGCATGAGGTGGAGCTCGAGCGTCTCGAGCTGTTCGAGCAAACCCGTCGACGAAAGCCAGGTCATCCACGCGCCGGAGGGCTGGATCGGCCGCAGGCACAACCTCCGCAACCGGGGAACCCGCGCGGGCTCGAGCAGCCCGGCGAGCTCTTCTCCGGCGAGCGGCGCTTCGTCCTCGAGATCCAACCTCTCGAGCGCGCCCGTCCAGCGAGCGTGCGCGAGCCGTTTGATCACGCCGTCGAGTCGAGCGGTGCTGCGTAGGGAGAGGAATTCGAGCTTGGTCCAGGCGACGCCTTCGGGAAAGAGGGCTTCGACGCCTCCCTCCACGAAGCACTCGAACAGAGACAGCTCGCGCAGCCCGGCCGCGCGGCGGACGATCTGGGCGACAGCGCCGTGGCCGAAGTGGTGATTGTCGACCACGATGCCGTCGAACAGCTCCGCACGTCGATCCGGCGCGCCGCGCTCGAGGAGCGCAAGCCAGCTCGACGCAAACGTGGTGCGGCGGGGGCCCTCCGCGCTCGCGGCGATCTGCGCTTCCAGCCAGGCGAGGGCGGGCCCGCGCTCGGCCTCGGGCAACGCATTCACCGCATGCTCGACGACGTACCAAGGCCGGCGCGTGGGACCGAGAAACTCGGACCAGGCCGTGACCAGGCTCGGCCACGACGCGCTCATGCGTCCACCGACACGCCGAGCCCGACGAGATCAGGCCCAATCGACACGAGACCTTCGCGCATCGCTCCGTGATTCGCCCTTCACCGGGCGAAGGTCAAGTTTCTCTTCTCGCGATCACGATCGGTGCGTGCCCGTCGATCCTCTCGAGGATCTGCTCGCCGGCTGAACGTCCGTAGGTAGAGTGAGGGCCCATGTCTCGTGTGCGTCTCCTCGCCCTTGCCTCGCTCACCTTCGTGGCCTGCACGAAGGCTTCAGTCCCCGCGGCCTCCGCACCAACCTCCGCCGGCGCTCCCGCGACTTCCGTCGCCGCGCCGCCGCCTCCGTTGCCGCAGGAAGGGCGCATCGCCGACGAGGATGTCGCGCGCGTCGTCGCCGAGAACGCGCCCGCGACGCGCCAGTGCTACGAGCGCGCCCTCGCGCGCGATCTCACGCTCGAAGGCGCGGTCAGCGCTCGCCTCTCGGTGAACCGTGACGGCGCGGTGACCGCGGTCGAGGACGTCGGATCCACGCTCGCCGACGCGGAGGCCGTGCGCTGCGTGCTCGATGTCGCCGCCAAGCTCCGCTTTCCTCCGCCGGGCGGCGAGAAGGCCACGGTGACGGTCCCGTTCTCTTTCTCCACCGGCGCGACCGGCGAGATCAAGGGCATGGCTCACGGCTGCCGCGTCCGCGAGTCCCACCGAGAGGGGGCGCTCGTGAACGTCGTCGTCTGCAAGACACGAATCGTCGGCGTGAGCGACAGCGCCGGCGAGGCGAGCGCGGTCGGACCGTCGCTGTGCGACAAGTCCGCCGGAGAGACGTTCAAGTGCGGCAAGCCGCTCATCGGGGGCAAACGCTGCTGGGACCTCGTGGGGGTCGAGGAGGGAAAGTGGGTCCGCACGCTCGTCACCTCCCCAGCGCCCGGCCGCGTGCGCAACATCGCGTGCACCGATCTCGCGTCCGCCGCGCCCTCCGCGTGGTGCAATGCGATGATTGACAGTCTCGCGCGTGGCAAGGGCGCGCTCGAGGCCCTCCAGGCCGTGGGGCCGTGACGCAGGCAATCACTCGGTTCGCCCCAGCCTGGACGTGAGTTGATCGCCGCGGAAGAGAGGCCGTCGTCGTCGTCAATACGCGCATCGATGAGGCCGTTCGACGGCCCGAGGCCCGGAAAACCGTGAATGACGTGCATCGAGCGCTCGATGCGCGACATTCACGCTCAGCCGTCGGTTTTCGACTGCGACCGGCCCCGCTTCACCTCCGGTAGCTCCGCCGGCTCGAGCCTCGGGAAGCGCGCCCGCTCCGTTCTCGCCGAGCACCAGTGCTATCGTCGCTCGCGGATGGACGTCCGGCGCACCACGAACAAGATGGACGTCGCGCCCGCCGCCCGGACGTGCCGGATGCGCGTCATCCACGGCGCCGAGGCGGGCACCGAGGCGCAGGTGCCTGGGGTCGGGGTGGTGATCGGCGCGGATGCGGGCGCGGATGTGGTCCTCACCGATCCCTCGGTTTCGCGGCGCCATTGCAGCGTGCGGCCGACCCCGCAGGGGTTCGAGGTCAAAGACCTCGGGTCGCGCAATGGCACCTTCCTCGACAACATCTCGGTCACGCGGGCCATCGTCCCCGTGGGCGCGGTGATCCGGGTGGGGTCGACGTTGCTCCAGCTCGTGCCGGCGGAGGAGCCGGTGGTGATCGCGCCCAGCGAGCGCAGCTCGTTCGGCGCGATGTGCGGCGGGAGCCTCGCGATGCGGCAGGTCTATGCGCTTCTGGAGCGCGCCAGCCTGTCGAGCGCGCCGGTCCTTCTTCTCGGCGAGAGCGGCACGGGGAAGGAGCTCGCGGCCCGCGCGGTGCACGAGAACAGCCCGCGGCGCGAGGGGCCCTTCGTGGTCTTCGACTGCGGGGCCGCGAGCGAGAGCCTCATCGAGAGCGACCTGTTCGGGCACGTGAAGGGCGCCTTCACGGGGGCCGAGGGCAACCGGGCCGGCGCGTTCGAGCGGGCGCATGGGGGGACGCTGTTTCTCGACGAGATCGGCGATCTCCCGCTCGCGCTCCAGCCCAAGCTGCTCCGCTTGCTCGAGGCCGGCGAGGCCATGCCCCTCGGCGGCAGGAAGCACGAGAAGTTCGATGTGCGCGTCGTGGCCGCCACCCACCGCGATCTCGCCGTCGAGGTGAGCCGCGGCGCGTTCCGAGGCGATCTCTACTACCGGCTCGCGGTGGTCGAGGTGCACCTCCCTCCGTTGCGGCAGCGCATCGAGGACGTGGAGTCGCTGGCCCAGGGCTTTCTCGCGCGCGAGGGCGCCCCCGAGGGCGCGCTCCGTTCGCCCAACCTCGATCGGCTCCTCGCCTACGGCTGGCCGGGGAACGTGCGCGAGCTGCGCAACGTCATCGCGCGCGCCGTGGCGCTCGCCGCCCCCGGTGCGCGCTTCGCGCGGATGCCCATCCTGCTCGCCGGGGCCTCCACCACGCTTCGCAGCGAGGCCCCCGTCGCCACCGCGGACGTGCCTTATCACGAGGCGAAGGCCGAGGTGTTGAACCGCTTCGAGCGCGACTACCTGCGTGATCTGCTGGCGCGATCGGGCCACAACGTGGCGCAGGCCGCGCGGCACGCCGGGGTGGGGCGCAAGCTGCTCTACAGCATGCTGAGCCGCACCGGCCTCGCGGCCGGCCTGCGCGCCCCCGACGATGATGCCTGACCGCGGCGCGTGGCTCGGCCCATGAGCGAGGTGACGCAGCTCGGGCCGTTCGTCATCGCGCGCGAGCTCGGGCGCGGCGGCATGGGCGTCGTCTACGCGGCCGAGCACGAGGGGAGGGAGGTGGCGCTCAAGGTTTCCCTCGACGGCCTCCCCGAGCGCGACCGGAAGCACTTCGTCGAAGAGGCGGAGCTGATCGCGCGCGTCACGCACCCCGGCGTCGTCGAGATCCTCGACAGCGGCACGCTCGACGACGGGCGCCCTTACCTGGTCATGCCGCTGCTCTCCGGCCGGACGCTGGCCGAGCGTCTCCGGGAGGGGCCGCTCGACGTCGACGTGGCGCTCCGGCTCTTCGTGCAGCTCGCGGGCGCGGTGGCGGCGCTGCACGAGGCGGGCGTCGTGCACCGCGACATCAAGCCCGAGAACGTGATGGTCCTCGAGGACGAGGAGCGCGTGGTGCTGCTCGACTTCGGCATCGCCCGCGACGTTGATCGCCCCGACGCGACGACCACGCGGATGGGGCAGGCGCGGGGGACGCCGTCGTGCATGGCGCCCGAGCGGTTCTTCGGGACGCGCGCCGGCCCGGCGAGCGACGCGTACGAGCTCGCGGTGGTGCTCTACGCCATGGTCGCGGGCCGGCTCCCGTGGGACGAGCCGACGGATCCCGAGGCGCGTCTCCGGCCGCGCTCGCCCTCGGCGCTCGGGGTCGACCTGCCCGCGGGCCTCGAAGCCCTGCTCATGGAAGCGCTCTCCACGCGGCCCGAGCGGCGCCCCTGCGCGCGTGTGCTGGCCACCCGGGTGCACGCGATTCAGGCCGCAGGCCCCGGCGCCGAGCCCGATCCGTCGCGCACCACCGCGCCGCTCGCGCCGCTTCCCGCGCAGCTCTCGCGCTCGACGTCTTCGTCGCGGCGCGCCGGCTCCATCGCGCCGCCCGACCCACCGCGCCGGCGTGCGATCGCTCCGTGGATCGCCGGCGCGATCGCCGTCGTTGCGCTCGCTGCCGGCAGCGCGTTCCTCGTACGCGCTCCTCGTGCGAGCTCGGCGATCCACGCGCGTGGAGGTCTCGGCTCCACCGCGCGCTCGGTCGCGCAGCACGTCGCCTCCGCGAGCGCGCCTGCCGCTTCGGACACGGCGCCTGCGGATGCAAACACGGCGGCCGCGGTTGCGAGCACGGTGCCTGCGGATGCAAGCGCAGCGGCCGCGGTTGCGAGCACGGTGGCCGGGCTGCTCGCGCAGGTGAGCGCGGTGCCGGCATCGAGCAGCCGGCCTGCCTCCGTCGCGGCAGCCGGCGCGGACGCGCAAGCTTCCGGGCTGCCGTGGTGCACGAAGCTCGTCGCGCTCCAGTGCTCGCCTGCGGCGCGGAAGCTCGCCGGGGGAGAGGAGCGCTGCGCGGCCCGACGCGAAGGGCTCGCGCGGACGCGTATCGAAGGCGTGCTGCGGGCGCGCCTCGACGCCGAGTGTCGGGACGCCATCCCGGTGGTGGAGCAGATGATCCACGCCTCGAAGGCCGGCGAGCCGCCCGAGGACATGCCGTGGTGCAAGCGCGTGACGGCCGCGTACTGCGAGCCCGAGGTGAAGGGCACCAGCGTCGGCGCGTCGCTCTGCGCGCAGGCGCAGAGAGGCTACGCGCTCGATCTCGAGAGGCCGCCGGCCGCGCGGGTGGCCGCGAACGAGCGGTGCGCGGGGCTGCTGCCGGCGGTGCGCCGGGCGATGCAGGAGCTCGTGCAGCAGCGAGCGCCCGCGACACCGGGGATCGCGGCGCCCACCGATCTCGATGGCGGGCAAGGGGCGCGACCGAGCGAGCCCCGGACCGATCCATGACGATGACGCGGCGCCGAGCACGATGACGTGGCGCGGAGCCGCGGCGCCTCGTCGCTGTTTCCTCGTGGATACACTCACCGCTCGGTCTGGCTCCCGGCGGAGCCAGATCGCGAGGCGCGGCGCGCGGAACCGAGGCTCCGCCGCGCTGGCACATCGGTTGCGAAACCGCGCCCGGACCCTGCTGCTCGGGGCTCACTTCGGCGTCGCCCTCCGGCGCGCTGGAGGAGGGTGCGTGGAAGCTGCTGCGCCCGTGGGAGCCTGGATCGTGGGTCGACCCATCACGCTGGAGATCGAGGCATGACGAAGATCGCGAAGGTGTCGCTGCGCGCGAGTGAGAAGCCGATTGGACCGCGAATGCACAGCCACGCCGCGAGCTGGACGAGCGTCGCCGTCGAGGGCGCGACGGGCCACGTCTTCCTCGCGCGGACGCGCGCGGACGGCGCGCAGATCGGTTTGTGGCGCCTCGCCGAGGGAGAGGTCTCCGCCGTCGCGCTCGGTCACGCCGCCGCGGGGCTCGAGCCCGCGGTCCTTCCGTCGCGCGCCATGCTCTTCGCGCGTGGAGACGGCCGCGTCGGCGCCACGATGTGGCTCGCGCGGACGAAGGAGCGCCTCGACATGGTCTGGACCGGGGCGCGCTTC
This sequence comes from Minicystis rosea, assembly GCA_001931535.1. Lineage (GTDB taxonomy): Bacteria > Myxococcota_A > Polyangia > Polyangiales > Polyangiaceae > Minicystis > Minicystis rosea. The sequence continues at coordinate 15,949,889 of CP016211.1, forward strand.
GAGCCGACGGACACGGTGGCTCCCGCGCCGTACATCCCTTACGGCTACACCATCTTCGACCCCGCGCGCGGCGTCAGCGTGACGACGCGGACCGACCGGACGACCGCGCTCTTCGACGAGCACCGGGTCGACGGCGGCGGCGCATCGAGCGTGAGCATCCCGGGCGTCGTCGCGGGCTACCTCGCTCATGGCGCCCAGTGCTTCGCGTCGCGGCTCGGGTGCATCGTGCTGCTCGCGCCGATCGACGCGGCCACGGTCGGTCTCTACACCTGGGATGGCGCGACGCTGGCCAAGCTCGGGGACAGCCTGAAGGCGACGGACCACAGCCTCGTGGTGGTGGACGGCGCGCCGCTCGGCTGCGACGTCATCGTCCTGGGGAGCAAGCAGCGGTGGACGGTGACGGGCGGCACCGTCAGCGCCGTCGTCGATGCGCCGCCGCTCTACAACGTGACCTCCATGCTGTTCGCCACGGACCCCGCGCGCGGGAAGATCTGGGGCGCGGGCCCGGTGGGCGATGGCAAGCTGTTCGGGGTGCTCGATGCGGAGGGGCTGCATCCGCGGGCCGGGAGGAACGGCGACGTGGGCCGCGGCTTCCAGACGGAGCGCGCGGTCGCCTTCTCCATCGGGAGGCGCGTCGTGGGCTACGAGGCCGGCGGCGAGGAGCGCGAGGTCGCCGCAGGCACCGATGACTTCGCGGCACCGCTGCCCGATGGCGCGCTGTTCACCATGGACCTCTTCGGCACGCCGATCCGCGTGCGGTCGAAGGCCGGCGAGACGCAGGAGATCGAGCCGCCGTCGCCGTGGATGGACGACGTCGGCAACCTCGTGGCGGGAGGCGATGGCGCGGTGCACGTCGTCGGATCACGCACGGAGGGGAAGAAGACGATCGCCCTCCACCGACGCTTCGATGGGACGGCGTGGGGCCCGGAGCAACCGGGGCCCGCGGCGGCGAAGCTGGGAGCGCCGGCGCTGGCGTCGCTCGGCGACGGGCGCCTCGTCGCCGTGCAGCCGTCGACCGCGCGGGGGATTCCGCGGAGCACCTCGTGGTTCGACGGCGAGGCCTGGCGGGACGAGCCGTTCGTGCTCGTCGGGTTCCGCCCGCTCCCGAGCAGCGAGGGATCCGTGCGGGCGCTGGCCCGCGATCCGAAGACCGGACACACGCTGCTCGTCGCCGTCGGGATGAGCGGCCCGGTGCTGGCGGTCTACGCGGGCGAAGGCCACTGGAAGGTCGTCGCCGCGATCGCGCTCGAGACCGGCAACGCGCAGGCGACGACGCTGCCCGAGCCGCGTGCCGCCGAGATCGGCGAGGAGACCTTCTTCGGCTTCCGCGCGGCGGACCGCGTGCTCGTGGCGGCGGGCGCGACCGATGACACCTCGGCCGCCGGCTTTCACTTCGAAGGCTCCTTGGTCGAGGTGCTCGACGCGCTGCCCGCACCCGGCAAGATCCCGGTGCCGAAGTCGGACGTGCCCGTGCCCACGGCGTATGCGCTCGCGTTCCGCGACGAGAGCGCGAACAAGTTCTGGACCGCGGAGATCGACGGCGCGGGCTACACCGTGAGCTGGGGCAAGCGCAGCGCGAAGGGGCCCAAGGCCCAGTCGAAGGCGTTCACCGCCAAGACGCCGGAGAAGGCGCGCGCCGAGCTCACGAAGAAGCTCGCGGAGAAGATCGACGAGGGCTATCGCGTGGTCCCCGAGGGCGCCGAGGTGGCGCGCACCGGCGTGCGGCGCGCGTTCGCGTTCACGGGCGATGACGCTCGACCCGCGGACGCGAGCGGCAATCTCGTCGGAGGGGAGCAGGCGGTCGGAGGCCCCGCGTGCGAGCACTGCGGCGTGTCGATGTCGCTCGTCGTCCGCCTCGCGAAGGATGCCCAGCGATTCCCGCTCGCGAAGCACGCCGGCCTCGCCGTCTGGATGTGCCCGTCGACAGATTGCCGGCCGTGGGAGGCCGGCGCCGGCGCGAACGCCGCGGTCCTCCTCGACGACGCGGCCATGCGCGCCGCCGCGCCCCCCACGGCGCGCGCCATCGTCTTCGAGAAGGCCCGCATCGAGGCCGAGCCCGGCGGGGACGACGACGACGAGCGCGCGACCTCCAAGGTCGGCGGGTTCCCCGTGTGGGTCCAGGACGACGCCACGCCGAGCTGCGACGTCTGCGGCGACACCATGGCGTTCGCCCTCCAGGTGGACGATGAGGTCGCCGCGCAGAACTTCGGCGACTCCGGCTCGGGCTACGTCTTCGTCTGCCCGCGCGAGTGCAGCGCCAAGTTCAGCAGCCAGAGCTGCTAAATCAGCGGTCAAAGCGGTCAAGATTCTCGAACAACAGTCTCCTCGTGGACGCTGACGTCGACGGCCCGTCGTCAGCGTCAGCGTTCACGACCACGTCCACGTCCACGAAGGGTCTTCGCTGTTCGAGAATCACGCTCGCTACGCTCGCTGATTTAGCGCCGCGCGCGCGATCGTCGAACGCGCCGGTGTCGTTCATCCGTACCCGGTCCGTGGGCTTCGTCTCGAGCTCGAAGCGGCACAGGGCTTCCCCGCGTGCGATGCCCACCACCGGCGTGGCTACAGCGATGCGGCGGCGCACCCCCAGCGGTAGACCGGTGGATTCGGCACCGTGGGATGCGACCACGTCGTGCCATCGAAGACCACCACGTCGAGGAAGTCTCCGTTCGCGCTGACACCGTGCCCGGCGATGGCGACGGTGCTGCTCGAGACGGCTGCCCCACAGTTCGCAGTGCTCTGGATGGCCATGGCATCCCACAGCGGCGCAGTGAACGACGTCGCGCGCTCGGTCCACGTCGTGCCGTCGAACGACCAGGCGTCGGAGTAGTGCGCGTTGCAGTCACCGTCGATCTTGCACCCGCCGGCCATCAGCACGTCTCCGCCCAGGCTCATGCTGACGCCGCCGAAGCGGAAGGCGGGACCGGACGCGGTGATCTTCGTCCACGCCGTGCCGTTGAAGACCCACTCGTCGGACACCCCTCCGCCGATCGTCGTGCCTCCGTGCACCACGAGCTTGCCGCCGAGCGTGGCGCCGCCGCCCGATGCGTACCGGGCCGCGGGGCCGGCGCCCGTGACCTGCGTCCAGCTCGCGCCGTCGAAGATCCACGTGTCGCCGAAGACTTTGTTCTCCGGCCCATCGATGCCGCCGAACAGCACGAGCTTGCCGTTCAACGGCGTGAGCATGCCCCAGAGGCGCGCCGGCGGTGCGGGGATCGCGAGCTCTTTCCACGTCGCGCCGTCGAAGGTCCACGTGTCGCCGAGGCTGGCGCCCCCTTTCAGCCCGCCGAAGAGGACGACCTTGCCGTCGAGCGTCGCCGCCATCGCGCCGGTGCGCGCCGAGGGCCCGGGCGTGACGATCTGCTCCCACGTGGAGCCGTCGAAGATCCACGTCTCGTCGAGATCGTGTTGCGTGTTGGTTCCACCGAACATGACCATTCCGTGGCGCGTCGGTCCCGGCGGCCCGCCGTCGCCCGTCCCCGTGTCGACGCATGCCCCGTTGACCGCGCTCGGGAGCGTCTCGCCCGTGCAAGGGCCGAACGCGTAGCGCAGCTCCTGTGTCTCCTGGCAGGTCTGCACGCCGTCGTGGCAGGCACCGACTCCCCGCGTTTCCGCGGGGCCGGTGTAGCAGGCGACCGTATCGCCGGCGTGACATGGACAGTTGGTGTAGTTCGGCCCGTTGACGCAATCGACACCCGGTCCCGGGGTGAAGCCGCCGACGCCGCTCGTGCCGCCGGTGCCACCTTCCCCCGGGCGAGCGCCGAGATCGCCGTTCACCGCGCACGCGCCCACCGCCGTGGCCACCGTTGCCAGGATGGCCAATACCTTTCCCACTCGTTTCAGCATTCGCTCTCCTCCGACAGCTCCTCGATGTCCGGCGGGGCGGGCGAATATGAAGAAAAGTTCTGCGGGTGGTGGCGCTACCGCCGGAGGTGCGCCTCGGCCTGACGGCGCAGGGCCGAACGCTCGGGAGCGAGCTGGCTGTTCGGAAACTCGCGCTCGTGCTGCTCGACGAGCGAAAGCGCGCGCGCCGGGTCGGCATCGAGCGCCTGCCGCGCACGCAGCAGCAACAGCCCCTCGCGCGGTGTGGGCGCCGCAGCCGACGTCGAGGGGAGCGGCGTCGCCGGCGCCGATGCCAGCGGCTTGGGTGTCGCTCGCGTCGGTCTCTGCGTGCTGGCGGTCGGCGCCGGCTGCGCCGAGGGCTCCGGTGCAGGCACCGGCGGGGGCGATGACGGCGGCGCCGCGGATGACTCGACGGACGCCGAAGCAGACGGTGAGGGCGCAGCAGGTGGCGCCGGTGCGCCGGACCTCGACGACAAGATCGACACGCCCAGCGCGCCGCCGATGAGCGCCGAGAGCGCGACCAGCTTGACGATCGATCCGAGCCCCTTCGGCGCGGCCCCGGTCGCCGTCGGGTCACCGGGGTTGCCTTGGCCTTGGGCCGCGAGGCCCGCGCGCACGCGCCCGACGGCTTGGTCGTCGAGGACGTCGCGCTCGGCCGCGGCGCAGAGCTCGCGCAAGGCCTCCGATCCCCCTCCGTCGGCAAGACGCTCCGGATCCTTCGTCATGGCGATGCCTCGTTTCGCCGCACGGCCTCTTCCAGCCGAGCACGGGCGGCGTGGAGCCGCGAGTATGCAGTCTGCAGCGGGCACGAGAGGGCGGCTGCCACCTCGGCCATCGGCATGCGCTCGATCTCGTAGAGCACGAACACCGCGCGCTGCTGCTCGTCGAGACGTGAAAGGAGCGCGAGGAGCCGCTCGCGCATCTCGGTGCGCTCGGCGGCGTCGTGCTGCGTCGCGGGGATCTCGATCTCGATCGCGTCCGCGCCGCCTTCCTCCCGCCGGCGGCGGCGGGTGCGCCGCTGGTTCTGCGCGACGTGGACGCAGATCTGGCGGAGCCAGGCGCGCACGCTGCCTCCGGGCTCGAAGTCGGCGAGCCTGCGGTGCACGGCGATGAACACCTCCTGGCACGCATCCTCGAGCTCGGCCTCGGCGACGCCCAAGTAGCGGAGCGTGCGCCCCACGTAACGAGCGTGCTCGGAGAACACGTCGTCGAACGCGGGGCGCTCCGCGAAGGGAGGCGCGGCGGGCCCGTCGGTCGCGCGGGCGGTCGCTTTCGGGCTCACGCCCCCTCATGTCCGGCGAGCGCCACCTTTATGATCCCGGCCGCACGACGACGCCGAGCGTGAAAGAAGGGGCCACTGGCCAGAGCGTAGCGACGTCGCGCTCTTCCGCCCCGTCGTGGAAGAAGAACCGCGGCCGGACGAGCGGCACCCACAGCGCCGCACCCAGCCGCCCCCACACCGGCCCGGCGATGCGTACGCTCGCGTCGACCTCGGCTTCGCCGAACACCAGCGGGCGCGTCACCTGCGCGGGGTGAAGCAAGCCGATGGGCGCGCCGACCAGAAAACCCCCACCGCCGCCGAGGCAAGCCCCGAGGCGCACCCGCGCGGCGCGGAGCGGCGTGTAGCAGGCGCCGAGATCCGCCGCCCACCCGGAGATCTCGCCGCCCGCGCCCTCGTAGAGCGCCCGCTCCGGCACCCAAGCGTGCATCCCGAGCGTGAGCGAGACGGGAATCGCGACGTCCACCGCGAAGCGCAGGTACGCGGTCGGCGCGGCGCGCGGCAGGATCCCGAGCGACACGCCCGCGCCGGCCTCGCCGGCGACGACGGGCGTGGCCGGCGCGCGCGGCGTGGGCGCGACGCGTGGGGGCGAAGGCTGGACCTGGATGGGCGGGCGCTCGGGCTCGAAGCCGTCGAGCATGATCGCGATGACGACCGCGATGGATTCATCCATGCGATTGCAAGACGCCGCGACGCTCTCCAGCGAGCGCGACGCGAGCAGCGCGCCGGAGCTGGATCGCATCGCGATGGAGGCGCGGAACCCGCCGCCGCTCGGCTCCACGCCGCCCTCGATGATGATCGCCGGGGGCATTGCGCTCGCCGCCGCGCCCGTCGCGTCGAACACGCGGTGCCCGAGCGCGCCCTCGACGGTCCTCGCCAGGGTTGCTTCGTCGATGCACGTGGCAGCCGCGCGCCACCGCAGCGTGGCGCGCGCGCCCGGCTCGGCGGCAGAAGGGGCGGACAGCGTGACGAGCGCGGCGACGACCAGCAGGGAGGGAACGGCTCCGCGCGCCACGAATCAGGCTCCTTGCCGTCGGCGCGCCGCCGGGCCCCGTCGGGCACGGTGGACGCGCGTGCCGGCCACGGGCTTCATCCCGGTGTTCACGTCGCCGCGCGTAGCGCGCTCCGGTGTCGGGCGGAAGGCAGAAGTGGGTTCCTTGGATACCGAGCCTGGCTCGCCGGCGGCGTGCTGCTCTCGTTCGTGAACGAGTCGATCCCGCGCCGTCTGCGGGAGGTCGCCGGGAGCGATGGTGTCGGCGTACGCGCTTGACGGCGGCGACAGCGACAGCGTTTCCTAAGCGCCCACGACATGCCTCGTCCCTCGTTTGCCATCGACGTCGTCGAGAGCGGATATCGGCTGGATGGATCCGAAGACGACTGGTTCGACCGCGTCCTCGGCGAGCTCGGCCCGGAGCTCGATCGCGGGCTCGGAATGATGGCGATCACGTACCGCTTCGAAGGCGAGCGCCTCGTCCTCGATCGCGTCGCGGGTCGAGCGTGTCCCGAGCATCTCCTCCAGTTCACCCGCCAGATGTACGAGAACATCCCGCCGGAGGCGGCGCGCGCCCTGCGCACCTCCGCGGGCGATTTCGGCGCGCTCTCCGAGTTCCTGCGCGCCGTTCCGGAGGCGGTACGCGCAGGTTATCGAGAGGTCCTCGCGCGAATTCGGATCTCCGACACGCTCCTCCTCGGCTACCCCGACGGCGACGGCGGGTGGATCACCTTCGCTTCGATCACCGAGACGCCGATCCGTACCTTCCCGGCGCAGAAACGGATCTGGCGCCGCATCTCGGCGCACCTCGCGACGGCGTGGCGGCTGCGGAGGCGCGTCGGCACCGCGCGCGCCGCGGTCGAGGCCGTCTTGTCCTCTTCGGGCAAGGTCCTGTCGGCGGAGGGCAAGGCGGCCGAGAAGAGCGAGCACGAGCGGCTCGAGCGTGCCGCGAGGGACATCGACAAGGCGCGCGGCCCGCTGCGGAGGCGCGATCCGATGGCGGCGATCGACCTCTGGAAAGGGCTCGTCCAGGGGCGCTGGTCGCTCGTCGATCGACTCGAGGAGAAGGGCGCCACGGTGCTCGTCGCGCACCAGAACGATCCCGCGACGCCCGATCCGCGCGGCCTCTCTCCGCGCGAGCGCGCCATCGTCGAGCTCGCGCTCACGGGCGCGTCCAACAAGCACATCGGGTACACGTTGGGCCTCGGACCGGGCACCGTCGCGGGCCACTTGCAGCAGGCGCTCGCGAAGCTGCGGGTCGGAGACCGCATGGAGCTCATGCGCCTCGGCGCCGCCGTCGGTTCGCAGGCGCCGCGCGCCGCGGTCGGCGACGCCGAGCTCGGGGTGCTCCTCGTGGAGAAGAACGGGGCTCGACGCGAGCACGCCGCGCTCACCGACGCCGAGGCCGACGTCGCGCGCCTGGCATGCGAGGGGCTCTCGAACGCCGAGATCGCCGAGCGCCGTGGGAGCGCGGAGCGCACCGTCGCGAACCAGCTCGCCCGCATCTACGAAAAGCTCGGCGTCCGATCGCGCGTCGAGCTCGTGGTCCTGCTTCTCCGCGCGGGCACGAAGACCTAGCGCCCGGCCCCGTCCTTCTCGGCTTCTCCCCCACACGATGACTATGGAGGAGCTCGTTCGCGCTGGGTAGCTTCCGGCATCATGCCGCGGGGGCGGAACGCGGGGGGCACGGCGTCGACGACGCGACCGAGCTGGCGCGCCGGCTCGGTCGCGTCGTTCGACGAGGTGGTGTTCGCCTCGCCGCTCGTCCGGCTCCGGACGGTCTTGATGGGCGCAGTTGCGCGTGGAGGTACCCAATGACGATACAACGTGTGTTCGCAGGGCATCGCTGCTCGATGGTTGGACCGATTGCGCTGGCTCTCCTCGCTGCGGGATGCAGCGTTGGGCCGGACGAGAGCCAGCCCTCGGAGCCGGAACGCGTCGATGAGACACAGAGCGCGATCGTGGTCTCCAACATGGGTGTTTATTGCAGCAGAACGCAGTCGGACGGCTCCGCCTTGTTTGCCTGGGCGACCACCGGCGACATCTGCCAGTTCCTCGTCGACAACAACCCCTCCGACCCAGGGACACTGCGGCGGAAGGGGCTCTATGCCATCAACGGGATGAACAACGTCGTCGTCACCTGCACACCGAGCGGTGGTGGGACGATCCATTATGGATGGCAGGCGTACGGCGACACCGCGTTCGTGACGGCGAGAAATTACGCCTATCTGAACAATCCCAACGGCAGTTGCTATTTCACGGTCTCGCCGAAAGAGATTCCCATTCTCCGGAAGCCGTATCTCGACGACACCAAGGGGTGGCTCGGGTGCGCCGGCTTCAACTACGCACGAGACGGTTTGGTCTCTGCGGTGTTGCCCGACGGATCGACGAAGAATGTCTCGCCCGTGGTCAACACCCGCCGTCAACCCAACGCCAACAGCGGAGACTCCGGGCAGGATTGCGCGTTGCATGCGGGGGATGACGTGCTCGCCATGGCCTCCGGCACCGTCGTCATGGCCGGGTGTTGGGACACCGACAACCCGAGCAAGCCGAACGAAGATCAGCAGCATCAGAGAGACGTCGTCATCGAGCACTACGTCGTCGGGGCGACGCCCGGGTACTATGAGAAGTTCTATACGCTGTATGCGCACATGGCGAGCATCAACTCGGGTGTGACCGTCGGTTCGTGGATCAACAAAGGTGATCCGATCGGCCCGGCGGGCAGCACCGGTTGGGCCGGCGGGCCTCACGTCCATTTCATGGTCGACCGAGCAACCAACACGGTAGACGCGCTGGAAGAGACGTTCGCATTCAAGCCTGCGCCGAACAGCACGGTCAGCTGCAGCTCCACGACGTACGACAACCCGTATACGAACGAAGCGCCGCACAACCTCGACCCGATGATCATCGATCCTTGGGGGTGGCGCGGGCCGAACATGATGGACCCTTGGGCCATCGACAACAAACCGTACAACACGTCGTACGCTGGGCCCTTGCCGACCCAGGGTGGCCTCAGCGTGAACCTCTGGGACGACGGCATCGGACCGCCCGTCGCGCACGACTGGAAGTTCACCGATGGTATTCACCGGATCATGCCTCAAACCTCCACGCCGAATAAGTGCATGGGCGTGGCGGGCAACTCGACGGCCGTCGGGGCCAAGATCGAGCAACAGGTCTGCAGCTCGCCGGTATCGAACTTTCAGCGCTGGCAGTTCACGAAGACGGGCGTGTCTTCGGGGTTGTCGATCTACGAGATCCGAAACGTCGGCAGCGGCCTCTGCCTGACCGTACCCTCCGCCTCCACCACGAATGGAGCGATCATCGAGCAGCGAGCGTGCTTCGCGGGCGGCACGCCAAGCCAGCAGTGGGGCGCAAACTTCGCCAACGACACCAACAAGGCCATCGGGAACGGGTTCCTGTCGATTTACCCGCAGACCGTGGCGGGCACCACCAAGTGCCTGGACGTGCAGGACGGCAGCAGCGCCGCCGGCGCGAAGTTCCAACTCTACAGCTGCAACGACAGTGCGGCCCAGCATCTCAAGTACGAGTTCAGCGAATAGCGTCGACGCACCCGGCGAGCCGCCTGGCTCGCAGCGCGGGAAGATGTCCTGATGGAAGTCTCATCGCTGCTCTCTGCGCGAGAGCAGCGATGAGATCGCCTCACCTCGTGCGACCAGCCGGATGATGAAGCCATCGGCGGCGCCACGGCGCGGAGCTCATCGGCGGCGCGACGGGGGGCGCGCCGCTCGATATTCGCAATCAGAGCCCTCTTCCCGCGCCGTCGAGAGAGCTTCTCTTCGTCGTCGGCGAACAGATCGACGTTCAGGGTCTGGTCGCTTTGGAACCGGCAGAGGCCCTGAGCGTCGTTCGCCGAGCCCACGCGGTGACGGGCTTGACGGGCGGCGCGGGCGTCCGGCCTACTTGCACAAAGCGATGCTGATCATCCTGAGCGAGCAGATGGAGGCCTTCGCACAGGATGCGTGCCAGCAGCTCGAGCGGCGCGTGAGGGAGCACCTCGGCCGGCGATGGGGCGAGCGTTGCGCGCCCTGATACCGCTATGGGCCATGTGGCTCGTCGGCCTGGTGTCACCGCTCTACTTCTATGTCCTGCCGTTCTTCTACGTCCTGATCTTCGGCCGTGAGGACGCCCCTTGGGTCGAATGGTCGCACCAAGGGGCATTCCCGAGCTCGTATCCCATCGTCGGCCTCTGCGCCATCGCGAGCATCGTCGTCCCGACCGTGTGGCATCACCGCTCGCTCGTGCGCCTGCGCCTCCGCACCACCATCGTCCCAGACCCTCGGCGGCCAGGCTCTTACCGGGGCGCGCCGGGCGCGCTCACCCAGATTCGCCAACCCGAGCTCGCGGCCCGCGCAGCCGTCCTGCGGTATGCGCAGCGGTTGGCCATGGCGCTCGTTCTCCTCTCGCCCATCTACTTCGTGGCGTGGCGGGAGGCGCACATCATCGTCGCTTTCCATGTACCCCCGCCCCGGATCGTACCCGTTCCCGAGGATTACCTGCCGATGGCCGTCGTCGTGAGCCTCTTCGTCGCCTGGCACTTTCCGACAACCCACCGCGTCTTCGGCGCTCTCGACGTGTGGGGCCGAGTGGACCCGAGCATCGATATCCGTGCTGATGAGCGGTGAATGGTCCCGACCCGGTCCAATCGGTGGACGGTTTGACGACGCCGCCATCGGTTGAATCCGTTCCTTCGTTTCGAGATCCATCGGACTGACGTGACCCAGATACGAGTGCTGCCGAGTCGGTTCGACGACGACCAACGTGGGGTAACAGGCCCTTTGACCTCCGGAGCCCGTTTGCTCGGTCGTAGCGCGGATCGCGGAACGAGCCGTCCCGTAGCACCAGGTCGAGGATCGCGCGCGCTTCGGCCGGCGCGCTGAATGCGGGTAGGATCTGCAGCGTTGGCAAGGTGGGATGGCGGCGGACCGATGCCTGGACCGCGGCCCGGCTCGCCGCGTCGCTGCTCAGGCGCTCGAGGTCGCCAAGGAGCGACGAGAACATGGCATCCGTTGGGAGAAGCCGGCTTTTTCTTCGTTCAAGCGCTCACGCCCGGAGGGCTCGAGGGTGTGTCCGGCGTCGTTCGCGATCAGCCCGAGCTCGACGCCGTGTAAACCCTTCTCACGCCCTGCCCTGAAGATGGCGGTCGAAGAAGCCGGCGAGCTTCACGACGGCGGTCTCCACGTACGGATCCCGATCGTACAAGTCCACGTGGCTCGCGCCGTCGACCCAGAAGAGCTCCTTGGGTTGCGCTGCTTGCTCGAACGCAGCGATCGCCTGGTGTGCGGTGACGGCTCTTCGGCCGGCGATCACGAGCAGGGGGCGCGGCGCGATCTTGTCGATGAAGCGGAAGGCATCGAAGGCTGCGATGCGATCGACGCTGTTCCAAGTGAAGGTCTTCGCCGATCGCGGGTGCTGCCCGCGGTCGGTGCAGTAGTAGTCCCAGCCCTCGAAGGCGTACTCGCCCCCCGCGCGGGCCTTCTCCTCCGTGTCCGGAAAGATCGGGAAGCTCCCCATGCCCTCGCCGCGGGCCTCGGCGCTCCGAGCCGCGGCGGCCGCGGCGAGCATGCCTCGAAGGATCGCGGGGTCCTGCTTGCCGTCGGGACCTTCGCGAAACATGCGGCCGACATCGACGCCGCTGACGGTCGCGACGGCCTTGATCCGAGGATCGGTGGCCGCAGCGCCGACGACGTAGCCACCGGAGGCGCAGATGCCGAGCGTGCCGATTCGCTCGGGATCCACGCTGTCCAACGTGCCGAGGAACGACAGGGCGGCCTTGAAGTCCTCGATGCGTTGCGCGGGATCTTCGAGCCCGCGCGGCATGCCCTCGCTCTCGCCCTGGTAAGCGGCGTCGAACGCGAGGGTCACGAAGCCCGCGCGGGCCAGCCGCTCCGCGTAGAGCCCCGCCGCCTGCTCCTTCACGCCGCTCCCCGGATGGCCGACGACGATCGCGGCGCGAGGACCGGCGATCGGGCCTTCGGGGAGGTACAGGTGGCCGGCGAGCTTCAGACCGGCGCTCGAAAACGTGACGTCCTTCTTCATGGTCGCTCTCCTCTGGGGCAGCGGCGTTTTGCGCTGACCGTCTGCCCTCATCGTGCGAACCGAGCGAGCGCACCGCTGTCTCGTTCCTCCGAGGCTTCTGCCTGATCCTGCAAACAGCCCTCGACGAGGGCTCCCGTACCAAAGGGCTCGTGCGTCGATCTCGATGGTGTTGCCTGCTATCGTGGGCTGCCGCGCGGTCGACACGATCTGCCTGATCGTCCAGACGCCTGAAGCGGCGACGAGGCGTTGGACATGGACGACCAAGAGGCCCTCTACCGGGAGATGGCGGCGATCGTCGCGCGGCACGTGCCGTCGGACGGCGAGCTCACGACGGTGATCCCGAACCTGCTCCTGAGTCGAAAGTCCTCGCCGAGCCAGCCCATGTACGTGACGCAGCGCCCGTGCTTCGCGCTCGTCGTCCAGGGAGCCAAGAGCCTCACGGTCGGCGGCGATCGCTTCGCGTACGGCGTCGGTGAGTTCCTCGTCGTGTCGCTGGACCTTCCGATCGTGTCCCGCGTGACCAAGGCGAGCCGGGCAGTGCCGAACCTCGGTGTCGGCCTCACGATCGACCCGACGCGCCTCGCGAACGTGCTCGCTCGGGTGGAGGTCGGCGCAGCGACGGCCCGAGAGACGCCCCGCGGCGTCGCCGTGCACCGTGCCTCGCCGCTTCTGCTCGAAGCGGTCGTCCGGCTCCTGCGTCTCCTCGACCGACCCGAAGACATCCCGGCGCTCGCGCCGCTCTACGAAGAAGAGATCCTCTATCGCTTGCTCAAGGGCCCGTGCGCGTCGCGGCTCCTCCACGTGGCGAGGGCCGACACCCCGAGCACCAGCATCGTCAAAGCGACGACCTGGCTGCGCGAGCGCTACGCCGAGCCCCTGCGCATCGGCGATCTGGCGAAGCAAGCGGGCATGAGCGCGTCGTCCTTGCATCACCACTTCAAGGCGGTGACGGCGATGTCGCCGCTCCAATACCAGAAGCAGCTTCGCCTGAGCGAAGGCCGCCGCCTCCTGCTCGTCGAGCATCTCGACGTCGGGACCGCGAGCTATCGCGTCGGCTACAAGAGCCCCTCGCAATTCACCCGCGAGTACACGCGCCTGTTCGGTCGCCCGCCGCGCCGCGACGCCCGCGGTGAAGGGTGAGGGCGGGCCACCACACGCATCGCCGTTCTCTAGAGCGGTTTCCACTCGGGTTCGGTACAAGCAGAGAACGCCCGGCAGGGTGATGGCATGCGGGCTGCGCGGGCTCCGCGCATGGGACCGTACAGTGTCGACTTGCGACAGCGGATTGTTGACGCCTACCGCAACGGCGAGGGAAGCATGCGAGAGATCGCGGAGCGTTTCGCCGTCGTTCTCAGCACTGTGCAGGACTATCTCAGTCTCGAGCGGACAACCGGGAGCGTTGCGCCTCGTCCGCACGGTGGCGGAAGGGTCTCGAAGATCGACGAGGCCGGAGCACAGCAACTACAGGCGCTCGTGGATGAGAAGAACGATCGAACCCTGGATGAGCTGATCGAGCTGCTGGAGCGCCGCACAGGTGCGCGCGTGAGCCGCCCGACGATGTGCCGGACGCTGAAGCGGCTTGGTTTGCCGCGAAAAAAAAGACGCTCTGTCCAAGCGAACAAGACAGGCCCGATGTCCAAGTCGCGCGCCGCAGGTTCCGCCGTCGAGCGTTGGCGGCGGGGGCGCGACGGCTGATCTTCGTCGACGAATTTGGCGCTCATCTCGGCATGACGCGTCGCTATGGGCGCGCGCCTCGCGGCAGGCGTGCCTATGGCAAGGTCCCCGCCAACCCGGACCCGAACATCACGCTGGTGATGGGGCTTGGCCTGCGAGGTGTCGTCGCACCGTGGGCCTTTAAGGGGGCGATGAACGGTGAGCACTTCGATGTCTACGTGCGCCAAGTGCTCATGCCCGAGCTGAAGCGCGGAGACGTGGTCATTGCCGACGGCCTTGGCGCGCATCGCCTGCGCGGCGTGCGCCAAGCGCTCCGTGCTCGAGGCGTTCGCTATTGGATTCTGCCCGCGTATTCGCCAGACCTGTCGCCGGTGGAGAACTGCGGCTCCAAGGTCAAGGAGGCCCTTCGCGCCGCAGCTCCGCGCACCGTGCCGGCGGTTTACGACGCGATGGTCCGTGGGGTCGACAAGGTCTTTCGGCAGGACGCGCAGGGCTGGTTCGCGCTGAAAGGCTACATCCGACGACCTCGTCGTCGCGCTCGTCCGCGCCCGGTCCAATCGCGCGCGCCCACGCCACTTGGTCGAGCTCGCGCCTCGCCGAAGACCGGCTGTACCGCACTCGAGCGAAAACCGCTCTAGAGCGGCTGCCGGCTCTCCCAGCGCTTGTACGCACGGAATGCCTCGAGCGCTTCGACGCCGCGCGGGACGTCGAGCGAAGCGAGCGTCTTCGCGAGGATCCCGAACTCGTCGGAGTAGTGCTTGTGCGGCGTTCTCCGCTGCCGATCGTCGTCCCACTCGCCGCTGGCAGCCTTCTCTTCACGTTCGAGCTGCGCGAGCAACGCCGGGATGACGCGCGGGTCGCCCTTCTTCTTCAAGACGGCGCGCGAGTGGGGGTACACCTCCGCGAAGTTGCAGAGGAGCGCTTCGAAGACGCGATCGTCGCGCACGTGGTGTCGAAGGAGGTACGCCGCCGCGCGCGATTGGGAGGACCCGTAGATCATGATCACCCCGAACGGTCTCGGTGCGCGCGTGAGCGGCAGCTCCTCGAGGAGCGGTTCGATCATGTCCTTGGAGACTCGACCCCCCAGCGCCTCGAACGCATTCGCCACGTGCTCGGGCCAGTCGTCCATGAGCCGCGCCGACGTGGGCGAGCGCACGAGGGACGCGAGAAACGGCAGCGCCTGGGCCGCCTTCTGCCGCGTGAGGATCTGGAGCGCGATCATCCGCTCTTCACTCGTTTCACGCAGGGAAAGGACGAGCTGCGGCCAAGCCTTGGGGAGCTCGCGCTCCAAGGTCCGAAACTCCTCGCGTTCGGGCGTGGTGTCTTCGTGCCACCCGCCGCACCTCGCCAGCAGATGGGCGTAGGCCAGCCGCTCTTGAGGATGGAGGGCCTGCACGTGAGCGACGAGCGACGCGACGTCCAACGTGGCGTCGGCTTCGCGGAACGCGCGGGCTTGCTCGTCGACGCGCGCGAGCACGTCGATCGGCCGGTCCGTCGGCCGGCTCACCAGGCCTCTCGCCTCGGCATCCGTGAGGGACGCGGCGAGCTCGACGCGCGCTTCGTTCTCGCGAGGTGTCGTGAAGAACGGATCGGGAGGTGTCCGGACGACGTTGCAGCGAAGCTTGGCCCGAACCTCGTCGGGCACGGGCGCACGCGCCGCGAGCGCGGCCAGAAAGCCGTCGCGCCCGACTTCGTCCGAGAGCATCTTCGAGACGCGTTTTTGCCCGGTCTCGAAGACGGACGCCGTGACACGACGATGAAGGAGCCGAAACCACTCCTTCGCGTACGACGCACGCAGCTCGGCTTCGATCGTGTCGCCCGCGGCGATCGCTTCCAGCAGATCGAGCAGCGCCCATGCCGCGACGTTCTCGCCGAGGACGCGCTCGAGCGCCGCGTCGGCCGCCGGCTCGTCGCCTCGCCTCAACGCGTCCAGGAGCGCGTGCTGCGCGGTATCGTCGCCGACGCGGTAGATCGCGGGGAGACCGTGCGCGACGTCGTAGTCGGTCCACTTGGAATGCGACTCCGATATCTTCTGCATGCCGCGCAGCGAGTTCGCGTGTTGCTCCGAGAGCAGGGCTTCGACCAACGCATCGGCGCTCGCGAACGTGCGGAGCGTGCCGTCGACATGGAGCCGTAGGATCTCGGTGTCGGCGCCGGCCACGAGCAGCAGCCCACGGACATCGACCCCCCACGCGACGAGCTTCGAAAAGCGGTCCTCCGAGATCTGCGGCCACGAGCCGCCGGCGCGGCGGAGACGGGCGGGCCCCTCGAGGATGTTCTGATAACCGCGCCATTCGGGATCGTCCTGCGACGTCGACAGGAGCCGAACCTGCCCGCACAGCGTCCCCACGCCGAAGGCCTCGTAGAGATCGCGGATGGGCGCCGGCACGTTGGCGTTCACCGCCCCTTTCGGGAGCGGAGCAGGCGTACCCACCTTCGTCAGATCGGAAAGGGTCGACATGCGCGGTATCCTCTGACCCGAAGAAATCAGCTTCGGCAAGCGTCCGGAAGGACGGTCGGTGTACCAACATAGCAGCCTGCCGTGCGGCTCCCGCGTCCTCCCATCCGCGACCGGGCGACGCGCTGTCGATCGTGCGTCTCCTGCGTGCTCGACACCTGCCGGGGGATGCGAGCGCGGCGATGCCGCGGTCATCCTGCACCGCGGGCCTGCTCGTGATTTGAGCGCCTTTGACCCCATTTGACTTTGGGGGCCGCGCGGCGGGAGCTATCCACGGAGCCCGGCTCGACGAAGGAGCATCTCATGGCGAAAACGACTGCTGCGAAGAAGAGCGCGGCGAAGGCACCCGAGGCGAAGGCTGCGGCGAAGGAGATCGGCGCGGAGGCCGCCGGCGCTCGTCCCCGACAGGAGCCTCGAGAAGCTGCGCAAGGCCGCCCAACTCGAACCGCTGCTCGCCTCGCTCACCCGGAGCGACGAGCCGCACGCGCCCGCGCGGCCCACCGTCGGCTCGCGCGACGGGCGCCCGCTCATCGCGAGCTGATCCGCGCGCGGACTGTCGAGATTCACCACCTGGAACGAGCCGCACGGCGAGCACGTCGCGCGGTTCCGGCGCGACGACAGGGCGAATCGGATGCTGATGCGCTCGACCCCGCCACGTCGATGGTGCGCGGCAAAGGATGGGGCGATTGCCATCGCGATCCGACCTCGATCTCGATGCCGCGCACGTCATGGCCGTCGGCCACGTCATCATCCTCCCGGCGCACACCTCGAGCGCCGACGACGTCTCTTCGGCGGGGCGTGGGGGGTTGGGGAAAGCTGATCCTCGCCGTTCGTACGCGAGGGCGTGTACGGATGGATGCCTGTCGGCGATCGCGCCGAGGTGGGGTGATCGCTCGCGTTCGGGGGCAGCTCTACCGGCCACGCGAGGAGAGCCCGTTTGTGCTCGTCGACAAGCTGGAGATGGACGAACCGCCACCCTGTTGGCGCCTCGCGAGCGTGGGAATGAGCAGCCGGAGCGCGATTCGCCATCTCGAGGAGAGCTCGCGCCTGTTCGAGGACTCGACCAGGATCGCGGAGGGGATGTTCGCGCAACGGCAACGTGGGGAAAGTTGCCCTTTGGCTTCCCGAGCGTCGCAGTCGCCGAATGTGTTCGCCATGCCTGCGGCCCTGTGACAAACGTCGTCACGCGGGGGGCTAAAGGCGGTCCGAGGTCTTGGTCTTCATGAAACGAACGGCGCTGTGGGGTGTGGTTGCGCTCTGCCTCCCTCTGACCCTCGTCGCCGCGTGCGGCGGCGGCTCCTCCGGCACAGGCGGCGCGGGCGGTAGCGGCGGGGATGTGTCGATCGGCGCGCCCGGCGTGACGATCCGCGAGGTGGCGCTCTACCAAGGCACCAAGCGTGACCTCATGAAGGACGGCGCGGCCGTCGATTCGAGTGTGCCGCTGGTCGCCGGTCGCGACGCTGTCGTCCGCGTGTTCTACGATACCGGCGTCGCCTACGACGGCGCGTCGGTCACCGCCCGGCTCACGATCGGCAATGGCGATCCGATCGAGGTCGAAGGCGTCCTGGGCGCCGCTTCCAGCGACGACGATCTCGCGAGCACGGTCGTCTTCACGATCCCCGGCGAGCGCATCGTGTCGGGCTCGGTCGACTACGCGATCGAGCTCTCGCAAAACGGCCTCGCGGCGCGCGACAACGAGGCGGCACGCTGGCCGTCCCACGACACGCAGTCGCTCGCGGTGCGCGGCACCGGCAAGCCGTTCCGCGTCGAGCTCGTCCCGTTCCGCTACGACGCCGACGGCTCCGGTCGTCTGCCCGATACGTCGGCCGCGACGGTCGAGAAGTACCGCGCGCGCTTCCAAGCGCTCTATCCGGTCGCGTCGGTCGACGTCACGCTCCACGACGCCGTCTCCTGGAGCACCGCGATTGATCCCGGAGGCGACGGCTGGGACGAGATCCTCGAGGCGCTCTACGACCTGCGCGGCGCCGAAGCGCCCGACGACGAGGTCTACTATTACGGCCTCTTCGCGCCGGAAAACGACTTCGACACCTATTGCAAGGACGGCTGCATCCTCGGCCTCACCTGGCTCAACGACACGCCCGCGGCGACGGGCAGCGTCGACATGCGCTTCGCGCTCGGCGTCTCGTACCCCGACTACGACTATGCCTGGGACACGGCCGTCCACGAGCTCGGTCACGCGCTCGGTCGTCAGCACGCCGACTGCGGCGACGCCGACGATGTCGATCCGTCGTTCCCCTATGCCAACGGCGGCATCGGCGTATGGGGTCTCGACACCGCGACGATGACGCTGCACTCGCCCGACGTCGGCACCGACGTGATGGGCTATTGCGAGAACGTCTGGGTCTCCGACTACACCTGGTCGGCGGTCTTCGACCGATTGGAGAACACCGCGAGCGCGCGCTGGATCGGCGGCCCGATCGCGGCGCTGCGCGTGCGTCTCGACGGCGATCGGCGCGTGGTCGCGACGTCGATGACGAAGATCGATCCGCGCGTGCACAGCGGCCACGTCGTGCCGGCGCGCTGGCGCGATGCCGCCGGGAGCCTCGTCACCGCCGACGCGCGCGTCTTCTCCTACGACCACTTGCCCGGGTCGAGCGTGCTCGTCCCCGGTGTCGACGCGTCGTCCACCGCGGTCGAGCTCGAGATCGACGGCGCGTGGATCGCGGTGCGATGATGCGCGGCTCGCGCTGCGTGGCCCACGCAGAGGGCGTGGGTTGAGAGGCCTTTGGGCTTCCGGAGCCCGTTTGCAGCGCTGCGTGTCGATGCTCTGGGTGTCACGGCGCCAGCCGTCAGAATGTGCCCACCAGACTCATGGTGCCTCCGTACGCTGACGGCGCGAGCACGAGGTCGAGCGGCCGCGCCGACGGCTTCTTCGGCTTCAGATCGCGCGCCGTGATCGTCTCTCCCGTCACCGCGAACAAGATCGCGCCCGTCACCGAAATCGAGATCAGCACCGCGGCCGTGGTGACGAGGACGCCGGCGGCCGTCTTCGAGATGTTGAATCCCGGACAGCCTGCGCTGCCGGCGCAAGTCTTCACATATCCATAGATACCGAGCCCGAGGGCGGCGCCGCCGGCGCCGATACCGCCGATCGCCGTCCAGCCGGCCACGGTGTGGAGCTTGGGCGCGCCGGAGTTGTAGGTGATCTCGGTGGGACCGTCGAGGAACATCTCCTCTTTGGCATCACCGATCGAGATTACGTATTTGTCGGGCAAAAGGTGCATCTGGCAGGTCGGAGAGCACTGCGCTCCGCCGCGCTGGCCGATGGACCAAGTCCTCCCTTTCGGGGAGACGGTGACCTCGAAGGGTTTCGGATCATCGGCTGAGGCGGAGCGCGTCGCAGCGGCGGCGGCGATGAGCAACAGAGAGGCGAAGAGGCGTGGGAGAGGGGGGTGATGTGGCTTCATCGGTGGGTGTTCGCGGAGAAGCGCTGGATTCTACACCGATGGCCTCGCGGTGCTCTCACGGGGTGAGGGCGATGCGTGCGAGCGACACCTGGAGCGCGTGACGACGAGGCTCGATCGATCGCAGAGCTGGGTGCTGCGACAGGCCATCGCGCGCGGAGTCTCGGGCTGAGCGGCTCCGATCCGCGCGTTCGCAACGCCCGCTCGGGTCGGGATGGGCTTTGCTTCGGCTATCCGCCTGACCAGGAAGGCACGATTGGGCAGCCGCCGAGGCCGCAGCGCTCGGCGGCGGCCAATGAAAGCCGCGTGCGCTGGGCGTCGTTGGCGCGTCTGGTCGGGGCTTGACCCGCTCCGACGGCGCGACGATGCTCGGGGGCGTCAACCGAACGGGAGGAGGCAAGCGTGGCTGTCGTGCCGAGTCGCTGGCTGTTGGGTGCTCTACTCGCGGTCTCCCCATGCACGGTCCTCGTCGCCGGGTGCAGCAAAGACCCCGCACCGACCCCGAGCCCGAAGCCGAGCTCCGTGTGCAGCAGGCTGGGCACGTCGAAACCGAGCCCGAGCCCCGCGGCCGGCCCGTTCACGGTCGTTCATGTCGATCCCAGCGCTGCGGCGCCGCTCCAGCTCGCCGTGCAGGCGTGCGCCGGTCTGCAGAATCGCGCGACCGGCGGGTCCGTGTACGTCGAAGCCGACCCGCACGACGCCACATGGCTGGACGAGCTGAATCTGAGCCCGACCGCAGAGGTCAGCGCGCCGGACTTTCTGAGCTCGTGCGTCGCCGCGTTTCCTACCTGCGTTCGCTACGATTACGCGAGCCAGCAAGCATTGTTGCCGAACATCCTCACGGTCGCTGCGGCGCTCGGTGCGGTTCTGCTGGACGGCAGCTTGAACGTGCCTTGCGGCAGCGTGGCGTTCGACGCGACCCAGGAACTGAAAGACAAGAACACTCCCGCTCTGGCCACCCAATACGTCTTCGACACCTATGGTGCAGAGACGACCGGTCTGGCGATGCTGAGCCCCGGATACGACGAGCACCCGGAGGACAACGCGAATCCCCCGATCACGGGGGACATGAAGCCTGCGCTGGTCGACTTCGTGTTCTCGCAGAAGCTGTTCGTGCTGTACCTGATCAACGGTTGCATCGACGGCAACCCCGAAAAAGACGTGCTCAGCGGTATCGTCAACGCCGGCCGTTGGGCGACGCCGCTGGGCGTCTACGGGTACAACAGCTCGTGGAACATCGCCGGCGGCGACATCTACGAAGCACAGACGCGCTGCTTGGATTCCCGCAACATGGGCGCCATCGCCAGCATGACGAGCAACCTGTCCTTCTTCTCCACGCGCACGCCCCCAATCGTCGCCGTGGACGTGGTCAAACAGAGCGAGCTCGAGTCGATCTCTTACGATGCCGGCAAGACGTATGTCGCGTTCGTCGTGGGGGACGGCGACAACATCCAGTACATGAAGACCACGCGGCACGACTGGTTTCGACAGCGGCTGACCGACTGTGAGGATGCGACCGCGGGGTGTCCGCCGCTCACCTGGACCATTTCTCCGCACCTCGCGCGGCTCGCGCCCGATCTGCTCCGTTGGTATTACGAGCAGAGCCACAAGTCCGGCAAAGACTACTTCGCTCTACCGCCCAGCGGCCACCTGTACGCTTACCCGTCGTCGCTGGCCGAGGGCGAGCAAGACCGATTCGTCACCGCGACGGAAGACGACGCCTGCATCCTCGGTACCACCGGCACCGTGCATTGGGATTGGCTCGGCACCTGGACCGACGCGGAAGAGCACTTCCTGCCCAAGTACGCGAAGACCGACGGTGTCATCCGCGGCGTGTTCCCCGTGAACGTGCCCTATTCCTTTCCCACCTTCACGTGGTGGCCGGAGGACCAATTCTACGAGCTCCTCGCGGGCGCGGACGGCGGCAAGCTCGCGCTGTTCCGGCCCCGCGAGTGGCGGGGTGTCGACAACGACGTGGATCCGCACTTCTTGAGCCCGCAGAAGATGGCCGACGAGATCGGCAATTACCCCAAAGGCACGATCACCTGGGTCTACCTGACGAGCGATGGAGGGCTGACCCTGGAGAACTCGTTCCTGGCCGTCGCCAAGCTCTTGCCTCCGCACGTCCAGCTCGTGAGCACCGGCACGGCGGCGAAGCTGGCGCTCGCCGCGGGTCAACAATAGGGTGGAGGCGGACGCGCCGACACGGCGCATCCATACGTGTGCCGCTCGAGGCTCCGCGCCAGGAACGCCTTTATCCCAGCACAGGTGTCCATGCCCCCAAACGCCCTGGCCCGACATGGTGTATTCTTGGGACTGCCATTCACATTCCGCGAGTGGCAGTCCCAATGGCACGCTCATGGACGTTCGCGCCATGGGAGAAGTGCGGCGACGGAGCGAGCTTGCTCGAGCTCGCGAGCGCGCTTTGGGCGGCTCTCCGCGCCCAGGGCCAAGCCCAACGCCGTGACGTCAAGGCGTGCGGAGCAGCTCCTTGAGCGCGCCGTTCTTCGCGAAGATCGCCGTCGCTCGCTCGCACCACGGTGAAGCTCCGTGCGAACCCATCGCGAAGCAGGTCACGAGGCGCGTCGCTTTCGCCCCCACGGGCACGATGACCATGCTCGTCCAGGCGTGCGGCGCGTCCAGCGTGGTCGCCCAGCAGGTCTTCCCTTCGAGCTCGAGCCTCTTCCGATGGATGACGGCCGCGCCTTTGAAGCGCGCCTCCAAACCAGCCAGGTGCGTCTCCGCTGCGGCCTCGTCCGTGGGGGCGCTCGCGTCGCCGACGAACACCTTGGTGGAGGAGCAGTCGATGACGAGCCCGTTCTCCTGCGGGTGCTCCTCGATCATACAGCCCGCGAAGAACCCTGGTGGAGCCGGCGTCCTCGGCATGTCGGGCTCGAACTGGATCGGGTAGACCACGTTGACGACGCCTCCTTCGGGCGCGGGGAAGCGCAGTGCGGCGAACTGCTTGGCCACGCAGCGCGGCACCTCGGCGTCGGGGATGTCGGAGCCCGCCACGTCGATGATCGACACCGCGCCGTCGCGACCGATGACGAAACGAATCGTCACGCGGCCCCTCAGGTCGAGGTCACGGCGAAGCCCCGCCTCGTAGCAGGCACGGTAATGTTCGAAGCCCGTCCGCACGATCCTCTGAATCTCCGCTGGCGGCAGCCTCCCGCGCACTGCCGACGAGTCCGCGGCAGCGGCGTCCCTCGCCTGGGGCGGCGTCACGGGAGGCTTCTCGGCGCAGCTGGTGATCGCCAGCGCGAGGGGAACGACGAAGGATCGGAGCTTCAGCGAGCGCGGATGACGCGGCATGGTGGCGCACTTCAATCACAGTTTCCTCAGACCCGCAGCACCGGATCGCGGATCGGGTGTTTCGTTCACTGCCGGCGACAGGACGACGTTGCTAGAGCTCGCGAACCCACTTGGAACGGCTATCCGTCCACCCGGCGGGTATAAGGCAGCGCATGAGCTCCCGCTTACCGTGGCTGGTCGTGGTCTTGATGTTGGTGATGGCTGGCTGTGCGTCGCGGCGTGCCGGTGACCTGACCATTCTGCGACTGGCGAGCCAGCCGCCGCTCACCCTCGTGGCGGTGCGCTCGCCCTTCGCCGCCACCGGCGGTGGTGCCGACGTGCGCGAGGCCGCGCGTCTCGCCGACGGTGGCTGGGCGGTGGCGGTGCGGTACGGACGCGGCCACGGCACCGACCGCGCCGCGCTGTGGCGCCTTGGCAGCGACGGCGCGGGGCGCTGGCATCACGACGGCGAGTTCTTCGCCGTGGCCTCCGGCGTCGACGGTGCCCGTGGTGGCGAGGTGGTGCTCGCCGTCGGTCACCCCGGCGCTGCGGCCGGCATCGCCGCTCAGCCACCGCCGAAGGCGTGGTGCTTCGATGCCGACGGCACGTTGCGCTGGCAGGTCGCCCCCGGCCTGCTCGAGCACGCACAGCACGCCGAGGTTGCGGTGATCGGCGAGCTGGCCATCGTGGTCACCGCTCGCGGCGTGAGCGGTTTGGCGCTGGCCGACGGCCGCGAGCGCTGGTTCACGCCGCACGCGCAGCCCGCTGCGGACAGGCGCGTGCTCGTGCACCGCGGCCGGCTGCTGGTGGCCGGCGCCGGCAGCGGGCACAGCATCGCAGAGACCGAGGCCGGCGCTCGCAACCCCTGCTGGATCTCCATGATCGCCCCCGACGGTGGACGCGTCCTCGGCCATGTCGAGCTGCCGCTCGACGAGCACATTGGCTGCCAGGTGCTCGATCTGGCGGCCGTCGGCGAGCACCTGGTGCTGCGGGTCGCCGACTACCCCGACCATCGCAAACAGGCGGTCGGCGGCAAACGCTTCGTGGTGCTCGACGGGCGCGACGCTCATTGGGTGGCCGGCTACGACGAGCTCGAGACCCTGCCCGAGCAGCCGCTCTCCGGTGTTCTGGGCGCGCACGAGGTCGCTTTCATCGACAACGCCAGAGGCGGGCGCCAAGTGCGACTGCGCATCTTCGATGTGGCCAGCCACAGCCAGCGCGCCGAGGTGGTGCTCGCGTCCGAGCGCTGGCAGATCGACCGTGCGCACGACACAGACGGCATGGTCGGGCTGCGCTCGCGCCGGGACGCAAGCGGTACGATGACCCTCGCCGGCGGCTTTGACGGCCGGATGCGCACCTCCGACGGTCACATCATCGACGGCGAGGCGCGGGTCGTCGACGCGTGCGACGCGCAGGACCGCATCGAGTGCAGCTCCCGCAACGGCGAGGTGCTCGTCGCGACGGACATCGGGCTGGCCGGCACACTGATGTTCCGTCGTCAGGGGCCGGTGCCGTCGACCAACAAGTAGTACCTCGACACAGGGATCTTGATCCTTGCTACGGGGCTACCGGAGCGGTGGGAGAGCTTCCGGTGACACGAGCAGCTCGATGCTTCGTGCTTTCCTCCGCTCGCGGCGGAGGAGATCACGCTCTTCGAGCTCGACCATCATGCGATGCACGGGATGACTTCGAAGAACCATTGAAACGTCGGGCGACCACGATCCTCGATCGCCTGAGCGAGGCGGCCGGAAATCACAGCAGGCCGGCCTCTCGGTAGCCTGCGACGCTGCGCGCCAGCGTCTCGGGCAGGGCTCGCCGAGGCGCCCACCCGGTCTCGGCGCGGAGCTTGTCGCTCGTGCAGACGAATGCGGGCGCGGTCATCTGCGCGTACTGCTTTCGATCGAGCTGGTTCGTGAAGCCGAAGATCCGGGCGAAGAACGTGCTCGCGTGCATCGCGAGGAAGAGCGCGAAGCGCGGGACCGGCACGATCCACAGCCGCTTGCCCTGCGCGTTCGCCATCGCGCGGATCAAGTCGTGGCTCGTCGTCGTCGTGTCGCTGGTCACGAAGTACGTGCGGTGCTCGGCCGAGGCGTCTCGTGCGAGCTCGACGAGCGCGTCGACGAGATCGTCGACGTCGATCCAACTCAGCAGTTGCCGGGCCGGGAGCGGCGCGACGCCGGAGCGCGCCATCTTGTAGAGCGTCAGCGTGGCACCGTCGCCGGGCCCCAGGACGATCGGCGGGCGGAACGACGTCGTCGGGAAGGGCTGGGCCCGGAGCAGCGCCTCGGCGCGCCCTTTCGCATCGCCGTAAGGGTCGATCGGCGCGATCGCGTCGGCCTCGGTGGCCACCGCGCCGGGGGTCGAGGGCCCGGCGGCCGCGAGCGACGACGCGAAGAGGAGCCGGCGCGGGCGCCAGCTCTGGCGGAGCAGACAGCGCACCAGCGACGCGACGGCGTCGTGATTGATCTGCGTGTAGTCGCGCTCGTTCTTCCCGGCGATCACCGCGGCGAGGTGCACGACGACGTCGACCTCGGGCAGCACGACGTCCGGGCGCTCGAAGAGCGAGAGATCGCCCTCGAGCACCGTCACGCCGGTGCGTACGTCGGCCGGCAGCTTCGATGGGCTCCGGACGAGCGCGACGATTTGATGCCCGTCGGCAAGCAGCCGGCGGCAGAGGTGGATTCCGATGAAGCCGGTGGCGCCCGTGACGAAGAACCGCATCGTCGCGGATTATGCTCAGCGATCGCGCCGTCGGTCGAGGGGGGAGCGCCGCGCCCGCTCGCTCCCTCGCGATGGACCGCGTCGTTCGCGCCGCGCCGCCCCGCGCCGATGGGCTCACCGGCGTGGCGATTCTTGGCCGTGTTCACGTGGACCCCAGTCTCGCGGGCCACCTCGGTGAGCGTCGTGCCTTTGCCGCACACGAGGTGAATCGTTGTCTGCTCATCGGGATGGGGCGTGGCCAAGGCGTTTTGCAGCGAGGCGAGCGTGGTCTGTCGTCCTTCGAGCTCGGCCACGGGCTAAGCTCGGGGCATGCCCCACCTCGAGGTCCCCGGCGCGTCGCTCCACTACGAGACCGACGGCCACGTCTCGGCGCCCGCCGTGCTCCTGATCCACGCCGGCGTAGCCACGTTGCGGATGTGGGATCCGCTCGTCGAGCGCCTCGCCGCCGGCCATTTCGTGGTGCGCTTCGACACCCGCGGCTTCGGGCGGACGTCGACGGCGAACGTCGCATTTTCCGACCGGCGAGACGCCCGCACCCTGCTCGATCATCTCGGCATCGAGCGCGCCCTCGTGATCGGCTGCTCCCGCGGCGGCCGGATCGCCATCGACCTCGCGGTGGAGACCCCGGAGCGCGTCACCGGCCTGGTCACGATCGGATCCGGTCCAAGCGGCTTTCCCGAGGTCGACATCACCGATGTCGAGCAGACGCTCTGCGACCGCCTCGACCCCGCCTACAAAGCAAAGGACTGGCCCCTCGTGAACCGCCTCGAGACCGAGCTGTGGAGCATCGGCCCGACCCGCCGCGCAGAGGATCTCGACCCCGCGTTCGTCGCGCTGGCCTACGAGCTCAATCGACCCAATGCCGCACACGGTGACGACGCCCCGATCGACGTCCCGCTGGATCCCCCCGCGTATGGCCGCGTCGTCGACATCGAAGCTCCGGCGCTCGTCACGGTCGGCGAATTCGACGTGTCCGTGGCGATCGCCCAGCAAGCCTACCTGGCTGCCAAAATCCCGCATGCCGAGGGCTACATCTTCAAAGACACCGCGCACATCCCGAGCGTCGAGCACCCCGACGCATTCCTCCAGGTGCTCACCGACTGGATGACTCGCAACGGCCTTTCGGCAACACCATAGTTGTACCCGGCGCTGGAGCGCGCGGTCTCGACCGTGGTTCGAGGCTCGGGCTCGCGCTGGGCGGCTGGTACTCGTCCGGCGGCCCGACCCGCGTCCCCGGCATCGCCGAAGAGGGCTATGACCAGGTGGTGGAGGCGGCGACGATCGCGCCGCCCGAGGCGAGGAGGGGAGGGGTGGTGAGCGGATCATCCGCCGCGGAGGAGATCCCGCGGCGCTTTGCGGATCAGAAGATCCCCTGTCCGGGCGTCAGCACGTGGTCGGGATCGAATGCGGCCTTGGCCGCCTTGAACAGGCCCCAGAGCGGGGAGAAGTGCTCCTTCCAATCGGCCTGGGTGACGGGCACCGAGCTGATGGGATAACGCTTCCCGCCGATGGCCGTGCACGCGTCGAAGAACGCGCGGTTCTTGGCGATGAGCGAGCTCACGAAATCGGGGTCCGGTGGGATGGCGAAGCGCAGGAGGTCGAAGAGGAACGCTTCCGGCTCGTTCGGGACGCGCATGAAGGGCGCGGTGAGTCGATTGCGGTGGAATGGATAGAGCAGGATGGGGCCCTGTCCCGTGTCGGCGAGCGTGGTTTGATCGAGGACCGATTGCACGAAGGGGACGACCTGCGAGGCGGGGACGAAGAGATCCATCCACGGGTGAGGCACGTCCCACGCGCCGACCTGCTGGAGGAAGGCGACGGTCGGCGCGATGCGGTTGGCGAAATCGAAGTAGCTCTTGTCGTCCGCGGCCTC
>CP016211.1:15982500-16040666 GCA_001931535.1 Minicystis rosea
CAAGCGAGCCTGCGCCGAAAATATAACGGGGCTCAAGCTCAGTACCGAAGCCACGGGTTCTCGAAAGAGAGCGGTAGGGGAGCATTGGCAGGGAGACACACGCCGGACGGAGACGACCGGTATCGGCCCTGCGAAGAGCTTATGCAGGCATGAGTAGCGATAAACCGAGCGAGAAACTCGGTCGCCGTAAGCCCAAGGTTTCCTGGGGAAGGATAATCCTCCCATGGGTTAGTCGGATCCTAAGCCGAGGCCGAGAGGCGTAGGTGATGGAAAGCAGGTTAATATTCCTGCACCACCAAGGATGGCGTTGACGTAAGCGGGGACGGAGCAGGGTAGGCCGAGCGCGCTGCATGGATGCGCGTTCAAGCCCGTAGGATGGGATGCTAGGACCCGGTAGGGACAAACGGCAT
Source organism: Minicystis rosea (assembly GCA_001931535.1). GTDB lineage: Bacteria > Myxococcota_A > Polyangia > Polyangiales > Polyangiaceae > Minicystis > Minicystis rosea. Next base: position 15,982,911 of record CP016211.1, read on the forward strand.
CCCGCGTATCCGAGAGGTGATGAGGTCAGCTCCTAGAGCTGGATACTCGGTGATCCCAGACTTCCAAGAAAAGCCGCGTACTGAGCCCCTTTGGTGTCCGTACCGCAAACCGACTCAGGTGGGCGGGGTGAATATCCCAAGGCGCGTGAGAGAACCCTGGTTAAGGAACTCGGCAAAATGACACCGTAACTTCGGGAGAAGGTGTGCCGGTTTTCGTGAAGGCCCTCGCGGCCGGAGCGTAGGCTGGTTGCAGAGAAATGGGGGTTGTGACTGTTTACTAAAAACACAGGACTCTGCGAACTCGTAAGAGGACGTATAGGGTCTGATGCCTGCCCGGTGCTGGAAGGTTAAGGGGACGAGTCAGCGCAAGCGAAGCTCCGAACCGAAGCCCCAGTAAACGGCGGCCGTAACTATAACGGTCCTAAGGTAGCGAAATTCCTTGTCGGGTAAGTTCCGACCTGCACGAATGGCATAACAACATCCCCGCTGTCTCGACCAGGGACTCAGCGAAATTGTATCGGGGGTGAAGATACCCTCTACCCGCGGCAAGACGGAAAGACCCCATGAACCTTTACTGCAACTTGGCAGTGATTTTCGGGATGTTCTGCGTAGGATAGGTGGGAGGCTATGAAGCTGGGCTTCCGGGTTCAGCTGAGCCAACGTTGAAATACCACCCTGGATATTCTGGAAATCTAACCTAGGCCCCTGACCGGGGTCGGGGACACTGCCTGGTGGGCAGTTTGACTGGGGCGGTCGCCTCCTAAAAAGTAACGGAGGCGTGCGAAGGTTCCCTCAGCCTGATTGGAAACCAGGCGTAGAGTGCAAACGCACAAGGGAGCTTAACTGCGAGACCGACAGGTCGAGCAGGTGCGAAAGCAGGCGTTAGTGATCCGGTGGTTCTGCATGGAAGGGCCATCGCTTATCGGATAAAAGGTACTCTGGGGATAACAGGCTGATCGCGCCTGAGAGTTCATATCGGCGGCGCGGTTTGGCACCTCGATGTCGGCCCATCGCATCCTGGGGCTGGAGCAGGTCCCAAGGGTTCGGCTGTTCGCCGATTAAAGCGGTACGCGAGCTGGGTTTAAAACGTCGTGAGACAGTTTGGTCCCTATCTGCCGTGGGCGTAGGACACTTGAGAGGAGCTGCCCATAGTACGAGAGGACCTGGGTGGACGTACCTCTGGTGCTCCGGTTGTTCTGCCAAGAGCATAGCCGGGTAGCCATGTACGGAACGGATAACCGCTGAAAGCATCTAAGCGGGAAGCCGGCCTCAAGACTAGGTGTCCCGGACCGCAAGGTCCCTAAAGACCCCTTGTAGACCACGAGGTTGATAGGCTGGGTGTGGAAGCCGAGCAATTGGCGGAGCTAACCAGTACTAATCGGTCGTGCGGCTTGATCATACTTCTAAGGCAACCGTTGAGTTGGCGCCCAGAGCTCGGGTGACGAGCGCTGAAGAGCGCAGTGCGAATTCGCAGCCACAGGCGCGAAACGAGACGAGCACACACCCAAAGTTTTCCGGTGGCGATGTCGAGGAGGCCACACCCGATCCCATACCGAACTCGGAAGTTAAGCTCCTTGGAGCCGATGGTACTGCTAGGGCAACCTAGTGGGAGAGTAGGACGCCGCCGGGATTTTTTATGGGCCAGTGAGCCGAAAGGCTTGCTGGCCCCTTTTTCTTTTGTCCATCGGCATGCGCCGGCGCGGCGCGCCCGGGGGCCGATGGCTCCACGCGATCAGGCCGGCGCGAGGCGCTGCTCGAGCTCGATGGCGAGCTTGCCGGGGCCGGCGACGACGGCGTTGATGCTCCCGTCCTTTCGGTGCGGTGCTTTGCGGGAGATCGCGCCGCGGGCCACGAGCGCCGCATGGTCGCGCTCGCAATCGTCGGACACGAGCGCGATGGTCATGGCCGTGTCGCCGTCGCCCCAATCGGGGTGGACGACGATCTCGACGTCGGCCGCGCGAAAGACGAAGGCGCCGTCGTCCTTGGACACCGTCGTTGCTTGGAGGACGTGCTCGAGCCAGCGCACCTGTGGGCGCGACGCTGAATGACCGGCGGTTTGCTCTGCGCCGACACGATTACACCTCTCATGCCAACCGCAAAAACGTGCATGAGACTCGAAGTCTCGACGCGACACTTGTCGGATTGCCTTACAGCGGCGTGGACCAATCGTGCGCGGCTGCAAGGACGTCTGCGAGGCTGGGACGTCCCCCAACTTCTGCGACGGCGCCCCGGCGCTGACCCAGTGCGCAACCTGCCTCGCGATCACCTGCAGCACCGCGCTCTGCCCGCTGTGAGCGCACCATGGCCTTCCGCCAGACAGAGCACGACGCCGTCAACCAGCTCGAGCGGCAACACCTGCTTCGCGCACGCTCGGCAAGGTCGATGTCCTCAGCTGGGGAGAGCTCGCGTCGCGCCCGAGCGCGAAAGGCAGCGATCAATCCACGAGCCGTCCATACACCGTGTCGATGTCCACGAGCGTGAGCTGTCCGTTGCACTGCAGGCAGCGCGGCGTCGCGATCTCGTAGGCGCGTTGAGCGATGTGCTGCTCGATGCCAGGCAGCGTGCGCGGCTGCGGGCGGACACGCGTCTGGTCCCGCCACTCGCCGACGTACTGCTCTCCGTGAAAGTCGCACGCCCAGTGGCCACAGCTCAGCAGCATGGTTTGCGGATAGGTGCAGTAAGGCTTACACATGGATCCTCCCTCTCCTACGCTCCCTTGTCGCCGCATCGCGAGCGCGTCTGTTCGGGGGCGAGCTTCGAACGCAAGCCCGTTCGAGCGTCAGACGGTGAGCGCCGCCTCGCGCTGAGCAATGCGCAGACCAGCTCGGGGAAGGGCCGTCGCTCCCGGAGGACCGCGGAGATCGACGGTGTTTTTGCGCGCAGGCGGGCGGCCACGCGGCGCGAGGAGAGAACGGGAAGCTCCTGCGGCGCGGCACGTGCCCGGCACGTGCCCGGCCACGGGTGGAGGAGACCCCCTCGAAATCGCCTCCGGATTCCTCGAGCCACATGGGAGGCCCAACGGGGACGAAGGCCTCATCCGTGCGTGCCCGAGAGCGCGATCCATTCGCGCTGATCACGCGCGACCGCGATAGCGCGAGTCGATGTGGAGCATGCGCTTCGAATGCTTCAGGAAGCGCCGCTCGTGCTCGGTGTGATGAGGCCGCAGAAGCTCAGGCAGCGCGTGCCGGCAGGAAGCGATCGCAGGATCGCGCCACGCCGGCCACGGAGCGCTGCCATGACGATGACCTGCCGTTCACTGCAGGAAGAACAGCCCCGGCTTCGCACCCGCGCCCATGGCGGCGACGAAAAGCTCGCCCGTCGCCGGATCCACCGTGGCCGAGGAGAAGAAGCCCGAGCCGTTGCCCTGGGGCCCGGAGAAGTCGACGAAGACGCAGGCCGAACCGTCGAGGTTGCAGCGGAAGAGGGCGGGCGCGTTCCCCGCGGAGCCGTTCTGGGTGACGACGAGCACCTTGCGATTCACCGCGTCGACGACCAGCGACGGGTTCACCCCCGAGCCCGTTCCCTGCCCGACCGAGATGTCGGTGTGAACGCACGCCGAGCCGTCGAGCGCGCAGCGGAAGAACAAGGTGCGAGAACCGTTCGAGACGTCCATCGTGGCGAAGACGAGCGCGCCGCCCTCCACGTCGACGGCCGCCGACGGCATGCTGCCGGAGCCTCCCACCGCGTTGGGCAGGTCGACGAACTGGCAGTTGGTCGCGTCCAGATCGCAGCGGAAGATGCCCGGCTTGTCGCTCGCCGCCCCGTTGTCCGTGACGACGAGGAGCTTCGAGGCCGCCGCGTCCACCACGATGGAGGGGCGCGTCCCCGAGCTCCCGCCCTGACCCGCCGAGACGTCGTTGAACAAGCACCCGCTCCCGTCGAGGTTGCACACGTACACGACCGGGGTGCCGCCGTTCGCGGCGTTCTCGGCCGCGACGAGCAGCTTGCCGTTCGCCGCATCGATGGCGGCCGACGGGTTGTGGCTGGTGTGCGCCTCCTGACCCTGAGCGGCGGCGAGATCGGTGAAGGCGCAGCCCGTCCCGTCGAGCGCGCAGCGGAGCAGGCCCGCGGTCCCGTTCTGGGTCTGGGTGACGACGAGGAGCTTGCCGCCCGCAGCGTCGACGAGCACGGCCGGCGTCGACTGGCCCAGACCGGATTGCCCGGCCGAGATGTCGGCGTAGGTGCAGCCGGTGCCGTCGAGCGCGCACCGGAAGAGCGCGGGGGCCGACCCGTTCGGAGCGTTGTTCGTGACCACGAGGACCTTCCCGGCCGCCGAATCGATCGCGATGCGCGGGTTCAGCCCCGATCCCGGCCCCTGCCCGGCCGAGGCATCGGCCCAGTGGATCGTCGCGTCGTGGAGAGGCACGGCGACCCCCGTCGCGTCCTCGCCGCCGGCGTTGCGCGAGAACGCGAGCAGGTGCGTGGCGCCCACGGGAATCACGGTGCCCTCGGTGAGGTGATAGGCCACGTCCGCGCCGGACGCGGGGATCTCCACGATGGGCGAGAGGTAGAGCTTCTGCGTGGGCCCGCTCCCGAAGTAAACGGTGTACGAGAGCACGTCGCTCTCGTCGGTCGCCTTGCCGACGCGGATCTGTCCGCCGATGAGGCCCGGGCTCGGAGCGACGTCCACGAACCCGACGCTCGACGGCGCATGCGTAGGCGGCGAGCCCGCGTCCACGCCCGGACCGGCCGGCCCCTGCGGGCCCTCGGGGCCGGCGTCGCCTTGCGGTCCCTGCGGCCCCTCGGGTCCGGCGTCGCCTTGCGCTCCTTCCGGGCCGGGCGCACCCGCAGGGCCGGCGCTACCGCTGCACGCGGTGGCGAGGAGGGCAAACGTGGAGAACAGGAGAGCGCAGCGCATGGGCATGGATGGGGCTCCTCGGGCAGGGGCATACGCTCGATCGATGCGCGGACGGGGGCTTCCCAGCGCGGGAGATGCACCCGTCCGGCACCCGATATCGAGCTGGAAGAAGCCGCTCTGCTTCGTCGGCGCAGTGGTCGTGGTCGGCCCGGTGCGGCTCACAAATCGACAACGTGAAGATTGGGCGGCGCGCAGGTGCTTACGATTCTCCGCGTCGCCCGCATAGGGCCCCTCCGAGCGAGATCGGGCCCCTCGGGTGATCGCCGCGCGCGTCCAGTGTCTTGCCCTACGAAATCAACGCGCCCCCGTCGCACGCCTCCTCGTCTCGCGGAGGGAGACGGGGCGCTGTCAAAAGGACGCGACGAGCCCGAGCGAGGGGAGGAACGTGGGGCGGCCGGCGCGGCCGACCTGGTGGCCCACGATGGTGACCGCGGGCTCGGTCTGTAGAACGATCATCTCGAGGTCGAGGAGGGCCGACAGGTGGGGGAGGATGCGTACGCCGACGCCGGCGTCCGCGGCGAGCGCGGCCGTGAGGAAGTGCCCCTGGTGACCGAGCGAGGGGGCGGTGGCCTGGCCGGTGAATCGGAGATCGTAGAGGCCGCCGCCGAGCGCGATCACGGGGTAGAGCCGCGCGCGCTCCAACCCGAAGGCGTAGGCGAGGTCGAGGGCGGCGACGGTCTGCCGGAGCGAGACGGCGCCGTAGACGCTGGTGAGCGTGGTGGTGGTGATGGCGGGCGCGACGAACGCCCGGATCGAGAAGGTCTTCGGGAGGTGAACGGCCGCTCGGAAGAGCGGAAGGGGAGAGCCCCCGAAGGTCGCGCCGACGAGCACTCCGAAGGCGGCCTCGATGCTCGCGTAAGGGGCGCGAGGCGGAGGAGGCTTCGGTGTCTTGATCCACGCTTTCAGGTCGGGGGGCAGGGACTGCTTGCGGGCGTCGCTGACCTCCATGAGGCTCACCTGGAGCAGCTCGACCGTGCGCACCGCGAGGTCGCTCGCCGCGTTGGTGGCGCCGGCGTCGCCGAGGTCGATGCGCCGCACCAGGGTCTTCTTGGTCACGTGGTCGGCGACCCACATGTCGACGACCGCGCCGTGGTGGGTGGTGACGAGGGTGACGGTGGCGAACGACTCGCCCGGGCCGGTGCCGCGCGGGGCCCCGGGGGTGGCCTCGACCTGGGCGCGCCCGTCACCGTTGGGCCGACCCTCGACGAGGCGCACCGAGAAGCCGGCGGCGCGGAGCTCGGCCGAGAGGCGGATCACGGCCTCCTCCACCAGCGGCCCAGCGTGCGGCGGGCTCACCACGGTGACGGAGGCCGCTTCTCTTGCGTGGAGCGGGCGGTGCGCGACGATCATCGCGCACAGGAGGACGCCGAGGAGCGTCGCTTGCCGCACCCTCATGGGCTGGCGAGGATCTCTTTGGCGGCTTGGGCGAAGGCGCCTCGGGGGTAGCGCTGCAGGTACTCCGCGGCGATGGGGCGGCTGGCGCGGGCGCCCGACGCGGCCTTCACCGCGCGCATCTTCCGGCCCAGCGCCTCGGCGGCGAGCGATCCGTCCGGCGACTCCGTGAGGTAGGTGTCGTACCAGCGGACGGCGGTCGCCGGGGAGCTGGTCTCGGCCATGCGCCCGAGCAGGAACGCGGCCGAGCGGGCCTCGGGCGATCCGGCGAAGCGGGACCGCTCGGCGAGCAGCGCCCGTTGCGCGAGATCGCCCCTGCCCGCGTAGCGGGCCGCGTCGGCGAGGGCCGCGACGTCCGCCAGCGAGCCGGTGCCCACGACGGTATCGACGCCGCGCGCCTCGGCCTCCGTGATCACGGCGGCGAAGTCGCCGCGCGCCACGCGATCGCGGAAGCTCGGCGGCGCCGGCCCCTTGCTGTCGGTCGGGCCCGGCGCTGCCGCCGGCGCAGACACGCTCGCCGGAGGATGGGAGGTCGGCGGAGCGCTCGGCGAGCGCTTCGTGCTGGTGTCCGAGGCTGGATCGGGGGGCGCTTGCGGGGGCTCGTCCGGGGCCGCCGAGGCGCTCGGCGCGAGCGGGGGCGACGCCGACGCCCCCGGCAGGGGCAGCGACTCGGCGATGCTCATCTCGCCGCGGGTGACGTCGACGACGAGGTGCTGGCCGCCGTGCAGGGCCACGCCCTGCGGGGTGAGAGGCCCGCGCACGCTCACGGTGCCGACCTGCATCACCAGATCGAGGTGCTCGCGCGCCCAGAGCACGTCGAACTCGGTGCCGGTCACCGCGATCGTGAATGGGCCGGCCTCCACCGTCCACTCGGCCCCCGGCCGGTGGACGACGGCGAAGTGCACCTTCCCTTCGTCGACGCGCACCTGCGCGCCACGCGCCGTGACGTCGACGACGCGCCCCCGCGCCCCGGGCGCGAAGCCGATCACCGTCCCGTCGCCGAAGCGGGCGACGGCGCCGGCGGGCCCGGCGCGCACATCGCTCGGCGCGGAGGTGGCGTCGTCGACGGTGTAAGCGAGCGGCGCTTCCTGCCGGAAACGGACGACGGCGCCGGTGGCCACCAGGACCAGCGCGAGGCACGCCGCGAGGAGGCTGATCGCGCGCACGGCGCTCCGGCTGCGCGCGCGCCTCTCCGGCGGGCGGCCCTGGCCGGAGGGCGACGAGCGCACCTCGCGGCGCGGGCTCTCGCGCTCCAGGGCGGTGAGCACCCGCTCGCGCCAGGCCTCGGGCACCTCGCGCGAGCCAGCGTCGCGGGCGAGCCCGCCGAGGCGCGCGAGCCCACGCTCGACTGCCGCCTCGGGGGGCGCGTCGTCGGTGCGATCCCGCGACCGATCACGCATCGAGCGCCTCCCGCACGAGATCCCCCGCGGGCCCCGCAGGCGCCCCATCGTGAGAAGGCTCCGCAGGAGCCCGGGGTTTGGCTGCGGCTCCATCGTGAGAAGGCTCTGCAGGAGCCCGGGGTTTGGGGCGGCTCGCGGCTCCATCCCGAGAGAGCGCTGGAGCGGCGGGGGCGAGGTAGGGGGCGAGCAGCGGATCGCCCGCGGCCATCGCGTGGACCTGCGCGGTGACCTTGGCGAGGTGCCGCTTGGTGGTCGCCAGCGACATCCCCAGCGCGGCCGCCACCTCGGTGAGCTCGAGGTCCTCGACGTAGCGCAGCACGAAGAGCATCCGGGCGCGATCGTCGAGGCGATCGAGCAGCGCGTAGAGCCGCCGCACCGCCTCGCGCGCCTCGGCGTCGTCGCCTGCGGCGGGCTCGTCGTCGGGCACCGTGCCGCTGTCGGTCAGCGTCAGCCAGCGGCGGAACCGCCGCCGCCGCAGCTCGGATCGCGCCACGCGGATCGTCACCCCCACGACGAAGGAGCGCAGCGCCGCCGGCTCCCGGAGCTTCTTCACGTCGCGGAAGAGCTGGACGAAGGTCTCCTGAACCTGATCCTCGACGTCCGCGCCCGGGCCGAGCGTGCGCCGGAGCAGGCCCGTGACCAGGCCGGCGTAGCGCTGCCACACGGCCGCGTGGGCACCGGCGTGTCCCTCGATCGCGGCCTGGGCAAGGCCAGCATCGTCGAGCTCGGAGAGCCGCGCGCTGCACACGAGGGCGAGCGTCGGTCCCGTAGAGGCGCTGGCGGAGGAAGCCACGGCAGGTGTGATCGCCGAAGGCGACGGCGCAGGAAAAAGTACTCGGAGCCCCGTGCGGCGAGCAAGGGGGTGCGGGCGGAACCGTGAGCCGCCATACGGGCGCCTGGCATGCCGTATCTCGATGGCGAGGGCGAGGCGCCCGCGTCGTCGATTTGTGAGCCGCCCCGTCGACCGCACGCCCACAGCGCTCGCGGAGGATCCATGCGCATTGCCCTTCTCTTCGCCGGCGCGGCGGCCATCTCCCTCGTTGCCTCCACCGCCGCGGCCGACGTGACCGAGCCGAACGGCCTCTCGGTGCCGATCGACTCCACCCTCAAAACGCTGTTCGTCGAGCGGGGCGAGAGCATCAACTGGCACACCGACGCCCACGTCACGCCCAACGCCTTCTCGCCGCTCTGCGGGTTCACCGCGACCTTCGTCCTCAACCAGGCGGCCAACAAGCTCGGTCTGGCCTGGTACAACGAGACCGGCACGAAGCCGCTGGCGAGCGATCTCCATGTGCTCGTCGCGGCGGGCTCGCCGGTCGGCACCTCGTTCAGCGGCACGGCCATCATCAACGACCCGGCGTATGCAGGCGGGCTCGTGGGGTTCGCGCTGCTCGGCGGGGAAGTGCATTACACCAACGCGTCGTACGACAACGTGTGCACCACCTGCAGCCCATCTGGGCCGTGGATCACGGCGCTGATGTACGCGTCGACCAAGACGCCCAACGCCTACTACATCTGCTTCGAGGACGGCGCGACCAGCTTCTTCGGCTGGGACAACGACGGCGACTTCAACGACGACGTCTTCTTCATCACCGGATCACCTGCTCTGGAGGGGGCCAGCCCTGCGACACCGGCCAGCCGGGGGCCTGCGCGGCAGGCCTCACCCAGTGCACGGCGAACGGCACGACCTGCCAGCAGCTCCAGCAGCCCTCGCAGGAGACGTGCAACGGGATCGACGACGACTGCAACGGCATGGCCGACGACGGCGAAGACCTCTGCCCCGTGGGGGAGATCTGCGATCACGGCCAATGCGTGCCCCGGTGCAACGGCGAGATCGTCTGCCCGCCCGATCGGGTGTGCGCGAGCAACGGCTACTGCGTCGATCCCTCGTGTCAGAACATGGTCTGCCCGTCCGGCCAGGTCTGCACCTCCGGCCTGTGCAAGGCGCCCTGCGACGGCGTCGTCTGTCCCGGGGCCCAGGTGTGCCGCGTCGGCGCGTGCGTCGATCCGTGCGCAGGCGTGACATGTCCCAGCAGCCAGGTCTGCAGCGGCGGCGTGTGCATCGCCTCGTGCACGTGTCAGCCCTGCGCCGCGGGCCTCGCCTGCAACGCGGTGTCGGGGCTCTGCGTGCACGAGAGCTGCCTCGGCGTGATGTGCGCGACGGGCACGACCTGCGTCGCCGGCGCCTGCGTCGACGCATGCGAGGACGTGATGTGCCCCTCCGGTCAGACGTGCAGCGACGGGGCGTGCGTCAAGGCCGCGACCATGCCCTCGAGCTCGTCCAGCGGGATCTTCGGCGAATTCGGTGGCGCCGGAGGAGCCGGCGGCGCGGGCGGCGGTAGCAGCTTCGGTGGAGCGCCGACGGTGACCAGCTCGTGCAGTTGCATCCTCGCCGGCGGAGGGAGCGCGAGCGGCGGGCTGGCGGCCGCGGGCGTGGCGCTGGCGCTCGCCGTGGCGCGCCGGCGCCGGACGCGGTTTGCGATCGCGGTCGCCGGCGCGTTGGCGACGACGGCGGCGCTCACCGGCTGCGCCAAGGGCACCATCGCGGCCATCACGGGGACCGGCGGATCACCCGAGGACGCCGGCGTGATCTGCGAGAAGATGTGCGGCGCCCACGCGGCCTGCGCCGAGATCTCCGGCGTCCCTACCTGCCGCTGCGAAGACGGCTACCTGATGAGCGACGGGGTGACGTGCGCCGACGTCGACGAGTGCGCCAACGGCCTCGCGGAATGCTCGCCGCGCGCGACGTGCACCAACACCCCCGGCTCGTACACCTGCACCTGCGACCCCGGCTACATGGGCGACGGGAAGACGTGCACCGACGTCGACGAGTGCGCCAACGGCACCGCGATGTGCGCCTCGGGCATGGTGTGCGTCAACATCCCCGGCGGCTACCAGTGCGGCTGCCCCGCGGGCTTCGCGAGCAACGGCGCGACGTGCGTCGACATCAACGAGTGCGCGCTGCACACCGCGATGTGCGACGGCAAAGCCACCTGCACCAACACCGCCGGCTCGTACGCCTGCACCTGCAACCCCGGCTACATGGGCGACGGGAAGACCTGCACCGACGTCGACGAGTGCACCAACGGCACCGCGGCGTGCTCCCTGAACGCCAAGTGCACCAACACGGCAGGGTCGTACGTCTGCACCTGCAACTCGGGCTTCCTCGGCGACGGGACGTCGTGCAGCCCGGTTGCCGTGGGCCTGCCCGGCGACGTGTCGATCAACGGCGCGGACGCCTCCACCTCGTCGACCGCGGTCACCCTCTACCTTCAGGAGCCGCACAATCTCCTCACGAACCCCGGCGCCGAGACCGGCGATGTCTCCGGCTGGGACATCCTCCAAAGTGGAGCGAACGGGTGGTCCGCGGGGCACGGCGATCCGGTGATCCACCTGTTCGAGAAATTCGTCTTCGTCACCTCGTACTGGCTCGACACCCGCAGCCAGCTCCTCGACCTGGTCGCCCTCGGCTACACGGCGGCCCAGCTCGACGCGGCGCCGCCCATCACCGTCCGCGAGTGGTACCGGGGCGGGGGATACGACACCGCGGACAGCTACTACCTCAAGGTCGAGCTGCGTGACATCCACGGGAACGTCATCGACGCGCTCAACGAGGGCGCGACGATGAGCACCACCGACAGCACCTGGACGATGGCCGGGCAGACGTTCACCGGCTACGGGGCGGGCGTCCGCTTCGTGTACTTCGAGGATGGTGGGCAGGACGTGGAGGTCTGGGCCGGCAACTACGGCGCGTCCATGGACGGGGCGAGCGTGGTCATCGGCGACAACCAGATGCGCATCTCCAACGACAACGTCACGTGGAGCGCGTGGCAGCCGTTCCAGCCCACGCTGGCCTGGACGCTCGATCCGGGGACGGGCAACAAGACGGTCTACGTCCAGTACAAGGACGCGAGCGGCCAGACATGGCCGCCCGTCAGCAGCACCATCACGCTCCAGTAGCGGGGACGGGCCGCCTCGCGGGGCGTTCTCGTTGCGCGTGATCGCTCCGTAAGCCTGCGGAGGGCATCGTCGTTCCTCTGGACAGCCGGGGCTGTCCCCCTTCCAGGATGTCACGCATGACCCAGCATGTGCGCTGCGCGTTCGTTCTTCTCTTCGCCATGGGATGCAGCGCCGCGCGGTCTCCGTCGGGCTCCGCGGCGGGTGACGCGCCGGCGTGCGGCGCCGCGCTGTGCGGCAATCAACATCGCGACCATTGCCTTCGCCCCCCGTGGGGTGATGGGCCCCCGCCGCCGGCAGATGTGCCAAGGCCTCCGGGCGCCGACGTCGCGCGGCCGGCCGTGGAGACGTGCGACGGCGCGGACCTCGATGGGCAGAGCTGCCAGTCGCTCGGGTATGCGAGGGGAGAGCTGCGCTGCGGGAGCTCTTGCGCGTTCGATACGCGGGCGTGCACGAGCTGCGTCCCGGGTGGGCCCATCGTGGCGTGCGCCGCAGTGGAGCCGTCGCCCACGACGATCTGGGCGACGACGCTGGCGACCTCGGGCGACGAGGTGCTGGTCGTGTGGTCGGAGCGCATCGCGTCGAACGGGTGCAACCTGTTCGTGCGGCGCTACGACGCGAGCCTCGTCCCGCGGGGCGCCGCGCGCTGCGTGGGGCGAGCGAACGGCAACCCGATGATGGCAGCGCCCACGCGCGCGGGCTGGGTGGTGGCGTACGACAGCCTCGACGATGAGCATCACCCGCAGCAAGCGCCGGGGCTCGTGGTGCAGGCGCTGGATCCCGAGGGCGCGCCGGCGGGCGCGGCCTGGCGCACGGGGCTCGGGATCTACACCGTCGCGCTGCGGCGCGAGGGGCGCGGCCCGCTGCTCGTCGGCGCGGACGCCTCCGGAGCGTCGCTGCGCGCGCTGTCGGTCGCCGACGACGGTCGGCTCGAGCACGCCGGGCCTCCCCATCCGCTCGTCGGGCCGGGGATGCTGGTGCTGCTCCAGGGCCTGGCGACGCCGGAGGGATACCTCGTCGCGGGGCACCGCATGTACCTGCGAGAGATGCGCGGCGTGGTGATCGCGCGCGTGGGCGACGACGCGGTCGTGCGATCGATCGCGCAGCCGTTCGGGGACGATGGCTCGTTCGCCGGGATGGCCTGGCTCGGGCAGTCCGTCGGGGTGCAGATCCCCGCGGGGCGCGACGAGTCGCGAGCCCACATCGATTGGGCCGAGGTCCGCGCGAACGGCACGGTCGCAGCCCCGCGGCGCACGATCGTGCCCGAGCAGCACCCCGACGCGCTCGGTTACGGCGCGATGGGGCGGATGGTGACCGCAGGCCAAGAGGTGCTGCAGCTCACGCAGATCGACACGGCCCGGCGCGGCCCCGTGAAGCAGACGCGGGTCGGGCTGCGGCGCCTGGGCTTCGATGGGCGCGAGCGCGCGGACCCGCTGGTGGTGGATCGCTCACCCGTGGCGACCCCGCTCGGAGAGCAATCCATCGCGCGGATGGACAACGGCGACGTGGTGGTGAGCTGGGTGCGGAACGGCTTCCCGATGGGGTTCTTCCTGGCGCGCGTGAAGCCGTGAGCGAAGGAACGGAGCGGCCGACGTGACGCAGGCAGCGCCGGATCGATCGTCCACCTACGACGGGTGAGGAGGGGTCGCGCTCCCGCTGGTGAGCGCCTCTTGGGCTCGACGACGTAGTGGGCGCGGATGGTCCACCCGCGAGCGAAGCGACCTACGCGGTCGCTCCGGCATTGTGTCGCACCGCCCAAATCCAATACGATTCGGCCCTGGACGCAGCGGTGCGGCATTCGGCGCTCGGGCGCCACGCGAAGCTCAGCGCGATGAGGGATCCATGATGGCAATGCGACATTCTTTCCTCGGGCTTTCGGCGGCGGCGTCCCGCGCGCTGTGGTCCTCCACCATGATCTTCGCCCTCACGGCGGCTGGCTGCGCGAAGTCCGGCAACGGCACCTCGAGCGGCGGCGGAGGCGGAGGCGGCGCTGACCCGACGACGACATCGTCGTCGAGCACCGGCACCGGCGGCGAAGGCGGCAACCCGTTCCCGTGCGGCCAGGATTGCTCGAAGATCGAGGCCCCGCAGTGCCTCGTCGCCGTGTGCAACATGGGCGAGTACCCGGGCACCGTCGGCGCCTGCACCGTCGTCTACTCGCCCGAGGGCACCGGCTGCGACGACGGCCTGTTCTGCACCGTCGGCGACGCCTGCGACGGCAAGGGCCAGTGCAAGGGCGGCGAGCAGAACGACTGCGGCATGACCGCGCCCGATTGCAAGCAGATGGCCTGCAACGAGGCCTCGAAGTCGTGCGCGCCCGCGCCCGCCCCCGACGACACCCAGTGCACGCCGACGAACAAGTGCCAGGTCAACGGCCTGTGCAAGAGCGGCACGTGCGTGGGCGGGCCGAAGGACTGCTCCTTCTCGCCGCTGAGCGAGTGCAACACCGTGGCGTGCAACCCCGCCACGGGCGCCTGCGAGGGCACGCCCAACGCCGCGAAGGACGGCGACAAGTGCACGCTCAGCGGCGATTTCTGCATGCAGAACCGCACGTGCCAGGCCGGCCAGTGCGTCGGCGACACGCCCAAGGACTGCTCCGCGCTCACGGTCGGCTGCACCAGCGGCGTGTGCGATCCGGCGAACGGCGCCTGCGTCGCCGAGCCCGTTCCGGCGGGCGGCGCGTGCTTCGACGGCATCGACGAGTGTCACACCGGCATGTGCGACGCGAGCGCGAAGTGCGTGGCGGCCGCGGTCCCCGACGGCACCGTGTGCAACGATCACAACGCCTGCACGACCGGCGACGTCTGCACCGCGGGCGTCTGCGGCGGCGCCGCGACCACGGGCTGCCAGGTCTACTTCATCGAGGGCTTCGAGACCTGCAACTGGACGCTCGGCGGCGACTGGCAGTGCGGCACGCCGACGAACGAAGGCCCCACGGCGGCGCACGGCGGCTCCCACGTGATCGCCACGCAGCTCGCGGGCGACTACCACGACGACCAGGAGTACGACATCGCCACCGCCACTTCGCCCACGATCTCCCTGGCGGGCGCGACGAGCCCCGTGCTCTCGTTCTGGGCCTGGGTGCACACGGAAGGCAGCACCTACGACGGCTTCAACCTGAAGGTCAGCGGCAACAACTCGCCCTTCACGGAGGTCACCGCGGTGACGCCGGCGTACCCGCTCGAGATCGACGGCGAGGACGCGTGGGGCGGCGATCTGTCGACCATGGGCTGGCAGAACTACCTCGCCGATCTGAGCGCTTACGCCGGGCAGGACGTGAAGTTGCGCTTCGCCTTCCGCACCGACGGCAGCGGTACGCGGCCCGGCGTGTACATCGACGATCTGCTCGTCGCCGAGCCCAGCGCCATCCCGATCGAGATTTCGACGGCGGTACTTCCGGACGCGGTCGTGGGAAAGCCCTACGTCACGACGTTCGCGCGCACGGGCGGCTCGACCAGCGCGACGTGGAGCATCGTCTCCGGCACCAACCACGGCTGGGTGACGCTCGATCCGGCGACCGGCGCGCTCGGCGGCACGCCGATGGCGACCGACCTCGGCCCGGTGAGCGTCACCGTGAAGATCGAGGAGCCGAGCGTGCCCGGCAACTTCGCGGAGAAGACGTACAACTTCAACGTCATCGACGTGCCTTATTACGAGCCCTTCGAGGGCCCTTGCCCCAACGGCTGGACGCTCGCGGGCGACTGGCAGTGCGGCCAGCCGACCGCCGGGGGCCCGTCGGCCGCGTTCAACGGCTCGCAGTGCATCGCCACCCAGATCGCCGGCAACTACAACGACGATCAGGCGTGGGCGACGACCGTCGCCACCTCGCCGGCCATCGACCTCACGGGGACGGCGACGACGGCGCCGAAGCTCTCGTTCCGCCTCTGGGTCGACACCGAGAGCGTCGACGGCGCGAACCTGAAGATCAGCGCCAACGGCGGCGCTTTCAACCTCGTGACCAACGTCAGCCCGGCCTACGATCAGTCCAGCGCCGGCGGCCAACCGGCGTGGGGCGGACACCTCTCGGACCAAGGCTGGCGCCTGGTGACGGTCGATCTGAGCGCGTACGTCGGTCAGAGCATCCAGCTGCGCTTCGGATTCCGCAGCGATGGCAGCGCTACCTACCCGGGTGTCTACATCGACGACATCCTCATCACCAGCAACTGAGCGCGGCGCTCACTTCGTTGGAGCCGTCATGGGGCCTCGCAGCGCCAGCCGCGCGGCGACGAGCGCAGGCCCCGCCGGCGGCGCACGAGGTCCCCGGATCGTGGTGGTCGAAGGGGGGACGAGTGGAAGGCGCGCGGTGCGCAACAGAACGGCGGCGAGCCGGTTCCAGATGTTCGTCGCGAAACCGCTGAGGTAAAAAAGCCTATGAATTTCGATTCGACACAGAGCTTTCCGCGGGCTCGCTTCCTGATCGCCGCCGCTGCGCTCGCGGCGATCGGGGCAGCGGTCTCCTGCTCCGCGAGCAACGGAACCACCACGGGAACCGGAGGAGGTGGGCAGAGCTCCACGGCCACGGCGACCGGCGGTCACGGGGGCGATGCCACGTCGTCGTCGTCCAGCGGCGAGATCAACCCGGTCACCTCGAGCAGCAGCAGCAGCGGCGGCGGCGGGCCCCCGATCAACCCGTGCGGCACCGGCTGCGGCCCGGTCGAGCTCTGCGACGAGGCCCACCTCGGCCTCGACGACAACTGCAACGGGCTCGTCGACGAAGGGTGCGCCTGCAACGGCGGGCAGGCGCACTTCTGCTTCAAGGGCGACTCGTCGTACCACGGCGTCCCCGGTTGCTTCGATGGCACCGAGAAGTGCAACGAGCTCGGCTCGTGGGGCCCCTGCGTCGGCGGCGTGCACGCCACCGACAACTGCTTCGCCAACGACAACGCGCAGTGCCACGCGATCAGCGCCGTGCCCTTCGCGAGCGTCGACCTCACCAAGGGCACCGGCAACTTCTCCTCGAACGCGGTGCCCGGCAGCGAGGTCTACAGCGTCACGTGCCCCGCGGGCGTGAGCCCCTGCCCGATGGTCACCGGCTCGACGTTCAACCCGCTCGTCTCCGGCGAGTACGAGGTCACGTACACGAAGCAGATCGAGGACAACAGCACCGTGTCGTGCACGTTCCCGCTCATCGTCGGCGCGCGCGGCCTCCGCATCGAGCTCGACTGGGAGCACGACCTCGGCGGCAGCGGCGTCGATCTCGACCTCCACCTCCACCAGCCTCTCAGCACCGCGCCGTGGAGCTTCGGCTTCGGCGGCAACCCCGCCGAGTGCATGTACGGCAACTGCGTCGCCGACGACTTCAGCGGCTCCGGCGGCCCGACGTGGTTCAGCAACACTGCGACGCCGCCCGATCCGGTCAACTGGTACCTCGACCCGTCGTTCGACAACAACACCTGCTACTTCGCGCCGCACGGGCACGGGCAGGAGTGGCAGGACATCGGGATGGGTTGCCACAGCCCGCGCCTCGACATGGACAACATCACGTGCAACCCGTCCGTGACCGACTCGACCGACAGCGATTTTTGCGCGCCGGAGAACATCAACATCGACTTCCCGCCGAAGAGCAAGTGGATGCGCGTCGGCGTCCACTACTTCGGCAACCACGGAGTCTCGTACAACGTGCACCCGAGGGTCCGGATCTACTGCGACGGTCAGCTCGCCGCCGAGCTCGGCCCGAGCGGCTACTACACGTCGGCGTCGGCGGTGACCTTCGACCCCTCGCACGGCGACGAGGGGGATGAAGGCGACAAGCGCATCTTCTGGGCGGTCGCCGACGTCGCCTTCCTCGAGAAGGGCGAGTGCAGCACGCAGACGTGCGTCGTGCAGCCACTCTTTGGCGACGATACGAAGAAGACGCCGCTCTTCACGTTCACCGAGACCGCCTCGGCGCACTTCGGCCCGGCGTACCCGCCCGCGCCGTCCAACCCCTGACCACGGGGCTCGCCGCACCACGGCGAGCCTCCGTGCGAACCCATCGCAAAGCAGGTCACGGGGCGCGTCCCTTCGCCCCCACGGGCACGACGACCATGCTCGTCCAGGCCTCTCGTTCCATGCTCCACGCGCGGCCACTGCGCCTGTTCGTCGGAGGGTGCCCGGGAAGGGCGGGGGAGATGCCTCTCGATTTCGGATCGGCAACCCGCATCGAGAGGCATCAGGGGATGCTCCCATTGGGCTTCTCGGCTCGCGTCACTTCGGGATGGGCAGCACCTCGACGGTGTTGATGGGCTGCACGCCCGTGCCCGCGGGGTACGCATAGCTCCCGCCCTCGTTCCAGCCCCACACCACGAGGCCGAAGGGCGCATCGCTGTGGATCTCGTGACGGCCGTTGTCGCACGAGCCCTGCGGCTGGAAATCGCGCACCAAGTCGATGCGGGTGTACTCGTACTTGCCGCCGCTGCCGATGGGCTGCCAGCCGGTGAGCTTGCCCGCGCAATCGAGCGTCACGTCCTTGAAGCCGTCGCCGTCGTTGCGTCGTACCAGGACGAGGTTCGTCTCCGGGTACGTCGGATCGGTGAAGAACACATACGACGAGAGGTATTGCAGTGACGGGATGACGTTGACGAACTCGGGATCTCCGCGGCAGTCGTCGTGGGCCGGATTCAGCTCCTCGCACCCGGTCATGTACGCGGACATGTAGAACGGGTGATCGACGTCCTGGCTCTTGACGGTGAACGGCCCGGGCGCGCGGAACTCCGCAATCTGCCCCACGTCGAGCGTGCTCGGCGCATTCGGTGGCTGGGAGGGCTCCCAGGTCAGCGTGGTGCCTTTGACGGCGCCGACCATGCGCCAAGGCGGCGACTCCTCCTGTCCGTCGAAGCGATTGCGGTAGCGCACGGCGACATACTCGCTGCCGAGCGCCTTGACCGGCGGGATCTGCTGGTGTGCCGTGTCGCAGGCGGACACGTCGATATCGACGCTCAAGCACGAGGCGCCGCCCCAGACGCCGACGGGCTTGTTGGCCTGGATGGGGCTGCCGGTGAGCTCCGCGTCCTGGGTGAGCTGGAGGAACTGCCCCTTGTCGAGGTGGTATGTTTGCGGCTGCCCTTGTTCCGTGGGCGCCACGCCTGGGCCGGCGGCGATTGCCGCCGTTGGGCTGATGGTCACCTCGGTGCCATCCTCGGCCGCGACGATATCGATGGACGGCTGCCCCTGAGCGACCGCTTGGCTCTTCCGGAACGCGTCGACCGCGATGTAATTCGTGTCCCACGCCGTCGTGGGGAGCAGCAGTGTCGCGCTCGTGACCCCGCCCTCCGCGCCGCCGTAGGGGAAGATGTCGTACGCCACCACGGGCGCCGACGTGGTGATGTGGAACGCGGCGCCGATCCCGGTGCCGTGCACCGCGGGATCGAGGATCTGGGCGGCTTTCACCGACGGCGGACACGGCACGACGGAGCCGCCGTTGTGCTCGAGGAAGACGATGGCCACCTGCCCCGGTGGGAGCTGCCCGCCCGGCAAGGGCTGGTATGTGATCGATTGACCGGTGCCCTGCGAGAGATACGAGAAGCTCGTCGCGTCGAGCGTCTGGCCGTCACGCTCCACCTGGATGGTGACCGGCGCACCCCACGTGTTGGCGACGAATGCCGCGAAGCACGAGGTGTAATAAGGAGGGATGTTGTCGGGATTGACCGCGTAGTAGTCGCAGCCGATCGTGCTCTTGTTCTCTTTGGCGCTCTCGCACGAGGGGACGCAGCCACCTTGGCTGCAGCCTTGATCGACTGGGCACGTGGAGACCATCTTGCCGTTGCAGTCGACGACCGAGTGTAGATCTGCCGAGCAGTGAGTCTCACACATCGTCCCGGTGGAGCCGCTCGTGAGGCTGATGTCATCGCCCCCGCTCCCGCCGGAGCCGCCCCCGCCGGTCGAGGGGTTGTTGTTCGCCGCGGCGGAGCAGGCCCCCGCCGCCACCACGCCCATTCCAAGGGTAAGCAAGACCAATCGAAGCGTCACGCATCCTCCTCTGCCCGAACGCCGGGCGATGTGACCATGGCTCAATCACCGAGCGTGATTGAGAGCGATAACCGGGCTATCGGACCGAAATCGACTGCAGAGGCGCAGAAGACGCAGAGGGCAAGAGAGATGATTGGACTTCGAGCTCTGCGCCTCTCCCGTCTCTGCGCTCGAGTCCCTTCACATCCACGGCGAGTCGAGCGGATCGGCGATCGAACGCCCGACAACGCATCTGTTCACGTCACTTCGGGATGGGCAGCACAGACACGGTGTTGATGGGCAGCACGCTCGCGCCCGCGGGGTACGCATAGCTCACGGCCTCCGTCGGGAACCCGACCGACTCGGCGCTGCCCCAGCCCCACACCACGAGGCCGAAGGGCGTGTCGCTGTGGATCTCGTGACGGCCGTTGTCGCACGAGCCCTGCGGCTGGAAGTCGTGCCGCACCAAGTCGACGCGGGTGTACTCGTACTTGCCGCCGCTGCCGATGGGCTGCCAGCCGGTGAGCTTGCCCGCGCAGTCGAGCGTCACGTCCTTGAAGCCGTCGCCGTCGTTGCGTCGCACCAGGACGAGGTTCGTCTCCGGGTACGTCGGATCGGTGAAGAACACATACGACGAGAGGTATTGCAGCGACGGGATGACGTTGACGAACTCGGGATCTCCGCGGCAGTCGTCGTGGGCCGGATTCAACTCCTCGCACCCGGTCATGTACGCGGACATGTAGAACGGGTGATCGACGTCCTGGCTCTTGACGGTGAACGGCCCGGGCGCGCGGAACTCCGCAATCTGCCCCACGTCGAGCGTGCTCGGCGCATTCGGTGGCTGGGAGGGCTCCCAGGTCAGCGTGGTGCCTTTGACGGCGCCGACCATGCGCCAAGGCGGCGACTCCTCCTGTCCGTCGAAGCGGTTGCGGTAGCGCACGGCGACATACTCGCTGCCGAGCGCCTTGACCGGCGGGATCTGCTGGTGTGCCGAGTCGCAGGCGGACACGTCGATATCGACGCTCAAGCACGAGGCGCCGCCCCAGACGCCGACGGGCTTGTTGGCCTGGATGGGGCTGCCGGTGAGCTCCGCGTCCTGGGTGAATTGGAGGATCTGCCCCTTGTCGAGGTGGTATGTTTGCGGCTGCCCTTGTTCCGTGGGCGCCACGCCTGGACCGGCGGTGATCGCCGCCGTCGGGCTGATGGTCACCTCGGTGCCATCCTCGGCCGCGACGATATCGATGGACGGCTGCGCCTTTGGGATCTTGCTCTTCCGAAACGCGTCGACCGCGATGTAATTCGTGTCCCACGCCGTCGTGGGGAGCAGCAGTGTCGCGCTCGTGGTCGCGCTCTGCCCGCCGCCGTAGGGGAAGATGTCGTACGCCACCACCGGCGCCGACGTGGTGATGTGGAACGCGGCGCCGAGCCCAGTGCCGTGCACTGCGGGATCGAGGATCTGGGCGACGTTCACCGACGGCGGACACGACGGCGCGGGAGGATCGTTTACCGACGCGAGGAAGACGATGGCCACCTGTCCCGGTGGGAGCTGCCCGCCCGGCAAGGGCTGGTATGTGATCGATTGACCGGTGCCCTGCGAGAGATACGAGAAGCTCGTCGCGTCGAGCGTCTGGCCGCCACGCTCCACCTGGATGGTGATCGGCGCGCCCCAGGTGTTGGCGATGAACGCCGCGTAGCACCCGCCCCGGCTGCTCTCGACGCTGTCGGGATTGACCGCGTAGTAGTCGCAGCCGATCGTGCTCTTGTTCTCTTTGGCGCTCTCGCACGGGGTGCTCGTGGAGGCGTCGCTCTCGATCACGACCGTGTCGCCGCCGGTGCCGGTGCCGGTGCCGGTGCTCGTGCCACCCCCGCCCGAACCGCCCCCGCCGGTGAAACCGTTGTTGTTTGCCGCGGCGGAGCATGCTCCCGCCGCCACCACGCCCATTCCAAGGGTAAGCAAGACCAATCGAAGCGTCACGCCTCCTCCTCCGCCCGAACGCCGGCGATATGACCTCTCCGAGAGCGCCACGCTCCAATGCCCATCCGAATACGGTCGTTGCTCACACGCCCTGTTTAGATGAGAATTCGTTTCGAATAAGGATGGTCCGATTCGATGCTCGCACACTGCGTGGTGGGAGCGTGGCGCGTTCCTCGATAGTGCCAGCCGAGGTTATCCAACGGTGAGCCCGCCGCCTACTCGGGTTCCAACATCAGGAAACCACGATGGATCCGTCGTTGTTGCGGCTTCGGCGCCGGGTTCGGAGTGCATCCGGAGATCGCGGATCGTGCCCGGAGATCGATCGTGACGTGAGCCTGAAGGACCCGACACAGGCATGGACGCGCGTTTCCATGCGCTCATGATCTGCTCAGCCCCCACTCACGATCTGCTCACGGTGGGCAGGCGCCGCGGGAGGCACACTTGCCTGTGCACCGCGCGGAGGCGCCGCGCGAAGGCCGGATGGTTGCTTGCAGACCACGCTCGTGAACCGCGGGAAGACGCTGGAGAGCAGCAGCGTTTTCGTCGCGGCAGTGAGCGGAGCTCGCCGGGTCTCCGCTCGAACCACCAGAGAGGTTGTCATGATGAGAAGGTCTTTTGCATGTATCGGTGCGCTCACGCTTGCTGCGGGAGCGCTGGTGTCGGTGATGGGGTGCTCGAACCAGGATGACGGAGACCAGAACACGGGCATGGCGCAGATCGCCATCAGCCAGGTCCCCTTCGATGGAAGCGTGGGCTGCATCGCGGTGACGGCCACCGGCAATCACGTCGTGACGCGGTCGGTGGACGTCTCGCCCGGCCAAAGCACGGTCTTCGACATGAATGGCCTGCCCGTGGGGACGGTGAGCTTCCTCGGCAATGCCTATCAGGGGCCGTGCGCCGCGGTGACGCCCGCGTCTTCGCCCACGTGGATCAGCGACGCGGTGCTCGCCTCGGTGAACAACGTGCAGCCGGTGATGGTTCACCTGACGATGCACCGGAGCGGCAAGGCCGACGTCGACGTCGACTTCGAGGACGAGCCGACCTGTCGGGCCGACGGTGCGCCGTGCCTCGTCGGCGCGGAGTGTTGCTCCCAATCGTGCGTGGCGGGAGCCTGCGCTGACGGCCCGCCGCTGTGCTCTCCGGGGCTCGTGAGCTGCAACGGCGCGTGCTCCGATCTCACGTTCGATCCGCTCAATTGCGGCGCGTGCGGCAATGCGTGCCCGTCCGGCGCCGCTTGCCAGCTCGGCGTCTGCTCCGTGGCCTCCTGTGTGGATGGCATCAAGAACGGTACCGAGACCGACGTCGATTGCGGTGGTCCGTGCGTCCCGTGCTCGGCGGGGAACGCGTGCCAAATCGGCTCCGACTGCGGGACCGGCGTCTGCATCGACGGCGCCTGCGCGCAGTGTCAAACGGCCACCGACTGCCCCGGCGCCGACACCGAGTGTCGGACGCGCACGTGCACCGCGGGCATCTGCGGATACGACACCTCGCCTGTCGGCACCCCGCTGAGCACGCAGATCCCCGGCGACTGCAAACGGCAGGTGTGCGACGGCGCAGGCTTCACCATCGTCGTCTGGGACGACGCCGACGCTCCGTCCGACAGCAACGCTTGCACGCTCGACGTGTGCTCCGGCGGCATCGTGACCTTCGTGCCCGCTCCTGCCGGCACCGCGTGCAACCAGAGCGGTGGCGCTCTGTGCAACGGCATGGGCGCCTGCGTGGAGTGTGTCTCGCCCTTCGACTGCCCCGGCGCCGACACCGAGTGTCGGACGCGCACGTGCACCGCGGGCATCTGCGGGTTCTCCTTCACCCCTGCCGGCATCCTGCTGAGCACGCAGATCCCGGGCGATTGCAGACTCGAGCTATGCAACGGCGCCGGCTCCACCACCCCCATCTGGGACGACAGCGACCTGCCGTCCTCCGGCAACGATTGCATGATCGACATGTGCGTCGACGGCGCCCCGGCCGCACAGCCCGCGCCCCCCGGCACCGCCTGCTCCCAGAGCGGCGGCCTCCTGTGCGACGGCAACGGCAACTGCATCTGACGCGCTCCGTCTCGTGCCGTCAGCCCGAAGATCCGCCGGGAATTCGGGCTGCGGTGCGAGGGCATGCGAAGCGCTTCTCGCTTGGGGGATGTCGTCGTTTCGCCCGGAAGGCCACGCTCGGCCACGGCAGCGCACGATCCATCGCGACGCCGACGCGCGTGCCGCACGTTCCCTTCACGTGCTCGTGAACAGCAGCGACAGCTCGGCTCGGTCGATGTTCGCCGACCCGGTCAGCACGCCTTCGACGGTGATCGTGGTGCCCGCGGGTCGGGGCCGCATTCAGGGCTGCTTGGCGGCTTCGATCGGCGCCGTGTCGTTGCCGAAGCATTCGCCGCTACACTCGTAGGTGACGGTGCCCACGGCCGGAGTCGTGGAGAAATCCAGATCGACGTGCTGGTATGTGGTCTCGCAGAACGACTCCCCTTCGTGCTCGAAGCAAGAGTCGCCGATGATCCGCGACGCCTGCAGGTGGCAGCCATCCGCGCTGAGACTGCCTGAATACGTGTCGAGGTAAACGTTGTTGTCGTCCTCGAGCGTGAGGCGCAGCTCGAACGGTCCGCTTCCGTAGGGCGGATCGATGCTCGGTTCACTGTTCGGGTCGCCGTTGGACACGAAGGGGCCAGTCTCGGTGACATGCCATACGCCGACCGGATCGCACGCGCCCGCAGGCAAGGGCGTGCAGGTCAGCTGCTCCAGGAGCTGCCACCGCCCGTCCTCCGCGCAGAGGGCTTTCGTCTCGAATCCTGTGTCATCGCAGGTGAAGCCACCACGCATGTAGGAGCAGGCGAGGCCGGGATCGCAGTCGTCGTGCCGGCCGGGCACATCTGCCGGGCACCCGCCGGAGCCGCCCCCACCGGAGCTGCTCCCACCGGAGCCGCTCCCGCCGGAGCCGCTCCCGCCGGAGCCGCCCCCGCCGGAGCCATTGCAGCCGGCAACGGCGAACGAGGTGCAGAGGGCTACGAGAAGAAGCGAAGCGCGTCGCATGAGCATCGTCGAGGAGCCGCCTTTCGCGGCTCGCTCGAGCAAGGGGCATGCCTCTCGCGTCGCGGCCCCAATGCAGGAGCCCGCGGCCACGGGAGCGGGCGGGGATGCAGCCCGGCGGCACAGGCTGCCCATGTGTGGCACACCCGCGCGGGCGCGTGGTTTCATCGCAGATGACGCGAAGGTCGCGGATATGTCTCGATGTCCACCCGCCGTGTCCCGCCGGCGCGGCGGCGTGGTACGCGCTTGGATCGCGGGTCACCGGCGCACGGAGGTTTCACCATGAAGCGAGTCCTTCCCGACGGATCGAACGTAGAGGCCACACCGCAAGAAGAAGCGCGGCTCGAACGGAGCCTCGCAGAGATCGGCGATCGAGCGGCCGCCGCCGTGTATCCGGTGCTGAAGGCGCACGACTGGCCGGCCAGGGAGCTCGCCGCGCACACGCATTTCCTCGGCAAGGACAGGCCGCCCATCCCGCTCGTCGGGTACGCGTACAACGCGAGCGAGAACTACGTGTTCGTCACCAAGGAAGAGCTCGGCGAGCGCTCGGTGGAGGCGCTGCACGACGAAGCGATGACGAACCTGCGGCAGGTGGCGATCGCGTGGGAGAGGATCGACGGGCACATCCTCACCGCGTCAGGGCACGATTTCTCGGCGGAGAAGATGCTCTGCGGCGAGTTCGTCGTCGCCGCGCAGGAAGCGCTCGGGGCGGAGAGCGTGCTGATCGCGACGCCGCGGCGGAGGGTGATCTACGCGTGCGACGCGGGGGCGCCGCAGGAGATCAAGGATCGGTTCTTCTACGTGGTCTCGCGTACGCTCGCGGACGACAGCTTCGGCAACGCGGTGATCACGCCGCTGGTCTTCGAGTACCGCGGCGCGGACGTGGTCGGCGCGATGATGGTGTCCGCGGGCGACGGCTGACCGTTTGAAAGCGCCAGTGCGCGTCACCATGCGAGCCGCCCTCCCGACGTTCGGGAAGTCTCATGCTGGCGCGACCGTGGCGCCGGCTGCCCGTGCGCGTCCCCGCCGCGCAGGACTCGCCATGGCGTGAGAATGGCGCTCGGGTGCCGATCGAGCGTGGTCCGTCGTCCTTCGAGCTCACGGCCTCTTCCGGGGGCGCTTGTTGCGCTTCGAGCAAGCCGGCGACAACTGCGCTTCGCGAGGGCGCTACTCTTGCTCCGCCGCCCACGCTTCGAGCTTGGGCAGCGCGTCGCGGAGCAGCTCCAGCGCATAGAGCCGGCGGAACCCGTGGGTGAGATAGAAAAGGGCCTTGTCGAGCGGTTCCTCCACGTCCGACGGCACGACGCCGAGCGTGTGAAATGGCCCCTCCAGCTCCTCGTCGCGCCGCTCCGCTGTCTTCAGGTGGTCCAACATCACGTCTATCGATGCGATGAGCTGCGCCCTCGGATCACCTGCCTTGGCGCTGCGGGTGATCGCCTTCCGCTCGCCCGGCGTCATGTCGAGGGGCGGATCCTCGATCGTGGTCTCCGTGCGGTGGAAAGCAGCCAGACGCAACCAGGCGTCGGCGATGGCCGTCCCGTGCTCGACCATCACCTGCTCGCGCGTGGCGCTCACGACGTAGATGGCGCGAACGTCACGCATGCCGAACACGCCCGACGCGAGCGCGGTGTCCAGCCGCGCCGCCGCCGCCGCCGCGCGCCGATCGTCGCGGCTGATCCGGTGTGCCATCTCGTCGAGCCACGCGATCGCAGGTGATCCCGGGCTCGCATCGGCGATAGCGCGGAGCCGCGAGAGCCCCGCATGGCTGCCCGCGCCCACCACATCATACGCCGCGCACAGCGCCGCCCACGCCGGCCCGCACGTTCGATTGTGCCAGAGGATCGGTCTGACCTTGCGGGCGCTGTAGCGCCTTGCTCCATCGGCGGCGATCGGCGCAACGCGATCCGCCGTCGCCATCGTGTCCGGCGGCGGCGCCGCCGCGGGCTTCTGCGTCCGGGGGCGCCGCCCTCGGCCGTCGGGCCCGGCGATCACCGCGCGCAGGTGCGGCTCCGCCGCGATCCTCGCCTCGAGCCTCTCCACGCGCTCGCGCTCCCGCCGCTGTTCATCCGCGATCTCGTCGAGGATCACCTGCCGCAAATCAGCCGCCGCCTCCGGCCCCGAGCTGCGCTCGATCTCGGCGATCTCTTCGAGCTCTTCGTCCGTGAGCAGCGACGCCGGATCCGCATCACCGTCGTCCGCCGCCTCTTTGCTCTCCGTGTCCATCAGCTCCCACGCGCCCGCCCAGACGAAGCGCATGCGGTACTCTTTCGACTGTACGAGGGCCGTGAAGCCCGCGAGGACCTCGAAGGCCTCCGGCGGCACCAGCCCCGCGCGGATCCGGCTCACCAGCGGCTCCACGGCGCCTTCGGGGACGTGCCACGCGGCGTCGTGCGCGGTCGCATGCGGGTCGTCCTCCAGCAGGAGCCGACACCAGGCGATCATGCGGCGGATCTCGCCGGCGAGAGGCTCGTCACGCGAGAAGAGGGAATGGTCGGGCGGGTGGTGATCGAGGGAGGCCATCGCGGATATGATGGTATGACGGCGTGCGCCGGCACAGGTGAAGCACGTTGCCGGCCGCGGAGCTGGACCTCCTGACCCAGCACCCACATGCGCAGCACGCTGGGCCCACATCGCGACTGCCCATCGAATCAGGGGAAGCTCGTGTTCCGCACCTCCCTCGGAATGCGGCGCGTCCACGCGGTGCGTAGCCCAGGCCTTGAGGCGGATCGTCCTTCGGGCGTTACTGTGCATCGACGCACGACAACCCTGCATGGATTCACATGGCCGCCGCCGCCGCCTTCACGTAGCGACGGCGCCATGATCCAGATACGGTCTGGGAACATCCAACGAAGAGCGGCTGGACCCGGACGCCGCCTTCATCGAGGACAAGCTCCGCAACGCGGGCCGTCATCCACGCCACAGGGCAGGGAAGGCCAAGCTCTCCAACGGCGTTCTGGTGCAGCCATGGCCAAGTGGATCCCCTTCCGGTCTGCGTGCGGCGCGTGCCTCCTCCTCGTGGCCCCTCTTGCGCCCGTGCTCGGCGTCGCGGTCCTCGCGTGCGGCCCGCCGACTCCGACCGTCACCTCGAGGCCGTCGCTGCCCGCGTCGCCTGCCTCCTCACCCGCAGCGCAGGTGAGCGACTCGCCCGACGCGGGGAGCGACGGGGCGACCGAGGCTCCAAGCCCGTTTCATCTCGCGTTCCGTGGAGCCTCGATCGCCCGGGTGGGAGCGACCGTTGCCGTCTTCTCGTCGCAGGTCTTCGGCATCCTCCAGGGCACGCGCCTCCTCGTGGATCGCCGCATGAACGCGGAGCTCACGGGCTGCGGAAGCTGGGGGGCGTCGCCTCCGACGATCGAGGCGGTCCTCGGGGAAGATGCAGACAAGCCGCTGGTCGTGACCGCCGTCAGCGACTCTCGAGGAGGGACGACGAGGCGGCTCTCATCGTGGAATGGCAAGCAATGGCGATCGCTGGCCTCCGGCGACGGCCATACCAGCTACCAGGTCCGAGGTGGGTTCATCCTCTCGGCCGCGAGGTACCAAGCCATCTGGAGCTACGGGCTGCGCAGCCCAGGTGGGGCCCACTTCAAGCCGGCGAAGAGCCCGCGCTGCGAGGGAAGCGACTTCTTGCAGGCGGAAGACCTGTTTCTGGACGGTCGCGGCGGGGTGCTCGTCGTCGGCGGGGACCCCTGCGAACCGAGCAAGGGATTCGGGGTCGAACGCTTCACGAGCAAGGGCGGGCGGAGCGCGATCCAATGGTTCGGAGTCGTTCCCCAGTCCATGAATCATGCATATGCGATGAGCGATCCTGACACGCTCTGGGATATCGCGGAGGACGAGGGCCTGATCAAGCTGGACCTGAAGCTCGGATCCTGGAAGCGGATGGCTGGCCCTTCGGCCGAACCCATCTGGGATTTCTCGATCGCCGGCTCGGTCATGTGGATCGGCGCAGGCGAGAAGGTCCTTCGTGGGAGAGACGGCGCCGACTGGGAGGAACTCCGGCTCCCTCGCGGCTTCCACCCGACACGCCTCGTCGCGTCCGGCGACGGAGGCGTCTGGGTTGCCGCGCAGGGGGAGGTGTTGACGACCGTGTCCGGCGTCCCCGAGACGACATTTCCGGCAACCTGCCCCTGATCCGGGAGCGTCGCCATGAAGACGCCGCATCGCCGTTCACCGCCCCTTCGCAGCAGCAGCCCCGCGCCGCGCCGTACGATCGCGCGGCTGACGGGCCGGCGCCTGCGCCGCGTCAGCGCGGGGTGACGTTCGCGTCGAGCCGCTCGAAGGCGCGGGTCACCATGGCGACGGCCGTGCTCGCGAACCCGGGCGCGCGGGCGAGCAGCGTGCGGAGCGTGAACGTGGCGCGCGTGCCGTCCCCGTCGGGCTCGAAGCGATAGGCGATGTGGACCGGGAGGCCCATGGCGCTGACGCGGTACGCGAAGCGCTTCGCGGGCTCGTGCGCGGTCACGCGCGTGAAGCCGACCGACGGAAGGACGCCGACCGTGAAGACCCACGCGTACAGCGATCCTACGCCGCCGTCGCCCCGGACACGGCGGTACACGCGGTGCTCCGGCCACCAGACCTCCATGTTGCGCAGGTCGCTCACGTACGCGAAGAGCGCGTCGGCGCCGGTGGAGAAGCGCAGCTCGGCGCGGAGCCCGTCGCGCGTCGCCTGGATGGGATCGAGGAGCATGGCGGCATCCTATCGCGGCTCCTGCATGAGCACGCACGCGGCGACGACGCCCGCCGGCTCCGCACATCGCGGGGTGATCAGACCAGGCGCCCACGTGCGCGCGAGCGTGTCCACGAGCGTCGAACCTCGATGTAGGAGCTCAGCTTGGTTGGAGCGATGTCGACCACGGCGCGAGATCGCCTGCCGTTCGGCCTCGGGAAAGCCTTTGTCTCCCTTGCCTCTTTACGTATGCTCGCTGGGAAATCCTATCCACGAAGCCCTGAAAGGCGCCTTGCGATGATGCGTTTTGCTCGCGTTCACACCGCCCTCGGCGCGCTGTTCCTCGCCGCCGCGGCGTGCTCGTCGTCGACCAACGACATGACCTCCACCAGCTCCTCGACGGGCGACACCAGCCACGGCGGCGCCGGCGGCAGCGCGACCTCCTCCGGCGGAGGCAACGTGGCCTCCGGCGGCAGCGCGGCCACGGGGGGCAGCGGTCCGACGTCGGTCACCGGCATATCGAAGGTCGTCACCGGCGAATACGTCACGTCCTTCCTCAAGGACGGGAGACTCTATGGCATCGCCGGCACGTTGCCGCGGCTCGGCGCGGGAGATCATCCGCCGAGCAAGCTGTTCCCGCCCGCCGAGGTCGCGTTCTCCCCCGACCTGAAGATCGTCGACGCCGCGGGCGGCCTGCACGTGACGATCGCCACCGACGACAAGGGTCATGTCTGGGAGTGGGGCGACGCGCCCTCGAACCCGGCCCTCGAGAAGAGCAACGTCCCCGTCCAGATCACGCCGGACAGCGAAGGGAACGAGTTCACCCTCCGGGACGACAAGGGCAACAACGTCCTCTCGATGGCGGCCAGCATCGTGACCAGCGTCGCCGTCAAAGGGGATGGGTCGGTGTGGGTCTGGGACGACTGCAGCGGCGGCCTCCAGGGCGACGGGACCGATGGCAGCAAGACGGTCACGCACCCCATCCGGGTCAACATCCCGCTCCCGGCCGGCGTGAAGATCACGAAGGTCGTCGTCTCCGAAGTCGTCATCGCGCTGGCCTCCGACGGGACGGTGTGGTCGTGGGGCGGCAACGGGGCCATCGAGAACCTCGGTACGGGCAACTCCGATTACAAGACACCTCACCAGCTGACCAAGACCTCCGACGGCAAGGCGATGCCCCCCATCGTCGACATCGCCACCGGGCAGTCCTACTCCCATGCGCTGGCGGCGGACGGCGCGCTGTACACGTGGGGTGTTTACGCGGAGATCGCCGGCCTGTGCCCGGGCTCCGGCTGGTGCCCGGCGAAGTTGCCCGTCCTGTCCACGCACGTCGTGCTCGGCGAGAACGGCGGCTCCGGCGCGCACATCACGTCGATCTACGCGAACACGGGGGCGAGCTACGCCATCCTCAGTGATGGGACGCTCTGGGCCTGGGGATCCAATGGCCAGGGCTTGGTCGGCAACGGCGTCGAGCCGGACTACAGCCAAACCAACCCGCCGTACGCGTGGGACTGGAACAAGGACAGCATGCTGGTGACGCAGGCCGTGCACATCGCGCCCGACGTGCACGACTTCGTCAACGTCTTCACCGGCCCCGCCGACGTCTTCTACACCTACGCGATGACGAGCAACGGGAGGCTCTTCTCCTGGGGCCGAAACAAGACTGCCAATCTTGGCAGCGGCGTGTATCCGCAGAACTCGCAGCAGGCCGCCACCTATCCGAACAGCTGGGATGTGACCGTCCCGACCGAGGTCTCGCCGATGACGGCGCCCAACCAGCCGACGCCGTCACCCCAGTGCAAAAACCACCCTGAATCCAACAATTGCTGGTGCGGCTCGGGGCCGAACGATCCCCAGGACTGCTGACGATCCGGCGCGCTCCCCGCTCGCACATCATCGCCGGGCGGGGAGCCGAAGGTCGCGCGAACACATCCCTTCGCCGGGGAGCGCCGCGACCTCTCGAAGAGCCATCGAGCCTTCCGTCGAGCTGCAGCATCCGCCCCACCACCTCGATGTTGCCGTCGGCGCGCATGCGGATGGCCGCTCGCCCGCGCGCAGCCGCAATTCTTCGTCGCCCTCGATCTGGATCGTTGAGCCTCGAATCCATCTCGCCGTTCGTGGTGCGCCGAGACTCCCTCAGAGCTTCTGCCTGCGCAGAGCTGGGAAGTGCCAGTGAGCGTCACCATGCGAGCCGCCTTTCCGACGTTCGAGAAGCCTTAAGCGAGAGCGCGGTGTTCGCTGCCCGTGCACGCCTACGCCCACGAGCGATGGGGCGCGGTGTGCGAGGGAGCAGCGGTTTCGGTCGCGTGGTCGTCTGCGCGCCCCTCATTCGGTGGTGGCGGTCCGTAGGGCAGGGGCACTCGTGAACATGAGGATGAAGGCGCGGAGGGGGTCGAGGCCCACGAGGAACCGTGCTTCGTGTTGGTCGCGAGCCCCGACACGCAACCATTGATGGCCAGCCTCCACCTGGAGCGCGCCAGCAAAGATCGAGGCGACGAGCATGTTTCGCATCCCGACTGCGGCTCCCTGGTGGGTGGCGCCGAAGACGAGCTTCGGCGCCCACCCGAACCCGAGGTCCCACTTCTCGATCAGGCCGAGCGGGCCCGCGCCGATCCCCGCGAGGTGGCCGCCCATCGTGGGGTGGCTGTTGAAGGTGTAGCTGGCCTCGGCGACGAGAGACCAGGTGTACTTCCGGTTCTTCTTGAAGAGGACCTGAGGACCTGCCGCGGCCTCGAAGACGAACGCCGGCATGGCGCCGGTCGAACCGACGTAGATCCCGACGCCCGAGGCGACGCGCAAGGTAGGAAGGACAGCCACGTGCACGCGGTCGTCGGGCTTGGGCAGAGGCTCCGGCGGGGCTGGTGACTGCTGCAGCATGGGTGTGGGCTGCGCAACGGCGATTGCCGGGACGGCCGCTATGCACAGCGCGCACGAGGCAGCGGCCGCGCGGGCGAGCCATGCGCCGACGCGAGCAGACCTGGACCAAGACATCGGGACCTCCGTGCACCAAGACAGCAAGCGAGATGCCGGCTCACACGAGGGCGAGAGTGCAATGGAACGCGGGATTCGCCGCCATTGCTCGGTTGCGCAGCGTCACCCGTTACGGCCCGTGCGTGACATCGCCGCCGCCCGACCTTCGACCCGGCTGAAGAAGCTGGTGCGTGAGCCAACCTCGGGTCGCGGCGTCGTTGCCGGCGTCACGAGCCCGCAACGATACGCAGCCCGACCGCCGCACGCTGTTACGCCGAGGGGACTCGAGACCTCATGTGAATCGTCGATCTTCTCGCCCGATTCCTCGGGCAATCCGCGGCGCGGCACCGGGCACGGCCCCACGCGCGCCGGCGCCCTGTTCGATCGAGCGATCACGGCCCTCCTCTTGCACTCGGGCAGGCGCACGCACGCCGTCGTTCGCGCCCCGAGCCGCCGCCAGGGGTCGCGCGGACGCGCCGTCACCGACTGGGAGGGAACAACGTGATCCGTTTTCGATGGGCGCTCCTCGCGAGCGCGTCGTTGGCGCTCGGCTGCGCCGCCGCTCCAATGCACGACGCCACGACGCCGGCCGGAGCTCCCGCTCCCACAATATCGGGAGCTCAGGCGGTCGCAGAGCGGCCGGGCTCGGCGCTCGCCGCGCTCGAAGCGGGCCGCCTCGACGAGGTCGAGAGGCTCGCGAGCCGGGACATCGCGGCCAACCCCACGAGCGCCCAGCCGCGGATCTTGCGGGCCATCGTTCGTCACAAGAAGGCGACGGAGCCGCTCGTCAAGATGGCCATGAACGACAGGAGCCTCTTGCGCGTGAATCCGCTGACGCTCGCCGCCACGCTCGGAGAGGTGGAGTCGGCGCTCGCCGAGGTAGAGGCCGATCTCGCCGTCGCCGCGAAGACACCCGGGCTCGGCATGGAGCTGTGCATCGCATGCTGGAACGTCGACTGGAACAGCGACGGCGAGGTCGACGAGCTCGACCAAGGGCTGTTCCAGATCGCGTACGACGAGAAAGGCGAGGGGATTCCCGAGGACGATCCGCGGCGCAAACCGACGTTCCGATTCGACGACGGCGACGTGGCGTGGGCGCGTGCGTGGGTGAGCTTCGAGCGGGCCGCGCTCGACGTGCTGATTGCCTACGATTGGACTGGGCTCCTCGTGCAGCTCGAGGTGGCCGAAGCTGGCGGCGAGGACCCGAAGCGCATCGTCGTGCCCCTCGTCGAGCCCAAGCGCATCGCCGAGGCCAAGAAACGGATCCTCGAGGGGCTCGTGCACTCCGACGCCGAGAGGCGCGCGTACCTCGCGGAGACCGACGACGATCGCGAGTGGGTGCCGAACCCCCGCCAGCAGAGCCACCCCATGCCACTGCACGTGGACCAGGCGCTCTACGACACGTGGGAGGGCGTGGTGAGCGACGTCCGGAAGCTCGTGCAGCGCGAGGAGGGCATCCCGGTCTTGGAGCTCGTGAAGCTCCTGGACGGGCAGTTTCCCAAGAGCATCCCGGTGAACGGCTACATCGACGTCGGCGAGATGCTCGACCACCCGAAGAACATCGAGATCGACCTGGAGTTCCTCGAGCGCCGGCTCCGCGCGAAGGACGCCAAAGGCGCGTTCTCCCACCTGCTCGGCGCCGCCTATGTCCGTGCGATGAAGCCCTCTCGGCTGCCGGCGCGGCTCGAGCGGATGAAGACCGAGATCGAGCGCGGCGATGAGGAGATTGGGCGCAAGCTGCGATATCTGCTCTGGTTGAATTGACCGTCAGGCATGGAGAGCTGCGCCGACCGCACCTTCACCGAGGTCTGGAGCTCCATCGAGGCCGAGCGCGTGCGGAACGCGCGATATCCAGCTTGCTACGACATCGAGGCGCCGTCGGGCGCTCGGCTGGCAGATGACCTGAAAGACGGATTCGTGCCCGCGGCCCGGCTGCTCCGTGCGGCTCCCAGCGGCGCTCGCTCACGCGTGCCGAGACAGCGGACCCCGTAGGCCACGCGCCGACGTTCACACCATATTTGAAATGCTTGAGACAAGCGTCGACGGCGCGACGTTCGTGTCTCCGCTCGCCGTGCAGGAGCCGGCGAGGTAGGCGGAGGCGGTCATGCCCGCGACGATGAGGAAGTGGTGAGGGTACGAGCGCGACATGGTGGCGACGCTAGAGGACGCCGCATTCGACCCATTCTTCCGCGCATGGCGCCGTGATACCTGGCCTCATGCGAACGTTGCTCGGGTTCGTTTTCATCGCGCTCTCCGCGTGCGCCGTCCCGGTTGCGCCGCCGGTGCCCGTCACCGCGACGCGGGCGCCTGCGCAGCCGGCCGCGTTCCACGCTCCATTGGAGCAGCCGCCGCCGGCGGACCCCGCCGGTCCGCTCGTCGTCATCGGTGGCGAGCACATCACGATCGAAGGGAAGCCCGTCGGGTCGGTGTTGGGAATCGACCCCAATGCGAGGCTCACCAAGGTCGATGCGCTCTTCGAGGCCCTGAAGAACCGCAGAGCCATGTGGAAAGCGGCCCACCAGGGAGAGGCCTTTGCGGGCGTCGCCTCGCTCGTGGTCGCTCCCGGCACATCCGGCCGCGTTTTCGCCTCCGTCTTTCAGACGATGGCGTTTGCGGGCTTCCCGACGATTCATGTCGCCGTGGGCGGCCGATATTACGAAACGTCGGCGCAGGTCCCGGGACCGCCTTGCGGAATCTCCGGGGACCCGTGCGTGGCTCGACCGCGGCGCATCCTCCACGTGCAGGCGGACGAATCGCTCTGGCGGCTGCGCGTACCTCGCGAGGACGGCCCTCTCGACGCCAGCGGCGACGGTCCGCGCGCGACGGCGGAGGCCTTTCACGCGGCAGCAGCAGGCCTGATGTCCACGGCTGGGATCGACTCCATCATCGTTCATGTCGCGCCGAACGTGACCTTCGCGAGGCTCGCGCCGTTCCTGGTCGACGTGGTCGATCTGGGCCGGAGGGCAGCTCTCGCCGGCAACGTGACCATCTCGTTGGGCGGGATCGATGCCGTGCAAGGCACTCCGAGCGCCGCCTTCACCCTCGCCGACGGCTCGACGGTCGCAGGGCGGCTCGCACCGGAGCTGATCCAGAAGGTGGTCCGAGCGAACTTCGGCAAGCTGCGCAAGTGTTATGAACACGTGCTCGCGCGCGATCCCAACGCCACAGGGAAGGCCGCGACCCGCTTCGTCATCGATCGGAGCGGGGCGGTGCCCGAGGCGCACACGACGCTGAGTGGCAACCTGCCGCCCGACATCAGCGCTTGCGTCGAGACCGCGTTTCGGGGCTTCACGTTCGAGGCTCCGTCAGGGGGCATCGTCACCGTGACCTATCCGATCGTGTTCAGTCCGGGCGAGTGAAGGCGAGGCTCGCGCACGCCAGCGGTGGACGATCTTCGACTCGTCATCCCCTCCACACCCAAGTCAATTCGAGAGAGAGCCCCGCATGCCGCGTGGTGCTCGCCGCTCGGCATTCGCAATCAGCGCCCTATCGCTCCTCGCTCCACCAGGAGCGCGCGCAGCTCGCGCAGCGCGCTCAGGTGCCGATTCTTGGATGTGCAGCTCGGGGCCATGCTCACGCCCCCCCTTCACGCGCAGTGCCGAACGCGAAAACCTCGACGAATCCCCCAAGCTGCAGCGTCGAGGCCGCAAGTCCTCGGGCCCAGTACCGTGCATCGGGGCGTGGTGTCTTTGCCTCGCGCTCGTCGTGCGCGCGCCGACGGGGGTGCCGTGGGCAATCATCACGTCAGATTGCGGATGAAGCCCCAGGACCAGTCTCCCCGGGTCGTCAACACATGCGGTACCCGAGTGTTGCTATCGCACCACGTGAAGAACACGTTGGATGCTTTTGCTGCAGCAACAATCTCGTCGTCGGTCATCTCCACGGGTACGTGCTTGAGCAGGATGTTTTGGTATTGGGTTGCAATTAGGTTCACCACCTTCATTTCATTTACGTCGAACGCTTGGTGGAACCGGCCGGTCCCGTCACCGTGGTACCCTGCATACACATGCCATCGACGGTGGGAGGCGCTGCGCAACATGCCATTGAGACCCTTGTTTAGCAGGATGGCTGTTCCAGTGGTGGAGACGGAGTCGCTGCCTGACTTCGTGATCACTTTGTTGATACCGAACTCGTACAGATGAAAGCCCATGTTGTCTCTCTCTTTTCTCGATGATCGGCAGTCTTGCCATTCTGTTTCGAGGAGAGTCCCTCGATCGATGATGCCTTGGTGAGCCGCGCGGAATCGAACCGCGATGCGCAACCGCCCTACCTCGCCTGTCCTGCGGAACCTTTCGAGCCCTGCGCTGTGGGCTTCGCGCTGCGTCCTTCTGAGACCGCAGCGGTGCCACCTACATGACCTCCGCCCGATGCCTGTGCAGGAGGGATGGCACCCCGCCGCTCAGCATCCTCGTGCCCCAGGGCTCGGCGCCCCAGGACTACCTCCGCGCGTCCGACCTGCAAGCAGCTCGGCGCCACGGGGCACGAACACCATCATGGCCCGCGTAGGCTCGCACACGGGCGACGGCGTTGTATAGGACAAACCGGCGCGCCTCTCCGTTCGCGCCTCGCCGGCCTCGATCCTGCTCGGCGCGGCAGCGGGCGCATGGCCGGGCCCATCGTGGTAGCGCCGTCTGGGCTCCGACGTGATGGCCATCCTCGCTCGGTCCGCCAAGCTCGCGTCATGGCAAGTGCTGCGCGGCGGGGGCGGCCGTTTTGGGAGAAGCTCGTCGAGGACTACCAGGCGAGCGGCAAGGCGCACGTCGCCTTCGCGCTCGAGCGCGGCGTTTCGGTGAGCACCTTTCGTCAATGGCTCTACAAGCTCCGGACCGAGCTGCCGGCACAGGCCCCATCGCGTCCTGCGCTTCGCCGCCTGCCCGTCACTGTGGCCGGCTCGGCGCCGAACCGCAGCGCCGCCTCGATGCGCCGGAAAACTACATGATTTCGGTAAATGGGCGGGTCAGATCGAGGCAAGAGGGCGTTGTGCTGGTTGCGCGATCAGGCTGGGGGCGAAGCTCGACATCTGCGACACCATCCTGATGAGCGAGCTCGAGGACATGCCGCTCGCGGAGGTGCTGTTCAACGCGGTGATCGACTGAGCCACGAGGCAGGCATGGCGGCGTGAGGGCTGATGGCGCAGGCGCCGAGCCCCTCGCCGAGCAGCGGCCCACGTAGCCGAGAATCAGGCAGGAGATATCCTCGGCGAGCCGGCCGTCGCGGAGCTCCTCGGGCCGCTGAGCGAGGGTATCCACGAGGAGAGCGCGCACCAGAAAGGTGAGGCGCTCCGCGGCCCGCGCGCACTCGGCCTCGGGAAGATCGGGGGCGATGCGGCGGACGAGCCCGTGGGCGCGATCGATCACCGCGCGCCACACCTCTTCGCCGGCGTCGAGGTCGCCAAAACGCAGCACCTGCGCGGCGATCAAGCCCCAGCGCTCGAGATCGGCGGCGTGCGCGGCGACGAGCTCGCCGACGAAGCGACGCACGACCTCCTCCGACGTCGCCGCGGAGCATGCTTGGCAGAGCGCCTCATCGACGCGAACCAGCATGCTCCTCACGTGAGCGTCGATGAGCAGCCGCACGATGGCGTCACGATGGGGGAAGTACTGATACAGCGATCCCACGCTCACCCCGGCGATCTCGGCCACCCGACGCGTGGTCAAGGCTTCTTCGCCGCCCCGCTTCAAGATGCGAACCGACGCCTCGAGGACCGCAGCGACGAGCGCCTGCGAGCGCTGCTGCCGGGGCATCTTCCTCGGAGAAACCGGGTTGCGAATCGGCATCTCGCCGAGGAGC
Organism: Minicystis rosea; assembly: GCA_001931535.1. Taxonomy (GTDB): domain Bacteria; phylum Myxococcota_A; class Polyangia; order Polyangiales; family Polyangiaceae; genus Minicystis; species Minicystis rosea. Next base: position 16,020,871 of record CP016211.1, read on the forward strand.
CTAAATGCGAACACGAGAAGGCGTCAACGGCTGGTGTTCTACGCTACAATCTCGGCCCGAGCAGCAGGCGACGCTGGAACGAGGTCCGAAGGGACCAGGGATGAAGCGTGCATACGTGGGGCCCTCACGTTGCGCTCGCTCGATCCAGTCGTGCACGCGGCGCTCGCACTGCACCGAGTAGGGAGTCCATGACGCGAACAATCCACTCGGATTGCTCTTCTCCAGCCCCTCTGTGACGGCCCCGCCGGCGAAGCGAGCGCGGGTCGACCCTCGCGCGATCCCCGGATCGGAGCGCCGTCGCCCGAGTCTGCTGGACGCGCGCCCCCAGTCTTCATCGAACGTCCGACTCTCGCGTGAACAATGTTGGTCTGTCATCCAGTGAGGTTCTTCATGAGCACACGTCTTTCCGCGCTGTCACTCGCCCTCTCTCTCCTGGCCGCGGCCTGCGGTGGTGATGTCGAAGACTTCGACACGTCTCCGGTGGGCACCAGCGAGGCCGCCTTCTCCATCACGGTCGAAGACCAGGTGGTGGCGAGGCTGCCGAGCAGCACCGGGGCCGTGTATGGCTACGGCGAATACCTGCCTCCCGGGTACTTGACGTCGACCTCGTCCTATCCCGTCGTCATCCACCTCAACGGGGCGAGCGAGTTTGGCACCTCCACCACGGAGGCGGCCCTGCTGGACGTCGTGACGCGCCACGGGGCGCTGAAGAGGATCCGCAACACGAGCGCCGGGAAGGCCTACTTCGGCCAGCACCAGGTGATGGTCTTCGCCCCCCGAGCGGCGACCAGCTGGGTGCCGGCGGACGTGAACTCGTTCGTCAACTTCCTCATCGCCAACTACCGCGTGGATACGACGCGCGTCTACCTGACGGGCCTCAGCGCGGGCGGCTACGGGAGCTGGAAGTACGCGTACGAGTACGGAGATCGGCTGGCGGCACTGGCGCCCATGGCCACCAACATCGGCGCGCCCGGGCCGACGATCACCAAGCTCCTGAACGTGCCTGTGTGGGGCGTGCACTCCTTCGCGGACGGCAGCTCGCTGTCGGCGGAGCAGTCCTGGCTGCTCGGCGTGACCAAGAACTACGGTCAGAACCAGATGGTGAGCGTACCGTCGCCCGCCGCGTCGCTGACGTACCTCTTCAGCGCCTCCACCCACGCCTGGACATCGCAGTCCGGGGTGGTGCCGACCGGGAGCTCCATCGCGCGCCTCACCGTGTACCCGGGCTCGGCGCACGACTGCTGGACGCAGACGTACAACAACGATGCCTTCTGGGACTGGATGCTCGCCCAGCAGCGCAGCACGACCCCCTGATCGCCAGGACACGACGCGACGAGGCCGCCGCTCGCCCTCCATCACGAGGGGCTGTGGCTCCCCGGCAACGGCGGCGCTCTCGCACATGACCCCTCCACCACGAGCTCACGCGCCGCCCCGGTGGTGCCGCACGTCGCCTTCGCGCTCGAGCGCGGCGTTTCGATAAGCACCTTTCGCCAATGGCTCTACAAGCTCCGGACCGAGCTGCCGCCACAGGCCCCATCGCGTCCTGCGCTTCGTCTCCTGCCCGTCACCGTGGCCGGCGCGTCGTCTTCTTCCGAGCTGCTCGAGGTCAGCGTCAATGGCCTCGTCCTCCGCTTCCGCGCCGGCACGGATCCACGCTGCGTCGCGCGCTTGGTGGTCGCATTGCACGAGCGTGGTTGATGCTTCTGCCGCCGAGCGTTCGTATCTTCCGTGCCTCCTCCAGCGACGAGGGCGGCGTCACGCGCAGCGCGTCTCGATCGGCTGAGCGTGCTCCGCGACGGCCGCGTGGCATACCGCGTGAAGCACGCTGGCCGCGGTGGCACGCACCGCGTAGCCATCCCGTCGGTCGTGCGCCCCCAAAGCACGTGACCACCTCGTTCGAGCGGGATACCGTGGCGTGCGATGCTCACGATTCGAAGGCATCAGGCCGCGCTCTTCGTTCAGATCGCGGTCGACCGCTTCGTCGATGCGACAGTCGCGCATTTTCGCGAGCATCTCCCGGAGATCTTCGGCGCGATCGGTGAGCCCATGATTCGCGAGACGATCCGGTACGGGATCGGCCGCGCCCGGTCTCATCGGATCGAGAGCGAGTCCGGAGTGCGCGTGTTCATCCAGATGATGTTCGTCTTCGGCCCCGGCTTCGACAGCGATCCCAGGGTGCCTTGGGCCTCACGCTGCCTGCTCGCCGCGGGAGACGAGGTCGCGCGCGTCCGCCTGCTGATCGCATCGGCCCGTGAGCACTTGAATGGGCTCGCAGCGCCCCTGGGTGAATGACATGGATGCTCCCGCTTCGGAAGACGAGCTCCGCGCCCGGCGCATCCTTCAGGTGTTTGCCATGCTCCCGGACGATGCTCGCGCGGCGTTCGTACGATATTTCTGGGACCACGTGAACCCTCCCCGAGGGTTTGAATGGGTCACGCAGCCGATCGGCCAGCGCGTGCTCGGCTGCCAGAGCGGGAAGCCGCTCGACCTCGGCCGCGAGGTCGCTTCGTACTTCCACGACTCCAACCTGAAGCTCCCTCCAGGTAATCTCGTACCCATACGGACCCAGCAGAAGGTGTCTGTGCTGGGCATCGAACAACAGGCTCGACAGCCAAAGACACCGCGACCGTTCACCTTCGTCAAACGAAGCGACTCCGTGTACCTCGTCATCTCTCGTGACCACGTCCTGGCGTTTCATGTCGAAAGCTACGACGAGCAGACGGACGTCGGCGTCGTGGACCAGTTGCTCTGTACCCTCACCGTTGCTGCCGTCATCAATTCGTGGCGTGCTTCGATCCCCCTCCTGGGCGACATGCTCGATGTCGTCGTCGCAGACATCGCACGATCCCAGCGGATCGACGCGACGATCGCCGCGCGCAAGCTCCTCTTCCAGACGGTCTTGGCCCAGTTCCCCGAATACAATCAGTCGGCGAAGCAGGACCCGGACGGCGCGAACGCTCGCCGCCTCCAACCGATGCCGCCGGGTTTCGCGAGCTGCGTGCAATCGCAGCCATTCGCCGCGAACCCGAAGAACGTCTTCGATGTCATCGTCCGCACGCAAAACATCCGCACGCTGGACATCGGCGAGGATGGTTGGCCACCCTCCGACTCCTTCTCTGCCCTCTACGTCAAGGAGCAATGGTATTGCGTGCAGAGCATCGCCCTCGACGAGACACGGCCCATCAGCATGATGACCGGCAAAGTCGGGCCGTGCTGCGTGGTCGTGGCGTTGGCGCGAACGGCGACCCAGTATCGTTTCGGCCTGACCCACATGCACGGCGGCGGCTGGGAGGAGCACGAGGACGACACCATTGCTTTCTTCGAGCAGCTGAGTCTCGATGCCCTCGAAGTCGATGTCTTCATCCTCGGCGGAGTCGGCCCCGACAATCGTAGCGCCGGCGAAGGTCCGGAATTCCTCGATTCCCGACTCACGTCATGCTCGCTGGCCCTGTCTCTCCTCGAGTGGCCGGGCGTCAGGATCGCAGGAATGTATCTGAGCCCGGGGAACGATCCCACGGACACCTACGTGGCGACCCTTCAACAAGGGACAATCTCCTTCCGCGGATTCGATTGCATCCCGCTGGAGAAGCAAGAGGGACAGCTCCAACCTTCGAGCCCGGCGAGCGTCTGGACCAAGCTGCAACGGCAAAATGCCAGTCATTCACCGCCTCCAGAGCTGACGATGTTCAAATCCACCAGATGATCTGCCCTTCGTCTCTTGGGAGATGGCGGGCCGTGCCTGCCGTCGTGGATTGAGCGCTGTGCGCTGATGCACGCAGGCGCAAGGAAATCGAGCGAGCCGACATCTCATTCCAACGCTCCACTAAATCACCGAGCGCGATCCGTGAACAACATCAAGCTGCCAGCCTGAGCATCGGCGTAACGCCCGTCTTACGTCGCCAAACGTACCCAATGAGGTAGTCACGGGCATTGTTCAGCAGGGCTTTCATGGTTCGGCAGCGGTGATTGCGCGTGACGTTGGCATGCAGGTCTTGCCATACCCGCTCGATCCGATTCGCATCTGGGCAGTAGGGCGGCAGGAAGTGCAGGACGATGCGACCGCCCAGGGCTTCGAGGAAGCGGCGGGTCGCGTGAGCGGAGTGGATACCGTAGTTGTCGACGATGAGGTGAATACGCGTTGCATGGGCGTAGCTCTCCGCCAAGACGCGGAGGAGCTCGCAGAACAGCGCGGCACGCTTGTGCGCGAGGCCTGTCGTGTGCAGCGCTCCGGTGCGCACGTCGAGCGCGCCGGCCAGGTAGAACTTCTTGTTCTTGCCCGGCGTGACGACACGCCGCTGTTGCCCCGGGAGCATCCAGTCGCGCCCGAGCCGCGGGTTGAGGTGGATGTCCACCTCGTCGCCGTAGAGCACGGGCTCCTTGGCGCTGGAGCGCGCTTCGAGCGCACGGATCTCGGCCAGCCGGCGCTCACGTGCGTCGCGCTTCCACGGACACACGACGATAGGCTTGGGCATGCCAAGTCGCGCGCCGAGGCGCGCGAGCGCACGCCCCATGGTGCACACCGCCACCGAAGGGCCTCCTTCCTTCTTCATCTGCAAACAGAGCAGCTCGCGGGTCCATGTCGGTCGGCGCCAGCCGAAGTCCTCCGGTGTACGGCGGACCAGAGCCCTGACGCGCGAGAGGAACCCTCGATCCACCTTGGGCCGGCCATTGAACCGCCGCTTGTCCCAAAGCCCTGCGAGGCCTTCCTTCGCAAAGCGGTGCGCCACCTTCACCACCAAGGATCGTGCGACATCCAAGGCCTCAGCCACCTCGGGGCTGCTCTTGCCCAACCCGAGCTTGGCGACGATCTGAAAGCGCAGCGCCGTGGCGGGGTCGCCGAGCTTGCGACCGATGCGGATCATTTGGCGGCGCTCGCCCCGCCCCATCCGGGGTACACTGTTCACGCGGGTTTCCTCTCTCGCTGGGTGTTTGGCGATTCCCAAACGAGCGAGGATGCCCGCATATTTCCATCTACTTCACGAGTTGATCTCGGTTCCCGCGCGGTGATTTAGCCAGGGGAGGGGAGCCGCTCGGTGCAAACCTGCTTGGTGACGAGGTGGTGTGTTCAGCACCTCCCTCGGGATGCGCCGCGGCGGTTTGACAACCTGTGGAAGGTCACGAACGCCGCGTAGACTGCGGCCCCGACGCGGTTTGGATTGTGTATTACACTCACTCTCTGCGAGGGGTGCTCTTGCTTGACTTCGCACCCCCGGTTGCGCCTCCTACGAGGCACGATGGGGGCCAAAGCGGCCCCAATCCCCGGCGCGCTGCACGCGCCTGATCTGCCGAGGGGCTTGCAATGAACCAGAAGATTCGCTTTCTCTCGGCGATCTCCCTCGCCGCCGGCGCGCTCTTGTCGAGCGCGAACGGCTGCGAGCTGATCGCCTCCGTCGATCGCAGTAAAATCGCAGGCTCCGGCGGCGGTGGCGCCGGCGGCGCCGGTAGCACCACCAGCACGACGAGCGGCGGCGGCACCGGCGGCATCGCCAGCACGACGAGCGGCGGCGGCACCGGCGGCATCGCCAGCACGACGGGCGGCGGCGGCACCGGCGGCATCATGCCGATGTGCGCTGCGGGCGTGATGGCCTGTTCCGCGCCCAGCGACTGCCCCGACCCGGGCACCGAGTGCATCCTCCGCACGTGCGAGATGGGCTGCTGTGGTGCAACCAACGTCGCTGACAACACGCCGACCACCAGCGGGCAGACGTTCAAAGACTGCAAGCAGGTGCAGTGCGACGGCGCCGGCGACGAGAAGATCGTCAATGACGACACCGATGTGCCCGACGGCAGCGACGACTGTCACATCGGTGGTTGCGACATGGGCAACCAAACGCAGACGCCGGCGCCCCTCGGCACCACCTGCGACGACAACGGCGGTAAGGTTTGCGACAATGCAGGCGCCTGCGTCGGCTGCAACTCGAGCGCCGACTGCACCGACGCCGCCAACCCCTTCTGCAGCGCGTCCAAGACCTGCGTTCCGGCGACCTGCAACGACGGCCAGCAGAACGGCGACGAGACCGACAAGGACTGCGGCGGTGCTTGCGGCGCGACGTGCGTGACCGGCCAGGCGTGCATGGATGGCGGCGACTGCGTCGAGGGCGTCTGCAACGGCACCTGTCAGCTGCCGACCTGCGGCGATGGCGTGCAGAACGGCGACGAGACCGGCATCGACTGCGGCGGCTCGTGCGTCAGCCAGGGCAAGCTCTGCGCGTCCGGCGAGGGCTGCACGCAGCCGACGGACTGCACGACGGGCGCGTGCGACGGCACGACCTGCATCTTCAAGTCGCAGGGCACGACCTGCAACAACCACGACGAGTGCGGTGCGGCGGGCACCAACCTCTGCGTCGACGGCTTCTGCTGCGACACCTCGTGCACGAACGGATGCCAGGCGTGCTCCGCGGCCAAGAAGGGCAGCGGCGGCGGTGACGGCATCTGCGGCAACATCGCGTTGGGCACCGATCCGAACGACTTCTGCGCGACGGAGGCCGCGGATACGTGCGGGAACACCGGCATGTGCGACGGCGCGGGCGCATGCCAGAAGCATCCGGCGGGTACCACGTGCCGCGCATCGGCCGACGTCTGCGACGTGGCCGAGACCTGCCCCGGCGGCGGCGCAGCCTGCCCGGCCGATGGGTTCCTGCCGGACACCATCGTGTGCCGCGCAGCCACCGCAGGTGGATGCGACGTGGCCGAGACCTGCACCGGCTCGAGCGCGGCGTGTCCGGCCGATGTCGTTCAGCCGTCGGGCACCGTCTGCCGCGCAGCCGTGCCGGGTGGATGCGACGTGGCCGAGACCTGCAATGGCACCAGCAACGCGTGCCCGGCCGATACCGTTCAGCCTTCGGGCACTGTCTGCCGCGCGGCCGTGCCGGGTGGATGCGATGTGGCCGAGACCTGCAACGGCACGGCGAACGCCTGCCCGGCGGATGCCGTTCAGCCTTCGGGCACCGTCTGCCGCGCAGCGGTGCCGGGTGGATGCGACGTGGCCGAGACCTGCAACGGCACGGCGAACGCGTGCCCGGCCGATACCGTTCAGCCTTCGGGCACTGTCTGCCGCGCAGCGGTGCCGGGTGGATGCGACGTGGCCGAGACCTGCAACGGCACGGCGAACGCGTGCCCGGCGGATGCCGTTCAGCCTTCGGGCACCGTCTGCCGCGCAGCCGTGTCGGGTGGATGCGATGTGGCCGAGACCTGCAACGGCACGGCGAACGCGTGCCCGGCGGATGCCGTTCAGCCTTCGGGCACCGTCTGCCGCGCAGCCGTGCCGGGTGGATGCGATGTTGCCGAGACCTGCAACGGCACGGCGAACGCGTGCCCGGCGGATGCCGTTCAGCCTTCGGGCACCGTCTGCCGCGCAGCCGTGCCGGGTGGATGCGACGTGGCCGAGACCTGCAACGGAACCGCCAACGCCTGCCCGGCCGACGCGTTCGCGCCCAGCGCCACGCAATGCCGCGCGTCGGCGGGGGTATGCGACGTCGCGGAGACGTGCACCGGGACGAGCGCGGCATGCCCGGCCAACGCGTTCCGGCCCGCCGGGTTCGCCCCGACCGCGCTGCAGACGCCGGGCGACTGTCAGAAGATCGTGTGCACCGGCACCAACGCGACGAGCGTAACGTCGGCCGACGACGTCATCGACGTGCCGACGTCGAGCTCGGCTTGCCTCATCAACCCGGCGTGTGACACGTCCGGGGGCCCGGCGACGCCCTACTTCGACCCGGCGCCCACGGGTACCAGCTGCACCGGCGATCCGGGGTCGGGCGCGGTGTGCGGCGACACCTCGAACCCGCTGATCGCCGGCACCTGCGTCGAGTGCAACACGAACGCTGACTGCTTCGCTGTGAACGACGCGGGCACTCTCACCTGCAACACCTCCACCGGCGTCTGCGAATGACCCCCGAGCGCCCCACCGAGAGAAATCTCTCGGTGGGGCGCGTGCCTCGCTGGCGGCCGGCGGCCAGCACCTCTTGGGTCTGGGGCTTGATGCCGTCGGTGGCCGTCTCCGCGTGAGGTGGGGCGCAAGGAGAGCCGGCGCATCGAGCTCGACGTCGTCCACGACGTCGTCGAGGAGAAGCCGCACGTCGTGAAAGAGCAGCAGGGCCGTCGTGTCGTGAGGTGCACGACATGCCGCCGTCGGAAGTGTCTGGAGCGCACGACGCCCGCCTCGTTGCCCGCGCCGTATCCGCGCGCGAGGAACGTTCCTCAGGGACTTTGCTGGCCGCGTGCCGCCCCGCGCGGCCGCGGCGCGCGATGCTTCGGCGCCGGCGGCCCCGAGGTCGCCTCGCGCCGTACGGCGAGCAAGACGTCGATGAACGCGCGGAGCTTCGGCTGCGTTTGGGCGCCGGCGGAGAAGTAGAGAAAGATGCCGGCGCTCGTCGGAGCGTAGGCGTCGAGCGTCGGCACCAGCGTCCCCTCGGCGACGTCGCGCGTGATCTGGAAGTCGGGCGCGTAGACGAGGCCCAGCCCTCGGCGCGCGAGCTCGAGCGCGAGCTCGCCGTCGTTCACCGTGATCGGGCCCGGCACGTCGACCACGACGGGGTGCGCTCCGTCCACGAGCTCCCAGCGATAGATCGCCCCCGTTCCCAGGGGGCGATAGCGAATCGCGGCGTGGCGGAGCAGGTCGCGCGGCGCCGCAGGGTGACCGTGCTTCGCGAAATAGGTCGGCGCGCCGACGACGTGCCAGCGCAGATCCTCCGAGAGCCGCACGCCCACCATGTCTACGGCGACCGACTCGCCGATGCGGATGCCCGCGTCGAAGCCCCCCTTGCCGAGATCGACGAAGGCGTCGTCGACCGAGACCTCGATGGTGACGTCCGGGTGCTCCTCGCGCATGCGCGGCAGGACGGGCTCGATGAAGAACGGCACCGCCTTGTGCGGCACCGTCAGCTTGAGGAGCCCCGCAGGCCGATCGCGCAAACCCGCGAGCGCGTCGAGGGCCGCGCCGATCGCGTCGCGCGCCGGCCCGAGCCGCGAGAACAACGACTGTCCCGCCTCGGTGAGCGCCACGCTCCGCGTGGTGCGCTGGAAGAGCGGTAAGCCGACGCGGCCCTCGAGCGCGCGGATCGATTGGCTCACGGCGCCGGCGGTGACGCCGAGGTCCTTCGCGGCGGCGCGGAAGCTCTTCCGGCGCGCGACCGCGAGGAACACGTGGAGCCCCTCGAACGGGTCGCCGGCGCGCATGACGCCGACTGTATAGCACCCATGAACGGCCTGTGTCGTACGCGCCGTCTACTCACGGCGGCGCGCGCGACGCATCGTCTGGCGCATGAAGCTCAAGCTCTTCGGCAACACGGGCCTTCGCGTCTCCGAACTGTGCCTCGGCACCATGACCTTCGGTGACGCGTGGAATTTCGGGGCGACGGCGGAGGAGATCTCCAAGATGTTCGACGCCTACGTCGAGGCGGGCGGGAACTTCTTCGACACCGCCTGCAATTACCAAGGTGGCGCCGCCGAGACGCACCTCGGCGCGCTCATCGAGAAGAACCGCGACCGCTTCGTCGTCGCGTCGAAGTACTCGCTCTCCACCATCCCCGGCGATCCCAACGGCTGGGGCAACCATCGAAAGAACCTGCGACGCTCGCTCGAGGGGAGCCTCCGGCGCCTCCGCACCGATTACATCGACCTGTACCAAGTCCACATCTGGGACCACACGACGCCGGTCGAGGACGTGATGTCGGCGCTCGACGAGCTCGTTCACGCGGGCAAGGTGCTGCACATCGCCGTCTCCGATGCGCCGGCGTGGGTCGTCGCGCGGGCGAACACGTGGGCGACCGCCCACGCGAAGAGCGCGTTCTCGGCGATCCAGATCGAGTACAGCCTGCTCGAGCGCAGCGTCGAGCACGAGCTCCTCCCGATGGCGAAGAGCTTCGGGCTGCCCGTCCTCACGTGGTCGCCGCTCGCGGCCGGCGTGCTCGCGGGGAAGTTCCACGACGGGACGCAGGGCTCGACGCGCCGGGATTGGGCCGGGGGCTACCTCGGTCCGCGCGCCGACGCGATCGTCCCGGTGGTGCTCGGGGTCGCGAAGGAAGTGGGCGTCTCGGCCTCGCAGGTCGCCCTCGCGTGGGTGAAGAGCCGGGACCCCCAGGTCTTTCCGATCCTCGGGGCGCGCACGCACGCGCAGCTCGTCGACAACCTCGCCTCGGCGAAGGTCGTGCTCTCGAAGGAGCAGATCGCGAAGCTCGACGCCGTGAGCGCGGTCCCTCCCTCGTTCCCGAACAAGATGTGGGCGTCGCAGCGCTTCGTCGACACCACCCTCTCCGGTGGAACGGCGGCGCTCCTCACGGGGTGGGATCGCCCGTAGGAGCGGGCGATCCGCGCGCGCTTCAAAACGCGTCGTGGCCGGTCAGCGCGTTCCCGAGGATGAGCGTGTGCACCTCGTTCGTGCCCTCGTAGGTGCACACGCTCTCGAGGTTCAGCATGTGGCGGACGACCGGGTCGTCGAGCAGGATGCCGTTCCGTCGAGGATGCCGCGCGCGGTCCGCGCGATCTCGAGGGCCACCCCGACGTTGTTCTTCTTGCAGAGGGAGAGCTGCACGGGGCTGATGCCGGCTTGGTCCTCACCCCGCCGAGAGATGCGTGTCTCCTCTCAGAGCTTGCCCTGAGCCCGAAGCGCGTAGGACTCCGCCAGCGAGGAGGCGTCCCGGCGGACATCCTCGTGCGGGTCTTCTTCCGCCAGCCGCTCGACGGTCCTTCGAAAATCGGGCCACTCGAGCCAGCTCACGGAGATGAGCGCCGCGCGCCGGACCGCCGAGCTCGGGTGAGCGAGGCGCCGTTCGACGAGCGCCCGAAGCCGCTCGTGTCCGGCGTGGTCACCGAGCACGGTCGAGCTCATCAGCCAGTCGACCATGGTCTGGAGATCGCCGTCCTCCTCCGCGGCTTCGAGGAGCCTCTCCGTGTCGGCATGGGCGAACGCGTATCGCACCCCATCGGCGACGGCGCGCGCTTCCGGTCCGCGGGTGACGACGTACCGGACCCTCACGAACTGGTCCTCGACATAGTAGGCCTTGGTCTCTCCGCGTTCGCCGAGGGCGTAGACCTGCTCGTAGTTCGAGCTGCTCGTGGCCGGATGCTCCGCGACCAGCGGCCAGCCATACTCCTCCACGCCCGCGGCGAAGACCTCGGGCGTCACCGAGTCGTCGAGGACGACCTTGTCCTCGAGCGCCATCTCGCTCGCGGAGCCCGTCTTCACGGCGGGTCGGGCGGGCTTCTTTGCGACCGACTTCCCGGCGGCCGTCTTCTTTGCAGTCGCCTTCTTGGCGGCGGGCTTGGCTTTCCCGGCGGCTTTCGCCTTGCCGGTGGGCCTCGGAGCCTTCGCGGCGACTTTCGTCTTGGCGGCGGGCTTCCTGGCCGTGGGCTTGGGCTTCTCGGCGGCCGCGCCCTTCTTGGCGGCGGGTCGAGGGTTCGTCTTGGTTCTTTTCGCTCCGGTGGCGCTCTTGCTCATAGGGATCCTTCGGGTTGTCTGCGGCTTCCCAGTGCGGGCGAGCCGATGCAATCGTCGTCGAGCACGCTCTCGCCCACCCGACCTGCGCTCCGTCACCCTGAGCGCGATACTGCTCCTGGGCGGCGGCGCAGCGCTCTCAGCTTGCGCGGTGTTCGCGGGGGAGCTCGATGCTCAGCGCAGCGGAAGAAACGATGCCGCGCGCTCGCGCACGCTGGCGGGGACGAAATCGTAGGCGCTGGTGATGACCTCGAGCGGCGAGGTGCCCGCCACCTGGCCCCACACGCACGTCATCCACATCCCGAGCGTGGACCACTGACCGTGCTGCACCCACGTCCGGTAGCCCATGTTCTTGAGCACCTTCTCGCCGGCGGCGATGGCCTGCTTCGAGACGCGGCCGTGATCGCGCACCGCGCAGCAGTACGCGTAGGCCAGCTTCGAGCCCGCCGGCTCGGGCTTGCCCGCGGCGAGGAACGCCTCGTAGCGCGCGCACCCGGCCGCGGCCGTGTCGGACTCCACGCAGCTACGCAGGTACTCGGCCAGGTAGCCAAACGCGAAGTAGCGCAGCTCGCGTAGCTTCTCGCGCACCGCGAGGAGCGGAAGGGCGACGAGCATGCGCTCGGCGGCGGCCTCGTGGAGCTCGCGCGGCTCTGACTCCCCTGCCATCCAGAGCGCGAGCGCGTGGGTGGCCGCGCGCTGCGATTGCCAGAACTCGGTGTCGCCGAAGTCCTCGTCGCGCGACGTGCTCAGCGCGATCCGACGGATCGCGTGGGCGAGGATCGGGTTTGCTTCGTCCGCGCGGCCAAGCATCCACAACTGGACGACATCGCCGACGGCGGCCATGGCGGGATTGCCGATCACCTCGTCCGAGTCGGAGGCTTCGCGCATCCACGCCTCTTGTTGGCGCAGGATCTGCGGCGCAATCACCTCGCGATAACGGACTGGATCGAACTCGTCGGCCATGCTGCGTTCCTCTGGAGAGCGCGGGGCTCACCGCGGTTGCATCGTACATGAGCTGAATCGTTGTCTGCTCATCGGGATGGAGCGTGGCTAGGGCGCTTTGCAGCGAGGCGAGCGTGGTCTGTCGTCCTTCGAGCTCGGCCACGGCCTCTTCCGGGGTCGCCTGTTGCGCTTCGAGCAAGCCGGCGAGAAAGGTCGCCGCGAGCGCGTCGGCGCAGCCGCGGCGGGCGCCGTCGAGGAGCTTCTCTTCGTCGTCGGCGAACAGATTGAGGTCCAAGGTCTGGTGGCTTTGGAAGCGGCAGAAGGCCCGCTCCATGGCGTGCTCGACGCGGGCGCGGAGCGAGAAGTGCTCGGTGCGAATGGCGTCGAGCATGCGCCCGTGCACATGGCGCTTGGCGAAGTGGAGAAAGCTCGGGTGCCGATCTTCGCGGTAGGCGAGGGCGGCTTCGTGCAAGGCAAGGGCACCGATCGCGAGCAGCTCTTCCGCGGTGGCGAGGTCGCGATGGCGGCGCGCGACCTCATCGGCGCACCGCTCGACCATGCGCAACCCCATCTGGACGAGCTGCTGCTGCTCGGTCGAGAGCGGCGGCAGCTTCCTCGCGGAATCGGCGCTCGAAGGGGCGCTCGATTCCTCACCATCGTTTGCCGCCGGCCGCGCGGCGATGTGCAGCTCGGGGGCCATGCTCACGCCCCCTTCACGCGGGTTGCGGCTTGGGCCTCGTCGTCTTCCGGTGCGAGCGCCACCGTCCCGCTCTGCAGAGGCTGCCCGGGATCGAGCATGTGGAGGACGCGCGCTGCCTCGGGGTGCTCGCGGTAATAGCGCTCTGCGAGCTCACGCATCTTGGCGAGCATCGCGGGCGAGGCGACACCCACGTAAGGCGCGACGGCGCGCTCGACCTCGGCGCGGAGTCTGGCTTCTGGATCGAGGCGTGCTGCTTCGGTCATGAAGGGGCTCGTGGGGATGGGGGCGGTGCCCGCCATCGTGGATGGAGCATTGTGTGCTGAGGCGGGGACGCGCAAGGAAATCGGGCGAGCTGGCGTCTCATTCCACGCTCCCGCGGCGCAGGAAGCGCGGGTCTCGCAATCGCCTTCTGCTTACATTCACTCTCGGCGCTCGGGCGATCTTCCTCGACTTCGCGAACCCGTTTGCATCGGCTGCACGCTAAACTTCCTCGAGCCGTGACCGCCGACGCGTCGACCCTCGATCGCAGCGCCCGATCCAGCAGCGCTCTCCGCGCGGTGCCCGCGCTGACGATCGCGTCGCACCCGAACGCGGAGCGGGTGGGCGATCGCCTGCTCTTGCTTGGTCTCGCCGCGGGCCGCGAGGTCGCGCTCTCGCGCAACGAGCCCGAGTTTGCGCGGCCCGCCGAGGCGCTCGGCGCGCCGCTCGCCGATCCCTTCGTGAGCCGTCGGCCCGTGCGCTTCGTGCCCGGCAAAGAAGGCGGGGTGACGATCGTGGCGCAGGGCAACGAGGTGACGATCGAGGGCGTCGCGCGTCCGAGCTTCGCGATCTCGCACGAGGCCATCACCCGCGGCGTCGCGCTCGCCCTCTTCGATCGCATCGCCTTGGTGCTGCACATGGCGCCCCCGCAGCGCGACGAGGGCGGCGACGCGCTGGGGATGGTCGGGCAGAGCACGGGCATCGCCGAGGTACGCCGGCACATCATGCAGGTGGCCGACGTCGACGTGCCGGTGCTCATCCGCGGCGAGACCGGCAGTGGCAAAGAGCTGGTCGCGCGCGCCATCCACGAGAAGAGCCCCCGAGCGCGAGGTGCCTTCATCGGCGTCAACCTCGGAGCATTGTCGCGCGAGCTGGCCGCCGCCGAGCTGTTCGGGCAGAAGCGCGGGGCGTTCACGGGCGCGACGCAGGATCGCGAGGGATATTGGCGCGCGGCGCGCGGCGGGACGCTCTTCTTGGACGAGATCGGCGAGGCGCCGCCCGAGGTGCAAGTGATGCTCTTGCGCGCGCTCGAAACGGGCGAGGTGGTCCCCGTAGGCGCCGAGATGCCCGTCGCCGTCGACGTGCGCGTCGTCGCCGCGACGGACGCGAAGCTCGAAGAGCAGATCCAGAAGGGCCAGTTCAAGGCGCCGCTCCTGCACCGCCTGGCCGGCTACGAGATCCGCGTGCCCCCGCTGCGCGAGCGGCGCGAGGACATCGGGCCCTTGTTCTACCGCTTCGCGCGCGAAGAGCTTTCGCGCCTTGGTGAAGGGCAAAGGCTCGTGCTCCGAGACCCGCGCGCCGATCCTTGGCTTCCGCCCGCGCTCATGGCCCGCCTCGTTCACCATCCGTGGCCGGGCAACGTCCGCGAGCTGCGCAACGTGGCGCGGCAGCTCGTGATCGGCCATCGCGGGCATGCGCACATCGCGCAGGATGCGTGGCTCGGCGATGCGCCGCGCGAGAACGATCCGCCGCCGCCGCGCGAGAACGATCCGCCGCCGCCGCGCGAGAACGATCCGCAGCCGCGCCGGCGCCCCGCCGACGTGAGCGAAGACGAGCTTCGCGCGGCGCTACGCGAGGCCGCGTGGGACCTGCAAGCAGCGGCCGACAAGCTCGGCATCCCGAGGCCGTCGATGTACGACCTGCTCAAGAAGCACCCCGGGATTCGCACGGTGATGGATCTGAGCGGACCCGAGATCGCAGCGGCGTACGAAGCGCACGGGGGCGACGTCGAGGCGACGGCGCGCACGCTCGAGGTGTCGGCGCGCGCGCTGAAGCGGCGGACGAAAGAGCTGAAGGTGGGTTAGGTTCTGTTACTGTCGATGGCGTTCTCGATCGCAGATCTCTGACGGTGGGGAGCGAGGTGAGCGATGGCGCGATAAGAGGATCTGCGTTGAAGCCACGAGGGCGAACACCGTCCCTCGTGGCCGGACGTTGCGCATAGGAGCCTATCCCGAGAGACGGACTCAAGATGTGTCGATAATTGCTGCTGCGCGTCCCGTCGCGTCGGTTGGCCTCCCTCAAAATCGCTGAGGATTCCTCGGTCGGCCGCCCTCGCGGCGGGTCGCTCGCGACGCAATTATCGACACATCTTCAGCGGGGTTGGGGTTTAGCCCATCACGTGTGCTCCCAGACGATCTGGGTAATCGGCGCGTTGTCGGCGAATTTGTCGGTGTGCTCGCCGAACTTCGAGCTGGTCAGCGAGAGGTCGTGCGTGCCGTTGGCCGTCGTGACGGTGATCTTCAGGCTCCCCGAGCCCATCCCCATGGGGCCTTGACCGTCCACGATCAGCTCACCGCTGCGCGCGATGCCGTCGAACAGGCGGTAGCCGATCGTCTTCACGTAAGCGCCGCTCGGCCCGACGATGACGTTGGACAGGTCGGTGGAGCCGTTGATCGAAACGAGCGAGACCGCCGGGGACGACGGCATGTTGCCAGTCGCGGTCCCCGGGCATTGCCCGGCGTTTTGCGTGGTGAAGCTGTAAACAGGCTGGCCTTCGGCGACGGATGCATTTGCAGTCATGGTCGTGCTCCTTTCGGGGTGCGATGCCACGGTTTTGCACGCGCGATGCCATCCGTCGTCGCCCCCAATCCCACGATCCAGTGGCGCTACGCCTCGATTCGATGCGTCGAAGCCGTCCCTTCGACGCGTCGAAGTCCACCCGTCGACGCGTCGAACGGCCGGACCTGACGCAAAGCCCGCTCTCTCTCCCAAGCGCGCATCAGGTACAGCCGTTGCTCGGGATGGTTGAGCCCCCCGCAGGAAAGTAGATACGCTGACGACAGGAGCAGTCATGCGAGACTTCAAGTTCACGAGCGCCGGCACCGCCCCTCCAACACTCGATGTCACCCCGAAGCACAAGGTCGCCACCAGCACCGACGACGACAGATGGGTCGGATTCCGGGTCGAGGCCAAGACCCAGGGCAAGCGCGACACAGATCTCTTCGGCCCGTCCCGAAACGGAAACAACGAGTACACCTTCCAGGTTTACGAGGTGCTGGAGACGGGCTCATCCACCTGGAAGCTGGATGCCATCCAGCAGTTTTCTACCTCGGCCTCGGCCAGCCCGCCGATCAGCGACGCAGGGGGACGCGGCACCATCAACGTGACGCCGTAGCGCGCGAAACCGCACGCGCGCGCTCTCTGCCCCACGCACGCTCCAGGTTGGGGTTGTCGTGGAGCGCCCGATTGAACGCTTGCAATGCGTCCGCAGCGAGCCTCCGCCCCGTCTCGGCGCCGGCCACCTCGGCCTGCGCCAAGAGCAGGCTCGCGCGCAGCGCGGTCGCATCGGGAAAACCAGGGCGCAGCACGTCGACGCGGCTCACCTTCGCGAGGCCGCCCGCGAGACGAGGGCCGGGATCGCGGCCCTGACGATGCTCCCACCTGGCCCAGTCTCGATGGAGCAGCGCGCTCGCCATGAACGCGTCGGCGATCTCGGGCGCGAGGGTCGTCGCCTTGTTCAAAGCGTCGCTCGCCCGTGTGAAGTCGGCCTCGGCCGCGCGCCCCTTCTCTGCCAGAAAGCACGCCTTCACCGAGAGCGCTTCGCCGAGGCGGGTGATCGGCTCCGGGTCGTTCGGGGTCCGCGAGAGCGCATGCTCCAGCGCCTTCACCGTCGCATCCGCCGCAGCGCTCGGGTCGCGCCCTTGGTGCAGCAAGAACGCCGCCTCGATGCCACGCGCCGTGCCGAGGTTCACCCACGGCGCCGGATCGTCGGGGGTCCGCGAAACGGCCTTCATGAACGCATCTTCGGCGGAGCGCACGGAGGAGCCAACGTCTTCGCCGCGCGCGCTCTCGTAGGACGCGCGCGCGGCGAACGCCCATATCAGGTTGAGGTAGCCGAGGCCCAGGTCGGGCGCAGCTTCGACGATCCGTGCGTACGTCGAGCGAGCCTGTTCGACGAAGGGGCCGGGGTCGCCACCCCTATCCCACGTCGCGCGCGCGCGCTGAAGCAAGGTGTTGCCCTTGGAGGCAAGAAGCGCCGGTAGCCCAGGGCTCACAGCGACGCCGCGCTCGTAGCTCTCCAACGCCGCGTCGAGCTCGGGACGTGGATCCAGCCCCTGTGCCACGGCGCGCTGAGCCAAGAGATCGTGCACCTGGCCGCTGTCGTGGTGCACCACGACATGCTGAGGGCTCAGCGCGCGCGCTCGGTCGAGCGCGGCGACGGCGTCGTGCAGATCGGCGTCCGGCTTGGGGGCGCGAGGGCGCGAAGCGCGCAGCAACAGGTTCGTGCCCAGGTTGAGCCAAGCAGAGATGAGTTGATCGTCGATCTCGGTCGCGGCGAGCATGGCGTCGATCGACGCGCTGCGGTGCTCGAGCTCATCACGGCCGGCCTGTTCTTCGTAGTCGGCCCATACCTTGAAGACCAAGCCGCGCTCGACGTGGAAGGCCGCGTCACGCTCCTTGGGAACGATCCGGTCGAGAACGAGGCTCGCCTCGCGGAGATCGGCGCTTGGATCTTGGTTCTTGCTCTGGCGTGCAGCGCCACGCTGCCACAAGGCCCATGCGAGCATGCGTTGCGCCTCCGCGAGGTTCGGCGAAATCGTGAGCGCACGCTCGGCGGCCGTGACGGCCCTCTCGATGAGGTCGTCGGCGGCGGCGCCCCGCGTGACGCGGTACTCCGCCATCTGACGGTGAAGACGAGCGTCGAGCACGAGCGCGGTCGCCCTGTCGGGCGCGACGAGCGAAGCTCGGGAAGAAGCCTCGGCCCCACGCCGGAAGCACGCCTCCACGTCGTCGCCCCGGCGGTAGAGGTCCAGGTACATCGCGTCGGCTTCGAGCGACGCCTCCGCCTCGTAGATCGAAGGCACGCTCTCACCAACGGCCTGGGCCGCCGCATACGCCCGGCGGCCCGCGTCGTAATCGGCCAGCGCCCCCGCTCCATCCGCGTGGTTCCATCGTTCGCGGGCCCGCACCGCGAGGATGTCACCGCGGAGCCACGGCACCTCGTAAAACCACGGCATTCCCGCGCCCGCCTCGTCCAGCGCGTGCAGCGCGTCGTCGTAGCGCTTCTCGTAGAAGGCCATCCACGCGGCCACGTAGCCCTCGGACGGCACGTCGGCCCCTCGGCTCTCGCGCAGATACACGAGCGCCGGATCTCGGTATCTCTGCTCGATCTCGCGCTTCGCCTCGTCGCGTTGGTCGGGCCTCTCGATCCGCTCGACCTCGCGGATCTTGGCGGCGTAGACGCGCCCCAATGCGAGCGAGATCGCATACGCCGTGCGGGGCTCGCGGAAGCCGTGGTCCCGGCTCGCTTGGAGCGCCACGATCGCCTTGTCGTCGTCGCCCAGCGCGAGGTGCCCGCGGCCCAGCGCATAGAGCCCAGGGCCTTGGGCCGCCTTGCCTGCGCGGGCGATCTCGGCTGCCAGCGCGTCCATCTTCGTGCGCAACGCGCGCTCGTCGGCGCGGGTATCGTGCGCCGGCGAGAGTGCGCTGTAGCGGGCCATCGCCTCGATGTGCTCGACCTGCTCGGTGAATCTGCGCGCGAGCCTCTCGCGATCTGCCGACTCTGCGCGCACGACGAGGACCCACGCGAGCGCGGTGACCATGCCCACGAGCGCGACGGCGAGGGCCGCGGCCACGCGGCGGTGCCGCATGATCTGCCGGCGCGCGCGGTAGACCAGGCCCACGCGCCGCGCGAGCACGGGATCGCCGTGGAGGAAGCGGTCGAGATCCTCGGCCAGGGCGCGCGCGGAGTCGTAGCGGAGGGTGCGATCTTTCTCCAGGCACTTGAGGGTGATGGCCTCCAGATCGGCCGGGATGTGGCGGTCGATGGATCTGGGCGTTCTCGGCTCGTAGGTCGCGATCGCGGCGAGCACTTCCAGCGCGTGATCGCCGGGGATCGGCGGCTCGCCGGTGATGACCTCGTAGAGCGTGGCGCCGAGCGAGTAGACGTCGGCGCGGCGGTCGAGCCGGCTGACCTCCCCGCGGGCCTGCTCTGGCGACATGTAGCGCGGCGTGCCGACGACCGCGCCAGTCTCGGTGGCGCTGCCCGTACCGTGATCGCGTGCGAGGCCGAAATCCATCACGTACGGCGCGAATGCGCCGTCGTCGGTGCGCGTGACGAGGATGTTGCCCGGCTTGATGTCGCGATGGATGAGCCCCGCCTTGTGGGCCTCGTGCACGCCGAGCGCCGCGTCGCGGACCAACATGGCCTTTTGCTCGACGGTGAGCGCTGCAGCGACGGCGCCGAAGGGCTCGCCGTGGATCATCTGCATGGCGATGTACACGCGGCCCTCGATCTCGCCGACCTCGTACACCTTGCAGACACGCGGGTGATCGACGCGGGCCTGCGCGCGCCCTTCGCTCAGCATGCGGCGCACGTGCTCGGGCCCCTCGTCGAAGAAGAGCTTGATGGCGACCTCGCGGCCGAGCCTGCGATCGCGCGCCAAGAACACGCGGCCCATCGCGCCCTCGCCGAGGAAGCGCACAGGCTCGTACTTGTCCCAATGTGCGACGGGGAACGCT